>NZ_JBNDKT010000001.1:0-787684 GCF_050435685.1 Paraburkholderia sp. GAS448
CCCATTCGAGGTCTTCGAACGTATGCTCAAAACCGCTTCGATCACTTCAGCTTCCGTTCATTAACCCCCTGTTGCGCTTCCCCTTTGAAACCGCCCGAATATGATCTTGCTGCCACGTGCGGCAGACGAGTTGGCTATTCCAATCATTGCTTCCGGTGGCATGGCTAACGGACGCAGTTTGGTGGCTGCGCTCGCGCTGGGCTCTGAAGGCATCAGCATGGGCACACGATTCGTTGCTACGCAAGAAGCGCCGGTCCATGAGAACGTGAAAATGGCGATTGTTACCTCATCCGAGTTGGACACGCGGCTGATCATGCGTGGTCTGCGAAATACTGAGCGTGTGCTCAACAATGCAGGTGTGGAACGTCTTCTGGAGATTGAACGCGAGAAGGGAAACAATCTTCGTATCGAAGACATCATTGACCAGGTGGCGGGTGTTTATCCTAAAGTAATGCGCAACGGCTTGTTGGATTCCGGCGCCTGGAGCTGCGGCATGGTTGCCGGCTTGATTCACGATGTTCCGACCGTAAAAGCACTTATCGACAATATCATCGACGAGGCGAAGACACTGATCGGGGCAAGGCTCCGATCAATGCTCGATGGCACAAGCGTAGACAAGCCGAACCAGGGCTTTGTTGAGGATGTTCTGGGATGATGCGGCGATAGTTCTATGACCGTTGCACCCACAAACCCGACGTTCGCGAACGGTGTTCAGTGATTCGATATCATACTGGCGGCCATTGGGCAGCGCCCCACTGGTCTTCCATCGGCTCCCGCGCTCGCATCCCGGCGCGATCATTTGAGGATCCTGGTCGCAAGCGTTCAAGCTCACACTCCATTCATTGAAGGGAAATTACCACCGTGCACCGCACTCGTCGAGAACGATCTGACCCAGGCGCACGACGTCTCGCGCAACACGTTGCGGGAAGCGCTGCGTCTCTTGTGCCGCGAAGGGCTCGCGGTGCATTACCGGCATCGTGGCGTGATCGTGCGCACCCTGAAGCGCCACGATGTGCGCGGCATCTATCGGGTGCGGCGCGCGCTCGAACTGCAAGCCCTCTTGCGCGAGGACCCGATCGAGGAAGATGAAATCGCGGCGATGCGCGACGCAGTCGTGCACGCGCAAGCGGCCGCGGACGAAGGCGACTGGCGCAGCGTCGGCACCTACAGCCTGCTGTTTCACCGGCGCATCGTGCAGTTGCTCGGCAGCCCGCTGTTCGACACGTTCTTCACAACGATTCTGGCGCAACTGCGTCTCGTGTTCGCCTCCGCCCCTGACGAGCGGCGCTTCCAGCGTCCCTGGATTGCGAAGGATCAGCAGATTCTGGAGCTGATCGCGAGCGGGCGCACCGCTGAAGCCAGCGCCGCGCTCGCCGATTATCTGAAGCAATCGGAACACGCGCTACTCGATTACCTTTGATTCGTTGTTCCTCATTCCAGCTTCATTCATCGATTCAGGCCACCGCTCAAACAGGCAACAGCGCGTAACAAGCGCAGCCTGTCCGTATGTCTTATGAAGGAGTCTCCGCAGATGCTGGAGGGATGGACCTCGCCTGCGGTGGCCGCGTACAAGGGGCGGCACGGGATGACGTTGCAGCCGCCGCAGTGGAAGTGTGGGTGTTGAGCATGAGTGGACCCCGATGTTGCCGGTCGAGTAAGTTGCCTGGGCCCGCGGCGTCTTCTTACGCCAGCGAAGCGCATGCGGTTCAGAAATAGACCTGCACGGTCTGGGCTCCCATGCGGATGGCATGCTGGCACAGGGTTTACCCCTGTCAAAATATCGGAATGGACGCCGTAATACATGTTGACTTCATTCATACCGTGACGGCGGGTCGAAGATGGAAAAGCAAACGTTTGCCCAAAGACTGTGGCTGCCATTGCTCCCAAACCTCGTCTGTTTGACCGCGATCAAGGGATTCGACGTATGGTTGTTGCACCAGGCGCATCGAACGAGCAGAGCGTCGATACCCGGGCGCGATCGCGCGTTTCAAGGCGGCCAAGACACACTTCTATAGGCTTCGGGCTGACATCCTTATCTGCCCGCTGAGGAAATTTCAACATGTTCGACGCCGAAATTGCCGCGACGCTCCTGAACCGGTGGGACCGTAAACGTGCATACCCAGGAGATCAGTCATCGCTGGACCTCTTGCAGGAAGGCAAGCTGCATTTCAGGCATGAAGGCGGTGATGTCCACGCACATGGTACTGACGCAGACCGGCGTCTTCGCGTTGAATGCCTGACGTTCACCGACGGCTCCCGCGCCTTGCGCGTCACCGACGCAGATGGACAAAGCCGCTGGACGCAGTGGACTGCTGCCGAGCCGGCGTGACAGCGCGAAATGAGCGCACGTACTCACCACCCGGTATCGATGGAGAAAGCCGATGTCGCCATGGCCTAATCGCACTCTGAGCTGGCTCTTCGTCCTCAGCTACGTCCTGATGGTGGTGTGGCTAAATTACCTGTAGCGGATGGTGCGCCACATGTAGCGTGTTGTGCCCCAGCAGATGCATGAGCGCCATGACGTCGCGAAGGATGATGGAAAAAGCCACTGACATCTCCCGAATGAGGTGTCTGCTGCGGTCCACGATAACCCGAGCGGAAAGTCTTTGAGGTATCAACCATGACTGACGGGTTTAGGGTTCTTTGAAACCGATTGCCGTTGCGGCAAGCGCATCGATTCCGCCGAAGACCTCCGCCGCAGTCGCATCAATTGCGGCGCGTGTCACGCGCCAGAAATTCGCAGACAACGTTGCGCGATGTCAGACACTGTCGCGTCGTCTGATTGTCTGCAGTGTCTGTGGGTGCACTAACGACGAACGCGCCTGCTGAGCTATCGGAAATCATCATGTTCGACGAGATGTTCACGTTCGAGAAACTGGTCGAACTTGATGATCGCGCGATACGGCTGCTGCTCAGGGAAGTTGGCACGGAGACACTGGTCATCGCACTGACGGTCGGGCCGCCCAAGTTGCGTCAGAAATTCATGGCGAATATGTCGCAACGTGCGGCTGAACTGTTTTCCGAAGATATGGGCACACGCGGCCCGGTGCGCCTATCGGAAGGCGAAGCACAGCAGCGCAAAAGTTCTGCAGGTCGTACGCGACCTTGCCGGAAGCGGCGAGATAGCGCCTGGTGACAACGCTGACGATATGTATGTCTGACATGCCTCACCGCGTGAACATCCTGAGCAGTGCTGTCGAACGAAAAGTGGGTCAAGATGGACTCGCCTCCGAATTGAGACCGTGGGGCGAATGGTTTGAATCGCTGAATCTGTACCCGCCGCGGATTGCGCAATCAGGCGTCTTCTGGAGGATTTGATGGGCTGACCTCCCTGAGCAGACGACGATGTCTATAACTCAATACTTGAATGAGCCGATGCTACAACGGAAATATGCCACCATGCCGACCGTAGACGAGTTGAGGAAGGAGTCGTCTACAGCGCTCTCTCCCGACACCCCTGAATACAAGGAACCGGTAGGCAACCCTTTCGTTCCTTGCCGGCGAGTCGCAGAAGCAACCATGCGACGCACGCGCTACGTGCGCACCTTCTGGGACATTTTCAACCTCATCGCGCTGGCGGCCTTGGTCGGTGTCCTCGCCGGATGCAGCGACGGCGTTTCAGATTCCGACGTCAAGTTTGTCGCTGCCGGGATGCCACCACAGTTCGAGTCGTTCCGGATGTACAGCGCAGCCCCTGATAGCGGCGGCCCAGTCGGTGGGTACGCTCATCCCCCAGCCCGGCTCCAGCAGGGATGCCAGGCGATCATCCGTTCAGCGAGCGGTCATTTTCGTGAGTCCGTGATCCTGGAGAGCAAGTCGGCCGAGTCCTTCGATCTCGATGTCGTCCGTACGTCCAGCGGATGGACCGTCACATCGGACGGCCTCGCTCCTCCGATCGTCAACTCTACAGGGCTTCGCACCCAGTTCACGAACTGCGTTAGTGCGATCGAGGACAAGGTTCGGGCGGAGCCGGAAAAGATAGAGTGAGTCATGGCAGCGATGCTCGACTCAAAGCCAACGACATGTATGTTTGAAGTTCCTCACTGCGCGAACATCCGCAATGAGAAACGAGGGAATACCGCCCCATTACGGCACTGACTGCCGCCGGAAGGCACGTTCGGTCTTTCGTTCCTGCTGCGCCGACGTTGACCGGTGAGACGCAGATCGCACCGTGTGCGGTTCAAATGACGACTGGTCGCGCAGCCTGTTTGACATCAGCCCCATCCGCTGATGGTGCCCTGGCAGCCTGGAACATCCTCCTGTTCGCTTCCGAGCCGCCTGGCGGGTCACCGCATCTTTCGACACGCCAGTACGCCCGCATCGTGCATCGAAGGGTCGCCACGATCGGGCTCGGCGATACGGCATACGGTACGCATACCATGCGGCGCACGAAGGCTTCGCCGATCTACCGGCGCACGAAAAATCTGCGGGCGGTGCAACTCTTGCTTGGTCATTCCCGGTTGGAGAGCACGGTCCGGTACCTGGGTATCGATGTCGATGTTGCACTCGAAATGTCCGAGCAGACCGACGAATGCCGAATTAAGTCGAGATGGGATTTAGATCTGAGAGGCAAAGGAATTTGCTGTCGGCAATACATGTTGGACCATATGCGACGACGCCAATACGCATCTAAAGGCCTGTGCCAATCGGATCGACGCCCCCTGCAACGAAATGAGGGTCGGACTTTCAGGGGCGTCGCGTGTCACCTAGAATATTGTTAAGGTGTTACGTAACCCGGGCACGCCGCCAACGCGAACTTTTGGAGACCGTTAGAACCACGTCTCATTGACTGACGGGTGGTCTATGGTGCTATCACTTCGCTATTTGGGAATATTGGGAATCTGCGCTTTGTTCACTGCTTGCGGACAGATTCCGTCCAGGTATGCTGCGTGCAGAGCTGATTCCTGTCGCCCTCGGCACGAGCACGAGATGTTGCAATCCGGCGAGGCGTCATGGTATTCGGCAACGTTCCAGGGACATCTGACCGCAAACGGAGAACGCTACGATGGCGGCGCCTTGACTGCCGCCCATCGAACATTACCGCTCGGCAGCTATGTGCGCGTCAGATCGTCGGCTACCGGAAAGTCGGTTGCCGTTCGCATCAACGATCGGGGACCATACGTCAAAGGCCGGATTATCGATCTCTCTTACGCTGCGGCGGAAGCCCTGGGTTTGCCAGACGCGCGGTCGATGCGCGTGCAGATTGAACGTGTGGAGAAGACACAGACGGGGTCGGTCGAGGGCGGAACCTTGACGACAGAGCGGTGAAGTCCTGGACGGTGCTCTGAGCAAGTTGCTTGCTCAAGGCATCGGCAAGACTGCGTAGCAGAGGTTCGTCACGACCGGTCTGGGCGAAACGTTCCAACGTCGTCTCATCTCGTGGCAGCGAGCGGAAGATGCGAATGGCGGCTGCGCGCGTTTCTTCCAACAGATCCACTTCCACAAAAGCCTGCAACAGATCCATCATGATGTCCCCAATGTTTTCGGCTGTTACCTCACCGGGACAGACTCGGCCGCCGAGCGGAAACCGGGCTTCGTCAATCGCCAAAATCGTCCCGGATTTGCCGGTGTATGGATGTTGTGCATATCCGGAAGGCGTTCGGGGCGCTGGCTCAGATGGTGTCCGGTCCCAGCATTAGACGTGTGCGTCCGCCTTGACTGGATAAGCGGGCCCCTCCCATATGTTATGGCTGCCACACGGCTATGGAGTATCGTCCGGGCGCCGGTAACGGAACTGCAAGAACATAATATTTTCTGTCCTCGTGGAGAATCTCCTTGTTAGTCGGATCCCAGAGCGAAAAGGTGGATGCGTAGATCGTATCAGCGCCGCCCACGGTTCCCGAAGGTGCGCAGTACGGGAAAGCAGGAACATCAAAATCTACATTGGCGTCGTGCAACCCCGCCGCCCATAACGTATCGGTTCGAACTACAGAGATGTTTCTTTTAAGATGACCAACCAGGTCGGTGTAGCGTGTCTGCCACTGGGGTGAAAGGTCGGCATTGCGCAAACGGTCGCGATAGTCGGGAAGGCCGAAGGCCCAAAATGTCAACGCGCCTACGATCGGAGCGATCCAGTGCCAACGCGGGCTTGCCTTTCGCAACCTGGCAGCGATACGTGACGCATGAGGCATGCCCCGGAGGTCTGGCCGGCTGATATCGCTGCAAGCGGATCGCGACCGCACGGGCGGCTGGCGAAAGGCGAGCTTGGATATCCTGATCCGTGCCCTATACTGGAAGAGAGCCGCGCGGAAGCCGGTCCTGAATCTAGCAACGGACGGGAAATCGTCCATGGGGACGCGGTAGCGGGGCCACGGAAACGCCTGCGATGAGAACGCGGGCGTTTTCTTTTGTGGGTTTTAATAGTGATAGGCCGTATTGGAACAATTGGATGTCTATCTGACTTCGCGTGGATATTTCAGGCAAAGTCCGCTGTAACACTCTCGTACGTCTGTCCTTCTAGCTTCATCTCCGCCCCCAACCACCAAAGTACCTCTGTGCTAGTCCTGGAGCCCTTTAGGCGGCTCGTAGCGAGGGAACCCGTTATATTCGGTGATTCGCTCAGCGTTGGCGAGCGGCCAGGAATGTCGGGCGTTGGGAACCCCGCCGTCCACGCGGATCACTGTACCGTTAATGAAGGCCGATGCCTCCGAGAGTAGGAAAACCGCAGCGCTCGCGAGCTCAGATTCGGTACCAAAACGTTGAAGCGGCACTTTATGCTTCAATTGGCGAAGCAGTGCCTGGTATTCTTCGTTATAGCTGTCCATGCCTGCGGAGGCGATCCATCCCGGCGCCACGGCGTTCACCCGAACGCCGGCATGCCCCCATTCACAGGCTGCCGTCTCGGTCAAATTCCAAACACCCGCCCGTGCGGCACCCGAATGACCCATCCCGGGCATGCCCCCCCAAATATCCGCGAGCATATTCACGATCGCGCCACCGTGCCCCGCCATCCATTGGCTAAAGCACTCGCGCGACATGAGGAATGTCCCGTGCAAGTTGTTACGCACTACAGCGTCCCAGCCATTCAGTGAGATTCTTTCCAGCTTTGCCGGGAATTGTCCGCCGGCACAGTTAAACAGGCCATCGATGCGACCGAAGTCCGCGAGAGCCGCCGCAACCGTCTGTTTCACGCTGGCTTCATCGCGAATATCGCAAGAATATAAGCCGATTCGGTCCGCACTTTCCGGATAGTCCACATTAAGCTCGTCACGAACCACAGTCAGTTTGTCCGGATTCCGTCCGACCATGATCAGTGTCGCGCCCAGCGAGGTAAGCTCATGCGCCGTGCAGCGACCAAGGCCACTTCCAGCACCGGTTACCATCACAACTTTTCCGTCAAACAGGCCCAGTCGAAACACCGAACGGTAGCGGGCACTGACTGGTTCATTTACGCGGTCCTTCATTTCGTCACTCCGAATCGGCGATGCGGGCGCCCGGCCTTTGGTGCCGATTGTTCCGTAAAGAAGGAACTCCATGAATCGGCTGCAGGTGCAATCATGTTGCTCGATCACAGTCCGAGCTTTGCTTGCAAATTAGTACCTTCAAAGACCTAAAATACGAGAAATTAATTCCATAGTTTGCAGCGCGTCTCTGCCTTGGTGGTAAAGGCCTGCTCGCCACGGATAGTGGCCCGGCAGGCGTTTTAACCCGCTTCAGATACATATCGTGAATCATGCTTCCATCTGGGCGGATACCCGCCGCTGACTGTGTCGGGTCAGGCCAGGTTGAACGGCAACTGGCGCTGCGGCTTGCCGGTCAGCCGTGCGATGGCGTTGGCAAACGCCGGCGCCAGCGGTGGCAGGCCGGGTTCACCCATGCCGGTGGGTGCATCGGCGCTGGGCACGATGTGGACATCGAACTCCGGTATGTCGGTGATGCGGGCCACGGTGAAGTCGCCGAAGTTGCTCTGCTCCACCTCGCCGTCCTTCAATGTGATGGCGGCGCCAGGCAGACACATAGACAGCCCCATGACCGCCGCGCCCTGCACCTGGGCTTCCACACTGCGCGGGTTCACGGCCAGGTTGCAATGCACCCCGGCTGTGACACTATGCAACACGAGACGCGACTCTCGCACCGAGGCCACCACCACGTAGGCGACCACCGAGTCGAAGGACTCATGCACGGCCACGCCCCAGGCACGGCTGGTCGGCAATTGCTTCTTGCCATAGCCGCTCCTGTCGACCGCCAGTTGCAGCGCAGCGCGGTGGCGCGGATGCTTGTCGCCGAACAGGCGCATGCGGTAAGCCACCGGATCCTGCTTCGTGGCGCGTGCGATATCGTCAAGCAAAGTCTCCATCACGAACGCAGTGTGGGTGGAACCCACGCTGCGCCACCACAGCACTGGCACGTTGGGCGTGGGGTGGTGCACGGTCAGGCGCATCGGCAACGGGTAAGGACCACGCATGCCCTCCGTGGCCGTGGCGTCGATGCCGTTCTTCACCTGGAATTCTTCGAATACCGTGCCCGAGGTAATGGACTGGCCAACAATGACATGGTCCCAGGCCAGCACGTTGCCGCGCACGTCGAAGCCGATGCGTGCGCGGTGCAGATGCATGGGGCGGTAGTAGCCGCCCTTGATGTCGTCCTCGCGGCTCCAGAGCGTGCGCACCGGCGCGTTCAGGCCAGCAGAACGGACGGCCTTGGCCACCTCGGAGGCTTCGACCACGTAATCGCTCGTACCCACGAAGCGCCGGCCGAATCCGCCGCCCGCCATCTGCACGTGCACCTTCACCTGCTCGGGCTTGAGACCCAGCACACGCGCGGCCGCGACACCGTCCAGACCGGCGCACTGGGTGCCCACCCATAGCTCGGCGCGCCCGTCAGAGAGCTGGACAGTGCAGTTCAGCGGCTCCATCGGCGCGTGGGCCAGGTACGGGAACACGAACTCGGCTTCCAGCTGATGCGGGGCAGCGGTCAGCGGCGTCATATCGGCGTCGAGCTGGCGCGGACCCGGGCGAATGGCCAGCTCGCGGTACTGGGCCAGCAACCGTGCGCTGTCCACCTTCTCGACCGAGGCCGTGTCCCACTGCAGCTTCAGCGCATCACGCCCCTGCTTCGCCGGCCAATAGCCGCCGGCCACCACGGCTACACCTTCGCCACCGCGATCCAGCGGCACGCGCAGCACAGCCTTAACCCCCTTGATGGCGCGGGCGGCGCTGTCGTCTACCGTGGTCAGTCGCGCGCCGAACACAGGCGGATGCGCCACCACGGCGGTGAGCTGGCCGGACAGGTGCGTGTCGATGCCGAAGTCCTGATGTCCACTGCTCTTGGCCCGAGCATCCAGGCGCGTGGTGGGGCGGCCGATGATGCGGAAATCCTTGGGGTTCTTCAGCGTGACCTTCTCGGGCACAGGCAGGGCCATGGCGGCCTCGGCCAGTTCGCCGTAGCTCAGCTTCTGACCACCGGGGCCCAGCACGGTCCCAGCCTGCGTGCGTAGCATGGCCGCGTCCACGTTCCAGCGCGCTGCCGCCGCGGACAGCAGCATGGCCCGGGCACGCGCGCCGAGCTCGCGGTACTGCGTGAAGCTGTTCTTGATCGACTGGGAACCGCCGGTGAGGTGAATGCCGAAGAGCGGGTCGACGTAGGCGGAGTCGTTCGAGCCCTGCCGGCTGCGCACCAGGTTCCAGTCCGCGTCGAGCTCCTCTGCCAGGATCATCGGCAAGCCGGTTTGCACACCCTGGCCGAACTCCAGCCGGTTGATGGTCACCGTGACCTCGCCACCAGGAGCAATTTGCACGAAGGCCGATGGCTGTTGCGTCGGCTTGAGGGCGCTGGCCGCCTGGGCCGTGCTACTGGTTTGTCCTATGGCCAGGTAGGGAAAGACGCCAAGCGCAAGACCGCCGGCACCCGCCAGCTTCAGGAAGCTGCGGCGCGGCATCCTGGCGGCTTCGTCGGCTTGGCCCCCGCTCAGCAGGCGCTGCAGGGCGCGCGGCATTTCGCTGTAGTCGAATTCAGGCAACATGGTGGCTCCTTCAGGCCAGGGCCCTGGCGGCGTCGGCCACCGCGGCGCGGATGCGGGCATAGGTGCCGCAGCGACAAATGTTGCCCGCCATGGCCGCGTCGATCTCGGTGGCGGTAGGCTGCTTGCCGCGGGGCAACGACTTCAGGAACGCCGTGGCGCTCATGATCTGGCCGCTTTGGCAGTAGCCACACTGGGCTACGTCGTGCTTGACCCAGGCTGCGTGCACGATGGCGCCGACTTTGTCGCTGCCATCGGTGGTGGCTTCGATGGTAGTGATCTGCTTGCCCTGGGCCACCGAGATCGGCGTAATGCAGGAGCGGATGGCCTGCCCGTCCAGATGCACGGTGCAGGCGCCGCACAGCGCGGCGCCGCAGCCGAACTTCGTGCCGGTCATGCCCAGCGTGTCGCGCAAGGCCCAGAGAATGGGGGTGTCCGGGGCGACGTCGACCGTGTGCTCACCACCGTTGACATGGAGCGTGCTCATGATGGGTTAGTCCTTCGCAGGTTAGCTGTGTCGTGGCAAGTGCGACTCGCCTCGCGATCAGAAGCTGCCGTCCGTCGACCTGGAAAGCGCCTCGAAGGCGTGCACTGCCTTCAATCGAGCCTCTACTGCCGGCCCGACCACCGCCAGTGCATCGCTTCCCGCCACGAACACGAGGGGCGGAGTATCCATGCCCACAAGCTTTACCAGGACCTGGCCGAGCTTGTCCGGATCGCCCGGTTGCTTGCCGGCGTAGGGAGACCACATCGCCTCGGCGCTGACCTCGGCGGCTGCGTAATCGTCGATGCGCTTGTCCGGCCATTTGGCGTTAGCTGCGTCCAGCAGATCCGTGCGGAAGAATCCTGGCTCGACCACCGTGATCTTGATGCCGAACTTTCCGACCTCCTCCGCCACAGCGAGCGAAAGGCCCTCGACGGCGAACTTGCTCGCGCTGTAGGCGCCGCAGTGCGTCAGACCGACAGCGCCCGCCACGGAACTGACGTTGATGATGTTTCCGGAGCGTTGCTTGCGCATGACCGGCAGCGCTGCCCGCATCACATTGCTCACGCCCCAGAAGTTCGTCGCGAACAGGTGTTGAATGTCCTGCGTTCCCAATTCCTCGAAATTGCCCAGCAGGCTGTAGCCGGCACTGCTCACGACTACATCGATACGACCGAACTTTTTTTGCGCCTGTTCGACCGCGGCCGTTGCCTGGGCCTCGTCGGAGACGTCCAGCGGGAGGACCTCCAGGTTCTCGCCGGCCAGGTCGCGCAGGGCATTGCCCACTTTGGCCAGGTTCCTGCCTGTGGCAACGACTCGATCACCTGCCTTCAATGCGGCCCTGGCCGTACCAGCGCCGATACCACTGCCGGCACCTGTGATAAACCACACTTTACTCATGGCTCAAACTCCCAGTTCTTTTCAATGCCCTTCACTCTAGGCCGATGGATCTAGAAGAAAAACGCCCTGGTACTGAACACGCTTTGAAGATATTCTTCAAAGTATGAGACTCAATCAGCTTGATGGACTGCTCGCATTCTGGAAGGTCGCGGAGCACCACGGGTTCTCTGCCGCCGCGGCAGCGCTCGAGGTTTCTCCTTCCGCGCTCAGCCAGGCGATTCGTCATCTGGAGGCCCGGCTCGGCGTCAGGCTTCTCAACCGGAACACGCGCAGCGTCAGCCTCACCGAAGCCGGACAGGCATACCTGTCCCGGATTGGACCGGCGTTGAGCGACGTGCTGGAGGCCGGAGAGCAGCTTCATGAGCTTCAGGGCCGGCCATCGGGCGTCCTGCGCATCAACGCAGCGCGAATCTCGACCGCGATGGTCCTCCAGCCGCTGCTGGCCGGGTTCCTGAAGGCCTATCCGGACGTCCACGTGGAGCTGACGAATGACGAGGGCTACGTGGACATCGTCGAAAGAGGGTTCGACGCCGGCATTCGAATGGGAGAGAGTGTTCAGAAGGATATGATCGCGCTGCCTCTCGGCGGCCCGGTTGCCGTATCCATCGTCGGATCGCCTGGCTACTTCAAGCAGCATCCCGTGCCGCGGCACCCCTCCGATCTGATCCATCACAACTGCGTGCGGTTCAGGTTTTCCGGCAGCGGGGCCATTCACAAGTGGGAACTCGAGGTCGACGGCCGCATCGTCGAATACGAGATCAGCGGCAATCTCACGATCAGCGACTCGTTGTTCTCGGTTGAGGCTGCGCTGGATGGCATTGCACTGGCGTACACGTTCGAGCAGCTCGCGCTTCCTCACATCCGGGCCAGAAAGTTGAAACGCGTCTTGAGGAGCTTCTCACCGACTTTCCCCGGGTTCTACCTGTACTACCCGAGCAGACGCCAGCAGCCTGCCAAGCTGAAGGCCCTGGTAAACTACGTGCTGGCGCATTCCAGCCCCGGGACGACTGGAATGTCAGCAACCGTGCCCGCGACAGACGTGTAGTAGTACGCCCATTTTTTCGGCGACCGAAAGTCTGCGTCGGTCCGACAAATTCGCTTTCCGTAGTCCGTCCGTCTTTTTGACACTTTCCATCGTAATCGAGATCTCGTTGTCTTGATCGAACCCGAGGATCGCGACGGCAAGGTTGCCGACTGTCGCGTGATGCGTTCGAGTGTCTTGAGCGGGGAGGTCGACGTGGCCGCCTATTCCAGTGCAGCCACCGCGTTCGGGGATGAACGCGATGGGCAGGGTGGGTTCGCGACACCGGCCGAGCGGATTGAAACGCTCTGACCTGGCGTAGCATCTCTCAAACAAGCAAGGTTTCCTTGCTTGTTTTTCTTTTGATTAGCCCACGTGTGCGAGGACGCCTGTCGTGCGAACCTTGGGCGGCCGGTCGCGCAGCAGCAGGGGCATCAACCGCCGGTTGGCTGTCTGCGCCGCCCACTCGCAATACGCGGCGCTGCCGAGCACCCAGCCGTTGAGCGTCGACTGCATCAGGTTATTGACCTCGAGTTCGTCAAGGGGTTGTGCGCCCAAATCGCGGTAAGCCTGGTGGCGCTCGAACGGTGTATTGCCGAGCGACCGGTAGAGTGGATGGTCCTTGATGAAGCTATCGACACGCAGCCCGATGTGATGCGTGAAGCTAGACCACTGGTAGTTTCCCGGCTCTGCCACAAGGCGGTTGCGCACCGGCGCATGATCGATGACCTGGCTCGCGAGCAGGAAATACCGGTCGGGCTCAATCACTGTTGCCCAGTATCCGCCACGCCACACCGAACCGCGGCGTCCATGGCGGCGGTTGAAGGTCTCGACGTAGCGACGGCCGACCGCCTGCATCGCGATGGCCACGCTCGACTCGTATGAAGGTGTGACGAGGAACTGTACCGCGTCAGGCATGAGTACCCACGCGTGGACTGCCAGATCGGCGACGCGCGCTGCGTCTGCCAGGCAGGCGAGGAAGTACAGGTAGTCTCCTTCGTCCAGGAATGCGGGCCCCGTGAGCCCCTGCAAGATAACGTGCTGCGGTTGTTCTGGGACGTAGTGCCGTGCAAGCCGTGTCATGCTGAATTAACCGGAAATCCGATGTGAGAAAGCGATCCGACAGGTATCGGACGCGTGACGGTGCGTAACGAAATTCTATGGGTCATGTGCGTGCGTTTGCATCACGAATAGGCCTTTTTTCTGGCCTCTTTTCGTTGATTTGCCGATCGCAGCCAGCATCTCTCTTATGCCACCGCTGAATAGCAGCACCGCGCTATACACCTCCAGACTCTGCCTGCGCGCCATCCGGCACCAATACATGAGGCAGCACGACGGTACAGCGGTCGAAGCGTCCCTGGTCTCCACGAGCTTCCTATGTGATTGCTGTCGCGCGGGCGAAAGGCTCGACCGCGACACGCGAGTCGATGGCCGCATTGCAGCGCGACGGCGTGCGCATGGCGACCGCCGTCGCGTTGATTGTTGGGCGATTGCACCGCTGCCGCGCCGGGCAGTCGCGGCGGTGATCTTGTTCGGGGACGGGATGAACATGTCTTCCAGTACGCGTTGCAGATTGCTGCCTTGCGACTCGAAAATACCAGCGACCGTTTCATCCTGGAAGCAGTCCTCGCGGTAGCGCTGGTCCGAACGGCAGAAGTGGGTGGCGAGTGTGAGTTCGCCGATGCAGGAAGCTGCTGTCCGCCTGCTTAACGCTGTCGCCGTCAGCAATCTGCTACATTGCTGACGTAGATCTCAGCCCATCCCAATGACAGCTCAGGCCGAAAAGTACCTGTAGGCCATCGGGCGGGTTTCTGATGTGGACCAGCCGTTCGGGTGAAGGTTTCGCCGGATCGGTGAGAGGCAACACCCAGCCACGCAAGGTGTGAAGCTCGGGCAAATCCGCCCAGAGCGGGCGTCGAGGCCGGGTAACACAATCTAACTCCCATCATCACTGTGGGAGTCTGTCATGAAAACCGAACAAACCCGTGCGGCGTGGAACAAAGGCAAACTGGTCGGCCAGAAGCCACCGCTGCGGCCCAGGGACGTTTGGGCCATCCGGAGCCACCTTCAGAACGCTCATGTTGTCCGTGATCTCGCCTTGTTCAACCTTGCAATCGACAGCAAGCTGCGCGGTTGCGATCTGGTCAGTCTGCGAGTCCGCGATGTCACTCACGGCAATCAGGTTCTGCCGCGGGCGCTGGTCGTTCAGCGAAAACGCAGCGCCCCGTCCAGTTTGAACTGACCGAGCCAACCCGGTCGGCGGTCCGTGCGTGGCTTGAGAAGGCTGCTCTGAGGCCGGATCAGTACCTCTTCCCAAGTCGGTTATCGGCGTCCCCACATCTTTCAACGCGCCAATACGCCCGGATGATACGTCGATGGGCAACAGCGGCGGGACTTGATCCGACAGTCTACGGAACACATTCGATGCGCCGTACCAAGGCAACCCTGATTTACAAACGCACGAAGAACCTCAGGGCCGTCCAGTTGTTGCTCGGCCATAGCAAGGTTGAAAGCACAATCAGGTACCTTGGCATCGAAGTCGACGACGCGCTTGAGATTTTCGGAGCAGACTGAAATCTAGCGCCACCGGGGCCGGTCGCACGAAACGACGCTACGTTCGGGTTCGTGCGGCCTTTTTCTGGCGCAACTCTCACCGGGCAAAACCACGCCAGTTGTTGCCGCCCGCCCATCCTACGAGGCCTTTATCCGAACGGCTGTTCCACATCAGAAACCTGCCCGATAACCCATAATTGCAGTTCGGCCATTACTGGCATTGGCGGAAGCTAGGTTTTACGTCGGCAATGTCGCGGATTGCCGACGGTGGCGGCGTTGACCAGCCGGGCGGCAGCTTTCTGCGCCAGTGAACTCACACTCCCGTTAAGGCTTATTCGACGCCTGCCCACACGCGCCGCGGCACACTCACAGCCATGTGAATGAAGGCAGGCGTCGAATAACCCTGACATGACTTTCCATGTCAATCGGAATGTTTGGTGTCCAGTGCCCATGCGCGAATGAACTCCCTGAGGGCGGCGTGGCAGTAAATCTCGACGGTGGATCATCCTGATATCCGCGGGTTGGTTACCGCATTACAGTGGACCGTCTCATGAGCCTGCCGCATTCTTAAGCCGCAAGTCGGGTGATATCCGTTGCGGGGTTGTGCCGCGGGTTACTCGAGTAGCCGGGCTACGCCGCCTTCAGGAAACTCGTGGATCTATGGGTGTGCGCCGTGGTGCTTTGTAATCAGGTCGCATCTCTGCTAGAAGGTAACGCGAGCGATATCGCCAGACGCCCGATGCCCCAGATAAAACCCGACAGTTCACGGGCAATGGCCACGGCCGCGGTATTCGCATGCTTACCACGCGCGGCCAGCCTCCGGTATCGCCGACATAGTCGAACTTGCGCGTCCCACGCGCGATCGATGATGGCCTTGGGAATGCCTTCATGCCGACGCTGAATTTCGGGACTTACACGTGCCGGGTGCCGGTAACTCCAGGCAGCCTCGACGAGTAACTTTCTTGCATAGCTATTGCCGGTCTTGGTGATGCTTCCCTGCCGTCGCTTGTCACCCGATGAGCGCTCTGACGGGGTGACGCCGACCCATGCCATCAATTGACGCGGATGGTCAAAGCGCGACAGATCTCCGAGTTCGGCGAGCATTCCAACGGCGGTGATGAACTGCACACCGCGCGTGGCCTGCAGGCCCAGGACGGCCGGATAGAACCGCCAGTTTATCACTGCCTCACGCAAGGCTACGTCAACACGCTGGCATTGCGCGAGCCGGTCTTCAATCGTGCGCCGAAGTTCCTCAAACGCGAATTGTTGCCATTCGCTCTCGAACGCATACTGGCTCACCCAGTGTCGGTGAGCCGGTCCCCAGTCGGCGTGACTGCTATAGCGTACA
This sequence comes from Paraburkholderia sp. GAS448, assembly GCF_050435685.1. NCBI lineage: Bacteria > Pseudomonadati > Pseudomonadota > Betaproteobacteria > Burkholderiales > Burkholderiaceae > Paraburkholderia > Paraburkholderia sp. GAS448. Next base: position 16,265 of record NZ_JBNDKT010000001.1, read on the forward strand.
TCGTGTGCAAGCAGAAACGACTTGAGCCGCTGCCGTGCCTGCCTCAAATCGTCTTTGGCCGTCATCCATGCACGGGCAAGATCGCGAAATGCCTTGTCCTCGACGGTCGGCACGTGCACAGCTGACAGGTCGCCAGCCCGTAGGGACCGCACAAGCTTGACCGCATCGCGTCGATCCGTCTTGACGCGCTCGCAGGGCTTTCTGGGAATCAGCGACGGGGCGCACACCATGCAGTCGAATCCCTTCTGGACCAGTTGCCGGTAGAGGCCGTAGCCACATGGCCCCGCCTCGTAGACGACGCGTACGTGTCGCGCTTTCGATTGAAGACGCCTGCACAGGCGATCGATATCCGTCTTCGTCGTGCCGATCTTGCCGGGCAGGTCGACTTCGCCCGTGCCGGGCGCATAGGCCACCGTGATCGAGTCCTTGTGAACGTCCAGGCCGACGTACAGCGTGCTATCGTGTTCCATGCTGGCCTCCGTGGGGGAAATCGCCGGGTGTGGCGCCGTCCACACCGTGCGGCTCTGGCAGAAACGCTAACCCGCGTCTGATTCCACGGCGGGCCAGCCTCTGCCTCACGGAAAGTCATTGTGTCTTAACGAAGTTGGACCTCGCCCTGTTGCGACAGCATTTGTTACGGCAACCATGTAGTGAGTTCGGTGAGAGACAATAGTGGGAAGTATTATTCTGGTTGGGTGCAGGGAGGAGCGTCTGATGAGCGGTACCCAACAGGATGAGAGAACACCCTGGTTCCCTTCCACGATCAAGCCTGTGCGAAAAGGCTTTTACGAAAGTCACTGGCTGATCGGATCGCAGATCAGACTGCGTTATTGGGATGGTGATTTATGGCAGGCAGATGGACTCGCAAAGGCGATGGCTAGCGCGCGGTGGCGGCTACGCTTCGCCACGCGCACGAGGACTGCCGCGCGACTTCAGCCATGTGCTTTCTCGTACCAGTCATCAATCAACAGTTCTGCCTTGTGCAACAGCTCCATACCCAGGTTAAGCACGCCTGCATCGGCTTTGGCGACTGTTTTCTCGAATCGGGACAGCGTCGGCTTGTTGCCGTCATCGACTTCGCGCTCAAACCATACGCCGCAGGTCCAATGAACTGCCGTTTCCGTAAGGCTCATGTATATCCTGAAACCGCGATATGTCTCGACACAATTCGAAGTCATATCGCCGTCCTTTAGATATGAAGAAATAATTAGTGTTTCGAAACTAATTCGGTTGAGACCGGTACCCAAGGAATCCTGCACCTGCTCAAAAAATGCAAGTGAACGACAGGAAGAGTGATCCAAGCGTCAGCGTTTCCCCTTCTCGTACCATTCATCGATCAACGCCTCTGCCTTGCGCAACATTTCGATTCCAAGGTTAATTGCGGCCGTATCGCTCTTGGCAACCGCTTTCTCCAATCTGGGCGGTGTCGACAGGCTGGTGTCACCGTCTGTGCGCTCCATACCATATGTTGCAAGTCCAGCGAGCTTTCATTTTCGTCAGGTTCATGAATATCCTCATACCACGGTAGGTCTCCACGCTTTCCGAGATCATGTCACCTCCCTTCGCACATAAAATACTAGCGCGTCGAATCTTAAGCAAACCTTGGGTTGCGTCGAGGGTGGGCGGCCTCAAATTTGAAGCGCAATGAGGCCAGGAAGAGTCGCGTAAACTATGGTCTACGCACAGGCACCGATCGACCTATGTCCGGTCCCTCACAGCCTCGATGACGAAGCGCGCGCTGAGCTGCTTTGCTACCTTGTGGTGTGGTGGGGCAGTTGGTCGCACAGGCTCGCGCCGGGACGTGGTTCAGAACCGATCACCTTGTCGAGTTTGACGGTCAACGGAGCGAGCTGCGATCGGCCGGAGCGGCTTGAGTTGGCTCGTGCATCAATGGAGCTCGCAAAGGAGTTATCAATTGTCTAAACCAGCTTCGCAATAAGTGCTGCAATCGTTGACTAAGGTGGTAGTTCACGAAAGGCAAAATATGAAACACATTTATATATGTTTCTGCGCACTTTTCTGCCTTGCGCATCAGCAAGTTCAAGCCGATTCGCTCTCGTGTGAAACGCTCAAGACTCGCATCGCGGCAGACCTGGATTCTAAGGGGATCCGCTACAGGCTCGAAGTCCGTACAAATGGGGATTCGGACGGCATGACGATTGTTGGTCATTGCGACGGCGGCACCAAGATAATTACATATGCCGCTCTCGCATCGGATCGTGCGGCACCGACTAGCGTACCCATAGCCACGTCTAGCCCGCCCACTAAATCGGCGCTTACATGGAGCGGACTCGGAAATATTCAGCTCGGAATGTCGCTCGACTCGGCAAATGCCGCAGCGGGCTTGAAGCTCGAACATAATGCCTCAGGCGATTGCTTTTTTGCACACCTGCCGAATAATCCAGACAAACCCGAGTTTCTATTCCAGGCTGGAAAATTGGCGCGTATTTTCGCCGGTCCAGATAGTGTCATTCGCGGAGTGAAAATCGGAAGTCGAATGCAGGAGGTTCGGTCGGCGTTTTATGACTCGAGAATCAGGCTAGCAAAGACTTATTATGGGAGTTTTCCGCTTATCTACATTACGAACACGAAATCGACGAATACACTTTACTTCATATTCGATGGCCGTAATAAGGTCGATGAGTTCGGCGTAGGGAATGGAAGAGCAGTGGAGTTGGAAGAGTTCGAAGGTTGCGCTAGATAAGGCGCCAATCTTGACGTCGGGTGTTGCCGCTACCTTTGAAAAAAGTGTCGAACCTTTGGTCGCCTAATCCGACTCCGCTTCTTCCAATATTGCGCGCGCGATAGGCGAGAATTCCGCGAGCGCCAGCGTAGCGATACCCACGCTGCGCGCGTTCCGATGTGCTGCAGCACCAATTCCCAGTCCGCCGGGTGAACAGACGCGCAAGGGGATCGGAGCCAACACTCGGGCGCGTTAAGCCAGCGGTGTCAGGCAGCACTCGGCCGAGGGCGTGTGAAAACGCATTTATCGCCTAAACTGAATCAACGCATTGAGACCGGGTGACTCATGAAGCGATTCGTTGAAGGCGATGACCGCAAACAGGTCGCACTACTTCCCGAATGCGTCGATGACTACATCGGACAGGATAACCCAGTAAGGGTGATAGATGCCTTCGCCGACGAACTGAACCTTGCGGAACTCGGCTTCAACGGTACCACGCCGGCGCTCACAGGCCGCCCGTCCTATCATCCGGGCGTAATGCTCAAGATCTATATCTACGGGTATTTGAACCGGGTGCCGTCTAGCAGGCGTCTTGAGCGTGAATGCCAACGCAATGTGGAGTTGATGTGGCTGACAGGACGTCTGGCGCCAGACTTCAAGACGATCGCCGACTTTCGCCGCGACAACGGGCCGGCTATTCGCAACGTGTGCCGTCGTTTCGTCGAACTATGTCGCGGACTGAAGCTGCTATCCGGCGACATGGTGGCAATCGACGGCAGCAAGTTCAAGGCTGTGAACAGCCGTGACAGGAACTACACGGCAGGCAAGATCGACAAGCGTCAGCAGCAGATCGAGGAAAGCGTTCAGCGATATCTCGACATGATTGAAACCGCAGACCGGATCAGCCCGACAGGCTTCGATGTGAAGACCGTTCGCCTGTACGAGAAGATCGCGCTCTTACGTCAGCGGATGCGTGAGCTCGAGCAGATCAGGGAGCAACTGAAGAAGGAACCGGACAAACAGTTGTCGCTTACTGATCCGGATTCCCGGTCCATGACCAGCGGTGGCAAGAGAACCGGCACCGTCGGCTACAACGTCCAGACTGCCGTGGATACGAAGCATCATCTGATTGTCGAACACGAGGTGACGAATATTGGAGGGGACCACGGCCAACTCAGCAGGATGGCTCTGTCGGCGAAGAGCGCGATGGGCAAGCTGAAGCTGAAGGTGCTGGCTGACCGCGGCTACTTCAGTGGTCCGGACATCCGCGCGTGTGAACTGGCCGGGATCACCACGTATGTCCCGAAACCACTCACCTCAGCGTCGAGGAAGAAAGGGCTCTTTACCAAACGCGACTTCATCTACGTTGCCAGGAACGATGAGTATCGATGCCCCGCCGGCGAGCGCGCAATTCTTCGATTCAAGACCGTTGAGAATGGCATGAATCTGAACGTGTACTGGCCCAGCGCATGCCCGCGTTGCCATCTCAAGGATCGATGTTCGCCCAGCGACTATCGCCGCATCCGACGATGGGAGCACGAACATGTACTCGAAGCCATGCAGCGTCGACTCGACCGCAAGCCTGATGCAATGACCATCCGAAGAAGCACCGTTGAGCATGTATTCGGCACCCTCAAGCACTGGATGGGTGCGACACACTTCTTGACCCGGACGCTCGGACGGGTGAGCACCGAAATGAGTCTCCAAGTATTGGCGTACAACCTGAAGCGCGTCATGAAAATACTTGGGGTTGCCGGGACAATAAAGGCGATGAGAAGAGCTGAAACCTAAGGCCCCGAGGGGCTTTTTTGCGCTTGATACGTTACGCTAGCGCGCGCCCGATCTGCCAAAATCGATTGATCGGGCTGGCGAACTCGCTTGCAGCCATCAAAAAGCAGTTTCCACACGCCCTCGGCCAGTTTCGGCCATTCGACACCAGAGTACAAATCGCCCACAATCGAGATAGAAAGATGAGCCGGTTCGTCCTGGAAGAAGCCAGGTTGCCGATTCATTTTTGTTACGCGTCCCTCACGTCTTCGAGCGCCGCATCTGGTGTCGGCGCTGTGATGCCTAATGCCCATTTCTAATGGTCTAGTTAATGCCGGAGCGCCCAATGAAGCCGTCGACTGAAATGCCCTCTAAGACGTATCCGAGCACCGAGCGTTGCGCCTATTGCCTGAACGAGTTTGAGCTTGACGATCTGACTGACGAACATGTGATACCGCTAGCACTGAGTGGCCGCTACATTCTTGAAAAAGGCGCGTGTAAGACGTGTAACGGTGGAGCAAGTCAGCGTTACGAGCAAAAGGCATTAAACACAAACTTTCTGGTTCCACGTTTGCTACTGGAACTGAAACGAAGACGAAAAAAGAGCAAACCACCGAAGAAGCTCCCACCCATCTCGCTCAATGCAAGCTCGATCGCGGATACAACGTTCGATATCGATGTGAACTATCGCAGTACCCCCCGAAGTTTGAATGGCTTGTGCTACCCATACCGGGCAAGCTCGTCGGCCCCAATCAGGGCTCAGGCCTTTCTACTTTGCGCATACAGATCCTCAATCTCGGTGTCAAACTTTCTGTTGAGCGCCGGTCAGTAGGCACACGGGTGATCATGGATCACACTGCCTTCGCGCTCAGCATCGCAAAAATTGGCTATTGCTATGCAATCGGTGAACTTGAGTTCGGCGGGTTTGATGGCTCCGAGATTCGAGACCTCCTTGCAGGCCGGCGCGATGATACCTACAACTTTGTCGGGTCTGCGTCTGACTGGAGCGATATACGGTTGCAACAGTTACACAGACTGTCCTATCACGTTGAGCAGGGTATGCTCGTTGTGCGCGTAGCCCTGTTCGCATCGTGCGGGGCGTGTCCTTTACTGGTCGTCCTTGGCCCGGTGACGACTCCATGATCCCAGCGCGCGTCATTGCTGGCGCGGCCCGGTTAGGTCAGTCCGTAGCGCACTCCACCATCATTGCAAAATGATATGGTCGCTTGCGTTCGACTTCGGATTCCATTGACGGATAAGAATGGTGCACGGGTGGTTGTGCGGACGACGGACCACTCGCGAGGCTAGCCAAGCATGTCGAAACGACCGCTTTTGGCAATTCTGAAGGACCGTTTAGGGTCGGGAGTGTGAGCTCGCTGATGCAGGAAGCTGCCATTCGACTGCTCGATGTCGCCACACTCAGCAATCCGCCACATTGTTGACGTAGAAGCCGACCCGCACCAACGTCGGCAACGGCCGAGATACTTCCATAGGGCATCCGGCAGGTTCCGGGGTGGACCAGCCGTTCTTCGCTTTCAGACCCCTTGGACAAGATGCGATTACAATCCAGCACCTCGATCCGACAACCGTGATTTGCGCCATGAGATACCTCCTTGCATTGACACTCGCGGCGGTCATCGCGACCGCAAGCACGGCCGCGACAGCCGAAACATCCGGGGGCAGCGATACACCCAAACAGCAGTGCGCCATGGGGTATGTCACCGGCGTCGGTGGATCGGCACAGAGCGTTCGTGAGTACCTTGCGAAGATAGTCCGTTCCGCCTTCGCTGATACTGGTTGCACTGGCAGCTTGCTGCCAGTGCAAGCGGAACATGCACCCGCGGGCTACGAATATCTCGACCCAAACGCTTGGACGTTTGCGGCTTTGAGCACGCGACGACACGCGTCGCTCTAGTCCCACTGATATTGGCTGACCGTCGAGTATCAGCTAATACGGCTTTGTCACGTTATTTGATCGCGTCGCGGTAGTGTGACGAACCGAGCTTTCCTTCGCGGCTGGATAATTGCGTAGCTGGTCGGTGACGATCTTGCGCGGCACCGGGCACGAACGAAGCACGCGCCTGAAGAATTGTTTGGCGGCGGCCGTGTCGCGCCGCGTCTGCAGCAGGACATCGAGTTCGGTGCCGTGCTCGTCGACGGCCCGCCACAGCACATAAGGTTCACCGCGCAGCGTCACGAACAACTCATCGAGATGCCATGTATTGCCCGGTTTTCGCCGGACAGCCTTGACCCGATGCGCAAACGCAGTCCCGAATTTATCGCACCAGCGGCGCACGGTTTCATAACTCACCACGATGCCGCGCTCGAACAGCAACTCGTCAATGTCTCGCAAGCTCAACTGAAACCGAAAGTACCAGCGAACGGCGCAACTGATGACCGCCGCTGAAAAGCGATGTCCGTGATAGAGCGGTTTGAAATTTTCATCTCAAGGATTCTAAGCGACACCTCGATAATGTGACAAAGCCCTTCGACGCCTTCGCGCTGGTGACGGCGCACGGCATTGCGTCATGACGTAATTTCACCCTTGTACTTGAGCACGCGCTCACCCGCGGCGAGCGGTTTCATTGCGAACGCGCCCCTGCCGTGAACTGGCGATCGCCGGACAATCATGCGCCTCATGGTGTTCCCTCGATTGACATGCGCGGCAGCATAGAAGCTGCCTGATTTCGCATCGACAGCGATGAGTCCACGCGCTTGCGCGATCACTCAGCCCGGCATTCAGCTCCACGTCGGTGGCTCGTCGCGCCAATACCGGCAACGTCAGAACGGACGCGGTGCCCGCGCGTCGCATTCCTTGACCTGCAAGGACATGCTGCCGACCGTTTCGAGTTCGATGCGCAAGGCATCGCCAGGCTGGATCGGGCCGACACCTTCGGGCGTGCCGCTGGCGATGACATCACCCGGCTGAAGCGTCAGCACGGACGACACCAGCTCGATCAACTCTGCTATGCCGACGATCATTTCGCTGGTGTTGGCCTGATGCCGGATCTCGTCGTTGACCCAGAGGCGATTGCGCAACGCGTCCGGCCGCGCAATCTCGTCTGCCGTTACCAGATACGGCCCCATGGGTGTAAAACTCTCGAACGACTTGCGCATCGAACGCTCCTCCTCGCCGACGCCCTTCTCGATGCGCATCGTCACATCGATCAGACAGGAGTACCCGAACACATAGGACATCGCGTCGTTGCGATGCACGTTACGCACCTCTCGCCCGATGATGACCGCCAGTTCGGACTCGTGGTCGAAGCGGCGCGCCGAACCCCGCGGCAACACGATCGGCTCGCCGGCGCCGGTGAGCGAGCCCGGCGCCTTGAGGAAGAACCCCTGTTCGCGCGCACTGCGCCCACCTGTCGTGACCGACCGTTCCCCCAGTTCGCCAATATGCTTGCGGTAGTTTGCGGGCGCGGCGAACACATGCTGTGGTGCAGGATTGGGCGAACGCAAACGGACCGCGTCGAGTGCGATCTGCGTCCCGGTCTTCCGATAGTCTGCCAATATCGGGCCGAACTCGTCCCATCGGGCGATCAGGAAGTTGACGCGCTGGCGCGGCATGATGTCGAGAAAGCGCGGCAGCGCGTCGGTCATGTCATACAGCGTGGAGCCGTCGACGATGCCCACCCGGAAGTCGTTGAACGATGCAATTTTCATGTTGATATCAAGCGGTTTGTTGTTGGCCAGAAGGATGCGATTCGTCGTAGTAGAAGCCGAGCGCGCGCATGGCGGGCGCATCGTTGACCTGGAACAGCACGGCATCCTCCAATGCCGACCCGTTCAGGTGCTCGTGCCAGTCCCACGGACGAATCGCAAGGAAATCGCCGGCACGCCAGTCATAGCGCCGGCCGGCCACGATGGTGGCGCCCTCGCCTTGCACGACGTAGTAGAGCTTGCTACCTGTATGCCGGCGCGCCAGTCCGTGAAAGCCCGGGCGGAGCGTCTGCAACTGCATGCCCATGGTGCGCATCGCGGGACCGCCATTGGTCGGGTCGCGGTACTCCAGAACGACGTCGTCGAACGGGTCTGGATCCAGCCCCGCCGCCTGCTGTAGCGCGCCCCGTGCCATCGCCTGCGGATAGGCGAGCAGCGGGTTGTGCGGATAGGGGCGCGGCGCGCCGGGCGGACTCATCAGGCCGCTGCCGAACGCGCGCGCAGAACGGTCGGGGATTCGGTCGACCGCTTGCTGTGCGGCGCTACCCGGCTCGAAGAACGTCGCATGCATGCTTCGCATCAGCGAGATATCGAGCACGTCCAGCCAGACCATCGGCTCATCACCTTGATACTCGTGGTCATGCCACATCATGCCCGGTGTCAGCACCAGATCGCCTTCGTTCATCGTGTAGCGCTCGCCGTCGACGGTGGTCGTCGCGCCGCCGCCCTTCATGATGAAACGAAACGCATTGGCCGTATGACGATGCGCGGTAGCGACCTCGCCCGGCAGGATGACCTGCACCGAAGCCCAGAACGTCGGCGTGGTGCCGAACGGCAGACCCGGGTTGTGAAGACGCAGCGTGCGGCGCTGGCCGCCGGGCTCGAGGCTGATTTCGGCGCCCAGTCGCGCGAGCAGTGCCTGCATGTCGTCGCCACGCCAGAGCACGGTCTGCATGTCCGACACCGGTGCTCGCGTGAATAGCGGCGGATCGTCCGGCTGGTGAACGCGATAGTTGAACTTGGCGAGATCCGCTTGCAGTGCGCGTCGCGCCTGCGCGTCATGCATATCGTGTGTTCTGTTCATTCAGGCACCTCCCGCCGCGCCATCGAGATCGGCATCCTTGACGGCGAGCACCAGCAAGGTCGCCACGACCGCCAGGGCGGCGGCCATGACGAACGCGTCCTGGTAACTACCGGTATGCTTGTGGATCTGCCCGAACAACGCTGGTCCGCAGCCCAGTCCGAAGCTGAAACAGAACATCAGGGCGCCGTAGACCGAGCCCAGATGCCGCCGTCCGAAGGTCCGCGAGGCGAGGTAAGCGAGCGCATCGACCTCGGCACCGAGGGCAATGCCGATCAGCACGGCCGCCACCGGCACGGTGATCGCGGAGATTCCGGCGGCAAGGCAGATGAAGCCGACGGCGGCACCGAAGAACACCAGTCCCGTCAGGCGTGGCGCGCGGAAGCGGTCGAGCAATGCGCCGAAGCCGAACCGGGCGACCATCATCGCGACGCCGACGATCGTCATGACGAATGAACCCTGTTGCGTCTTGAGTCCATAGTCGGACAGGATGATCGGCAGCACGTGCGTGCCCGCCCCCACGACAATCGAGATCAAGTAGAAGCCGATGGCGATCAGCCAGAACGGCCGCGTACGGACGGCCTGGCGCAAGCGCATGCCAGCCACCTCGTTCTTGCCAGCGCCCGGGACGACGCGACTACCCTCACTGGCTGCCGCGACTGCCTTGGGAGGCTCGTGCAGCAGCAACGCCACCGACGGAATGCTCACGGCCCAGACGATCACGGCCAGCGCGACGTAGGCATTACGCCATCCGAAGGCGTCGATCAATGCGGCCGATAAGGGCGGGAACAACGCGACGCCGACGCCGCTGAGAATCATGGCCGAACCGAGCGCCAGTCCGAGACGCTTGTCGTACCAATTGGCAACGGCCTTGACATAGGGCACCGGCACCTGCGCAGCCCCGAACAGGAAGGCCAGTGCGAAGAAGAACACGAAGCTCTGTGCGCTGTTGGACATCAGGCCGACCAGCATCACGCCTACACCCAGCGACGGCCCGGCGAAACGCGCAACCCGCCGTGCGCCGAAGCGGTCGACCGCGAGCCCCGTCAACGGCGACGCAAGCGCCACCAGCAATTGCCCCCACAGGACGGCGGCGCTGACGTCAGCCCGCGACCAGCCGGTACTCTCGATAATCGGTTTGACGAAAACACCGAAGCTGAACAGCAGGACCTGCCCCGTCCCGAGAAACAGGTTCAGTCCTGCCCCGATCACGACGCCCCGCGCACGTGCCTTGAGCGAACGCGCGGCAGGGGCCCGCGTGTCCATCTCGCTCAATATTTCCCGCTGCATGTCTGTCTCCGCGTCTTTGGTGGACGTTCAATTCGAATTCCTTGCGCCGCTCGCGTTACGCTGCCTCACGCTCGCCACCCACTGCTGCGTGAGCGCCACGCACGACGTCGATGATTTCGCTCGCCTCAGCAGGCTCGACGTTACCGCGCCAGCATACTTGCCCGTCGGGACGCACAAGTACCAATGCCGTCTCGTAGAGCCGGGCAGCCTCGTCGTTCTCGATGAGGTGCATCGTCAACGGCACGCCGGCGCGTCCGGCCGCCTCGATCAGCCCTTGTCCGGACGGTGCCTGCGCGCCGAAACGCAGCAGCACGAAGGTCTTGCCGAACAGATCGAGCGTCGATTGCCCCTCACCCAACCAGGCATGCGGTGCGCGTGAGCCGGGCCGCGCAGTCTGCGTGTAAGTGGAAACCGTATCTTCGGGGCACGACGTGCCATCCGGTACGACAATCGGCGAGCCTTCGTAGACATAACCCAAGTGAATGCCGATGCTGAACCACTCGCGCTTCATCGCATCGGTGTACGCATCGCCGAATGCCTTGCGCGCGCGATCGCCGGCCTCCGAATCGTCGAAAAGCTCGGCTGGCGGCTCTTTCACACGCGGCGCAAGCATGCGTTTCAGATTACCGGTCGATTCCGTGACGTTGCGCACGCCAATGGGCCGTTGCTCATGATCGTACGTGGCCAGCAGGTGCTCGCCTCCCCACCCCTGAAGCGTTGCCGCGAGCTTCCACGACAGGTTGACGGCATCCTGGATACCGGTGTTCATGCCGAAGCCACCGGTCGGGGAAGTCAAGTGCGCCGCATCGCCAGCGATAAAGACGCGACGGGTCGAATAGCGTTCGGCGACCAGTTGACGACGCACCCACGGCAGTACCGACAGGATCTCGAAGTCGAACGGGATGCCGACGGCCTGCACGATGGCTTCGCGCAATTCCGGCTCGGTGTACTGCCGCTTGCTCGCATCGCCGATGAGCGAGAAGCGCCATTGGTCCCGGCCGTTGATCGCGACGAGCGTAGCCCATGTGCCCTGCTTGCCGATGAAGATGTAGCGGTACGCCGGCTTCTTGTCGTGCAGCACTTCGAGCCCGTCGCAGCGGAAGATGACGTTGGTCGTGTAGGTCAGCGCGTCCGGGCCGATCATCGGAATGCCGACCGACTTGCGCACCGTGCTCGCCCCGCCGTCCGTGCCGACGAGATAGCGGCACTCGATCGTCTCCTCTTCCCCGGTATCGACATTGGCGACGCGAGCCAGCACAGCACCCTCGCGCTCCTCGAGGCTTATCAACTGCGTGCGGTAGCGCAGCTCGGCGTGTCCCGAGCGCTCGGCAAAGCGTCGCAGTACGGGGTCGAAGAAGTTCTGCGGGCAACGCTCGCGCTTTTCCGGGCTCTGTGGCGGCCTGGCTTCGTCGCGTACCGGGGCAAAGGGCTCACGGCCCAGTTCGTGACCGGTCAAGCTCGTGACCCACGCACAATCCTGCGGGTAGTCGCGGTTATAGCCCGCCGCGTGCACCCAAGGCACGATGCCCCAGCGGCGGCAATATTCCATGGTGCGAATGCCCACCATATCCATCTTGGCCTGGGTGATCGCGCCGTCGGTGCGCTCGATCAACAGCGAAGATACGCCGTGCTCGCCGAGATCGCCCGCGAGGGCCAACCCAATGGGGCCGGCACCGACAATCAGTACTGTTACGTTTTTCATGATCAGAAGAAGTGTTTGAGACCGGTGAGAACGGCGACCTGCTTGCTCGTGCCGATACCGGCGGGTCCGCCCACCAGGTTGAGGGAGGCTTCGGTCGCATCGCGGCTGGCCTTCTGGTAAATGGCCGCCGCATAGACGCTCGTGCGTTTGGAAAGCGAGTACACCGCACCTGCCTCGAACTGGTTCCAGGCAGGCTTGTTGCCACTGGCAAAGTTCAGGATGCTGCTGCCGCCATTGGCCTTGCCGTCGGTGTAGATGTAGGCTATGCCGAGCAGCAGTGCCGGCGTCGGGCTCCACGTGCCGTTAAGCTCGTAGTTGTCGAGATGCAGGCTGGTGTGATCGAGATAGTCGAGCCGGACGTGACTGTAGACGCCACCGACCGCGAACTCGCCGAAGCGGTAGCGAAGTCCGCTGTTGACGATGGTCTGCTTCGTCACGTAGGCGAGATAGAAAATGCCCGTGTTGGGCACGGCGTCAGTCACGGCGCCACCGGTGTTGTTGCCACTGATACCGGCCGATGGGGTGTCCAGCCCGGTATAGGCCAGTGCTGCCGTGACCGGCCCGTGCTCGTAGCGTGCGCCCAGCGCGAAGCTGCGATTGTTGCCGAAACCGGTGCCGCCGCCCGTATTTGCCTGGTTCGCGAAGCCGTAGATCGCGCCAAGCGTCAGGCCGGCATAGTTCGGCGAGACGTACTTGACCGAGTTGTTGAAGCGCCAGGTGCTGTAGAGGTTATCGGCGTCGCCAACGTGCGCGCCCCACTGCGTGCCGAAGGTTCGGGCTGCGGTGATGTCCCCGACGAACTGGAAGCCGAATTCGTACTGGCGGCCAACGGTCAGTTGGCCGTAGGCCGGACTGTCCAGTCCGACAAATGCCTGCCGGCCGAACAGGCGTCCGCCCTGCAAGGCCGAGCCGGTCGTCGCGCTAAAGCCGTTCTCCAGGGTCGCGATGGCCTTCAGCCCGCCGCCAAGGTCCTCCTGGACTTTGATCCCCCAACGGCTGGATGCCTGCGCGCCGTTGCTCAACTGGAACACCCGCGAGCCCTTGGTAGCGACCGACTTCGCCTCGCTGCTCACGTACGCGAACGTGGCATCCACGATGCCATAAAGCGTCACGCTCGACTGCGCGTGAACGAGGGACGCCGCCCCCATTAACCCGGCAAACAGGAATGTCTTTTTCACCTATGTCTCCCCACTATGGGTCCGGCGCATGCACGCGTCGGCCGTCTCTTTCTGGGCGCCTGTCGTCATGCCAAACCGTGCTCCGCATTTGGCGGCCCTCCTCTCGAACCGGTCAAACCGGTCGATGGACGAATAATAGCTCATAAGGTTATACCTTATACCGCCGACAATTACGAATAGACGACGCCCCATCAGTGTGGTATATGGTCACACCTTATAGCCTTTAATCGTTGAGAATCCACATGAACGCAAGACGCCAACTGGTCCCCGCCAACACGACTGACGACGCCCAGACGTTGCCGACCTATCGGGCGATCAAGACGAAGCGTGCCTTCGAGGAGGTGTGCGAGCAGATTCGTGAGCAGGTGGCGCTCGGTGTGTTGCGGCCCGGTGATCGCCTGCCCCCGGAGCGCGACTTCGCCGAACAGTTGGGCGTGAGTCGCACCGCGATTCGCGAGGCGATGCGCAGTCTGGAAAACGCAGGACTGGTACAGTGCCAGCAAGGGATGGGGGGAGGCGCTTTCATTCGAGAACGCGATTCGCACGCCGTGACGCAAGCGGTGAGCGATATGGTGATGCTGGGCAAGATTCCATCGTCGAGCGTGATGGAGGCGAGGCTGATTCTCACCGAGCAGGTGATCCGACTCGCGTGCGAGCGCGCCACCGAGGCGGATTTCGACGCCATCGAGCAGAACATCGACCGCACCGAAGATCTCACGCTGCGCGGCGACTTCAGCCGGCGCGACGCCTACATCGTGGAGTTCTACGGCGTCCTCGCGCAGGCGACCCACAATCAGGTCATGGTAATGCTGCTCGAGTCGCTCTCGGAGCTGACCCGTGCGTTACTGCTCAGAGTCAGTGCAACGCCCCGCACTGACGTAATTGCCACCCGCCGCAACGTCCTGCGTCACCTGCGCGCGCGCAACGCGGACGCCGCTGCGGCCGAAATGCGGATGCATCTCAAGCGGCTCGATCAGCATCTTCAGGATGATTTTCTAAGTCACGCGCAGGGGACGAAGGGCAGTGACAGTAAAGGGTGAGGCGCGTTCAGCAAGACCGGTGCGAACCGGCGTCGGCCTCCTGTTTGTATGATCATGTCTGCAGTGTCTTCACCACCTCCTCGGTATGCTCGCCCAACCAAGGCAAGCTTGGTCATTGACTACGCCGCTGTGGTCGCGAGATAGTTCATATCATCACACAATGGATGCTGCCGACCGGTCGCGCGGTTGATCAGAGAGTGTCCGGCAGTCGAATGGCCGTTTGCTGGGCGCGGCCGTCGCCTGAGTGTCCGAAAGACGCGGCGGGCGAATGACGCTTAGTGGCCGGTCTGACCCATACCGGTCCTACAACATATCGTTCCGGTAACGGCGGGTTTCGCCCAAAGGGACTAAACCGCTCGCGCGATATGGGGCTCCGGCCGGACTCCGGCAGTGAATGAGAGGTGAGTGGCGCCGTTTACCGATCTGCCGCTGACAGATCATCCGGTTGGACCAGATCGTCATTGGACATGAACCCCTACTGTGCAAGCTGCACACATCTGATCCCTCGCTCCCACCCCTACGCGGAAATGCTGCTGTCACCCTAAACGCATCTTTCACGACTATCTCGCCACGCGCGTCGAAGTCGACGGCAGGTTTGCGCCGTGGCCCAAGCCTCGAGTCGTTCCGTCAAGGACAGGGACGACTTCCCTCCCAGGCGCGCTGGAGCAATGCTCGAAGGGGCGCTTTCTCTACGGGACGCGGATTCCAGTAGGGATTGGACATTGCTACATCGCACGCACGATCGAGGTCGCTCTCAAGCAGGCCGATCTCACTCAGCCCACGAGGCACGCCGAGTTCCTGGCTCAGGTCATACAGGCCATCTGCGGCAGAGGCCACATTCAGTGCCCGACCAATTCGCGTCATTGCCTCATCTGCGACAACACTGTTGTAGGCGAGAGCATGGGGAAGCACAATTGCGTGCGTCTCCGCGTGCGGCAGGTTGAAGGTTCCGCCGAGGGTGTGGCAAAGTTTGTGATGAAGTGCCATACCGACGTTGCCGAGAACCATCCCACATAGCCAGGCGCCGTAGAGGCACTCACTGCGTGCACCCTTGTCCCTGGTGCCAGCCTTGACACCCCGGAGCCCTTTTGCGAGCGAGCGGATTCCCTCTTCTGCCATCAGCGACATGACGGGGTTCCCATCCTTTGCATACAACCCCTCTGCTGCATGCGCAATCGCATTCAGGCCACTCACGAACGAAAGATGAGCCGGCAAACCGACCGAAAGCTCCGGATCGTAGAGAACTGTCTTCGGAAGGACCTTTGCGTCGCGCCCCGTCTTCTTCAGGCCCGCCTCTGTTATACCGTATATAGGCGTCATTTCCGAACCCGCGTACGTCGTTGGAATGGCGATAATCGGCAGTGACGACTCTAGTGCGATGGCCTTGCCGAGCCCAATCGTCGAGCCTCCGCCGATGGCCACCGCACAATCAGCGTCAACCATCTTCGCGTGCTCGCGCGCGCGGCGGGCGTTTTCGATGGGAACGTGCATCTGCGCCCCGTCAAAGACGCCAGCACTCGACGGACCGAGGAGGGCCGAAACAATCTCGGCCTGCGCTCTCTGCTCGGGGGTGCACAGAACCAGCGCCCTGCGAGCTCCCAGCGCTTCGACTTCCTGCTGGATGAGCTTCATGCTGCCGGCGCCGAACACCACCCGCGAGGCAGGCGTCGTATAGGTAAATTGGTACATAAGGCTCCCTATCGTTCGCCGACTCAGATGTAATCGACCTGATGCCGCGCGATACGACTGTCCCCAATCACCTGCTTGACACGCAGATGCTCCGGATGGGACGCGTATGCCTCCAGCGACTCAAAATCCTCAAACTCCGTGTAGAGCACGACGTCACAGGCATAATCGACGCCGCTCAGGTCCATACCGACCTCGAGCTTCTTTAGTCCCGGAATCTTTCCACTGAGACTTTCAAAGGCGCTCTTCACCAGTTGAGCCGTTTTCTTCTTTTGCTCGGGCGTCTCACCGCGAACATCCCACATAACGATGTGCTTGATCATATCGATTCCATGTTTACTAATGATGCACGTGCGATCCATCCGTTTGGGCATCCATATCGATAGACGCTTTGCCTGGGCTCCGCCGGGCACTCTGCCGTTGAAATTGGCTTCTCGTCCGCACCGTCTGGCTGCACGTCCGGAATCCGAAGCTCAAGCCTTGTTCTTGTTGTACACGTCAACAAATACGGCTGCGAGCAGAACGATGCCTTTGATGACCTGCTGATAGTCCACGCCGATGCCCATGATGGACATACCGTTGTTCATCACGCCCATGATGAAGGCACCCACGACCGCTCCGACGACCTTCCCGACACCACCCGAGGCGGATGCACCGCCGATGAAACATGCTGCGATGACGTCGAGCTCGAACCCGGTGCCAGCCTTCGGCGTTCCACTATTCAGACGTGCGGCGAAAATCAGACCTGCCAACGCGGCAAGGATGCCCATGTTCACAAAGGTCAGGAAGCTCACTGCCGGAACGCTGACGCCCGACAGCCGCGCAGCCTTCGCGTTGCCGCCAACCGCGTAGATTCGACGGCCGATGGTCGTGCGATTCATGATGAACGTGTACACGCCAATCAGCACACCCATGATGACGAGCACGGTAGGCAAGCCACGATAGGATGCGAGCAGGTAGCAGAAGAACACAATCAGCGCCGTAAGGACGACATTTTTCGCCACGAACATTGAGAACGAACCGCTCTCGACTCCATGTTTCGCTGCGCCAGCACGATGCCGAAGCTCAATCACAAAGAAAAGCGCGCCGACAAACACGCCGAGGAGAATCGAGGTGATGTGAAGCGTCTGTCCGTTAAAGAGGTCAGGGATGAAACCCGAACTCACGGCGCCGAATGCATCAGGGAACGGGCCGATGGACTGACCCTGGAGCACGAGGTTTGTCATGCCACGGAAAACCAGCATGCCGGCTAGCGTCACAATGAACGACGGCATCCGCCAGAACGCAATCCAGTAGCCCTGCAAGGCGCCAATCAGCGCGCCGGCCGCGATACAGATGATGGTCGCCCAGATATAGTTGACGTCATACTGCACCATCAATACTGCCGCTAACGCGCCTACCAAACCGGCCGTTGAACCGACGGAGAGGTCGATGTGACCTGAAACAATCACCATGAGCATTCCAAGAGCCATGATGACGATGTAGCTGTTCTGAAGCACCAGGTTGGTCAGATTGAGCGGCTGCATCAGTACGCCGCTCGTCGAAATCTGGAAGAACACCATGATGATGACGAGCGAAAGAAGCAGTCCATACTCGCTGCCAATACGCTTGGCCACACCAAAAACTTCACTTTTCTTGATCTCGGTGCCTTCGGCGGCCGCGGGAGAGAGTGACTTACGCATTTTCGATACCTCCATTTCGCATAATCGCTCGCATGATTTTTTCCTGCGAGACCTCTTCTGCGGTGAATTCGCCGACGAACCGGCCTTCGTTCATGACATAAACGCGGTCACACATGCCAAGAAGTTCGGGCATTTCCGAGGAAATCATGACCACACACTTACCTGCCGCAACCGCCTGATTGATGATGTTGTAAATCTCGTACTTCGCTCCCACATCGATGCCTCGCGTGGGCTCGTCGAGAATCAGCACTTCCGGTTCAGAGAACAGCCATTTACTCAACACGACCTTCTGCTGGTTTCCGCCCGACAGGTTCCCAACGACGTGGGTGACGCCTTGAGCGCGAATTCGAAGCTTCTTTAGGAA
This sequence comes from Paraburkholderia sp. GAS448, assembly GCF_050435685.1. Lineage (NCBI taxonomy): Bacteria > Pseudomonadati > Pseudomonadota > Betaproteobacteria > Burkholderiales > Burkholderiaceae > Paraburkholderia > Paraburkholderia sp. GAS448. Next base: position 34,404 of record NZ_JBNDKT010000001.1, read on the forward strand.
ATCAGTCGCAACCGTTATCTCCTCGTGCTCGTCGACGATGCCTAATCTAGAGACCCCCGAAAGGTTCGCGAGCGTGATGTTTCGCTTGATGTTGTCGTCGAGGAGCAAACCGTTGCCTTTGCGGTCTTCCGTCACGTAGGCAATGCCCGCCTTGATGGCCTTCTGAACCGAGGAAACGTCAACCTGCTTTCCATGTATCAAAACCTGGCCCGTGATGTCTTGCCCATACGTCTCGCCAAAGACGCTCATGGCAAGCTCTGTACGTCCAGAACCCATCAGCCCGGCGATACCGACGATTTCGCCCTTACGCGCGGCCAGGTTCACACCTTTGATAACCGCACGGTCCCGCTGTGTGGGATGCTGGACACGCCAATCCTTGACTTCAAAGATTATTTCGCCGATGTCCGGCGTGCGTGGCGGGTAGCGGTCGGACATCTCCCGACCGACCATCGCCTTGATGATGCGGTCTTCGCTTACGCTCTCAGTTTTACAGTCGAGCTCGTCAACCGTCGAGCCATCACGAATCACGGTGATACCGTCCGCGACTCGCGAGATCTCATTCAACTTATGCGAGATGATGATTGACGTGACGCCACGCGATTTCAACTCGAGTAGCAGAGTGAGAAGCGTGTCACTGTCTTTCTCATTCAAGCTGGCCGTAGGCTCGTCGAGAATGAGCAAGCGAACCTCTTTCGATAACGCCTTGGCAATTTCAATAAGCTGCTGATTGCCAATGCCGAGCGTGCCGACTGCTGCATCCGGGGAGTCCGTGAGCCCCACCTTCGCCAGCAGCCCCTTGGCCTTCGCACGCGATACCTGCCAATCGATGATGCCGCGCTTCGACTGCTCGTTACCAAGAAAGATGTTCTCGGTGATCGAGAGCATCGGTACGAGGGCGAGCTCCTGGTGGATGATGATGATTCCGACCGCCTCGCTATCGGAAATATCGGCGAATGCCCGCTCCTGACCGTCGTAAAGGACGTCGCCAGAATAAGAGCCGTGTGGATAGACGCCGCTGAGGATTTTCATCAGGGTCGATTTTCCGGCGCCATTTTCTCCACAAATGGCGTGAATCTCGCCCTGCCGTACCCTCAGATTTACGTTGTTCAGGGCTTTGACTGCACCAAAGCTCTTCTGAATTCCGCGCATCTCCAGAATGGTATCCATGGTCAAACTCCTCCGATTGGTCACGCTCGGGAGCGTGCCTGCGTGAAGCGGGTCCCACTCGCTGTGGGTCCCGACACGCTGACGTTCAGATGCCTTACTTAAGTTGGCCCTGCGTGTAGTAACCGCTGGTCACCAGCTCAGACTGGTAATTAGCCTTGTCGACCAGGATAGGTTTCACGAGGTAGGTCGGAACAATTTTCGCTCCGTTGTTGTAGCTCTTCGTGTCGTTGACGGGCACTTGCTTGCCGGTCAGCGCGTCGTCGACCATGTCCGCCGCCACGCTGGCGAGCTTGCGCGTGTCCTTGAACACGGTTGACGTTTGGTCACCTCGAACGATGTTCTTCACGTTCTGTACGTCCGCGTCCTGTCCCGTGATGACAGGCATCGCTTGCTGACCCGACCCGTATCCCACCCCTTTGAGAGACGAGATAATGCCAATCGCCAACGCGTCATTTGGCGCCCAGACCGCATCGAGATGGTCCTTGCCATAGAATGCGCTCAGCAAGTTGTCCATCCGGGCCTGAGCGGTCGCGCCATCCCAATTGCGTGTCGCGACTTTTTCGAAGGCAATCTGTTTGCTCCGAATCACGAACTTGCCGCTATCGATGTACGGCTTCAGAACGGACATGCCACCCGCGTAGACCATATGCGCGTTGTTATCGTCCGAGGAACCACCGAACACTTCGATGTTGAACGGGGTCTTGCTGCCAGCTTTCTGCCAGGCGCTGACAATACTCTGTGCTTGCAGGACGCCGACGCCGTAGTTGTCAAAGGTAGCGTAGTAGTCGACATTCCTGGTCTGGCTAATCAGGCGGTCATATGAGATGACCTTGATGCCTTTTTTCTGGGCGAGCGCCAGGGCGTCAGAAAAAGTCTTGCCGTCAATCGGTGCAATGACCAACGCTTTGACACCCTTCGCAAGCATGTTCTCGACCTGGTTCACCTGCGTCGGAACGTCGTAGTTCGCGTACTGCAGGTCAGACGAGTAGCCTTTCGCCTTCAGTGCATCGACCATGCTTTTGCCGTCGGTAATCCACCGCGATTCGGTCTTGTCAGGCAGCGAAATTCCAACAACGCCCTTATCCTGGGCGAAAGCAGCACCAGACATAGCCGAGAAAGCTGCCGAAGCGGCCAGAATGAGCGCGACACTTTTCAGAATCTTCATCACATCATCTCCTATTTAGTAATACGTATCTATGATTTCGTTTTGTGAAGTGCGGAATCCCCGGCCGACGCTCGAGGGCGTCAGCCATTCAAACTCTTAACCGATAACGACCTCTGCACCGGCTTCATTGGACGAAGCGAACATGGCCTCGATGACACGGCTGATGTTGTACGCCTGCATGGCAGGCACAACCGACTGCGTGCCGTTGCGCATTGCGTCGAAGAACGCGTTCGACTCACGGTCGAAGTAAACCGGATTGCCGATTTCAGCGATATCGGGCGAATACTCTGTCTTTTTCGTCGCCCAGATTTCAGGGAAGCTGGTCTCTTGCCATTCGGTCCAGCCTTCCGGATGGGCGCCTTTGCCAACGTCATAAATCTTGTAGCTCGCGGGCAGCGAGCGGGAAGACATGATGCCTTCCGTCCCGTAGGCGGTGATGTCCCAGCTCTCGGTCCACGGCAGGACGTCCCACGACATGAAGTCGACGGTGACAATCTTGTCTTCGTAGTTCAGCACTGCACCTGCCGCATCTTCACGCGATTCGTCACCGTGAAAATTCGGAAACTTCGTGATTCGGGCGTTCACCGAGCGCGGCAGGCCGAAGTGCAAAAGAATGCGGTCGATGAGGTGGCAGCCGATAACGAACACTGCGCCGCCGATATCGCCTGGCTGAGTCATGTGCGCAGTGCCCGCTTCGTCATGTGAGCAGCCTCCGTGGGCGCGCACCTGCACGACTTTCCCGAGACGACCGCTCTTGAGGGCAGCCTGCATGGCATCGACCGAAGGAGCGAAACGCCAGCAATAGCCGACTTGCACGAGTCCGCCAGTACGCTCCACCGCTTCGACGATGCGCCTGGCGTCGACCGAACTGCGGCCAGCGGGCTTTTCGCACAACACTGCCTTGCCCGCTTCGAGCGCCTCAATGGTCAGGTCGGCCATTTTCTCGCTCTTGGAGTGGACCAGCACGACATGCACATTCTCGTCCGCCAGGATATCTTCCTTTGAGCGCGCCTCGATACCGAGGGCGTCGACGAATGGCGTGAGCAGCGGGCTTGTATCCCACGCCCCCAGCATTTTTGCATCGGTACGACGCTGGATTGCCTTGACTCGCCCGGAAGTATGCGGGTGAGTGATTCCAAGACATGCCACGCCAAGCGTTTCGTTCGGACCCATTTTTCGCGTCATGACTCTTATCTCCTGCGGATTCCTGGTTACACCTTGACTGTTTTTCCCGACAACGCGGACTCGAGTGCGGCATCTGCCAGGCGCAACGCCTTCAGCCCGTCCTGCACAGACGTCGGCAGCGGTGAATTCGTGTTCAGTGCCTCGACGAAAGCTTCGAGCTCAGCCTTGTATGCTTCCACGTAGCGCTCGAGGAAAAAGTTGAGCAGCGGCTCCCGCACGTCCGTGGCTTCCTTCGACCAGCGACGAATTGTCGAAGGACGGAGGTTTTCCTGCAGGAGCATGCCCTTGGAACCCGACACTTCCATGCGCTGGTCGTAGCCATACACGGCTTCGCGGCAGCAGTTGATGTGACATTGCTTGCCCGAGGCGGTGCGCAACTGAACCATCACCGTATCGAAGTCAGTCAGTTTTTCAAGCGACTCGTCGATGAGGCGGCTGGCCATGGCCATCACTTCGACCGGCTCCTCGCCGAGCAGCCAGCGGGCCATGTCCAGGTCGTGGATAACCATGTCGCGGAAGATACCGCCCGAGTGCTCGACATAGTCGCGGGGAGGCATGCCCGGGTCCCGGCTCGAAATGATGACCTGACGCACTTCGCCAACGTCACCTGCGTCTATCGCTTTGCGGAACGCTTGCGACGTCGGGTCGAACCGGCGATTGAAAGCCAGCATGACGCGACCACCCAGACGCTCGACCTCGTTTGCTGCGGCAAGCGACTTGTCCATGTCCAGGTCGATGGGCTTCTCGCACAGAACAGCCTTGCCGCGCTTGACGGCCTCAAGCATGAACTTGATGTGCGTGTCCGTGGGCGTGCCGATGACGACTGCGTCTATATCCTTGCGCTCAAGGACGGCCGAGGGCTCCGTCGAGGCTTCACAGCCCAGACGGGTAGCCAACGACCTGGCTGCACTTTCGACCGGGTCTGCCACCACGACCAGTTGTGCGTTCGGGCTCGCGGCGACGTTGCCAGCGTGAATGCGACCAATGCGGCCTGCACCGAGTACGGCGATTCGAATCATGTGAGTCTCCACAAATACTTTGTCGTTTAAGGTCAAGAGAGTCAGGCGGAAGTTGCGCTTTTCGCCGGGAACTGCGCGATGGTGGTGTCGTAAGCGCGCTTTGCCATCTCGTCGAGCGGAAATTTCCGGTGCACCTCCGAGATGAGTTCCACGCCGTAGTACGGGAGCGTGCAGCCTGCTTGTTCCAAGGCATCAACAAAGGCCGGGCAGTCGCCGGCACCTTCGCCGCAAAGCTGGCGGTTAAAAGTCGAGTCGTCAAACAGCGAGCCCTTGACGTGTGCGCCGACGTCGTCCAACTCAACACCTTTTATGAAGTGCGCGGGAATTTTCGCAACCTCGCTATATGGCGTCTTGGCGCGTGCTACGTGCCAATGGTCGACCATCAGCCCCCCGTTGGGCTGGTTGGCGCCTTCAGCAACCTTCAGTGCCTCAGCGACGTTGCGGATGGGAGAAAATGGCATGAACTCGATTGCGACCGTCGCGCCAACCGTCGCCACGTCCTGGCAAAGTTTCGCGAATTCGTCGGTCATGCGCGGAAAGTCGGCCGGATTTTTGTCGAAGGGGTTTGCGCCGATTTTCAGATTGCGCATGCCCAGTTCGCCGCCCAGTTCGATGAAACGGCGACGGCAATCGTCCGACTTGACACGCGCCTCTCCGTCGAAGTACCAGTCCATGAGGATTTCGAGTTCGAAGTACCTCATGCCCGTGTCATCCAGCATATTCTTGACGCCGGACACCCCGTACTTCCCGATGCTGTATTCGAGGTCATCGAGAATGAGGCCGATGCCGCTCCAGCCTGCACGCATAGCCGCTTCGCAGCGGTCGCGCAACGGGAACGGGCTGATTTCGTTGGGTGCACACGGATAAACGTCGCCAGCGAGGGTCCAGTACGCAGCCAGCAGTTCTTTCTTCGCGCTCATATGTAGTACTCCTTGTCTCTCAATGTCATCGGTTTTTCGGTGGCACGCTCCCGCGCCCCAAACGATTACGGGATTGCCCGTGTGGGCTTGGTGGACGTCGCGAGACTGAAGTCCCACGAAACAGTCCAGAACGGCGACGAGAACCCGACGCGCTTGCCCGCTTCCGGGTCGTCAATCTTGTTGAATTCGGCGATGAGTTCGCGCTTGACGCCGAAGACCGCGTCTTCGGGGAGATACGGGCAGTCGGGCGTGAAAATGTGAGTGATGACCGGGTCAAAACCAGGCGCGGTCACGATGAAGTGAAGGTGAGCAGCTCGGTTCGGGTGTCGACCCATTGCAGCGAGCAGCTTACCCACCGGGCCGTCCGACGGAATCGGATAGTGACGGGGCTTGACGGACTTGAACCAGTAGCGGCCCTCAGCATCCGACGTAAAGACGCCGCGCAGATTGGAATCGGGCTGGATGCCTTTCTGCTGCACGTCATAGAAGCCGTCGTCGTTGGTCTGCCACACCTCAAGCTTCGCGTTCGGAATCGGGTTTCCCTTGATATCGGTTACCCGACCTTCGACAACCATGGGCTCGCCCTTCCCATCCAGGCAGATGTTCGCGCCGTTCGGATATGCGGGTGCGTTGGCGATGTAGAACGGGCCCAGAATCGTGTTCGGCGTAGCACCGCTCGGGCGACGATGATTGATTGCATCAACGAGCATCGAGACGCCGAGGATATCCGAGAGCAGGATGTACTCTTGCCGCCAGTCCGTGCACATTTGCCCAGTCTCGGTCAGGAAGCGGATGGCGGTGAACCACTCTTCATGGGTCGGCTCAATTTCCTTGACCGCAGCATGAAGATGCTTGACCAGGACCGACATCACCTGGCGCAGGCGAGCGTCGGCGTCTTCGCTCATGCGTGCATTGACGACTTCGGCCGAGCGAGCTTCATCGAAGTACGGCGACGTGGACTGAACTGTAGAGGTTGCGCTTTGCATCGAGTGTCTCCATCAATCTTTTCTGCAGCTTTGAGACGAGTCTATATTCGCCGTGGTTGGCAAAACAGAGCTAGAAAGGGAAAGTCTTTCGCGCTGAGTGGGAAGACGCCTCAACTGCGGTGAGCACAGGCCTCACGCCGTCCAATGCCGTTCGTAGTCGTTCCGCTGGAACCGCTCCACAAGCGCATCAATGAACAACCGTACTTTCACCGGAAGATGCGAGCGGGTCTGAAACGCGATGTTCATGGTGAGCCGAGGAAGGTCCCAGTCGTCGAGCACCGGGACAAGGCGACCGGCCTTGACGTCGTCGTAGATGATGTATTTGGGCTGTACGAGGATGCCCATGTTGTCGAGCGCGGCGACGCGCAATATCTGGCCGTCATTCGACTCGACCAATGGCTTTACTTTGACAACAACGTTTTCGCGCCCTCGTGTGAACGAAAGCTCGCGTGGATTGTCGGCAAGTTGATAGTTCAGCAGGCTGTGCTTCACGAGCTCCGCTGGGAATTGGGGGCAGCCGTTCGCCTCAATGTAGCCTGGCGAAGCAGCCAGAATCCGGCGCGTTGACGCCAGTCTTCTAATCGTGATGTTGCTGTCTGGCTCAAGGACTTTCGTACGAATCGCGACGTCGATGCCGTTCTCGATAATGTCGCAGTAACGGTTGGCCGCTACCACGTCCACCGTGATGTCGGGGTAACGCGCCGTGAAATCAGGAAGCATCGGCGCGATGTGCAGCATGCAGAACGACAAAGAACCTGTAACGCGAAGAACGCCGCTTGGACGCACAACCGCTTCCTTGACTACAGCCTCCGCTTCGCCAAGGTCAGCAAGGATAGATCTGCACCGCCGGTGAAATTCGGCGCCGGCCTCAGTCAGGCAAAGGTTGCGGGTCGTCCTCCGTACCAGGTGGACTCCGAGTCTCGTCTCCAGCGAAATCAGATACCGGCTCGCCGCCGAGATGGAAAGCTCGGTAGCTTCCGCAGCTCGGCTGATGCTGCCCGTCTCCGCCACCTCGACGAACAGTTGTAGTTCCTTGAACTGGTCCATGCCCTTGCACCGTTACGCCTTGTCTCAGCCCGCATCCGAGCCGGATACGGAAGCACGCGCGATTTCGCTGAGTCATTTTGTGTATCGCGTTGGCATCATAGTAGTGCTGCTACTGCATCTTTTTATCACTAAAATACATCAAGAATCTATCAGTTGGCCGGATTCGCCAGTCCCATGACGCCACGCATGCGTGGCGAGAGCTCGCGCAAACCTGGTCGGCGCCCAATCTTCCCGAAGCGCCCGGACCATCATCTCGCCTTGGCTTTCCGGCGCGAGTCCCTTGAAAGGCGGGTCTCTGTCCAGGTTTGTCGGGAAAGAGTAGCCTTCGGCGCACGATGCAATTACGGATAGCGCCTCGAGCTCGGTCATGCTGCCGGTCTTCAGCCGGTCTCGAAGGACAGGGAAGAGAGTCTCGGACATACGCGTTCGATTCACAGCTTCCATCGCCCGACCGTAAGCTGACGAGATTTGAAGCAGGTTTGCCATGCGCTGAACGTGGCTCGTTCGGTTCGAGCCGGCTGCGTGAAATAGCGCCGGATTGAAGAAGATGGCATCGCCCTTGGCAAGCGGCATCTGGACGAAGTTGTTCTCGAAATACTCCCGGAAATCAGCTCTACGCCAGGCCACATAGCCTTGAGCGTATCGCTGCGAGTAAGGCAGGAGCTTGGTCGGACCGCTCTCAATGGGCATATCGCTGTGCGCAACGGCACCTTGCAACGTGAGGAAAGCCGACATCTCGTGTACGTGCGCGGGAAAAGACGCGGCCACCTCAGCCGTCTGGAAGCCCAAATGGTAGTCACGATGGGCTTGCTGTGCCTCCCCACCGGGCCTGACAACATTGACCTGGGACGTAACCTGAAAACACGGGCCGAGCCATGCCTCGGCGGCCGCCGTCAGCCACTGGTTTGAAAAGTACCTGGCGAAGACCCCCGGTGCGGTAACGCAGAGTTTTTCCTGGGCGTTCCAGATACGGTCGTTCGCGCCTGCTTTCGCGAAATGGTCAGCTGCCGGCCCCGACTTCTTCTCCGCTTCAATAATCGACTCGAAGACTGCTGTCGCCTCGTCCACGCATCGGGTATCGGTAATCGCGCGCTTGAGCACGAAGACCCCTGCGCCATCCCGCAGGACCCCGGCCCATTCCGACAGTAGCCGAATCCTCTCATCGGATGAGACAACCTCTTCCAAATCGCAGCATTCGTATACAGGAATCGCCTGAATCGACCTTGCGGCGTAGCGCAACGGTCGCTCTCCGTCCGCTTCGAGCGCCTTTACGAAGTCGCCCAACTGGCAGTCGCTTTCGCGATACCAATTAGTTCGCTCGGTGAGATTGTCTCCGCGTTCGCAGTCCATCCGTCTCTCCTATTTTCGATGTAGGATAGCGCGGAAGGCACCAAGCGAAGCCTCAGAAATGCATCAAAAAACTATCAGCAAAGGAGGGCCGGATTGGCTCACCGATTCTTGATTAAGGAAATCGCGCTTCAGGCAGGGCTCGGAGTGGCAACTGTAGACAGGGTGCTGAATGGACGCGCAAACGTCCGGGAGCACACTCGCAATCGGGTTGAGCAAGCCATAAAAGAACTTGAGAAGCAGGAGCTGAACCTGGCAAACACCGGGCGGAAGCTCATGGTTGACGTGGTCGTAGAAGCCCCCGCGCGCTTTGCCGACGAGATCAAGGATGCACTTGAGGCAGAATTGCCCCTGCTGCACCCGGCCGTCCTTCGACCGCGTTTCCTGATGCGCGAAACAATGACAACGGATGAGGTCATCGAAGCTCTTCAGTCGATTGGACGCAGAGGAAGCCATGGGGTTTTTCTGAAGGCCCGCGATGTTCCCGAGATTGCGAAAGCAATAGGCGAATTGCAGCAGCGCGGCATTCCCGTCATCACGACCTTCACCGATATCCCATTGTCCGGACGCATTGCCTATGCGGGGCCGGACAATCGGGTCGCAGGCGCCACTGCGGCATACCTTGTCGCCCAGTGGCTGGGTCCACGGCCTGGCAACGTTTTAATTACGATGAGCGATGAACACTTCCGGGGTGAAGAGGAACGCGAAATAAGCTTTCGACGGGCGTTGAGAACCCGATATCCGCAGCTTACGTTGATCGATGCCAGCGGCGGCCACGGCCTTGACACGCTCACCGAAGAACGCGTCCTCGATGTCATCGCCACACATGCCGAAATCGACGCGGTCTACTCCATGGGGGGCGGAAACGTCGCCATTCTTCGAGCGCTCGAAGCGCGACAGCGGTCCTCAGTGTGCTTCATTGGACACGACCTTGATAGGGACAACGTGCATCTCCTTCGCGAAGGTAAGGTCCAGGCGATTCTGCATCATGAGCTACGCCAGGACATGCGGTCGGCATGCCAACACGTCTTGCACTTCCACAAGCTGCTACCGGCGTCGGCCGTATCGTCGTCTTCATCGGTCGTCGTCGTGACGCCCGAGAATATTCCGGAGCACATCGCGAGCCGATTTCGCTGATGACAATGTTGAAGGGTCCAACGTTCAGGACAACGGCAGACAGGTGACCGGCGGCCGTCCATTCCCTCAGCGGCAAACCGTCCAGCGGGAGGCCAGCCTGCGTCGCGAATGCTGGTTGGCAATCCTCGGGAAAGGCGTCCGGGTGTGCCGAACGAGGTTCTAGATACAAGCTTTTCCCGAACCCGGTCCGCCGTCCCGTCAAAACTGGGTTGCGATGCCCGTGATCACCCCGAACTGACTCTTGCCGTAATTCGGATTGTTACTGGTTGGACTGCCATTGATCGGATCATTGTTGGTGTTCGGACCAAAGAGTCCACTGTCCAGACCCAGGTTCGAGGTCGAACTGTTATGGAGGTAGGCCAGTTCGGTGTACAGGAGCGTTCGCTTGGACAGCGAATAGTTTGCGCCAAGCGTATAAAGTGTCCCGTTGCCATTGCCATTGTTGGCGTTCGCGTGGTAGACCGCGCCGGAAACAGCGAGTGCCGGGGTTGTGTGCCAGATCGCCCCAACCCATACGTGATTCACCGCAGTCGGCAACGTTGTGCCGGCCGGCAACGCAGGCGGCGTTGCTTCACCAAAATACCCTGCGATCGATGCATCCGGCGCGCTGAGATGCTGATATCCAACGAAAGCCAGCACAGGACCAAATGCATAGCTCGCACCCGTGAGAATGGAACGCGAGGTCAAATACACGTTGCTGAACTGCCCGTTTGGATCGCGAATCTCATCGTACGTCGCCTGCCAGAAAAGGCCGCTACCCTGATACGATAGCTTGATACCGTCGGAGCGTCCCTGCGCGCTGCCGAGACCGGTCGACGTTCCCAGTTGGCTCGGCGCGCTGCCTGGATCGCCGGCGTTCCACTTCGGCGAATTTGTCAGGTCATATTGGCCCTGCAGCGTGAAGCCTCCGATCGTCGGCGACAGATATTCGATACCATTGCCTGCTTGCGAGAAAATTCGCCCTCGCACCAGCGTTCCAATGGCGTACTTCTTCGTCTGCTGAGGATCAACATCGCCCGAAAACTGGCTGATTTCGGCTGAACCCATATTCCCGGCCTTCAACTGGCCCCACGTATCATTGCGCACGCCAACGGTCGCCTGGCCCGCGAAGAACGTGCCGTTCGCAACGGTTCCGTTTTGCGTATTCAGACGCGACTCAAGCTGGAAAATTGCCTGCGTACCAGCGCCAAGATCCTCGGCGCCCTTGAGACCAAAGCGGGATTGAGCCCACCCTCCACTTTGTGCACCGAACACGTTCCCTTTCGGCAACCCCGTTTCATACTGAAGGCCGTTATCGACGATGCCATACAACGTGACATTACTTTGCGCACTTGCCGACGCCGCCGCAGTCACTGCAACCAAGCCACACAGGACCTTTTTCATATCATCTCCTATATATTTAGTTATGCGTAGTTAATTTGTTAATTGCACATCTGGTTAGAATTAGCCCGTGGCAATCTGGTACTGCCTTTTGTTTCCGGTGATCAAGGACGCTCTGCTGACGCCTCCCATTAAAGGGGCGCCTACTCGATACCCTGGTCGATTAAAATCTTGCCATGCACCTGAGACCGATTACGAAGACGGCGCTGCCAATGCCTTCTGGGTGTGGCATCTGAACTGAAGCTGCCTCGTTGTGCGACCGGCCTGCGTGATAATGCATACGCCGACTTGCAGCGATGGTCTCTCAACGTGGAGAAGCCTGCTTGGTAGAGGTTGCTGCTTGCTGCCTTGCACGTCTCCAGCAGAGTTCTTGCATGACTTTGAACCGAGTGTATATTTCCCAAACTCCGCAAAACAGAGCAGAAAAGGGAATCTCTTTCGCAGTTGGTGGGAAGCTGGAGAAGCGACAGGCGTGAGTCGTGTTTATCCGTCTGTCATACGGTCCAATGCCGCTCGTACCTATTCTGCTCGAAACGCTCGACGAGCACGCCGATGAACAGGCGAGCCTTTATCGGCATATGGAACCGTCTCTGGCATGCAATGTATGAGCCTGGACAGGTCGGCCAAAGTCGATGAAGCGACGTTCACCCTCGCGAACTCCAGGCCGAGGGGGCGTGCCGCGCGAGCGAACCTCCCTCCAGATTTGTGGGACTTGGGACCGACCTGCCCAACGTCACCGGTCGAAATGAATACGGCACGGAGTCGCTGTACGACGCACGCCGGTTTTATTGCGACTTCCTGCTCGCCCCATCTGATTTACTTATTGCGTGGTCTTGTAGCAAGGGGGCGCGAAGATTGCCTCTCAGATGCAGAAAAATCGCGCGGAGTCTTTGCGGTTGGGGCTCCTCGCGGACTTCCGGTCCCCCTGGTTCGTATGCGGAAACGCAAAAAACCGAACGCGAGCGTCATTGCATGTGGTTAACCCGATCTTTTTAAGCCGCACGCCACTTCGCTATCGTGCTTCCAAGACGGCGGTTCGAATCTCTTGATAGCAGCTTGCTCGATCCACCTTCTAGCACCCGGCGGGACGGTACGCTTCGAACTGAAGCTGATCGACGTGCCTGCGGCCATCCGATGCCCCCGGCAATCCTCGAACAATCGCCCGTTCTGAGATCTACGGCCATCACTCACCGTGCGATTGACTACGTCGTCCACAGGCGCGCCAATCAGGCAGCTCGTGTGACTCGCCAAACGGCGCCGAAGCATCGAGCGCGACTCCACTGCAATTGAGAGGGACAGAAAATGCGTCTGGGTTGGTACTCTAATCTCACGCCTGTTGAGCGGCGCACATACTGGGCCTGTTTCGCTGGACTTGGCCTCGATTCGATGGACGCCACTATCTTTTCGCTGGTGATTCCGGCCCTGATCGCGACGCTCGGCCTGACTCGCCCAGAAGTAGGCTATCTAGCCACCGCGGCGCTCTTGGGGGTTGCCATCGGCGGCTGGGGTGCGGGAATTCTTGCCGACAGAATCGGGCGCGTCCGGGTGTTGCAGTTCACCATCTTGTGGGTTGCTATCTTCACCGTCGCCGCGGCTTTCGCCAACTCGTTTCCCGTGCTGTTCGGCATCCGCTTCATGCAAGGCCTAGGCTACGGCGGCGAAGCGGCCGTGGGTGGCGTGCTAATCAGCGAAGTCATCCGGCCCGCGCTGCGTGGCCGGGTCGCTGCCTCTGTTCAGAGTGGCTATGCCCTCGGCTATGCTATCTCGGTCGCACTATTGCCGGTCATAGCCTCACTATTCCCCGAGCAGATTGGATGGCGCGTGTTCTTCGCTATCGGCATCTTGCCGGCCGGCTTGGTTTTCTTCATCCGCCGCCTCGTGCCCGAGTCGGGCGTGTACTCCGACGCGAAAGCGGCTCGCGACAGTGGGGCCATGCAAGCGCCGTTTTGGGAGATCTTCGCCCGAGCTCACCTGCGTCGCACCGTGGCCGCCGTGGTCATGGCAACGGGCATCTACGGGGGAGCGTATGTCATGATCACCTGGTTGCCGACCTATCTACGCACCGCATTGCACCTCTCGGTCGCGACGAGCGCTGGCTATCTCGCCTTTAATATCCTGGGTTCCCTTGTCGGGCCGTTCTTCTACGGGTGGATGTCGGACCGCGTGGGCCGACGACCGGCGTTCATGGCGTTCCTGGTCCTTCAAGCCGCGAACGTCGCCGCCTATTTGCTCGCTCCGATAGGGGCCGCCGTCACTATCGCGCTCAGCTTCTTTCTGGGCGCTTTTCAGGCCGCTTTGGCGTCTGGCATGCTTCCGACCTTCGCCGAATTATTCCCGACCAACATTCGGGCCAGTGGTCAGGGTTTTTGCCTCGGAGGTGGGCGCGGTTTCGGGTCCATCGTTCCGGCGACGACGGGACTCCTCGCCGCGTCTTTGTCGCTCGGCACGGCGATGGCCACGTGCGCTCTGTGCGCCTACGCCGTCGCATTCGGTGCCGCCCTCTTCTTGCCCGAGACCAGCGGAACGGACCTGCACGAGGCATCCCACAATCCAGCAGGGCAAATCGACCTCCAGCAGCTACACGCAGGTAGCGCAGTTCGCCCATAACGACCGACGTAATGCACGACGACGGCCGTTTCGTCTTGCGGATTCAACCGGTCGATGCAACAGATTGATGAAACCTTTCAGCCGGTGTATCGAAGTTTAGAGTTTTCCGTGGACGTTCGTTGAGCCGCCTGGCGACGGCATTGAGTTTTGCCTGCGAATACACGGAGAGATCAATTCCCTTCGGGAAATACTGTCTCAGGAGGCCATTCGTGTTTTCGTTCGAGCCACGTTGCCATGGATTATGCGCATCGCAGAAGTACACCTGGATGTCAGTAGCCACGGTGAAGCGCGTATGGTCAGCCATCTCCTTGCCCCGATCCCACGTCAGTGATTTGTACAGTTCGTCGGGCAGCTTGCGGGCGTGACTGATCAGCGCGTTGATGACGGTCTCTGTATCCTTGCCGGCGATCTTCACCAGCATCACGAACCGGGTTTGACGCTCGACCAGAGTCGCTATCTGGCTGTTTGCGCTGCCAAACAGCAGATCTCCTTCCCAGTGGCCCGGTATCGCGCGGTCAGCGGCCGTGGCAGGGCGTTCGCTGATCGATACGGCGTCACAGATTCTGCCGCGCTCATCCGTCTTCGCCGTGTAATGGCGTGAACGGCGCATGGCTCGTGGACGCCGCAAGTGCTCCGGCAATTCCTTCTTTAGTGCGCCACGAGCCTGTATATAGAGTCTCCGATAGATCGTCTCGTGTGACACCAGATAATCCTTGTTTGGCCTATCAAGCGAGCGCCAGTTAATCGGTCATTCCCGTCATTCGGGTATCGGCGTTGTTCAGCCGGCTACGGTGTCTTCAACTGCGATATTGTGGAGTCCAAAGTTCGCCTGGATATGACGGACGATCACGGTCTTATTGTACGAAATCCGCATTCGCAATCCGACTCCAGTCAAAGTAGCCAGGCACAATAATCACCTGCGAGTGTGTTGCGGGTGTCACCAGTCCCTGTGGAAGTGGTGCGGTTTCGGCCTGCGTCGTCGGTGCCTCCCGAACTGACGACGTGGTGGCGGATTCGGCCACAATCTCGCCTCGCTTTCTAAAGCGCCCCTCCGAGGCTTTGTGGCGGCGTCGAACCGCATGCTTACGTTGTCCTATGAGCGCTGCAGAACATCCGCAAGGTCATCAAGCGACAGTGGCTTGACGAGATGGCAGTCGAATCCGCGTTCGCTGGCTTCGAGTTCTGCTGCGGTAGTGGAGCCCGTCAGTGCCACCAGTCTGTTCGTCGAACATGGTTCGCGTTCACAAAGCAGCCGAGCAAGCTCGTGACCGCGCATGCCAGGCATGTTGATATCAATCAGGGCGACGTCCGGCGTGAACGAATCCACTATCGACAATGCTTCCGGTCCGCTCTGCGCGAGTTTGACCTCGTGAACTTCCAGCGCCGAGCGCCTCGGTGGCGTCCGCGTCGTCGTCCACCAGCAGGATGCGCATCGGTAATTTCCCGTGCGTCGTGGCTGCGGTGGGTGCTTGGGGACTCTTGCGGACGATAGGCAGCCGAATAGTCACTTCCGTACCCTTGCCGTCATCCGCGCATCGAAACGCGATGAACTTTGAGCGTGCCCGGGGCTTCGCTTACGCAGCCCGAAAAACTTAACAGCCCTGGGTTCCTGACTTCGGGTCTTGACTTCATTGGCGCACTCGCTCAGTTCGTTCCCTTACTTGGATTCTTGTGCCTCATTCTTGATCGCCTGGCCTCCCTTCGAAATGTCCTGGCCTGCGCCCGCCACCGTGTTGCAGCCGGCCAGGACTGCGGTACCAGCAATCAGCATTAATGCAATCAATCGAATCATTATCTTCTCCTTGTTCAAATCAGGATCGGATCAGATTATTTTTAGACGATTTTGCCATCGGTGCTGCCTGTTTTCGCCTGTTGGCATCCTTTGACGCGGCGTCCTCGCGTGCGGCGAGGCAGGCTCGTTGAGCACGCCGATTAGCGGCCGCGAGCAGAGGAGACAAGGCGCGCGGACCGCCTCAAGCTTCTTCTTCGAACGCAGCCATCACTAGCCACAGATCGCGCTCGCCGTCGCAAATCTCGGCGGCGAGCGCGTAGGGATCGCCCGGTCCACACACGCGCTCGAGCGCCCGATGCGCGACTTCGCCGTTGTTGAACGCACGTCCCGACAGAGGACGCACTTCCTGTTTTCCCTCGAACATCCGCTGGTTCCAGCGGTACATGAGCGGCTGCGATTTCCAGTCGAGGAAGCATTCTCTGACGTGCGTGAAATCGCCGCCGAAGATATTCATCTGGTAATGAATTCTTGAGTCCATGATTGCATCTCCCACGATGCAGGCGCATGCGTTCATTCCCACCCTCGCGAGAACCGAGCCGCATGCATCGATACAGCCGAAGCAGTATGTCCGCGCTTGTCCACCTCCCCAACTTGCCGGTATTTCTGCTCCGGCGTCTTCCTGGTCATCGGGCGTTCAACCCCGACCGCCTTACTGCAAATCGGCGCCGGACCGATGTCATTGGCTGGCGCCCGACGCCGCGGTGGCCGCGTGACCGTCCATCACGCCGCTGCTGTCCAGCGCGGCGCCGGTGCTCTAGTTCGTGGAGCGCTTGCAGCCGCCAGCGGCCGTCAACAGTACGAGCGCTGCCACCATCAGTAGCTGTTTGCCCCTGCTTTGATTAGTTAGGTGTCTCATCACCCTCTCCTTCATCGAAGTCTCCGTAGGTGAATGCGGCATCCTCCGTTTGCAGCGCAACTGTTGCGTGCTGTCACCCGGGATCGAGCAAGGTCTGTGCCTTCTGGGCGCGCGCTCGCGAAAAAAGCGGTGATGCCAGGCGTGTAGAGCATTGGCACGCGGCGCGCGTCGTGTTCGTGCATAAGGGACCATGCGCAACGCTGTCATGCCCCTGTTCGTCGGCGATTCCCTAACGATGCAGCGCGAGACGTGCTTCCTTCTGCATTCGCAGGAACGCGTGTCAAAACCATTCATCAGTTCTCCTCGTCTATTCATACGAAAGAATTACAAACCCGCCAGCATCCTTTACACGAGCCGCACCGCGGCGCATCGAATTTCGTTGCGGGTTGATCCCT
Source organism: Paraburkholderia sp. GAS448 (assembly GCF_050435685.1). Taxonomy (NCBI): domain Bacteria; kingdom Pseudomonadati; phylum Pseudomonadota; class Betaproteobacteria; order Burkholderiales; family Burkholderiaceae; genus Paraburkholderia; species Paraburkholderia sp. GAS448. The sequence continues at coordinate 51,407 of NZ_JBNDKT010000001.1, forward strand.
GCCAGCGGCTGCGCAACCAATGGAACGCCCGTTGCTGCGACACCCATGCACCCAATCTGTAGAGGAGGCAAATCATGCCGTTCCAGACACAGACACAAGGCAACCTGGGCCAGAGCCAGGGCGCGCGCATTGTCGGCCGTGGCCGCGCAAGCGCGGACGGCCCCGGGGCCGGACGTGATGGCGGCGGCGACCCTCGACGGCAACAACGTGCTCAGCAGTGACGGCAAAGACATCGGCAAGATCAAAGACATCATGCTCGACGTCGGCTCCGGCTGCATCGCATATGCCGTGTTGTCGAGCGGCGGCTTTCTCGGCATCGACGACAAGCTGCTCGCCATTCCATGCCGCGCGCAGACGCCCGATACACAACAGAGGTGCTTCGTACTGGCGATGACGGCCAAGCGCGTGAAAGACGCGCCGGGCTTCGATAAGGACCACTGGCCTTCAATGGCGGATCAGGCGTGGGCCACCTCCGTGCACCAGTACTACGGCAGCGAACCGTACTGGGGACGCTACCCGTTCGACCGGCGCGACGATCTGGGCGCCGGCGAGATTCCGGCGGTCTCCTCGGATGCACTGGAAGCCGGCGGTCTGAAGCTGTAATCCGGACGCTGTTGCGGGCTGGTCCGGACAGCGTCAGATTCGGACCGCGCCCGCCGTGATGTGGCGGCATGCCGCCGACGCGGTATCACGCGCGTTTCGCTTTGAGCAAGCATTGAGCACAGAGGCAACGCGAAGCACTTGCCAAACCGACTTCATACGAGGCAAAGCCATGGCCACCAGGAAAACCAGCGGCAAATCGAAACGCCCAGTCGCGCGCGGCAAAGGGGGACGCCCGCCACGCCAGCGGCATGCACAAGCGCACGCGGCCCATCGCGCGAAGGCCGCCAAAAGCGGCGCCACGAAGAGCGGACAGAAATGGTCGCATCACGTGATGGAAACCAGTGACGCGATGGATATCGAGCACAACATTTTCAAAACCGGTAGCCCGCAGTCGATCGCGGAGTCGCTCAAACGTTCGTCGACACAGAGCCGCCGCCGCAAGGGCACGCCGTTCCAGTCGGCGATGTCGATGCTCAACTTCTATATCAATCGCGCGGGCAGAAATCTGCCGAAGGAGCGCCGCGATACGTTGCAACAGGCCAAGCGCAAATTACGCGAGGCGTTCGGACGCGCGCCTTGAAGCGCCACCGCGCGCACCATCGGCCCGGTAGCGTCCGATGCCATGCGCGCGGGCGCGACCGGGCATCGCGCCCGAATGCGTGCCTTTCACAACCGGCAACGCGCGCAATGTTCGCGCGCCAGCCTCAAGCGGATGGCCATGCGCGAAGAAACACTCCGGTTTCTCATCGTCGGCGCGGTGCTGGTTTTTATGGGCATCGCGGCGACGACCTTGCGGCGGCTGCCCTGTAGCAGCCGCGATGTTCTATCTGGCCATCGACTACAGGCTCGGGCCGCCGGGCATCGACCTGCTGCGCCTCGATATCGCCGCCGACGCGCACCTTCTGCGCACCATCACCGAAATCGCGCTGCTGGTGTCGCTGTTTGCGATCGGCCTGCGCCTGCGGCTGGGCGTGCTGGTTCGGAATTCGCGGCATCGGTTCGTTTTACTACCTGGCGTACGCGCTCGAATATGGCGCTGCTGCCGACGTCATGCCCTTGGGGCCGCTTGCATTGGCCGTTGTCGGGGCGTCGGTGGTGATCCATGGTGTCTCGGCCACGGCGTTGATGAACTGGTATGGGCGGATGCGCAGCAGCGAAAATTAGCTGCTCATGGCCCGCCGGCGAACCTCTATCTGCTCGATCGTCTACGCGCTTTGCGCTGCGGTGGGGCAATCGAATGCGGAAAAAACCGATGAATGAAATTCGACGTTAACCGCGGTCCGCGGCATCAAGAATGCTTGCGCTATCCAGATCACGTGCGGAGACATACGTACGCGGCGAGTGGACTCTGCGGCTGATGGACGATCTACATGCCTCACGGCAAGCTTTGCAAAAAGAGCGCGTTGCGGGTAAGAACGCGCAGAGGCAAGGGACAACTTTCTCAAAGGGAAACCGCATGCGCCTATCGATTCTGATCAATTGTTCCGATCCGACCGTCAGTCACGACTACGCCGTGTTGTGGCTCGATATCGTCGAGCAAGCGTGGTCGCGACAGCTTTGTAACGGAATCGAACTTCCTCCGTTCGGCGAGATACACGACACGGGCGGTCTCACCCTACTCTGTGCACCCAGCTCGGAGACGCCGCTGTGCGCGCTGCGCGGTCTGCATATGGACCGCTATCAGTGCACGTCCGTTGTCGAGGGCGCAGCGACATGGCAATCGACCACCCGACTCATGCCGGTCGAAGGCTGCTGGCACCTGCAGGCGGTGTGCAGGCAACAGCCGGGTTAAAAAGTACTGACCTCAGAGCCGCCGGAGCGACTATCTGGCGGCGAACGTCCCGGTGTCCGACCCCGTCAGTGAACGCCTGCAGCATCAGCGCTTCTGTGCCACCTATCGACGGCGGATCGCTAGCGGGAAATGTATGCTCGACGGCCTTATCGATTTGCTTCATTAGAGGCGGCACAACGGATGCTTGCTCAACCGGTAAGAGAAAGTTCAAAGGAGTCCGGCATGAACACCATCGAAGGCACAAAGAACTCGCTCAAATGCACCCGTGGAATTGCGGCATTGGTGCTGTTCGAGTGTGCGCTCGCGATAGCAATACTGATCTCCCTCGGCATACAGCCTGCTTAGGCACAGCAGACCCAGCAGGTGCAGCCAACACAACAGATGCAATCGGAGCAGCCTCAGTCGCCGCAACGGAACAGCACAACGACCCGCAAGGCGCAAAAGGCCGAGCTGAAGAAACTGGAGCAGAACGGTTATAAGCCTGCCGACGACGATCCGCATTATCCGGACGACATCCAGCATGCAGAGAAAAAAGCATAGGGCGGCGATCCGACGAGCACACCGTCGGCTGTGCCCGATCACGCACAGTGACGCGCACGGGATTCCTCGACGGCGCGAGCCATGATCTGACCAGTCCCGCTGTAGCGCAATGGGAGCGCCGCGCAAGAGAGCGATGACCATCCATGTGCGCTCAATGTCAGCTTCGCGAGCGTCGTGGACGCCGCCCGCGCGCAGCTTGCCCACAACGATCGCGCAACACCGGCAGCGCCATTCTTATTTCACGTGCCGATGGAATCGGCGCCTTTCACGGAGGATACTAATCATGCTGCGCAACTGCCGCCGGCTTCGCGTGCTGACATGGCACGTGCACGGCAACTACCTCTACTACCTCACTCAGACGCCGTTCGACTTTTATCTGGTCACGAAACCCGATCATCCGACTGGTTACGCGGGCAAGGTCGGCTTGCTGCCGTGGGACGACAACGTACACGAAGTGAATGCCGACGACGTCGCGTCGCGCGAATTCGACGTGATTCTCTATCAGCAGAGGAGCCACTGGGAGCGGGACCGCGAGACGCTGTTGTCGCCCGCGCAGCGCCGGTTGCCGCGCGTCTATCTCGAGCACGATCCCCCGCAGGAAAGTCCGTTCGGGCAGTGGCACTGGGTGGACGATCCGCACACGCTGCTTGTCCATGTCACGCATTTCAATCAGCTGATGTGGGACAACGGCATCACGCCGACGCGGGTGATCGAGCATGGCGTCGTGGTGCCCGAAGGTGTGCACTACAGCGGTGAACTTGAGCGAGGGATCGTCGTCGTCAATCACCTCGCGCAGCGTGGGCGCTCTCTGGGCGCGGACATTTTTTCTCAGGTCCGCAGCCAGGTGCCGCTTGATCTCGTCGGCATGGACGCACAGAGTCTCGGCGGCATCGGCGAAATCGGCAATCTCGATCTTGCCGCGTTTTGTGCGCGCTATCGTTTTTTCTTCAATCCGATCCGCTGGACCAGCCTTGGCCTCGCGATCATCGAAGCGATGATGATCGGCATGCCGATCATCGGGCTTGCGACGGCCGAACTCGCTACCCTGATCCACAATGGCGAAAACGGTTTCGTGCATACCGACGTCAGGATGCTCGTCGACGCTATGGTCGGTCTGCTGCGCGATCCGGCCGAGGCGCGGCACCTCGGCGACGGCGCGCGCCGCACGGCGCTCGAGCGCTTTCATATCGACCGGTTCGTGCAGGACTGGCACGACGCGCTGCTACAGGTCACAGCATGACGCCGCGTGACTTAACACCGGAGCTTGCAAGACGAAAGAGTCCTCGCGAATATCCTCGTCGCAGGTGGAACCGGCTTTCCTGGCTCGCATGTGTGCGAACGGCTCGTCGCGCTCGCTCGTGTTACGACGAAGGCAAGCGTTGCGCGGAAACGCTGTTCGCTTCTATCGATGGCTGTCGAAATCGGCTTGCGAAAATGGCCTACAACGGCTTCGGCAAGGGTAAGGCGACCGCTCAAAATGTCGAGATTTACTGTTTTGATACAGCTCGGCCGGAAAAACAGACCCGACCTGCGGGTCGATGCGCTCGGGTGCCAGAATCGGTGTCGATGCTGTGCGCGGATGCGCCCGCGCTCCAGGCAAGCAGACCGATTGATAACCTGAAACCACTGTTGAGAAACGCCAATGTTCGCGACGTGCCCTTTTCGGGTGGTTTCGGGTCAGTGGAGATGTCCCCCGAATAACCCGAGCAGCCCGATGATGATCAGGTAGATCGCCACGATGTAGTTCAACAGGCGAGGCACCGCGAGAATCAGGATGCCGGCGATCAGCGAAACCAGCGGGCCCGCGCTCGTGAGAATGTGCATGCCCCCTCCGTAAGATGGAAAACGGTCAATAGACCCAAACCTGACGCGCCTGCATGGCTCGTTCGGGCGTACTCGCTTCGATCTCGATGTCACCGGCCTTCATCCGCACCTCGCGACCGGCTCGCCCGTGCAACCAGGCGCCTACCGCCGCACCGAACGCCGGACCGACTGGGGGTGCCAACACCTGCGCAAACTCCACCACCACGGCCACCTGAGCGCTATCTATCGTGAGTGTCAGGGATGATATTCGTCTACCTTGAGCCTTCGCAAAGTGACAGAACTGTTGAATGTCTTGCTGAAAACCGTCGTCGGTCCGCGACAATGGTTCGTCGACTGGTGACGGCACGAGAGTAAGACGAAGTTTGTAGATGTCAGACACCGGCGCGTCCCCTGCATATTCAATCCATCGTTGGGTCGAACGTCTGGTGGCCGCTATCAAACATGGCACCGGGGAACGGGAATTCGACCGACCGTTGCCTCATTTAACGATATGCACCTGGCGGCAGGCGTGCTGAACCAGATACCGGAAGGCCCGATGACTCTTCAGGAGTGGGCGACGCCGTCGTCCAGAAACTGGAAGCGGCCGAACATTTCGAGCACGCGCAAAGCCTGATCACCTCGCCGGAAGATCCGGAAGGACGTATGCACCTGGCGGCCTGGCACCTTCCCGTCATCGAAGCTCTGTGCCAGTCCGGCGACGTCGTCCGGATGAACAACGGTTTGCATGAACTCGTCGCTTGATAGCGGGCCATCCTCGGGACGCTGTCCGGTGATCTCATACATCCGCGCATTTTCCCAGAGTGTGCGTCGCTCCGTCAGGTCCCATTCGAAAATGCCCAATCCCGCTGCCGCAGCTGCAATGCGCAACCGCTCCTTGCTGTCCCGTTCGGCAGCCTGTGCGCGATCGCGTGCCTGAACAGACTCGGCGACGCGCCTGTCCTGTTCTTCCAGTAGCTGCCCGATGGCACTCTGGATCATCGCGCTGAATAGCTCCTGGATGGTTCGCTGTGCCCTCGCTTCGACCGTCCGAGGATGGATGTCTCCTTCCAGGAAATATTCCCGTGCCGCGTCCTGAATGACCTGTTGAAGCAGGTTCATTTCCCGAAAGAGTTCATCCATCCGGTAGCCCTGCATCCAGCGGAAATGACCGTGCCGGCGCGCGTCGTGTTCAAGCGTAACTGGCATCTCTCCCTGCCGGCCGGTTTTCAGTGCGGCGCAGATTTCGGCGTAGATCTCCGGCACATGATCGACCAGCTGCCCGGCAGTAATTTGACGGGCCTGTTGGAGAGTGGGGTCCGCGTGAACCGCTTCGACCCACCGCCGGGTAACGAACTCCCGCTTCTGTTCCAGCCACGCAGGCAGTCCATGCAAGGGTTCGGTCCGAGGTGCTTTCATGTTGTTCCTCCGGCTTTGCAACCGGCATACCGAACAGGTTGTGGACGATAAAAACGTGCCTTACGCGGCCGGTTCACTGATAGAGCCGACGAGACGTCGCACGGAGGTCCGGCTGACGTTGAACCGTTTGGCAATTTCCCGTTTGCTGAGTCCCTGCGCAAAAAGGGCTTGCGCCTGCGGAGCGCAAGACGTCACGGTGGGCGGCCGTCCGTGAGGTTTGCCTTGGCGCCGTGCGTGAGCGATACCGGCCTTGACACGCTCGCGCAGGATATCGCGCTCGAACTCCGCAAACACCGCCAACATGCCGGTCAGTGCCTGGCCGCCTGGCGTCGTCATATCGAGCGCGTCCGACACGGAGACGAAGCCGACCTCGAGTGACAGCAGCGCCTGTAGTGTCGAGATCAGGTCGAGCAGCGATCGGCCCCATCGATCAAGGCGCCACACGACGATCAGGTCGATCCTGCGGCGCCTGGCCGCATTGATCAGTTCCTCCCGTTTCGGCTGGACCCGGGCACCGAATCCAACATCTTCAACTTCCAGAACCACTTCCCAGCCTCGTCTCGCCGCGTATTCGCGCATTTCGGCCGTCTGCATGGGCAAGGTCTGCTGGTCGTGGCTGGAGACACGGGCGTAGAGTGCTGCACGCATGGCGTTTCCTACATGGCCAAAAACCCCGCAAAGTCGTCGACCCAACTGTTCGCCTTCCCGGACGATGAGAGCAAGCTGACCCGGCTGGCAAACTGATTGTCACTGGCCGACCTCCTAAGTACGCTGACCCTGACGCAGGATTAGCCCCGCCAGGAAGTGGAGATTTCGCCTTGTAACGAATATCCTGCCTAGCAGGCAACAGTGACCCGTCCATTGCAGTTTTTTCAGGCTGTACTCGCATGCGATCCACATCCGCCCATGCCGGCCCAGGTTTCGGATGCGGGACCGCAACTTGCTTGCGTATCGGGTTGCACTGACCGGCGGGTGGTTCGCGACAAGGGTCGCGCACGATCTCTAACCAGGTGGAGGCGTTGGAATGGACAGTGACCAGGTATCATCTGACCAGATGCGCGATCCCGAGCGAGAGGGTACGGGGCACGGCGCGGATCTCGATGCGCCGGCGGCCCGTTCGCCCTGGCTGCACCTCTGGCTCATATCCTCGATTGGCGTTGGAGTCGGCGTGCTCGGTACCGCCATGTACATCATGTGGTTCAGCCGGGACATGCAAGCGTATGAGCAGGCCATTCAGGCGGCCCGCGAAGGGCCGGTAGCTCTCTCCGGCACCTCCGGATGGAGCGCATCGGCTGCGGGGCAGGTCATTCATGCGGATGCAACGATGGCGGCTGATCCCGCATCGTCGGCACCGAATGCTGCCTCTGCGTCGGGTTCGCCGACGCCGATTTTCGCCGGCGCGCAGGGAGAAGCAGGAACGGAAAGAGACGCGAGCGCCACCCCGGTCGGGGCAGAGGGAATCCGCACGCCCTCGTACCCGGCGGGCCCTGCCTATCCAGCTAGCCGCCACCGCGCCGCCAGCCCCCCGAAACCACCGACGTTGTTTTCCCGTATCGGATCCGCATCTCGTCGCGTAGGTTTTCGCCATCATGACTCAGGACACGATCAGGGCACGTACTCTCACCCGTGATACGCCTCATCGTCCGGAACCTGGCGGCCACGCTGTCCCACGGAGACGATTGACGCCGTCTCCGCTCGCGGTCGGCGTCGCTTCGCTGATCTGTCTCGTGTTCGGGCTCCTGTATATGGCGCTTCAGGTGCGGGCGATCTTCTCCGACCAGATAGAGCAGGAATACGTCGCGCTCGTGCTCGAGTCCGTCACTCGTGCCGATGCTGCACAGAACGCCGCGCTCGCCTGGCAGCGCATGCCGCAAAGCGCCGCGAACGCTGCCGCCTACCAGAGCGCGATCGCTGCGTTGCGCGACCGTATTGCCGAGGTGGACGCGCTTGCTGGCCACAGTCCTGTCCCCGCCCCGCGTTTCACGGGCGACGTCGCAGTAACCGGGGCCGGTCCCGATGCAATACGGGCCGCACTGGCAGCCACCGGGCAACACTGGCGCTCGCGGCACGATGAACTGAGCAATGACATGCGCCATCGCACCCTGCGGATCGCCTGCGCGCTCGCAGTCCTGACCATCGTCGTGGTCGGCGCCCTGCTGAACGCGCTCGCCGTCTACGTGCGGCGCCACCAGCGCCTCGCCGGCATGACAAACCAACTCGCTCACGCCGCGCAGCACGACGGCATGACCGGTCTGCCGAACCGGCAAAAACTGCTTTCTGCTCTGGAAGCGACCGTGGCCTCAGCGCCGGCCGTCGAGCCGCCCGCCACGATCGCGCTCATTTACCTTGATCTCGACGGATTCAAGCACGTGAACGACACGTTCGGCCACGGCGTCGGCGACCAGTTTCTGATATTGGTGGCCAAGCGTTTCCGGCAATCGCTGCGTCCCGACGATATCGTGGCGAGGCTGGGCGGCGATGAGTTCGCAGTACTCGTCAAAGGTGCAGGCGACGTCGAACTGACAACGATTGCGATGCGACTCCTTGCCTGCGTGAAGGAAATTGATGGCCAGATGGGGCTCGGCATTGTGAGTGCAAGCATCGGCATTGCTGCATATCCGGATCCATTTTTCGATCATCGTCTGCTGATCGCGGCGGCCGACAAGGCGATGTACGACGTCAAACGCAATGGAAAAAATGGGTACGCATTCGCTGTTCCCGTGACATGATCGTCCTGTCAGACGTTCACCCTCATCCAGTGGGACGCGCTATCCTGCCGCCCCTTTTTCGAGGGGTATTTCTTGCCAAAACCCAAATGGGGGTCGCGTGAGAATTTGACGGGTAAAATCTTCATCCCAGCAATTCTTCCCCGCAATTCTTTCTCGAAAATACTTTCTTTCCGCACTGCAGCGGGTTATTCTTTGGACGCTTTTATCTGAGCGATGAGCGCGAGTAGTCGTCTTCCGGACATCCCCATTCCGAACGACCGCGCAAGCTACCACCTTCTGCGCACGGGGCTTCGATTGCCTGCACACAGGCCGTCATTCCCTCCAGTTCCCCTCTAGCCGTTCACCCGTGGTGGGTCTAGCCCTCCAGGTCAAGATCACGGAACGCTTAGGCCATTCCGTAGGAGTACTATTGTTTTGAAGTTAAGAAATGTACTATCCATCCTGGTGGCCGGAATCGGACTCTCCACCTTCTGCGTTTCAGGCTACGCCGCCTGTATCAACAACCCGCCCGCCCAAGCCGATTCCACATTTCCGGCCAGCCTCACTGGCAAGCTCGCCTATCACAGCTATGTGAGCTACGGCGACGGTACGAGCCAGATTTTCGTCTACGATTTCTCGGCGCGAACGCTCACCCAGATATCCAGGTCTTCGTGGGGCATCAAGGACCCGATGAACCCCGTGTTCAGCCCTGACGGGAAATGGCTCGCGTTCATGGGCGTCACGAACAACGCCTGGAATGTGTTCGTCTGGCAGGTCGGCTCGAACAACGCGCCGGTCAACATGACCAACAGTTCGGGCCAGACGCGAAACGAAGACCCGAAGTTCAGCTCGGACGGCGGTTCGCTCTTCTTCAAGCAAAACGGCGACGTCATGCAGGCGACGCTATCGTTCACGAGCGCGGGTCCGACCTTCACCTCGGTGACGGACGTGACGAACTCCGCAGCGTCGGTCGAAAGCTCGATGCCGTTCCCTTCTCCCGACACGTCGGCCGTCTATTTCGCCGTCGGCGCAGGCGCCGGTTCCGGACTCTACAAGGAAACTATCGCGACACATACGCGCGTGGCTTTCGACACGCCAGGCGGCATCGACGCTTACTACCCGATCGTGCGCGCCGACGGTACCGTGTTCTACGCACGCTGGAAGGACGCGACGAGCCAGCTCGATCAGATCTATACGAAGGTGAATCCGACCGACACGCCTAGCCAGTTGTCAATCGACGACTGCATGAGCAACAACTCGGATCCGTCACCGGTGAATAACACCAGCTACGTATTCTTTTCTTCGACGACCGCAGGCGGATATCAGCTATACCTCGGCGACGTGAGCAGCGGCAAGCGCTGGAATCTCGGGCAGTTCGGCGTGAATGCGGACAACACCAAGGCGAAGCTCGGCTCGAACTACTGGACACCTTCGGGTTCACCCCAGTCGGCGCTGCTGTCGCAGGGCAAGCAGGCGACGGCGTCCTCGAGCTATAGCGCGTCGCTAGGCCCCAGCCAGGCGTTCGACGGCAACCTGACCAGCACGCGCTGGGACTCGGTTGAAGGCAGCGGCGCCGGCTCGCAATGGCTCGCCGTCGATCTCGGCGCCGTCAAGCATGTCGACCGGGTTGAGCTGTACTGGGACGCCGGGGCGAAGGTGTACTCGATCCAGACGTCAAACGACAACGTCAACTGGACGACGATCTATTCGACGTCCAACGGCGGATCGTACACGCATGTCACGCTCGCCAACCTGAACGGCAGTGGGCGATATGTGCGCATGCTTGGCACGCAACGGGCCACGCAGTGGGGCTACTCGCTGTACGAAATGCAGGTCTGGGGCTCCTGACGTGTCAGGCTGCAATGCGCGCGGCGAGCTCAGGTGTGTGAGCCGTTCGGCACGTCCGCCCGCAGCGCGCCCGCCGCAAAGTCCCTGAGGTCATGGCGGACCAGCAACCGGTACAGCGTAACTCGCGAGATTCCGAGTTCCTGCGCCACTTCGCCAAGCCGGTTGCCGTGCGTGATCAGCGCCTCGATGAGACAGTTTCGCTCGGCTTCATCGCGCGCCTGCGCGAGCGTTGTCGGCTGAGATCGTGGCGGTTCGGCGAGCCCAAGATCCGCTGCATCAATGTAACTGCCCTCAGTCATGACGACCGCGCGGCGCACGCGATTAGCAAGCTCGCGTACGTTGCCCGGCCAGTCGTGCCTCAGCATCGCACGTAGCGCCGACGGCGTGAAGCCCTGCAGCCGCGCGCGCCGTTCAGCCGAGTGCACCGCCAGCAAGTGATAAGCCAGCAGATGGATATCGGTGCTGCGTTCGCGCAGCGGCGGAACATCGATGCGCACCACGCAGAGCCGGTGGAAGAGATCGAGGCGGAACGTTTCTTCCCGTACTGCAGCGTCCAGGTCGGCGTGTGTCGCTGAGATGATGCGCACATCCACTGGCATGATCACGCTGCTGCCAAGCGGCTGAATCGTGCCTTCCTCGGCGAAACGCAGCAGCGTGGCCTGACATTCGAGCGGCAGGTCGCAGATCTCGTCGAGAAAGAGCGTGCCGCCGTTGGCCGCCTCGATGCGGCCCGTCTTGCGCCGTTCCGCACCTGTGAACGCACCGCGCTCGTAGCCGAAGAGTTCGGCCTGCATCAGGCTCGGCGGCACCGCGCAGCAGTTGATGGCAACGAAGGGGCCGCTCGCCCTCGCGGACGCCTCGTGCAGGGCGCGGGCGCTCAACTCCTTGCCGGTCCCCGATTCACCCGAAATAAAAACAGGTGCGTCGCTCTGCGCGACCCGTCGGAGATCGCGCAACACGCGTCGCATCGACGCGCTTCGCGCGACGATGGCCCCCTCGTGAGGCGTGGCGGGCGCATGCGCCGGTTGTTCGATCAGCAGCACAAGCCGCATCGCGTGTTGCAACGCCGGCTCAACGACATCGAACGCAAACGGATGCACCACGTAGTCGATACAGCAGCGGCCGACCAACTCGCGCATTTCGGGCACGCGCAACTGGTCAGCGGTCAATGCGGCGACCCAGTGTATCTGCGGTGCGCCCAGACAGATATTCTTCGCGTTCAACTCCCGTTCGCTGCCGCCTGCCGCGAGATCGGAAAGGTCGGCAAGGTCGATCAGACCCGCGCGCGGCTCCGGGGAATGTTGCAACACCCGGCTGAGATCCGCCGCCGAATCGATGAGTTCGACCGACCACCCGCGTTGCCGCAGTTCATTGCACAGGTCCGCATCGTGCTGCGCAGATGCGTAGACGAGCGATAACGCTTCGTGACCTCTTCTGGACACAGCCGGGCCCTCCCTGCCTGATGCTCACTAGTATTACCCCGAACATCGTCTGATACATGTTTGTGCTCAGATGTACTGATTCATCTATGGGAGCCAGTGTGGTGGCCAGCGACGACAACGCGCCCTCCGGGCGCAGTGCACAACGTCCTCTTCCCGGCGCGGCGGGGCGCAGGCGAGAGCCTGTTGCCCCCGCCCTGGAGCACGCACCTGCCCACGGTACGGACTTGCTGGACGAACCGGTCCGGTTCGGTGCCGCGAACCCTGCGCTGCTCGCATTGCTGCGCCAGCTTCGTCTGCTCGCGCGCGACAGCGAAGGCACCTTCATCAGCCTGCACCGGGGGCAGGTTGTCTGTGATCGCGACGAAATATTTCAATATGTTTACTTCCCACTGACGGCGCGCTTTGCCTACGAATGCGTACTCGATGATGGCCGCTCGATCGAACTCGCAAGCGCTGGCGACGACTCGTTTGCCGGCTGGCCTTTAATCACGGGCGGCAACTCCATGCCGTTTCGTACGACGGTATCCGTCGCGGGCATGGCGTTCTGCTGCACAGCGAGCGCTCTTAGCGCCTGCCTGCTCGCGGAACCGTCACTCGAAACGCGCATGCTGGACTGCATCCATGTGCTGTTCGCCGAAATATCCCAGAGGGCAGCGTGCATCAAACTCCACACGGTGGACCAGCAGGTTGCCTGCTGTCTGCTCACGCTCCATGACCGGTCGGCATACACGACACTCGATATCTCCGCCGCGAGTCTCGCGCGGGCACTCGGCGTCACAGACCGTTCAGTGCGCTCAGCCCTCCGGCGCCTGGTGAGCGACGGCATCGTGGCCTCGCCACGCGGTGCTGTCTCGATTCTCGACCGTGCCCGGCTTGAAGCGCGTTCGTGCGAGTGCTATCGCGTGCTGCGCAGCTTCTATCGCCACCCGCAGGGCGATGGGACCCGCTAAGGTGTCTTAAGCAGCCAGCAGCACGACACGCCACCTGCTCGTGTCGTGGATGTGTGCGCGCTCCCACTATTCGCCGGTCCCTGTCTCCAGCCCCGTCCTCTCAAATCCGTACGCACGAAGCAAACGGTACAGCGTGACGCGCGATACGCCGAGATCCGTTGCGGCGTCGGCGAGCCTGGCGCCGTTTCTCAACAGTGCAATCTCGATTGCGCGGCGCTCCGCTTCCTCGCGCGCGTATGAAATCGACCTTGTTCGAACGTCCGGGCCGCTGTCGAACCCGAGATCGGCGGCGGTGATCACCGTGCCGTCGGACATGACGATCGCCCGCCGCACACGGTTCATCAGTTCCCGCACGTTGCCGGGCCAGTGATACGCACCAAGCGCTGCCAGTGCACAGGACGAAAACCCGCGCACGCGGCGCGTGGCATCGTTGCGGTAGCGTTCGAGCGCATGATGCGCGAGCAGTTCGATATCGTCGGCACGGTCCCTGAGCGGCGGCTCGTCCAGTTGCAGTACACAGAGCCGGTGATACAGGTCCCTTCGGAAGCGGCCTGCGCTGATCGCCTGCTCGAGGTCGACATGGGTTGCGCAGATCACGCGCACGTCAACGTCGATCGATCCTTCTCCGCCGAGTCGCTCGATTTTCTGTTCCTGAAGAAAGCGCAGCAGGCTCGCCTGGCTCTCGAACGGCAGGTCGCCGATTTCGTCGAGAAACAGCGTACCGGCTTGAGCTGCTTCGACACGGCCGATCTTCCGCTGCACCGCGCCGGTAAACGCGCCGCGCTCATACCCGAAGAGTTCCGACTGGAACAGATGGGGCGGAATAGCGCCGCAGTTAACAGCGACAAATGCCCTGTCGCGCCGTGATGACCGCTTGTGGATCGCCTTTGCGGTCAACTCCTTGCCGGTGCCAGTTTCCCCGGAAATATAGACCGGCGCGTCGCTCGTCGCTATCTTACGAATCGCGCGGAAGAGCGCATGCATCGAATCGGAGTTGCCGACGAGTTCATCCTCACAGTCGCCTGTCCCGACATCGTTCGACGCCGCCCGCCAGAGCGCGGCCATGCCGCAGGCGTGTCCAACCGCATGCGCCAGGCGTTCGCTCGAACTCGGCAGCGTCACGAAGCTCAGACATTCGTTACGCACAAGCTGGCGAATGTCCCCACTCTCGAGGTGACCCGGTTCCAGCACAGCCACCCAAGGGACACCGGACCCGCGAAGAAACTGCGCGAGCTCGGGCAGATCGTCCGGCAGCTTCAGCGAGGAAAATTCGAGTAGACCGCCCGCGTCGCGTTCAAGCCGCCGCGAGTGCTTTCGCCATTTGCGGACATCGATCTGATCAAAGATCCACGCGCGATCCTGAAACTGCGTATGCACAAACGCTGCCTCCGACCTGCATACATGATAGAGCCGCCTTCCCATCCCGCTCATGAGTCGCCTCCTGAGTAAACCCACTGGCGATCGTCGACATGTACTATTTTCTCGAGTGCATGGCGTAGTTGCAACCGGTACCTCAAGACCATCACTCCGGCGCGGAGTCCTTGCCTCGCAGCGTCCAGAGGGGAACGGGTAAAACCGGCCGATGCGAGCATCGCCCGGGAAAATAGTTCAGGCCCGGAAGCGAGCCGATCTCGCCCTTCGGCAAAAGACCGGAAAAAAATAGCCGGCATGCGCCGGCTATCAAGTCAGACCTAAGGAAAACTTACGGGTCAGAACTCGCCCCTATTCCACTGTTACTGACTTGGCCAGGTTGCGAGGTTTATCGATATCGGTCCCTCGCAGACACGCCACGTGGTATGCGAGCAACTGTAGTGCCACGACGTGAAGAACAGGTGAAAGCGGTCCAAACCAGGCGGGCAGACGTATCAGCCGGACACCGGGCCCACTCTTCAGGCCCGTGTCCGAATCGGCCAGCACGAAGAGCCGGCCGCCCCGCGCCCGCACCTCCTCCATGTTCGACTTGAGCTTGTGCAACAGCACGTCGTTGGGCGCGGTCACGATCACCGGCATCGCATCGGTCACAAGCGCGAGCGGGCCGTGTTTGAGTTCGCCGGCAGGGTAACCTTCGGCATGAATGTACGAGATCTCCTTTAGCTTGAGCGCCCCTTCAAGCGCAATCGGATAGTGCGTGCCACGGCCGAGGAACAGCGCATGCTCCTTCTGATAGAGCTCTTCTGCCCATGCCATGATCTCGGGCTCGCGGGCGAGTACGTTGCGCAGCGCGTCCGGCAACGCGGCGAGCTGGCGCATATAGACCACGGCCTCGCTCTGGCTCACGCGGCCGCGCTGCCGGCCGAT
The DNA here is from genome assembly GCF_050435685.1 of Paraburkholderia sp. GAS448. Taxonomy (NCBI): domain Bacteria; kingdom Pseudomonadati; phylum Pseudomonadota; class Betaproteobacteria; order Burkholderiales; family Burkholderiaceae; genus Paraburkholderia; species Paraburkholderia sp. GAS448. The sequence continues at coordinate 66,807 of NZ_JBNDKT010000001.1, forward strand.
GACGATCGCAAGCAGGAACAGCGCGACGAGTTGCGTCGTGAACGCCTTGGTCGACGCAACACCGACTTCGGCTCCGGCCTCGGTGATGAACGCCCAGCGGCTTTGTCGCACCATCGCGCTTGCGGCCACGTTGCAGATCGCCACCGTTCTCTCTTCGCCCATCGACTGCGCGTAGCGAAGCGCCGCGAGCGTATCAGCTGTCTCACCCGACTGCGATACCGCGACGACGAGCGTATTGCCTTGCGAAACGTGCTCGCGATAGCGGTATTCGCTCGAAATCTCCGCTCGCGCCGCCACGTTGGCGAAACGTTCGAACCAGCCGCATGCGGTCAGCGCGGCATAGTAACTGGTGCCGCAACCCAGCATCAGCAGATTCGACACATCCGCCAGTTCGCCTTCGCGCGGCATGCCGACCTGCAACGGATCGAGATCGACGATCGTTGCGAGCGTACGCGCGACCGCTACCGGTTGCTCGAAGATTTCCTTCTGCATGAAGTGCCGGTAGGCGCCCAGTTCCGTGCCCAATGCATGCTGTACAAACGCGATCTCACGACGCGCGACGGCCTGGCCTTGCGCGTCGCAAATCTGGACGTCGAGACCGTTGATATCGACAAGGTCACCTTCCTCGAGATAGATGAAGCGGCTGGCACACCCGGCAAGGGCGAAGGTATCCGATGCGAGGAACACGCCGTCCTTGCCGATGCCCACGACGAGCGGCGAGCCCTGCCGCGCACCGATGACCCGGTTGGGTTCGTCGCGGCACATTACGGCGATCGCATAGGCGCCCTGCAACAGCCTCGTTGCATTGCGGACCGCGGCGAGGATGTCGCCGCAATAGTGCTCGTGAACCAGATGCGCGATCACTTCGGTGTCGGTCTGGCTATTGAATTCGTAACCCTTTTCGGTCAGCGACTGCCGCAGCGCCTCATGATTTTCGATAATGCCGTTGTGTACGACCGCGATCTGCTCGCCGGAGAAGATGGGGTGTGCATTGTCGATCACGGGCATGCCGTGGGTCGCCCATCGCGTATGGGCGACGCCCGTCAAGCCGTCCAGTTCGGCGGCGCGCGCGTCTGCCTCGAGCGCGCACACGCGGGAGAGCGTGCGGACCCGACGCGCCTCTCCACGCTGGAGCACCGCGACACCACATGAGTCATACCCCCGATATTCGAGGCGCTTCAATCCCTCCAGCAACGAAGGAATGATGTTGCGCCGGGACACGCCCGCCACGATTCCACACATATCCGCCTCCACTTCTTTGATCCATCGATGAATCCCACTGCTATTGCGCGGCCTGGCGGATACAGCGATCCGCTGCCGACGCCGCCACTTCGCTGCGCGCGTCGAAGTCCGCCTCGCGCAAACCGCCAGGCGAAAGCGACACAAAATGGATGGAGTCGGCGCCGACCGGCATGCCGATCGCGCCCGTGTTGCCCCATGCGAATGGCGCACGTTGCAGGCCGCGCAACGAGATCGAGTCCCCGCTCAATGCGAGCGCCATCAGGCGGCCATCGCGCGTGGGCACATAGGCGACATTGCCGTTCACGGCGATGCCCGATTCCCGCACGGAAGCCGGCAGGCATTCGAGGCGCGCGGTAATGCGGCCCTCTTCGTCGATCAGCAGCACGGACGAGCGTCCCGTCGCAAGCGTCGTTGCGACGACAAAGCGCCCGACCGCCGGCACCCAGGCCGAGGCATACACGTAGTACTCGACCCGGTAGGTATCCACCCCGCTCTCGGGTCGGACAAGCTTGCCGGTTGCCGGGTCCAGCACCGCATACTCCAGTTGCGCGATGGTGTCGCCGGGGATGTACTTCTGCCAGACGAGCAGCGCGCGCTTCGGCGAGCCTGCAACCATCGGCCACCACTCGCGGACATGGGACGCCACATTGACATGCAACAGCGGCTTGCCCCAGCCGCTATAGACCTTCGCATACACACCGCCGCCCGTGCCGAGGTTGTCGACGCCGCCGCCGTCCACCCAGTCCTCGGAATAGAACACGACAAAGCGTTCGCCAACGGCGGCCACATGACCGGAGTGGCCGCCAGACTCGACATCGTGCGGATAAGCTTCGATCGGCGAAAGATCCGCGCGATAGACACCGAAACGCTGGCTGACGTTGCGCGGCGCATCCCAGCCGTCTTCGAACGTGACAAAGATGTTGCCCGACGTATTCTGTGCAACCGACACCGGCTCCTGCGCCTCCGGACGGCTGATGAACACATGCGCTTTCGAGATCTGCGACTGACCCGGCGACCACTCGCCGACGTACACGTCGTGCGGCCAGCTCCCGTCCCGATTCGCGCCGCGCGGCGGCAGACCTGAACTGCTGAAAAAGACCCAGCGTTTGTCACCACCGACGCTTGCATAGCCAATGCCGTGCATGAAGCGCCGTTCGTCGCCAACATCCGGTGCAGGCACCGCAACCACCTCGCCTGCGGGCGCACGCCGTGCGCTGACGGCCTGCAGATCGGCGGAACGACATAAACCCGACATCGTGGCAATCGTCAAGACGAGAGCAGCCGGCGCTAAAACACCCAGCCTGTCGCGCCCGCGGCGCAAGCCTCCGCGGGCGCGCCGCGTGGCTTGCCATGTTTCGCGTAGCCCGTCCATCTCGACGCCTCCCTGATTCGTGCCGGCGTGGTGGTTCTGCACGCTGCCGCTATCGTTGTCGTGGTACTGCATGACCCGTACAGGCACCCGCTCACGGTCTCTTGCGCGCCAGCGGCCCCGCCTGAAGCACATAGCGCAACCGAAGCGGCCGGTCACCGAGCGTGCCGAACATGATGGACGGCACTGGCGGTGCCAGGTCATGACCGACGTGGGCGGGCTTCGCCTCGACCGCGTCGCGGCCAGTGGGCATCTGGTCGGAGAGTGCCTTCAATGCCGCAATCAATCCGTTTGCATCGTGTGATGCGACGAACACGCGCGACACCCTGTTCCGTTCACGCATCCCGGCGGCCGCAAAGGGCCCGGGCTCGACGGTGAGACCGGCCTTGCGCCGCAGCAGGCGTTGGGTACGCGATCTCGACGCGAACGGGTGTGCCACGCGGGCGAGAACCATCCACATCGTCAGCACCGATGCGATTGCGCCAATCGCCGCCAGGTACGACACCAGTTGATCGACGGACAGATCGCCCTGTTCGAACGGCAACAGGTACCGGTACACATAGATGGTGATCCCTGCCCACATCAAGCCGACCAAAGCCGGCCGGATCAAGCGGAACCATAAGACCAGCACGAGGCCGCGCTTCACGCCTTTGTCGGCGATGATCTGATGCGGTGGACGAAGCGAGAGGTCAATCACGGGCGTGTTGTTCATGCTGGATTCCTCGGTCAGGGCTAGTCCAAACTGCACGCTTGCCACGCTGCCTGAAGACGATCGCGGGCAACGCAACGACGGTGGTAACCATATTGATCAACCAGAAAGCGAGCGGATACCAGACGGTGTCCATCAGATACAGCAGCAGCTTTTCGTCGTAGCGCCGGTCGATCAGGCAGCCGACGATGATCTGCAGCACGCAGGTCGCTACCAGCAACATTCCGTGCCAGTGCGGCAGCAGCGAGACGTGCCAGTCAAGGGGCAACGGATAAATGACATTGACCAGTCCGAGCAGCAGAATGATCGTCATGGAGTACGCCCACGCGATCCCGATGGTGTACTCGATGAAGAGCGGCCACATCATGATCTGCGACCCGCGTATGAGCGTCCCTGCGTACCTGAACAGTACCTGGATGCCTCCTTTGGCCCAGCGCAGGCGCTGACGGTACAGTCCCTTCAGCGTCTCGGGCATCAGGATCCAGCTGAGCGCATGCGGTTCATATGCGACACGCCAGTCGTTGCACTGCAGCTTCCAGCTGATGTCGATGTCCTCGGTCAGCATGTCCGAGCTCCAGTAGCCGACATCGGCAAGCGCGCTCTTGCGGAACATCGTGATCACGCCGGACACGGTGAAAATGCGCCCATAGACCTGCTGCGTGCGCTTGATCAGGCCGACGATCGACGAAAATTCGCCGACCTGCATGCGTCCGAGCAGCGACGTGCGCGTGCGGATACGGGGATTACCAGTCACCGCGCCGACGTTCGGGTCCGAGATGAAGTGCTCGAGCATCCATTCGATCGCATCCTCGCCAAGCAGCGAGTCGCCGTCGATACACATCAGATAAGGGGCATCGGTAACCGTCGCGGCAGTCGTCAGGCCAATCGCCTTGCCCTCGTTCTTCGCGTGATGAATCACCGTCAGATGCGGGATTTCAGCCGCGAGCTGGTTCAGGATCTGACCCGTGCGGTCGCGGCTGCCATCGTTGACCGCGATGATTTCGTAGTTCGGATACCCGAGCTGCGCGAGATGTTGCAGTACGCGCCGTGCATTCGACTCCTCGTTGTAGCACGGCACGATCACGGCGACCTTCGGCATCCCGGCCATCGTCAGCGCGCGCTGCGAGCGGGACCGCCCCTCTTCCAGTGCGAGGAAATGCACCACGCCCCCGATCATCCACAGATACGACATGAAGAACGGGTAGAAGAAGACGAAGTCCTGCACCCTGTTGATCAGAATATGCATCATCAGCGCGGCACTCCGTCGGCGCCGCCTTTGAGCAGCGCGTTGATCGAGGTCGGGTCGAGTCGCGAGCGCATCGACATCACGTCGCGCAGCGCGACCGCCTGCGGGAGGTCTTGCGAGAAGTTGTCGGGGTAGTAGCCGTAGCTCACCATGCCGGACTGCCGCAGACGGCGCATCTGGTCTGTCAGACGGGCTGTCGGCACGCTCGCGCCGGTACGCGCGTCGACGGCCTCAAGCAGGAAGACGGTCCGCCGCGCGCCATCCGGCACCGAACGCGCGGCCTCTCCCAGCGAATCGAGCCATCTGTCCACCGAAGGGATGCCCTCACGCGATGGCATCGCGAGCAGCCCGACAAAGTTGTACGCGCGCATGAAAGCCTCATAGTTCTGCGCATAGCGCTGCCCCGCGTTCGGGTCGAGCAGGACTTCAGGAAACATCGCGCGCACGGTTAGCACGTCGCCGCCGTTCTGGCTGTTGAACACGATCTGCTGAAGTTCCCCGGTGAAGTTGATCAAATGGCGTGTCTTCAGATCGCTCCAGCGCTTCATCAAGGCCGGATTTGCCCGGATCTGGCCGATATCGCGCGGCAGGTTCCAGCGCGCGAGCATTTGACGGGCGTTCTGACCTGAGTCCTCGAAGTCGCTTAACGTCGCGTCTTCGCCGAACAGCAGGCCGGTGAACGCAGCGTATTTGCCCAGGTCCTCGTACATCTCATGCACGAACGACCGCGCGGCAGGATCGAAGGGACTCAGCCGCCGCACCGCGGACGTGTCGCGCGCGGGCGCCCCGTCGGCGCCAGCCGTGACAAACTCGATACGCCCGTCGAGCGCCGCGGGCAGCGCGAAGGCGAGCACCGGCATCCACGCATACACCTGCACGTTCGCCCGAGTGTTCAGTTGCCATGCCGCGCGACAGAACAGATCGGAGCGCATCGGCAGATGCCGGTTCGGGAAGTACACCGCCTGCGCGAGACCGGAGCGCTTCGGATCCGAGAACGCCTGCAGGTACACCGAACTTGGCTGCAGCCTGTAGATCCGCTCGATCAGGTCGCCCAGTTTCTTTTCCTGCACCTCTGGCGCCGGGTCGTAGACATCGTCTAGCGAGACCACGACGACCCGCTCCACCGGATTGATTTCGCCGCGGTTCTCCGCCGGTTCGCGCATCGAGCGCTCCAGGCCGCCGACGTCGATCTCGTACGTCACGAGAATGCGGCGCAGGCGGTCGAGCGGTACATCGGGCGTGTTCGGCCCGGACTCGAGCGTGAACTGCGTGTGCATGCCCAGGTTCGTCGAGATACGGCGGACGGGCTGGTTTTCGGCGCCGTAAGGCCACACCATCGAGCGGATCGAGAGACCGGTCCGGTCCTTCAGTTGCCGGATACTTTCGTTGAGATCGCCGTGCACCCGGGACTCGAATTCAGCGTCGGTTTCGTAGCGCTTCTGATCCGCCAGATACAGGTGCGAAGTCGCCGCGGGCAGCTCATTGCCCTGCGGATTGGCGATCGAGCCATGATGCATGTCGTGCGTGTGGGAGCCCAGCTCGACGAGCCCCGATGCGGCGACTTCGCGCACTTCGTCCCACGACATGAACGTATCGCGCGGCACGACCAGCTTGTCCGACAGACGAATGCCCTGATCGGCCGGCGTGTCGATCCACGACGTCACGATGCCCATCACAGCGGGATAACGGAACCGCTTCAGGAGCGGCAGCACCTTCGTGTAATGACTCTTGAACCCGTCGTCGAAGGTCAGCAGCACCGAGCGCGGCGGCAGTGGCTTGCCACCGTTGCGCGACGCCTCGATTGCGCTGACGGTGATCGGGTGGTAGCCATTCGCTTCCAGCCAGGAAAAGATCGCTGTCAGCGTGCCGGTATCGACCGCGTATGGGTCGATCATGTTGCTCGTGTCGAAATGGGCGCGCAGATTGTCGCGGACGTCGTGAAAGCAGATCACGCGAAAGGTCTTGCCGTCGGCCGGGTCGGCGGGCGGTAGGATGTCGATAAGCTTCGCGGGAGCGAGAGACGGGAACAGCGAACAGCCCGCCATGGCGCCCAGACAGCCGCAGATGAGACGTCTACGGGATTGCATCGTCGACCTCGTTTCAAAGTTCAACCTCAGAAAGGAATCGTGAGCGCGGCGTATGCGGTTTCGGACAGTTCACGCGACCCGTCGTAAGCGTGGCTTCCCACGCCGATGCCATAGGTCAGCGTGACGTCATGGCTGAAGACCCATGCGTGCTCAAGCCGTGCACTCCACACGCCACTCGTGCCGAAGCCGCGCTCGTTATAGGCGCCGGCGCTCAGGTAGATACGCTGCTGCAGCGACTTCTCGCCGCTGCGCCAGATCGACCACTGGTGCATCGCAGTCACCTCCGCCGTGTAGTCGCGCGATGGCGCGAAGTACGGCGTATTGGCCCGCGTGTTGCTGCTCGTATCGAAGGTCAGCGTAACGTTCAACAACTGGTTGGGCGCGGTGAAAACGCGCTGTGTGCCGCTTGCAGTAATCTCCTGATGAAAATTCGAATCGCTATAGCGTCCTGCGGAATAAGCCAGCGCTGCGGAACGGCGATCGGTGTCGGTGAAGTTGAAGGCCACGTTCGCCGTTCTTCCCCAGATATGGTTGACGTAGGCCTTCCACGGCAGTGAATTGGAGTCACTATCGACGCCGGCCGTCGCCGACAGATAGTCGTTAAACGCGTACGTCACTTCGCCGTTGCCGCCGGTCCGCGCATCACTGCCCAGCGAGCGCGTAGCCTCGGCGCTCACTGTGAGCGGACCGTTGCGGTAGTCGCCGCCGACGCCGGTGCGCGTACGGCTGATGTCGCCGATGTCGGTGTTCGCATGGCCGTAGAACGTGTGCGCGAACACTCGCCAGTTGTCGTAGATCGGCGGCGAATACAGGAACGTTTCAATACTGAATTCGTTGTCGGCCAGTACCGAGTTGCCGTGTTCGCCGTTTACGTCCACGGTCAGCACGGGCGCGTGAAACGCCTGATAGTCGCGCTTGAACGTTCGCACGGCGCCGTTCTCGGGGAACGTGTCGTCGAGGGCGTCGTTGATGCGCCGCGCGTTCGCGTAATCGCCCACCGCAAGCGATGTGCGGCCGAGCCCCCCGAGCGCTTCGACGTTGTCCGGGTGATCGCTCAAGGTCGCCGAGTACATGTCGCGCGCGCGCCGCGTCTGGGACGTGCCGAGCGTCGCGTCGGCCTGCGCGTTGCGCACCTCCGCGCTGAACGGCACCTGCTCTTCGAGGCGCTGCAACTCGGCTATGCCGGCTTTGGTCTGACCCGTGTAGATCAGGTATTGCACCCGCAGCCGGTAGAAGCGCAGATAGTCGTCGTTAGCGAGATCCCATGGGCGAACCTGGTCAGCCGGCGGTAGCGAGGCATGGATGTCGTCGAGCACGTGCCCCGCCTGCGTGTATTTGTTCTGGTCGGTCAGCGCGTAAAAAAGGCCCTCGCGCAGATCGATCGGCCGCGTGCGGGTACCGTACTGAAACCCGCGCGTCGCCGGGTCGGCGGCTGCCGCTGTCGCCTTGTCGATGGCCCGGGTATAAGCCTGCTCCGCCTTGTCGGGTTGCTGAAGGTAGCTATAGGCATCGCCGGCTGCGGCGAGCGCTTCGACCGATATGTCCGATTGCGGCGGAATCGTCTCGAAGGCGGCAACCGCGGCCTTCATTCTGCCGCGCGCCGCATAGGCAACGGTGCGATCTCCGGCGAGCGATGCGCGGACCTCCGCATACTCCGGTGTTTGAGGCAGACGCGCGTCGAACTCGTCCGCCTGGTGAAGCGCTGTGTCGATCGCGTCAAAGCGGTCGGGGCTCGTCATCGCCCGCACCTTGTCGCGGCCGCCGCGCACCTGTTGCCGTATTGCGAGCTCTTCAATCTGCGCGATATCGACGGGCGAGAATACGTCGGGTCTCGACTTCGCCTCGTCGAGCGCCCGGACCGCGCCGCCGCTCGTCGCGAGTCCAAAGACCTCCTTGCGCACAGCGTCGTTCGACTGCGGGCTTGTACCACCCGGCGATGGCTGGCTGTCCGTCGTCGCGGGCGGATTCTGTATGGGATCGTTGGCCGGCTGGCTGTTGCCTGGCGGGGAACCTGCTGTAGTTGGAGCTGTAGTTGGAGCTGTAGTTGGATCGGTAGTTGGAGCTGTAGTTGAGGTCGCCACTACTTCATTGCCTCCTTGCGTGACTGTCTCGACGGGTACCGACGCAATGCTTTGCGCGTCGCTCGCGCTGTCAGCGGGTGCTTGCGCCGCCGCTTCGCTGTGCGCGGGCGCGTCCGACACGCTGACAGGTACCGGATGCCCGCTCGGGTCCTGGTTCACAGGGTCGTCGGCCAGCGCGACCGCGAACACCACCGGCTTCGCGTCGTCGGCTTCATGCGCCGCACTGTCCTCACTTTCAAGTGCGGCGCAGGCAGACAGAAGCAGAATCACTGCGGGAGCGCAGGATGTGAGTGGCCGGCAACGCGGCGCAAAGAAACACTTGATCTCAGCCATTACGGTGTGTCCCTGTTAGTAGTCTGATGCGGGAAAGCGCAGCCGCAGCACATCAATGACCCACACCGTTGTGCAGCATCCATGCCACGGCACAGCGTCTGGACCTCTGGACGAGAACGGGGTTAAGAGGCGCGGACCGGCGGGGCGCGTGTTTCAACTCTGACAACGGAGCCGCAAGGCGTCATCCCTCGGCCAGACCGGACTTTGGCGCGCAAAGCAGAAAGATCCCCTAAAACGGAAACACCGCACGGACAGAATCGGCAGGCTGTGAGCCACATATCGCGGCATACCTCGCATCGGGAAGACGCAGGGCGTGCACGCGTCTCAGCGCCACCGTGCATTTTTCATACGGGTTCTTCGGGTTTTTTCTTATTACGTTATCTGGGGTCCAGCAGCACCCCGGGCCTCCGCTCCCGTTTCATTTTCGATTCATTCTTTCGAGCTGGTTACGTGGTACATGGTCACGCTGCCGGGTGAACGTCGGCACGTTTCATCTCGTTACAAACAGGTCTTCCAGCTTGCTATTTTTCATCTGTAAATCTGCATTCCTACATACTTTATTTGAGTAGATTTTTCGCCATGCACCGATGATTGCTTTTCGCTCGCGACGTTCCTATGCTTGTTGCAAGTGAACCAGGGAGGTCATCATGGGAACCTTGAACAAAGAAGGTCTTCTGGCGCTTGCGGGCGCGATGCTCCTCGTGGGCACCGGTCCCGCCGCATCGCAGATTGCAAGGCCAGCCACATCACAGACCATGCAGCCCGCCTCACCGCAAACCGCACAGCCCACCGCACCCGCATCAGGTGCAGTTGCACCGCAACAGATGCTCTATTACGTGTGCGGCGGCGCAGGTGTCGATGGTCGTGCAACATCACCCGACCCTGCGCATCCATTCAACCTTGGCGTGTCGTTCATCTCCGCGTCGAATGGAGCGCCACTTTCCGAAGTCTCGGTCAAGTTGAGGCGGCACGGACGTGTGCTGATGGATTTCATCGCGGCAGGCCCGCATTGTCTCTTTTCGGTGCCTGAGGCGGACTACCGGATCGAGGGCACGTATCGCGGTGAGATGAAATTCGAAATCGTGCAGACCGGCAACATGAACGCGCAGATCAAGTGGTAGTGAGGTAGGCGGCGCAGTGCGCGTGCGGTATGTCGCCATGCGCTTTCGTGGCCGAGCCGTGCAGCCCGAACGTACGATCCTCAGGCTACCGGCGCGACGATCACTGAGAGAGGAAACCTCGTTCCAGTAAGAATCGTGAATCCATCCGATCGACAGGCCATCGACAAAGACGCGCCCCACGATATCGCATCCGCGCATCGTTGCAGTTCTTTCCGTCTCACATGGGGGCCAGGGCTGAGCGTCGCGCTGAGTGTAACGTTCTTTCTCGTTGCGCTCGCGGTGAGCGTGACCCTCGACGGTGACTATCATTTCCGCAGCACGCACACGGCTGCGACGGACACACTGGCCGCGGCTTCGACGGTGAGTGCGATCGATGCGACGGCCAGTTCAGGTACGCCCGCGCAGTCGTCCGATCCGGCCAGCGCTCTGCTTGCCCGCGCGCACGACTGCGCCGCAGCCGGCGAATGGACTTGCGTGATAGAGACGACCAACAACATCCATTCATTGCGCGGCGACACAACCGTAACGCGAGCCCTGCTCGAACAGGCAGTGATCAAGGGAGGGTGGACGCCTACCCAGGCCGCGCCGCGCTCACAGGGTGGTTATGTGCCCCACGCTCCAACTACGCAGGCCTTCCCATCAAGGACGTCACAAGATGCGAAACACGGGCGCCGGTACCCACAGCGAACGCAGTTTACCCGGCACTCGCCGGATACGCGCGCCACATCGGGCAAAGACCCAGTAGACCCGTTCCGGCACTAGACGAGTCGCGCAAGGTAAGTCGCCGCGCTGCGGTCTCGACACAGGTTTGCGTGCCGAAAGCGGCGGATCACATCCGACTGGTACCCGCAGGAATAGCCGACGATACGCGGCGTAGCGGGTGCCCTGATAGTCGTCGTCGTGCTTAAAGGTGCGGAGCGTTGCCGATGCAGGTGCGATGATGAAACGCCGCCGCGGCGATGCCCTTTGGGCGTACCGCGTGACGGGCTGTGGATGCGCGAACTGAATGTTAGAGGTCACCCCCGTCAATCTCGACAACGAATGGTTCGGCTACGTCAACCGGACCAGAAGGCTCATAGTGAACGCCTCGATGCTGCACGATTTCTCGAATACGCGAGGCAATCCTCGTCTGCTCTCGTTGATTGCTGCTTTCGTAGCGGTCGATTGCCTCCGTATCGATGACGATGACAAAGGGAGCGTTGCGTCTCGGCGCGTCATCTGGCCCGACCACCTGCCATTCGACAACTACGTGGTTCGGCGCGCTTCCTTCAAGAAATTCAACGTCAGACGGGAATTCCTCGTGGAGCACGAATTTGACCCATTCGGACTCGCGAGACATGGCGATCTCCTCAAGAACATTTCGGAAATCCTGGGACCGCGGCAAGGGCCTGGGAGGACGGTCAAGCCCGCACGTCACCGTCGCCTGCGGGCTCACACGGTCCGACGTGTCAGTGAATTCGCGCGAGGGTACGAAGCAGGGAATCTCCGTCCTGTGTAACGCAAGGAAGCACGGCACCGCCCCCAAGTTGCTCCATGGCGACCAGTTGACGTTCGAGCAACGCGTCAAGTTCGTCCCGGTCGGCAATCTGTTCGGCGGAGTCCTTGACGAGCATCAATGTCGCAAATTCATGGGGGCTGAGCATACCTGTCTCCTGAGCGTTCGAGTAGGTGCTGTACATGGAATGCGCCGGCTACTGGCTTGTGCGCCGTGCCCGCCAGGTTATAGCGCTCGCTTTCGGCGACGCATTACCCGTGGCGCGTCTGGCTGCGATATGCAGCTGGGAGTTGATGGTAGGCGGAGATCCGGGAGCGTGGCAATTCGGGACGTCCCGCATATTGGACATATTGGCCATAGCGCACTTCCAGAGATGCGGCAGCGATTAAGCGCTTGCTTCATCGTCGCGTCTCCCTTTTGAAGGGAACCTGCGAGCGAGTGGACGCTTGTTATTACAGGATTTCGCGCGTCGGGATAGTCCTTGGCCGCCCTGCAGAGCTGACGTACAGCGAGCCGCCAACGAACCGGGTGCCCGGCGCAGGGTATCTTCTATAATTTTTCGAGGAGCTGGCGCCACTTCAATGCCCGCTTCAATTGTGAAGTCAGGACATTCAGATGAACGCTTCGACCAGCAAACGCCCACTCAGCTAAGGACTCTCTCGGTCACTTGATCGATCGCGCATCCTTTTTGCTGAACGAGGGTGCTTACCGCAAGCTTGATTTGCGGGTTGGCGGTAAGCCCGCCACGTGAACGCAGCTGCCCTGCCGACCAGCGGGGGAGGAGCTATGCAAGGAATCAATGACAAGGTATGTGCTGCCATTCTTGCCGTGGTAATTGCACTGCTTACAGCATGCGGCGGGCATGGAGGCGGCTCGAGCAACGGCAGTGGCGCGGCCACCCCGGCGGGCGGCATTCATCTGCAAGTTGTCTCGTTCGGCGACAGCCTGTCGGACGTCGGGACCTATGCGCCAATCGCCAGCGCGCTGGGCGGGGGGCGTTTCACGACCAATCCAGGGCAAGTGTGGACCCAGGATGTCGCGCAATACTACGGCGATACGCTAAGCGCGGCGTTTACGATCGACATCACTCATAAATTGAGTGCGCAAAGCGGCCTCGGCTATGCGGAGGGCGGCGCCACGGTGGCGACGCCAGCAAGCCTGTACGACTTTCTTGCCGACGTGATCGGCAATGTCGAAATGCCCGTCAACCAGCAGGTTTCGAGCTATCTGGCCGCCCACGGGAGCTTCAGCTCCAGTCAACTGGTGCTGGTCTGGGCTGGCTCGAACGACGTGCTTCGCGCCGGGTCGCTGCCGGCCGCGGCGCCGACCGTGCAGACGGCGGCAACCACTCTGGCCCAGATTGTCGGACAGATCGCCCAGAACGGCGCCACTCATGTCGTGGTGGTCAATGTCCCGAATGTTGGACTATCGCCCAAAGGCATCGCCTCGCCCGACGGCGGGGCAAATCTGACCCAGTTATCGCAGATCTTCAACGATAGCTTGAACGCTGCCTTGCAGGCGAATGGCCTGCAAGGCAAGGTCATCCAGATCGATTCTTATACATGGGTGAACCAGATCATCGCGAACTTTCAGGCCAATGGCTTCGCCGTGTCAAACACCAGCGTCGCCTGCGACCCTGCGAAAACGCCCGATGACACGGCCTTGCTGTGCTCGCAGGCTACCTACGTCACGGCCAATGCCGATCAGACGTACATGTTCGCCGACGAGCTTCATCCGACGACGCGTCTGCATGCACTGTTTGCCCAGTTCGTGGAGCAGCAGATCGCCAGGAGCGGTCTTGGTCACTGAGCCTGGGAAAATGGCGACTCGTCCACAGAATCGTCGGGGTCTCGCACGTTCCGTCCGACCTCGTCTTGCTATCGCATTGAGCGGCGAGTGATTTTTAGCCGATTTTCAGGAATGTCGAGTCATGCGGTAACGGACGACGACGAAGTTAGCGACGCCGAATGGCTTGCATAAGCGCTGAAAAGCGATTCCGCATGTAAAAAAGGCCGCAGACATCGCCGCGGCCCGAAACACACACGTCGCGCAAGGGGCGCTGACGCAGGTTCCATCGTACACATCCGCGTTTCCGAAGCAATCAGGTATCTCGTCTGAATATATGCGAGAGGCCGCATTACCGCATCTACCGTGGGGCGGGCTTCTGTCAATCGCGGCCGCAGGCGTTGCAGAATGGCCACAGGGCCACTCGTCCGGCATCAGGATCGCGAATCCGGACTTTTGTTTGGCCGGGCCTGCGCCGGGAAATCGTAGTACTGCGTCGATGAACCAGCGTCCGGGCTGGCGATATTACCTTCGCGTTTGTCGATCCACTCAATCGCCCAGTGGCGCGCAACCTGGATCGCCTCGTCTTCGCTATCAAACCAGGCAAGATTGCGTTCGATATGCATTTCAGTGTCCACATCATCGTCAGGCGACGCCTGGATGATTCGCGCGTGCGCGAAGAACCGACCAAGCGAGAAATCCGGGGTCGCGTCAATGACCCAGCCGCGGTACTCGTACTCCATGATTACCTCCGATACCTGGCTAATCGAGATTCGAGCAGGCAAAGCATGGACTTATCAGGCTGTATCCGCTAAACCTCCGAGGTTGAATTGCCGACGTCGGGGCCGGCGAGCAGGCAGCACGTTGTCTTCAGGCTGCAATACTGTTATAGATCCGCGCCAGTGCTTCTGCACATCGACAATCAAAAGATGCCCTTGCAGGCAGGCGGGGCCGAAGCGCCCATGTAGCTCGAAGGCGACGAGCAACTGCGACTTGCAAATCATCTCGGGATTGCCAACGCCGAAGTGTACGGCTGGCGCTGTGGGAAGATATACCCGAGCCTTCCTCGGCTGATACTTATCGCGTACTGCTGCGGCTGCGGTGTGTCCGATGTCGTCCTTGGAAACAAAGTGATGCTGAGAAGGGTATATCGAACGTCTGGCGCTAATCCGTTGGTAACAAGGCAGCGCTGTGGGGCAGCTAAAGCGTCCGAAGAACTGCTTGCGGAACTAGATAAAGTTTTCGAATCGGGATCGGCGCTAAATCTCTGTCAGGCTGCGCGTCTTCTCGACGTAAGTGAAGGCCTTTTGCGCAGGCTGGCGCCGGACGTCGCAGCAAGGCTGGTCCAACGGGGAAAGGAGACTAGGCGCAGAGAAAAGATTCAACGCGAAGCAGCCCGCTTTGACGACTACTGGCAATCGTTCCAAGAACTACGCCTTGAGAATAGCTACCCGGCTGAGCACAAAGGGCAGGCACGGATGTATCAGCACACCGGGAGGATACTCGGCTCCCTCGAAGCTACCAGGTTCCACAGGAAGGCGCTCCATCTAGCGGAGACGGCACCTCGTTCGAGTGGCTCAGTTTGATGGGAAGCGACGAGACTGGGCTTCGATTCCAGTCGAAATCTGGGCAGACATCCGTCCAAAAACAACCAATTCGTGTCGTTTCCGACATTAATTGCATTGTTCAAATACTTGACTTGACGGATCTGGATGGGCGTTTACCGCCCGGCATTCACAGCGTCCAGCCGGGACAGGTTGGAGCCGCTCTTGTCGATGGTTACCGTCTCAGGCGCACCATTCTGAGCGATCGACTTTTTCACGGAAGCGCCTCGCGCCCACGTTGTCGCGCTTGGCTCTGAACAGGAAATCGATGGTTTGACCGGCCTTGTCAAATGACCGGTAGAGATAGTTCCACTGGCCGTTGACCTGGATATACGTTCTGTCCACCCGCCATCGAGGATTTCTTACGCCCCCCTCCGAGGGAGTACCTCTTCGCGCCCCTTGCCCCACCGATATTGGCCGGTGAATGTCGCCAGAGTGATGACACCTTTGGAGAGCCGAACGTGAGTTCAGTAAACGATGCAGGTCAGGAGCTTCATCTTGCCGCGCCAATAGACGCAACAGGACTTCATAGAAAGATCGGCTGGGCAGGCGCATTCTGGGTAGCCAGCGGCGTACCGGCGTTGGTGCTGTTCTCGATCGGCTCGATTGCGGCGACCGTCGGCAAGCCGTCGTGGATCATCTGGGCGATTTCGATCTGTTTCGGCTTCATCCAGTCCTTTTCCTATGCTGAAATCGCCGGGCTGTTTCCGCACAAGTCCGGCGGCGCATCGGTGTATGGCGCGGTCGCCTGGGTGCGCTACAGCAAGCTGCTCGCTCCGCTCTCCGTGTGGTGTAACTGGTTCGCGTGGTCGCCGGTGTTGGCAATCGGCTCAGGCTTGGGCGCAGGCTACGTGCTGAACATGTTGTTCCCGGCGACCGCCGCGATCAACACCTGGCAAATCACGCTGGTTGATCTGGGCTGGCTGTCGAGCGGCCTGAGTCTACGGATCAATGCCACCTTCGTGATCGGTGCCGCGATTCTGCTGACAACCTTCGCGATCCAGCACCGCGGCATTCTTCAAGCCGCGCGGCTCCAGATGATTCTCGCGATCTCCGCGCTGCTGCCGCTCCTATTGGTCGGCGTCTATCCGCTGCTGACGGGCGATCTGCCCATGCACAACCTTTTCCCACTCTATCCGCTGGCAAAAGACGCCGGCGGCCGTGTTATAGACGGCACGTGGAATCTGAGCGGTATCGAACTGATGGCCGGCGGACTCTTTATCGCGGCCTGGTCCACCTACGGATTCGAAACGGCAGTCTGTTATACGCGCGAATTCAAGGATCCGCGCCGCGACACGGTCAAGGCGATTGTCTATTCCGGACTCCTGTGCCTCGTGTTCTTCACGCTAGTCCCACTCGCGTTCCAGGGCGCCCTCGGTCTCGGTCAACTCGTCTCGCCCGAAGTCAAGGATGCCGCTGGTAACATCACGCAGCCCGCTGTCTATGACGGCATTCTTTCGCCTGGCATCTACAGCGGCATGGGTGTTTCCGAAGCGATGGCGAAAATCGTGCATGCCGGCAGCTGGGGCGAATTCATTCTGAAGCCAATGCTGGTGTTCGCGCTCGTGCTCGCCATCATGACCTCGATGGCGGGCTCGTCGCGCACGCTCTACCAGGCTTCCGTCGACGGCTGGCTGCCCAAATATCTTTCGCACGTCAACCACAACGGCGCACCGACCCGCGCGATGTGGACCGACCTCATATTCAATCTTGTGCTGCTGCTGATGTCCGACTACGTCGTCGTACTCGCGATGTCGAATGTCGGCTACATCATCTTCAACTTCCTGAATCTCAATGCCGCGTGGATCCATCGGCTCGACCGGTCAACCTGGGAGCGCCCTTTCAAAGCGCCAAAATGGGTACTCGGCGCCGGCGCCGTGTTGTCGTTCGTCAATCTCGCACTGATGGGACTGGGGGCGGATGTATGGGGCAAGGGCACCCTGATTTCGGGCATCGTCTTCTCGGCGCTGATCGTGCCGGTGTTCATCTGGCGCCACTACGTGACTGACAAAGGCCGCTTCCCGGACGCGATGCTGGACGACATGGATCTGTCGAACGCCAGCACCAAACGGCGCGCGGGCTTCCTGCCGTATGCGGCGTTAGTGCTCGGCGTGGTAGTCGTCTTCGTGAGTCACTGGATCACAACCTGATTGCGCACGGTTGCTGAAGACCGACCGCCCGCGCTGCGTGAATCTCCGCGCAACACGGGCGAAGTTCATCGCACGGCAAAGATCGCACCTTCGATACCCAGCACCTCGCTGCTCGCTGAATAGATACCGATGCCGCGCTCCCATACGTTTCTCAGATCGCCATTCGCTCCACGGATGCGATAACGCAGTTCGAACGGCCTGCGATCCGCCAGTGCTTCCTGCACCCCACGCCAGACGTAATCGATATCGTCCGGCACGATCAACTGGCTGTAGCTATGTTCGTGACTGTCGACAAACCAGGCGGCTGGATAGCCCGTCAACTCTTCGCAGCCGTCGCTGACGAATTCCATTGACCACGATGGATTGTTGCGGCCGCGATAGATCAATCCCGGTACGCCGTTCAGGAGTCCCATCGCACTACGCAACCTGGCTTCGATTGAAGTCTCCTGACGCTTTTGCGCCGTGGTGTCGAACGCGGAGATAAAGAAGGCGTCTTCGTGCCGGCGACATGCCACCTCCAACCAGCGAAGCTGACCGTGAGGATGAACAAAGCGTATCCGCTCGCGACTGCAGACACCGGCTTCGTTACGCAGCCGCTCCAGCATCTCGCGCCAGATCAGGCGATCTTCCGGATGTACATATGCGGCCATCTCGACGCCCACGGCGCTTGCATCCATCAGTTCGGCCCATGCAGCGTTCGCGCTGCGAATGCTGCCCTCGTTATCCACTTGAAGCAACGCGACCGGATAGGCATCGAGGCTCATCGCGGCTGCGGCGAATTCGCTCACAACAGCATTGTCTTGCATTCGTTTACGCCTTCATCATTGACGCGTAAGGGCATCGCGGTGAACCCACGCTGCCAGTTCAAGCCGAGAACGCAAATTCAGCTTGCGTAGCAGATTCTTTACATAGACCTTAACGGTGCCATCGCTGATGCCCAACTGCCGGGCGATCTGCTTGTTGCTCATGCCCTCCGAAATGAGCGCCAGTGTCTGCGCTTCACGCTCGGTGAGTTCGACCTGGCGAGCGCCTCTTTCACCTTCGGGAACATCGTCGTCTTTCGCGAGGAGCGTGACCAGACAATCGTCGAGCACGATCACGCCCTGCACGCAGTTGCGTATGTATAAGCGCAGATCTTCGGGCTCGGTTTCCTTCAGCATATAGCCGTCGGCACCGAGGCGAAGCGCGGTCAATAACTCGTTGCGATCGAGCGAGGCGGTCAGCACGATCTTGCGGCTCTCGATCTCCAGCTGGCCCAATTCATCGAGCACGTGCAATCCACCGAGTCCCGGCATGTGAAGATCGATCAGGATCAGGCCGGGCCTTAACTGCTCCGCGAGCGCAATGCCCTGCCGGCCGCTGGAAGCTTCGCCGACTACCTGAAACTCTCCGGTCGAGTTGAAGTACTCGGCGAGGCCACGCCTGAACAGCGGGTGGTCGTCAATCAGAAGCAACGTCGTCGGACCCATCAAGGGACTCCCTTCTGGCATCGTCATTCGGGACAAGCAGGCGCACCCGCGTGCCGTTCGGCTGCACATTCTCGATTGCGACTCGCGCGCCTATCGCACGCGCCCGCTCGCGCATGATCTCCAGCCCATAGTGATTTTCCTCCACCGATGCAGGCCGCAATCCGAGCCCGTCGTCAGTCACGGTCACACACAAAGCGCCTGCGGGGTCGTCTATCACTTCGATCCGCGCATGTCTTGCATGCGCGTGGCGGACCACATTCGACAACGCTTCACGCACGATCTGCAATGCGTGCAGTGCGACATCCGGCGCGAGTTCGATTTCTGGCATGCGGTTATCCAGTTCGAAGACCACGTTGCAGCGACGCGAAAATTCATCGACGGAATCGGCCAGCGCCTGGCGCCACGAGCGCCCTTCGAGCGTCAGGCGCGCACCGGTGATCAACTGGCGAACGTCGCGCTGCAGTCGCGTCATCGTGGTCCGCAACTCCGCGATCAGCGGCTCCGCGACCTCTGGCTTGCGTGATTGCTGCTGCACCCGGCTGACGAGAAACGACATGAAGCCAAGCTGCTGCGCAACTGAATCGTGAAGTTCGCGGATCAGCGCCCCTGTGCCGCCGTCGGTGGCGGGTGTTTCGTCCTGCCGTCTCCCGTGGATCAAACCGATCGCAGCACCGAGCGCCTGCCCGGCATTGCCGACTTCGGCCGCCAGCGCCTGACTCGCGGGTGACGTCAGTTCGAGCAGAAGCGCTGCGCCCCCAAACATCGAGACCAGCCGCGTGCGGCCGCCGAGCGAGCACGCCGAACACAACCGGTTCAACGGTCCGGCATGAGACGCTTTCAGCGCACAGTCGCGATGTTCATCGCATGAGAGGGAACCTTCGGACGCCCCCGTAAGCAACATTTCGCCCGCGATCACCAGCGCTGCGCGACTGCCGGGAATGTCCGCTTCGAGCCAGCCAAGAAAACACTGCAACGGCTGCGTGGACCTTTGCCCGCCCGCGATGTCGACGAAGACCCGCAATAGCGCATCCCGGAAGCGCAGCGAAAGATCGATGCCATCGACCTCACCAGCCGCTTGCGAGGAGGCGTGTCGCCGCACCAGGGTCCGGCTCAAAGCCATGCAGGGCATCCCGTGAGAAAAGTTCTTTAGAGGCAAGAACTGTGCCGTTTTCGGCACTACTCCTTTGGACATACCTCGTTATCAGGATTGAACGGCGTTTCCCTTTAAGAAACTATTTTGCTCGTGGGGAACGCAGCTTTCCGAGTGTTTTATCCGTCAGACCAGCGCTTCGCAACGCACTCGAATGGAGCAGACGCCCCGTTTTAGTTCAGATGCAAATGCACACGTTTGAAGCGAAACATGATCCACGTGTTTTACCCGCATCGACAGAACCGGCGACTAAAGACATGACATCGACGCACGACAGAACACCTGGCTCTCCTCCGAGCCTTCCGCGGTATCAGGCGCTCCGGATATGTGAGGATGCGCGTCAACACGTTGTGGTCGTTCAAGCCGACGCACTCACGAAGATCGAAGCTTTCATCGCGACACTGCCGGTCGAGCCTGACGTGAGCACACTGCTCGTTCAAGGCGACACGTCAGCAACAACTCGCCGTGCATCGTTCTTCCCGACACACGACGCGCTCGAGCGCCATCTTCTCGCGACCCTGGATCGCGCGGCAATCGGCTTGCGGCTCTATGTATGCGGCGACGAAGCGTTCATCTGGCGCGTCCGCCGCCTCGCCGGCGAGGCGGGCATGCTGGCGGAAGAAATCACCTCCGAGCTCGATGCCGCACCACGCGCCGTCTATTGCGTCCACTGCAGCGCATCGCATGTGTACGACGCGCTGCCCGAAGTCGAATGTGCCGGCTGTGGAATCAACCTGAGTGTGCGCCAGCATTTCTCGCAGCGCGTCGGCGCCTATCTGGGCGTCTGCGCCGATCCGGATCGTCCTTACCTGGAGCGCCACGCATGAACACGATCGAGGTTCGAGTCGAAGCAACGCGGCTGCTGACGCCGGTGGTACGCGAGTTCACCCTGGTCGCCGTGCACGGCCGGCTGCCGAAGTTTTCCTCGGGCAGCCATATCCAGGTGCAGTTGCCGCTGCATGAGCGCCCATTGCGCAACGCCTATTCGTTGCTTGGCGATCCGGCGAGCGCATCCAGCTATCGCATTGCCGTGCGCAAACAGGACGATTCGCGCGGCGGCTCGGTGTTCATGCATGAGCGGCTCCGTGAAGGTTCGGCACTGAAAATCACGCCGCCGGCCAATCTGTTTGCTCTGCATTCAGGCGCTCGCGCTCACATCCTGATCGCGGGGGGCATCGGCATCACGCCGTTTGTCGCGCATGTCGCCGCGCTGGAGCGTGATGCCGCCGATTTCGAACTGCACTACGCCTACCGGCAAGGGCTCACTGACGCGTATCGCGCCGAGTTGAGCGAACGCCTGGGCAGCCGCTTCCATGGATACGACAGCGAGTGCGCGCGCCTCGATATCGAACGGGTGCTGCGTGGTCGCCCGTTGGGTACGCATGTTTATGTGTGCGGTCCGCAAGCCCTTCTGGATTCAGTGCAAGACACGGCCCGTGCCCTCGGCTGGCCGGACGGCCGCGTGCACTGGGAAGCTTTTGCTGCGCCGCGGCCCGGCACGCCGTTCGTCGTGACACTCATGCGCAGTGGCTCGAGGCTGGACGTGGCGGCAGACCAGAGCCTGCTTGAAGCGCTCGAAGCGAGCGGACTCGACATCCCGAACCTGTGCCGCGGCGGTGTCTGCGGTCGGTGTTCGACCCGTCACGTTGCCGGAGAAGTCGACCACCGCGATCTGTTCCTTCACGAATCCGAGCGCGCCACGCACCTGATGCCGTGTGTCTCGCGTGCCCACAGCACCTCCCTTTTCCTGGATCTTTGAGGAACGCCTCCATGAGCGTCATTCTGAAGCCCGCCGAAAGCTATCGTGAAGCGTTTTCGTTTCGCAACGGCGAAGCCGCCATCGCCCGCTTCCCCTTCCCGTTTCCCGAAGACGCCTACATGTATTCGGTGAATATCGAGCCGGCCACGTCACGCGATCCAGGCTCGGTCTTCGAGCACTGGTTCGATATCGACGAGCACTATCGCTCCGAAGTCGCTGAACGCGCGATCGTGCTGCAGAGAGACTCGCGCCGCTGCATGGTAATGCCGCACATGCAGAAAGCGTCGTGGGACGCGCTGGAAATGATCATGGAGCATCTCGCCCAGGACTATCCCGAACTGTTTTCGCTAACCCGCGCCGGCGACCAGTGGTTGTGGCGCAATCGAGCGCTCGGCATCGAGCAGGCGTTTCGTTTCGGCGATGCCGAGACGCTGCCGTGCGAGCCACTCGAATACATCATGCGGCAGACGCAAGGCGATATCGCGCTGCTCGATCAGCGCGACGGCGACCTCTTCATGGATGCCGGTGTCATCACCGGCCCTGCCGACTGGTCGCTCGCATTCGATGCGGGAATGAGTTTCAAGCAATGGCATTCGCCGGTGCCGATGGCGCACGACATGGGCATTTTCGATCGCGCGCTGAGGTATCTGCTGCATATCCAGGTAGACCGTCCGGTACGGCGTCTGAACTGGACACTCACGATCAACCCGCGCCTCGATACCGCACCCGAAAACTACCACCTGTGGGGCGCGGAGCGCGGCCAGGTCACGCCGGAGAACGTCGCGCAATGCGTGCATCTGCGCGTCGAACTGCAGTTCATGGCGCGGCTGCCACAGAGCAACGCGCTGATGTTCAGCATCCGCACGTATCTCGCCAGCATGGCCGAGCTCGTGACCCATCCCGCGTGGGCGCGCCGTCTTCACCGGGTGCTGCGTGACCTGCCTGAGCCAATTGCCGACTACAAGGGCATGACGCGTTACCGGAAAACCCTGGTCGACTGGTTGAGCCAGTTCGACAACGGCATCTGATGCCTTGCCGATTTCGTACCCAAACACATCCTGACCTCTGGAGTAGCAAACATGGCTAATTCATGGCGTATTTCCGCGCTCGCGGACCGTCATCGCGCATTGGGCTCAAACCTCGAAGACTGGAACGGAATGGGCACCGCATGGACATACTCCGGCGACCTCGCCGATCAGCACGAGGCGATTCGAACCAAGGCTGGCTTGATGGATGTATCCGGCCTGAAGAAGGTCCACTACGTCGGCCCACACGCGGAAAGTCTGCTCAACTGGACAACCACGCGCGACATCAGCAAGCTCTACCCCGGCAAGTCAGTGTATGCGGCGATGCTGAATGAAGACGGCAAGTTTATCGACGACTGCATCGTCTACCGGACCGGGCCAAATGCGTTTATGGTCGTGCATGGCTCCGGAACCGGTTATGAACGCCTCGTGCGCTCCGCGCATGGCCGCCAGGTCGCCGTGCTGTTCGACGACGACCTGCATGATCTGTCTTTACAGGGTCCCGCCGCCGTGGACTTCCTCGCGGAACATGTGCCGGGCATTCGCGATCTGCCTTATTTCCATCACCTGCAAACGCGGCTTTTCGGCAAGCCGGTGATGATCTCGCGCACCGGCTACACCGGCGAGCGCGGCTACGAAATCTTCTGCAAGGCCGCGGATGCACCCTTCATCTGGGACACCGTCCTCGACAAAGGTGCGGCGTTCGGCATCATCCCGTGCGCGTTCACGGCGCTCGACTGGTTACGCGTCGAAAGCTATCTGCTGTTCTTCCCCTACGACAACTCCGAGATGTACCCGTTCGTGAACGAAAAGGCGGGCGACACGCTGTGGGAACTCGGGCTCGACTTCACCGTATCGCCGGGAAAAACCGAGTTCTGTGGCGCGGGCGAACACTTCCGTCTGCAAGGCAAGGAGCGTTTCAAGATCTTCGGCGTGCTGGTGGACTCCACCGAAGCGGCCAACGGCCGCGACGCATTGTGGAACGACGGCAAGCAGGTCGGCGTCGTCACATGCGGCATGTACTCACGGCTGACCGGCACCTCGATGGCTATCGCACGCCTCGATGTGGACTACGCACGCCCCGGCGCGCCGCTCGAAGTGCGCGGCAGCATCAAGGCCCGTGCAAGCGCCGCCGAACTGCCGTTCGACGATCCGGAAAAGAAGAAACGCACCGCGATCGGCTAATCCTTTGCGGGTCTCCCGCTACATCTCTCACGCCGTCTCTCACGTATTTTCAGGAGTGTCGCAGTGACCCCGAATTACATACTGACGATCAGTTGCCCGGCCACCTCCGGCATCGTCGCGGCCGTCTCGTCCTATCTCGCGCAATCGGGCTGCTATATCAGCGAGCTGGCGCAATTCGACGACGAATCCAACGGCACATTCTTCATGCGTGCGGTGTTCCGCTTCAACGAAGCGAAGACCGGCAGCATCGACAAGCTACGCACCGACTTCGGCAGCATCGCAAACGACTTCGCGATGCAATGGAAGCTCTACAGCGCCGCGCAACCGATGAAGGTGCTGCTGATGGTCAGCAGGTTCGACCATTGTCTCGCCGACCTGCTGTACCGGCATCACAAAGGCCAGCTGCACATGCAGATCACCGCCATCGTCTCCAACCATCTGGACCTGCGGCCGATGGCGGAGCGCGAAGGCATCCGTTTCATCTATCTGCCGGTGACACCGGAAACCAAGGACCAGCAGGAAGCCGAACTGCTGAAGATCGTCGCCGAGACGGAGACGGAACTCGTGGTGCTCGCGCGCTACATGCAGATTCTCTCCAACAACCTCTGCAAGCAGCTCGCCGGCCGGGCCATCAATATCCACCACTCGTTTCTGCCGGGATTCAAAGGCGCGAAGCCGTATCACCAGGCATTCGAACGCGGTGTCAAGCTGATCGGCGCCACAGCGCACTACGTCACGTCAGATCTCGACGAAGGACCGATCATCGAACAGGAAGTGCAGCGTGTCGATCACGTCCTGCAACCTGACGGCCTCGTAGCGATCGGGCGCGATACGGAAACGGTGGCGCTGTCGCGTGCGGTGAAATTCCATACCGAACATCGCGTCTTCCTCAATCGCGACCGCACCGTGATCTTCCGATGACTCAGGCTCAACTCATTGACGGCAAAGCCGCCGCTGCGGGACTGCTCGAGACGGTCAGGCAGGACGTGGCACAGCTTCAGGCTTCTGGCGTGATGGCGACGCTCGCTGTCGTGCTGGTGGGCGACGATCCTGCGAGCCATATCTATGTGCGCAACAAGGTGCTGCGTGCAAACGAAGTCGGCATCCGTTCGATCGAACACCGGCTACCTGCCGATACCGGGCAGGACGCACTGCTGTCGCTGATCGGCACGCTGAACGCCGATATCGGCGTGAACGGCATTCTCGTGCAGATGCCCTTGCCCGCGCAGATCGACGAGGGCGCGGTGATCGATGCGATCGACCCGGAAAAGGACGTGGACGGCTTTCATCGCGAGAACGTCGGCCGGCTGGTGCTCGGTGAGCCGGCATTGACGCCATGCACGCCGAGCGGCTGCCTGTTCCTGCTGAAACAGACGCTTGGCGATCTGTCCGGCAAGCATGCGGTGGTGATCGGCCGCTCGAACATCGTCGGCAAACCGATGGCTTCGCTGCTGCTGCAGGCGAACTGTTCGGTGACCGTGCTCCACTCGCGCAGCATCGGCGCTCGCGAGTTGTGCCGTCAAGCCGATATCGTCGTCGCCGCTGTCGGACGAGCGCAGATGGTCGACGCAAGCTGGATCAAACCGGGCGCGACGGTCATCGACGTCGGCATCAACCGCATCGAAATCGGCGATAAAACGCGCCTCGTCGGCGATACGGAGTTCGAGAGCGTCTCACGTGTGGCCGGCGCCATTACGCCCGTTCCCGGCGGTGTGGGTCCGATGACGATCGGCTTTCTGATGAAGAACACCGTTCTGGCTGCAAGGCGCCAGTCGCGGCAACAGGCCGCTGACGCTGCCGCGTATCGGTGAATCCGTGTTCCTGGCTGGCGTATCAGCATCGCTTTCCAGCGGGAGATCCTGTGTTGTCGTACGAGATATCCAGTGAGTGAAAAACCATGAAAAAGCGCGTCGCAATCATAGGTGCGGGCCCTTCCGGGATGGCGCAATTGCGCGCTTTCCAGTCCGCGAGAGAAAAAGGTGCAGACATTCCCGATATCGTCTGCTTCGAGAAGCAGAAGGACTGGGGCGGCATGTGGAATTACACGTGGCGCACCGGCACCGACGAGAATGGCGAGCCGGTGCACGGCAGCATGTATCGCTACCTGTGGTCCAACGGGCCAAAGGAATGTCTGGAGTTCGCGGACTACACATTCGAGGAGCATTTCGGCAAACCGATCGCCTCGTATCCGCCGCGCGAGGTGCTGTGGGACTATATTCGCGGACGCGTGGAGAAAGCCGGCGTACGGCCTTATATCCGCTTCAATACGACGGTCCGTCAGGTGAGCTTCGACGCCGCAACCAGAAAATTCACCGTCACTGCGCAAGACTTTTCCGCCGGCACGACGGCGTCGGAAGAGTTCGATTATGTCGTCAACGCGTGCGGCCACTTCTCGACACCGAATGCGCCAACCTTCCCCGGCTTCGAGAGTTTTGGCGGCCGCATCCTGCATGCACACGATTTCCGCGACGCGCTGGAGTTCAAGGACAAGGATGTGTTGCTGGTCGGCAGCAGCTATTCGGCGGAAGACATCGGCTCCCAGTGCTACAAGTACGGTGCGAAGAGCATCACGAGTTGCTATCGCACGGCGCCGATGGGCTATCACTGGCCCGAAAACTGGGAAGAGAAACCGATATTGCAGCGCGTGCGCGGCAATATCGCTTACTTCGCCGACGACACACACAAGCGCATCGACGCGATCATCCTCTGCACAGGATATCAGCATCACTTTCCGTTCCTGCCCGACGAACTACGCCTGAAGACCGGTAATCGCCTGTGGCCTTTGAACCTCTATAAAGGCATTTTCTGGGAAGACAATCCAGGCCTGATCTACCTCGGCATGCAGGACCTCTGGTATTCGTTCAACATGTTCGACGCTCAAGCCTGGTATGCGCGCGATGTGATCCTCGGACGCATCACGCTGCCGCCGAAAGCGGAAATGACCGCACACAGCCTCGCATGGCGCGCGAAAGAAGAAAAGCTCGTCACCAATCAGGAAATGTTCGAGTTTCAGGGTAGCTACATCCAGGAGCTGCTCGATGCGACCGACTACCCGAGTTTCGACATCGAAGGGGTGAACCAAACCTTCCTCGAATGGAAACACGACAAGCATGACGACATCATGGGCTACCGCAACAAGTCCTATCGCTCGCTGATGACCGGCACGCAATCCCCGCCTCATCACACGCCGTGGCTGTCGGCACTCGATGACTCGATGGACGCGTATCTTGGCGAACCCGTTCCGGCGTTGAAAACCGCCGGCTAACCGGCGCGAGCCAGGGAAGAACATGCTGATACGCACCCCCATAAGCTCGCGTCCCGCTGAGCCGGCGCTGTTTGCTCGCGCGGCCGGATGCGAACGATATCGCGTGGCGGGCGGCGGCCTCACGGTCGTCGCGCTCACGCCCGGCGATACTTTGCAGATCATGGATATCGAAGGCCTGCAGCCCTGCGAACTCATGGCTTTCGATGCACATGGCGAAGCGGCGCTGGCCGCGCTCGAGCTACAAGCGTCGGCGGGCGCTTCGTTCATTGCGAGTCTGTTGCATAACAGCGCGGCCTCGCATGTGCTGACCGGTCTGCTCAAGCGTGGCGTCGATGCGAGCGCATTGCAGTCCGCGGCGACTATCTGGAACGGCGACACACCGGCGGGCTTTACGCGAGAACTCATTGCCTCCGAAGCACTGCTCGTCATCGTCGCCGCGCCGGGTGCCGCAAGGGCGATCGATTCGCAGAACCCGCCCACTGGCTTGCTTCTCACGATCGATCGCGCGAATCCCGCGCTGCTTGCCGCGCCGCCGCTTCCAGCACCATTGGCGGACACGCTGAACGACTTCACGATCCAGCCCGGCACCGCCACCGCGTACACGGTGCGCGCGGGAGAATACATCCAGGTACTGGACGTCGCAGGTCGCCAATGTTCGGATTTCGTCGCCTTCGATCTCGCCGCGCTGGACAGAAACAAAGAACTCGACCTCGACCAGACCGTGACGAGAACGCTGAATGGCAATGCGTATCCCGCTCCCGGCCTGTTCTCGAAGTTCTTCAATCGAAACATGCAGCCCATGCTCGAAGTCGTACGCGACACGGTGGGCCGTCACGACTCATTTGCACTGGCGTGCGCGGCGCGCTATTACGAAAGCCAGGGCTACTTCGGCCATAGCAACTGCAGCGACAACATGAGCCGCGCCCTCGCCGCTTTTAACGTGGCGCCGCGCCCCGGCTGGCCCGCGATCAATTTCTTCTTCAATACCCGCATCAACGCACATCAGCAGATGACGCTCGATGAACCGTGGTCGCGTCCAGGCGACTACGTGCTGATGCGCGCGCTGACCGACCTCGTGTGCGTGAGTTCGTCCTGTCCCGACGACATCGATCCCGCGAACGGCTGGAATCCGACCGATATCCAGATCCGCGTCTATCCGAACAAGGAACGCTTCTCCATTGCCATGGCTACCCGAACCACGCCCGATGCCGAACCGGTACTGACCCGCGAGTCAGGCTTTCATGCAAAGACGTCCGCGCTCACCCGCCATTTCACCGACTATCGCGGCTGGTGGCTGCCCACGCACTACGAGGGCTTCGGTACCGTCGAAGAATACTTCGGCTGCCGGGAGCGCGTCGCCATGATGGATATGTCCGCGCTTCGCAAGTTCGAGATCATCGGTCCCGACGCGGAAGCCCTGTTGCAATACTGTCTGACGCGCGACGTCCGGCGGCTCGCGGTCGGCCAGGTCGTGTATTCGGCGATGTGCTATCCGCACGGCGGCATGCTCGACGACGGCACGCTGTTGCGCCTCGGCCCGGACAATTTCCGCTGGATTTGCGGCGAAGACTACGCCGGTGTCTGGCTGCGCGAGCAGGCGGCGGCGCTCGGCATGAAAGTGTGGATCAAATCGGCCTCGGACCAGATTCACAATCTGTCGATTCAGGGACCGCTGAGTCGCGAGTTGTTGACGCAGATCGTGTGGACGCCGCCCACCCAGCCGGCACTCGATAACCTCGGCTGGTTCCGCTTTCTGGTCGGCCGGCTCGACGACTACGAAGGCTGTCCGATCATGGTCTCGCGCACCGGCTACACCGGCGAACTCGGCTATGAAGTCTGGTGTCATCCGCAGCATGCCGAACGCGTGTGGGACCGCCTGTGGTCGGCTGGGCAACCGCGAGGAATGGTTCCGCTCGGACTGAACGCGCTCGATATGCTGCGCGTCGAAGCCGGCCTGATCTTCGCCGGCTACGAGTTCACCGACGAAACCGATCCGTTCGAAGCAGGCATCGGCTTCTCGGTGCCGCTGAAGAGCAAAGCCGACGACTTCATCGGCCGCGAAGCGTTGCTTGCCCGCAGCGCGCATCCGCGGCACAAGTTGGTCGGACTCGAACTCGACGGCAACGAACCCGCGCATCATGGAGATTGCGTGCACGATGGGCGCGCGCAGATCGGCGTGGTCACCAGCAGCGTGCGTTCTCCGATCCTCGGCAGGATCATTGCGCTGTGCCGTATCGATATCACCCATGCCGAACCGGGAACACGCGTACAGGTCGGCAAGATCGACGGGCATCAGAAACGCATCGACGCCCAGGTCGTGGCGCCGATCTTCTACGATCCGGACAAGAGCCGTGTCCGCGCCTGAACGGCTGCAGCACGGGCCCCGGCGCGGGCAATGGCGCGCGGCTTGCGCCAGGTAGCGCAGCGGGGCTGCGCCACCAACCCCGCTCAATGCCGGATCAAGGACCACAACAGCAGCGCCAGCAACAGCACCACGACCACCTGCCAGAACAGCACCGGATCGCTCTCGAGCAAGGGCTTGCGCCGAATCGGCGCCATCGCGTCTCGACCGCTCGAAAAACGTTCGAGATCAGCGCAGACTTCGAGCACGTCCTGATACCTGCGCGCCGGATCGGGCTGCAGCGCTTTCTCCAGCACCAGGTCAAGCCATTGCGGCGCGTCCGGCCGGTACTGATAGAGCGGCACGCGGCCATTGAAGCCGTAGGGCAGCTTGCCGCCGCTGAACAGCCGGTACAGGGTCACGCCATACGCGAACACCTCGGAGCGCGCGTCGCCCTGTGCGCCCTTCATCAACTCAGGCGCCATATAAGCGGGCGAGCCCGGTGCGGCGTCGGGACCCGGCAACTGCATGCCCGGCATATAACCGAAACCGAGATCGAGCAGGCGCGTGCTATCGCCCCGCATCACCAGCACGTTTTCGGGTTTGATATCGCGATGGAAGATATTGCGGCGATTCAGCACGTCGATCGAATGGCCTAGCTGCCGCGCGATCTCGAGCGCACGCGGCAGCGCCATGGGCTGAGGCGCCGCCAGCAGTTTTTCGAGCGTGACGCCTGCGCCGAGCGGCATCACCACATAGAGCCGGGTTTGCCGGTCGGCGTCGACCGGCATCGGCGCGAGCACGCCATCGTCGCCGATCTTGCCTGCCAGCCAGCGCTCGCGCACGATCGACTGCCGCACGTTCTCGTCCTGCTCGACACGCGGCTTGGGAAACTTGAGCGCCAGCGGCGTGTTCGGCTCCGTTAGATCGTAGCCGGTGAAAATCCGCGAATAGAAGCCATCGCTCAACACGCTCTTGAGCAGATATCCATCGACCACATCGCCGGCATCAGGCACCGCCAGAATCGGCAGGGCGCCGACCACCCGCTCAAGGTAACCGACATCGAGCAAAGGCAGGGCGCCCACATCGAGCACCGCGCTCGTCACGTCGTCCTGCGAGCCGCGGGTGACCGCCAGCGCGCCGAGCCGGCGCGCAGTTTCGAGCGCACCGCCGCGCGCCGCCAGCACCGTCTGCAGTTCGCGCATCGGCACGCGGCGATAGAGTCCGTCGGAGCACAGCAGCAGGCGGTCGCCCTCGCGCAGCTCAAGGGTTTCGATGCGCGTCACCAGCGTCGGAAGCATGCCGACCGCATGCGCCACATAAGAACCGAAGGCGACCGGCACCACGTCGTCGTCACCGATCTGGATCAGTTGGCCATCGCGCAGCAGATAGAGCCGCACATCGCCAGCCGCTACCAGATACGCGGTAGCGCGGCGCACGATCAGCGCCGCAAAGGACGCGGCCATCTGCTTCAGTGCGGGGTCGACGCGGCCGATCTGATGCAGCCAGCCGTGGATTGCGTCGAGCGCGCGCGCAGCGGCCACGCCGGGCTGCAAGGTGTCGGCGAGCCCGTAATAGGCATCGATAAAGGTCCGCACCGAGAGTTCGGCCGCGACCCGCCCGCCCTTGCTGCCGCTCACGCCATCGGCCAGGGCAATCACGCTGCCACGCGCGGCGCGCGCCGCCAGATCGCCGAGCATCACGCCGACGTAGTCTTCGTTGATGTGATCCTGCCCGCGGGCGCGGGCAGGGAAAGAAACACAACCGATCTCGAGAGCGGCGCACTCGCCGCGCTCCGGCCGCAACTGCAGATCGATTTCCTGGCCGCCCATTCCGCGACCGCTAGCGGGCCTTCCCTCTGGATCGTCTGGCATCCGGCCCGAGTTCGGTGCGGGCAAGCTATCCCGGGAGAAGGGTTCACTCATTTACTTTTTGCCGTGGGTCATCACGTCGCTTGTTTCCAGATCGTGCTCGATCTTCTCGAGCACCTGCGGCGAGCGCTTCTTGAGCATCATCAACCAGATTGCGCCAACCAGCATATACGCAACGAACAGATAGGGCAGGATGTTATACGGATAATCGGGCACCGGATACACGCTGCCGATCACCGCGCCGACCATCGCCAGTGCGCCGAGCACGCCCCACACGACGTTGCTCGTCTTGAGCTCGCCCTGCTTCTTCAGATAAACCGGTGCCGCGATTGCGACCAGGAAATACACGACCAGGAAGCCAAAGGTCGCAAACGTACTGGTATAGCCGAAGGTGTTGAGCGGCCCCGTGCCGAGCATCGCGATGCACACCACGAAGGTCACGATGGAGGAAAACGCAACGGCGAGGTATGGTGTCTGGTGCGTGCGGTGCACCATGCCCATCGAGCGGTGCACGAACTGATAGCGGCCCATCGAATACAGCAGGCGGCTGGACGAGTTGATGCACGCAAGCACGCACGAGAACGCGCTGACCGAGGCGATCAGATAAAACACCGGACCGAGCGGCGAGGCGCCGACGCTCGTGAGCAAGGTGCTGAGCACGGCCGAATCGCCGCCGAGCTTGGCTGCGTCGTCGTGGTAGGCGATCGTCATCGAATAGGCCACAAACATGAAGAACAGGCCCGACAGGATCACGCACCAGACCACCGCACGCGGAATGACGCGCAGAGGGTTCCTGGTTTCCTGGCCGAGCGACGCCGCGCTCTCGAAACCCACGTACGAGAAAATGCCGAGCACCATGCCCTGTGCCATGCCCTTACCGCTCACGCCCTGCAGCCCCAGTTGCGTATGGTCGATGATATGGTCCGGATGCAGTGCGAGCACATAGATCAGCACACCGCCCACGATCACCACCGAAGCGGCTTCGATTGCCAGCGACAGGCGCGAGGAGAGCTTCACGTCACGTGCCGAGAAGAACCAGGCCAGGCCGACAAAGATCGTGTAGACCGCCCACGACGGGATATTGATACCCCAGGCCGAAAAAGCGTTCTGCACGAACACTACGCCTGCGGCGCCAACCCCCATTGCAGTGCCCACGTAAGCCGCGATCAGGCCCCAGCCGGCAATGCCACCCGCCATCGGCCCAAGCGCGCGCGAGATATAGATAAAGAACGAACCAGCCGACGCGATCCGGCTCGAGAGCGCGATGATGCTCATGCTCACCAGCAGCAGCCCGAGCGTCGAAAGACCATAAATCAACCATGTCCCCGCGCCGGCCAGCGCCGCGATCGCGGTCACGTTGATCGACGGCGTGAAGGTAGGCGAAAGGTTCGCGATGGATTGGCCGATGACCTCGGGAAAACCTAACGTACCGGCACGCAGGCCGCCGGATGATGCCGGTGCTGCTTGCGTGGTGCTTTGCGGAGTGCTCATGTTGGGCTCCTGATAGATTGGTGAGTCAAGGTTGAATGCACTCAACTCTTCCACAGTCAAAAATCTCGAAACAACTCAATTCATTTGGTCCATCCGGGAATCCACGAAGTACCCGCGAGCGGAATGCGCGCCATTGCCGCGGCCTCGACCGTCAGCGCGACCAGATCCTCCGGTTCGAGGTGATGGACGTTCTGCTTGCCGCACGCTCGCGCGATCGTCGTCAGTTCCATGTTCAGCGTCTTCAGGTAGTTGCGCACGCGGCGTGAACCCTCATCGGGCTGCACGCGCTGTTCGAGCACCGCGTCCTGCGTGGTCACGCCGACCGGGCACTTGCCCGTGTGGCAGTGATGGCAGAAACCCGGCGACGTGTTCAGCGCCGCGTAGTCCGCCGCCGCCGAATGCAGCGCGCCGTCCTGAAAGTACGTATCGCTGTTGCAGCCGAGCGCCATCAGCATGCCCTGCCCGATCGCCACCGCGTCCGCGCCGAGCGCCAATGCCTTCGCCACGTCAGCACCGGTGCGGATGCCGCCCGAGACGATCAGTTGCACCTGGCCTTTCATATTCAGGTCTTCGAGCGCGTCCACAGCCTGGCGAACCGCGGCCAGCGTCGGAATGCCGACGTTCTCGATGAAGCAGGTCTGCGTCGCCGCCGTGCCGCCCTGCATCCCGTCGATCACCACCACGTCCGCGCCCGCATGCACCGCGAGCTTGACGTCGTTGAACGTGCGGGTTGCGCCGACCTTCACGTAGACCGGTTTTTCCCAGTCGGTGATTTCGCGCAGTTCCTGAATCTTGATCGCCAGATCGTCCGGGCCGGTCCAGTCCGGGTGACGGCTCGCCGAACGCTGATCGACGCCGGCCGGCAACGTGCGCATCGAGGCGACACGCGGATTGACCTTCTGCCCGAGCAGCATGCCGCCGCCGCCCGGTTTCGCGCCCTGCCCGATCACGATTTCGATCGCATCGGCGCGGCGCACGTCGTCCGGGTTGAAGCCGTAGCGCGACGGCAGGCACTGATAGACCAGCGTCTTCGACGAGCGGCGTTCTTCCTGCGTCATGCCGCCGTCGCCGGTGGTGGTCGAGGTGCCCATCGCGGTCGCGGCCTGGCCGAGCGCTTCTTTCACGTTCGCGGACAGCGCGCCGAAGCTCATGCCGGCAATCGTGATCGGAATGTCGAGCACCACCGGCTTTTTGGCGAAGCGCGTGCCGAGCACTG
The DNA here is from genome assembly GCF_050435685.1 of Paraburkholderia sp. GAS448. Classification (NCBI taxonomy): domain Bacteria; kingdom Pseudomonadati; phylum Pseudomonadota; class Betaproteobacteria; order Burkholderiales; family Burkholderiaceae; genus Paraburkholderia; species Paraburkholderia sp. GAS448. The sequence continues at coordinate 100,801 of NZ_JBNDKT010000001.1, forward strand.
TCTGCGTCGCGCATTTCTCGCGATACCCTTCGAGCGGATAGCGCGACAGCGAGGCGCCGAGAAACAGCAGATCGTCGAAATGCGGCACACGGCGTTTCGCGCCCAGACCGCGAATTTCGTAGAGGCCGCGCTGCGCGGCGGAGTGGATATAGTCGATCGTCTTGCGGTCGTAGCCTTGCGACTCTTCCTGCTGCAAGCGGACGAATTGAACGGGTTTGGCTTCCATGGGGACCTTCTTCGAGAGCGTGTGTTCAATATTCCTGGTTCGCGTCGGCGTTCCAGTGATAGAGCGTGCGAGCGGAGGCGATCCGTTTGAACGACGCCGGGTCGTGGTCCATGCCGGCGGCGGTGAGCAGGGCGCGCACTGCGTCGATATCCGCCTGCGTCATCGGCTCGTACTGCGCGTCCGCGCCGAGCGATTTCACTTCGCCGCGCACGTACAGCACCGCTTCGTAAAGCGAGTCGCCGAGCGCATCACCCGCATCGCCACAGATCACCATGCGGCCCGCCTGCGCCATGAACGCCGAGAAGCTGCCCACCGAGCCGCCCACCACGATGTCGCCACCCTTCAGCGAAATACCGCAGCGCAGGCCCGCATCGCCGTCGATCACCAGCAGGCCGCCGTGCGCCGAAGCGCCCGCGCCGTTCGACGCGAAACCCCTCACATGCACCTTGCCGCTCATCATGTTTTCCGCGACGCCGGTGCCCGCGCTGCCGTCGATCTCGATCGTCGCGTGTTTGTTCATGCCGCCCGCGTAATAGCCGGCGTGACCGGCGATCGTCACTCGCACCGGCGCATCCACACCGACTGCGAGGTTATGCGCGCCGTTCGGCGCGACGACCGTCACCGTCTGGCCCTCCAGTTCGCTCGCCGGTTTGTGCAAGAACTGGTTCAGCTCACGGACCGTCGCGCGCTCCAGGTCGAAAGTCAGGCTTTCCATACATACATCTCCTCAGGTGCAGGTTCGAAGACCCTGGCGTTTTTGATATCGGGCAGATGCGCGAGCGAGCGGAACTCGGAAGCGATAGCGACGTAGTCGTCGTTTTCCGCGACCACCGCCGGCTTGCACGCGAACGGATCGCGAATCAGCGCGAGTTCGGTCGAGGTGCCCATCAGGAACGTGTAGAAGCCGTCGAGTTCTTCGAAACCCTTCTGCAATGCGACCGGCAACGTGTCGCCTTCGCGCAGCCGCCATTCGAGAAAGCGGCAGGCGGCTTCGGTGTCGTTGTCGGTATCGAAGTGAATGCCTTGCGGTTCGAGCTTGCGGCGCACGCCATGCGCGTTCGACAGCGAACCGTTGTGGACGAGGCAGAAGTCGTCGCCGGCCGTGAACGGATGCGCGCGGTCGGGCGTCACCGCCGATTCCGTCGCCATGCGTGTGTGGCCGACCAGGTGCGAGCCTTTCAGGTTCGCAAAGTCATAACGCTCGGCGACTTGCGACGGCGAGCCAATATCCTTGTACAGATCGATCGAGCGGCCGCTCGACAGCAGATACAGCTTCGGATAGCGCTCGCGCAGCCACGTCTTCACGCGCTCGACATTGCCTTGCACCGTCAGTACCGCATGATTGCCCTTCGCATCGACACGGGCGGTCACGTCCATCGCCGCGTTCAATGCGTCCAGCAGCGGTTGCCATGCGAAGTCCGCGCCTTCGTCGGTGAAGCCCGCGTAGATGCTCAGCTTGCGCTGACTCGCATCGACCTGTTTGCCGAACACCGCGAGGCCCGCCGAATCCGGTCCGCGCTCGGTCATGCCGATCAGCATCGGCACCATCAGTTCGCCGAGCCTTTCGCGCAATGCCGGCGTCTTGACCAGCAAGCCTACAATTCCGCACATAGTGCTTCTCCTTAGAAAAATTCGAGGTAGGTCTTCAGTTCCCAGTCCGAGACGTGGCGCATGTATTCGAGCCACTCCATCCGTTTGAGCTTGAGGAATTCATCGGCAACCGGGCCGAGCGCGTCGCAGATCATGCGGTCGCTTTCGAGCGCATCGAGCGCCTGCTCGAGGTTTTGCGGCAGCACGCCGATGCCGTGTTCGGAGAGTTTCGCGGGCGACCACTCGTAGAGGTTCTCGTTAGCCGGTTCGCCCGGTGACAGACCACGGTCGATGCCGTCCAGCCCCGCGGCAATCACGGCCGCCGTCGCGAGATACGGATTGCACGCACCATCCGGCAAACGCAGTTCGATGCGCTCGCCGGGCATGCGCACCATCGTCGAACGGTTGTTGTCGCCGTAGCTGATGTAGGCCGGCGCCCACGTTGCGCCTGTCAGCGAGCGGCCAACAACGAGGCGCTTGTACGAGTTCACCGTCGGATTGCACAGCGCGGTCAGCGCCGGTGCGTGCGCGAGCAGGCCGGCCGTGAACTGGTAGCCGAGCGACGAAAGCCCCATGCCGAGCTTGTCGGCAGCATCGGCGAACAGGTTGCGTTCGCCGTCGCCGATCGACATATGCATGTGCATGCCATTGCCGGGACGGTTCGCGAACGGCTTCGGCATGAACGAGCAGATCATGCCGAGTTCATTGGCGATCTCGGAGGCTGCCATCTTGAAGAACACGTAGTGATCGCACGACGTCAGGCAATCGGTGTACGTGTAGTTGATTTCGAACTGCCCGTTCGCATCTTCGTGATCGATCTGATAGACGTCGATCCCGACCGCGCGCATCGATTCGGTGAGCTTTTCCAGGAAGACGCGCGTACGCGAGAGTCCCTTGTAGTCGTAGCACGGCTTGGCGAGCGTATCGCTCGGATCGCATGGCTCCAGCACGCCCGATGCCGAACGGCGCAGCAACGAGAATTCCGGTTCGAGGCCCGTGAAGAGCGTCCAGTTGCGCTCGGTCATCCGTGCGACCTGTTTCTTCAAGGTCACGCGCGAATCGTATTGCCACGCTTCGCCGTCCACATGACCGTCGCAGACGATCCGTGCCAGGCCCGGCTGCCACGGCACCGGCGTGAGCGTCGCCAGATCGCCGACGGCCATATAGTCGGGGCCGTTCGGCTCGATACCTACGCCCCAGATCGCAAACCCCGCGAAACCGGCACCCGCTTTCAACACGCTCTTCAGATGGCTGACCGGCACCGATTTCGCCTTGGCCACGCCGTGAATATCGACAAACTGCGCCAGCACGTACTTCACGCCCTGCTGCGTCAGATAAGCTTGCGCCTCTTCCGCCGAGCCGAAGCGGGGCACGCATCCGAGTTCGTTGACCGGCAGCTTGCTCGCATCGTTCAGGTTCATCGCCACTCCTTGCAACAACATCCTTTGTGGTTTGGAAAAGCCACACGCAACGCATGTGACCAGGCTATGCAACACGCTTCCGAACGCCGGTTTCGGCGCGCTTCAAGCTTGTCTTCAATCAAACAGAAACTTTATTGGTGCGCCACCAGGCTTCCCGCTGTGAAACTCTTCGCGCGCGACCCGGCGCTGCAATCTGCTACGCTTGCCTTTTCCGTGAGGCCTACATGCAAACCGGTGAAGACAATAAAACGCCGCTCGAGCGCTACCTCGGCATCACCATCCGCGAACTACGCCAGCGCCACGGCCTGACGATCGCTCAGGTCTCCGCGCAGGCCGGCATCAGCCGCGGCATGCTTTCGAAGATCGAGAACGCGCAGACCTCCGCGGGCCTCGAGGTGCTCAACCGCATCGCCCAGGCGCTCGGCGTTTCGCTCTCCACGCTGTTCCGCAATTTCGACGTGCCGCAAGGCGGTGCACAACTCGTCAAAAAAGGCGCCGGCATGGAGGTGGTCCGCAAAGGCACCAAACGCGGTCACACCTATCACCTGCTTGCCTACGACCAGGGTCCGCGCAAGCTCTTCGAACCCTTCCTGATCACGATGGAGGACGAGGCTGAACGTTTTCCTGTGTTCGAGCACCCGGGCACCGAATTCATCCACATGCTCAAAGGCGTGATCGAATACCGCCATGGTCAGCAAACCTACATCCTTAATCCAGGCGACACGCTCACCTTCCAGGGTGAGATACCGCACGGTCCTGAGCGTCTGATCAAGACGCCCATTCAATTCCTGTCGATCTTTGTGTATCCGCAGTCGAGCGCTGACTGATCTCTCGCCGCGGCCGTCGCAGTCGACGCCTCTATCAATGCAACGTTTATGCCATGTTTATCTGAGTGAATCAAAGATTCCCACCAATAAACGCTTTGGGCACCATGCACTGTTCCTGATATCGACGCTGAAAGGCTCATCAGCCTGACTGCGGTGCACATCGTCGTTGTGACTGGTGCGACTTTGCACAAAAATGAGGTGTGCGGTTAAGCAGCGTTAAAAGCAACGCTTATACAAACGGGCGCTATTCAGCGCAATGCATCATCCGGCAAATCGGGCAGCGTCCGCGCCAGCGACGGCTGGATCGCGTTGTCCAGCACGCCGCGCGTCAGCATGACGATGTCGGCGGCGAATTGATCCCATTCGCCCTGGCGATGCAACAGAAAGAAATCGCGCCGCCCAAGACGGCTCGGCGGCAACGGCATCACCGCGATATCGTCCAGATAGTGCCGTGCCTGCCACAGACACAAGGGCGTCGAAATCGCAAAACCCGCGCGAGCCGCCACCAGACTCAGCAGCGGATCGGTCGCATCGAACTCGTAACGCCGCGGACTGTTGATACCCAGATGTCGCGCGAAACGCTCGATCTGCTGGCCGATCACTGAGCGCGCCGTATAGCGGATCAGTGGCAGTTCGAGCGCGAGCGTGCGCCAGTCTATATTGCGGCGCCCGCTCAAGTGGCTACGCGCAACCACCACCACGAACGCCTCGGAAAACAGCGGCACTTCGACGATCCGTGCGTCGTTCAGCGTGGTCTGCGTGCAGATCGCGATATCCAGTTCGCGGTCGTGCAACTGTTTGCTCAGGCCCGGCGTGAGACCGGACCACATCGAAATCTGCCGCTCTGAATTCGACACCGCACGAATCAACTCAGGCCCAACAGTGGCCGCGAACGAATCGACGCAACCGAGGCGCACCGGCATCTTGCCGGTATGCGAGGCATCGCCGATACGGGCGCTCACCATCTGCGCGTGTTCGATCAACGGCCCCGCCAACTCCAGCAACGCGCGCCCCGCTACATTCGGGCGCGGCGGACGGCTCTCGCGATCGAACAGCGTCAGGCCCTGATCGCGCTCCAGCGCGGCAATCGACTGGCTGATGGCGCTCTGGCTCACGCCGAGCTGCTTCGCCGCGCCCGTCATCGAGCCGCTGTCGCAGACAGCCACAAAAGCCTGCAACGCGCGCAGATCGATCGGGGTCGGGGTTCGTCTCATGAAATGCTCCGCTCGCGTGGGTGACATGCCGGTCATCCTGTGCGGTACGACAGCATGGTGCCGAGGTTCGCAGGGTTGGTGTGCAGGATGAGAAATTGCATTGGCTCGCCATAAGTTTGCCTAATACAAAATTGGCGCGGCCAACGTTTTCCTAGAATTCGCCTCATTGCCCACACAGAGGTCCACATGAGCCACTACGATTTCATCGTGATCGGCGCTGGTGTCATCGGCGCTTCGGTCGCCCATCATCTCGCCGCCCTGGGCGCGCAAAGCGTGCTGGTTATCGAACAGGGCACGATCGGCGCGGGCACCACATCACAGTCGTCCGGCCTGTTGCGCACGCACTATTCGGTGCGCCAGAACGTGGAACTCGCGCGCTCTTCGTGGTGGGCATTCAATAATTTCGCCGAGTATCTCGGCGACGACGAAGCGTCCTGTGGTCTCGTCAAATGCGGCTATCTGATCTGCGCGCCCGACGGCGACAAGCTGGAGCCGCTGCGCGCCTCGCTCGCCGCGCAGCAGGATATGGGCATCGAAGTGCAACTACTCGACAAGGCGCAGGCGCACGAGCGCCTGCCGATCGCGAACTTCGACGACGCCGCGCTGATCGGCCATGAGCCGGAGGCGGGTTTTGCGGATGCCTATCTGGTGGCGACCGGCTTCGCCCGTTCGGCGCGCCGGCGCGGTGTCAAGATCATGGAAGGCGTGACGGTCACTGGCATCGTCCGCGAAGGACGCCGGATCACCGGGGTCGCAACCAGCGCGGGCAACTTCAGCTGCGGCACCCTGATCAGCACGCAGAACATCTGGACGCCGGAACTCGCCGGCTGGATCGGTGTGCCGCTGCCGGTCAAGCCGGAGCGTCACACGGTGCTCGCACTCGAGTGCGACGGCGCCGCGTATTCGTTCAAGATGCCCGCGTTCAAGGACCTCGGCTCGGCCGGCATGCTCTATTACCGCAGTTACGGCGGCAGCCAGATGCTGGTGTCGGAAGGTGTGGTGGGCGAAACGCTGAATTCGCCGGAAACGGAACAGGGCGATATCTCGCTCGACTATGTCGCCGAAGTCGGCGCCCAGGTGGCCGAACGCTTCCCGGCTTATGAAGCCGCGGGGCTGGCTTCGTCATGGACCGGTGTGTACGACGTGACGCCCGACTGGAATCCGGTGCTGGGCGAGGTCGGCGATATCGAGGGTCTCGTGATCGGTTTCGGTTTTTCGGGGCACGGCTTCAAGCTGTCGCCGGGCATCGGCAAGATCCTCGCCCAGCATGCGCTCGGCCTGCCCACCGATGTTTCCCTCGCGCCCTACGCGCTCGACCGGTTCGCCAGTGGCGCGCTGCTGGTGGGCAAGTACGGCTCGGGCGCGGTCTCCTGATCGAAGGATGCTCCCGTCATGACAATCAACATTCTGGTTCCAGTCAAGCGCGTCGTCGATGCCAACGTACGCGTGAGGGTCTCGGCGAACGGTTCGATCGACACCACCGGCCTCAAGATGTCGCTCAACCCGTTCGACGAATGCGCGGTCGAAAAGGCATTGCAACTCAAGGAAGCCGGCGCTGCATCGAAGGTGACGGTGATCACGTGCGGCACGCAAACCAGCCAGGACGTCTTGCGCACGGCGCTGGCAATGGGCGCGGACGATGCCGTGCTGATCGACACCGCAACGGCGACTTCCACGCTCGATTCGCTGGCGGTGGCGCGTCTGCTGAACGCTCACATGGCGAGTCGGGAATACGGCCTCGTGCTGTGCGGCAAGCAAGCGATAGACGGCGACATCGGCGGTGTCGCCGCCATGCTCGCCGCCCTGCTCGACTGGCCGCAGGCGTTGAACGCAGGCGCACTCTCGGCGGATGGCACAGGCTGGTCCGTCAGGTGCGACGACGACACCGGCACGGCGACGTGGCTGCTCGAGGGTCCGGCTGTCGTCAGCGCGGATCTGCGCCTCGCCGACCCGCGCCGCGTGACCTTGCCGAGCATCGTCAAGGCGAAGCAGAAGCCGCTCGCGATCGTGGACGCCGCCACGCTGGCAATCGATCTGACGCCCCAGAGCCATATCGTCAAGCTCAGCGATCCGCCGGTCCGCCAGCCCGGCATCAGGGTCGCCGACAGCGCCGCGCTCATCGCAGCGCTCACAGAACGGCGCGTATTCGATCAAGCAGGAGTCCCCGCATGAGAAGCCTTGTCGTAGCTGAAAGCGAAAACGGCCGCCTTGCCGAGGCGACGCTACGCGTTATCACTGCGGTGATGCAACGCGGCCTGCCGGTCGATGTGTTCTTGCCGGATGCCGCGCTTGCATCCACGGTCGAAAGAATCGCCGGTGTCGAGCGCGCTCTCGTGATGGCTGGCGCGACGAGCGAAGACGTTGTGCCTGAAACGCTCGCCGCGCAGTTGTACGCGATGCACGGACCGTATTCGCTGATCGCCGCGAGTCATCGGACGCTCGGCCGTAGCGCCCTGCCGCGCGCCGCGGCGCTTGTAGGCGGTGCATTCATTCCAGATGTGATCGCCGCGGAAGGCGAAGGCGCGTTCGTGCGCAGCCTTTATGCGGGAAGCGTCATCGCCAACGTGAACACGGCCAGCGCCGTGACGTTCGTGACATTTCGGGCGTCGTCGTTCGCGCCGGCGGCCGACAGCGGCGGCAACGGACAACGCGTGACGCTCGAACCGGCTGCGGGCTTTAGCCGGACGAAGCTCGTCGAGCGCCAGGCATCGGCACAAACCGGCCGCGAGCTGCCTGACGCGCGGATCGTCGTCGCGGGCGGGCGCGGTCTGGCATCGAAGGACAGTATGGACCGGCTCGGCGAACTGGCGGAAAAGATGGGCGCGGCGCTCGGCGCATCGCGGGCCGCGGTGGATGCCGGCTATGCGCCGAATACCGCACAGGTCGGGCAAACCGGCAAGATGGTCGCACCCGACGTCTACCTTGCATTCGGCATCTCCGGCGCGATTCAGCATCTGGCCGGGATGAAGGACTCGAAGACCATTGTCGCAATCAATAAAGATCCGGACGCGCCGATCTTTTCGGTCGCGGACATCGGGCTCGTGGGCGATCTGTTCGAGGTGGTGGGCGAGATCGAAGCGCATGTCGGCGCAGGAGGCACGAGACGATGACACTTCATCTGCCGGACGCGTCAACCTCATTGGCCAATGGCAAGGCATCGCCGCATCCGGCTACGGGATCACAGCCTGCCGTACGCTTTTTCAATTGCGCCAGTCTGGCGCAAGAACCGTGGGCGAACGGCGGCGGCGTCACACGAACCATCGCACGCGGGCCCGAGGATGACACGGGTGTCCATTGGCGCGTCAGCCTGGCAACGCTGAGTGGCGCGGCCAGGTTTTCGCAGTTTCCCGGATTCGATCGAACGCTGGTGCTGCTCGATGACGGCTCAGTCGATCTGCATTCGCAGGATGGCCAGTTAATCGCCCGCGCGGGGCAACCGGTGCAGTTTTCCGGCGATCTGCATGTGTGGGTCACGTTGGCTGTCAAGCCGGTTCATGTGCTCAATGTCATGACACGGCGCGAGGCGTGCCGCGCGACCGTCAGCATGCACACGCATTCGTTGCGCGTGACGCCCGCAGCCAGTCAGTTGCTGTTATCAGTCGACGGTCAATGGACGCTCGCCAGTTCTCTGCTTCGCAACGTCTCGCTGGCGCCGATGAATGGAATATGGCTCGAACAACGGCACGAAGCGCTGGATCTCAGTCCGCTCGGACCGGGGGCGAAACTGCTGTCGATTGCGATTGAACCGCTGGCGGACCGCTAAGAGAACCCTATGGCAAGCAACGCACTGATCGAACAGTACGACCCGCGCGAGTCGATGGAATACGACGTCGTGATCGTCGGCGGCGGCCCGGCTGGCCTGTCCGCGGCGATCCGCCTGAAACAGCTCGCGGCCAGGAAAGGCGTCGAGATTGGCGTGTGCGTACTGGAAAAAGGCTCGGAGATCGGGGCGCATATCCTGTCGGGCGCGGTGATGGATCCGCGCGCGATCACTGAACTGATCCCCGACTGGAAGGAAAAAGGCGCGCCACTGACGGTGGACGTGACCGAAGACAAATTCCTCTTCCTCACCGAAACCGGCTCGAAGAGCGTGCCCACCTGGGCACTGCCGGATAACTTCAAGAATCACGGCAACTACGTGATCAGCCTCGCGAATGTGACGCGCTGGCTCGGGCAGCAAGCTGAGGCGCTGGGTGTGGAGATTTTCCCGGGCTTCCCGGCTGCTGAGATTTTGTATAACGACGATGGCTCGGTCAAAGGCGTTGCGACCGGCAACCTCGGCATCGGCAAGGACGGCCAGCCTACCGAAAACTTCCAGCTGGGCATGGAGCTGCACGCAAAATACACGCTGTTCTGCGAAGGCGCGCGTGGACATCTCGGCCGACAACTGAACGATAAATTCAAGCTGCGCGAAGGCGTCGATCCGCAGGTCTACGGTATCGGCATCAAGGAACTGTGGGAAATCGATCCGTCGAAACACAAGCCGGGCCTCGTGATGCACACCGCGGGCTGGCCGCTGAACACCGATACGTACGGCGGCTCGTTCCTCTATCACATGGACAACAACCAGGTGGTGGTGGGCTTTGTGGTCGGTCTCGGTTATACGAATCCGTATCTGTCGCCGTTCGAGGAATTCCAGCGCTACAAGACGCATCCGGCGATCCGCGAGTTTCTCGCAGGCGGCAAGCGTGTGTCGTATGGCGCGCGGGCGATTACCGCGGGTGGCCTGATGTCGCTGCCGAAGCTGGTGTTTCCGGGCGGTGCGTTGGTGGGTGACGATGCGGGCTTCCTCAACGCATCGCGGATCAAGGGCAGTCACGCGGCGATCAAGACCGGCATGCTGGCCGCCGAAGCGGCGTTCGATGCCGTGCAGGCTGGCCATCAGAGCGACGAACTCACGGCGTATCCGGAGTCGTTCAAGACTTCATGGCTGCACACCGAACTACATCGCGCGCGCAACTTCAAGCAGTGGATGAGCAAGGGCCTGTACCTCGGCACCTTGATGGTCGGCATCGAACAGAAGCTGTTCGGCGGCAACGTGCCGTGGACGCTGCATCACCAGCACTCCGATCACGAGATGCTCAAACCCGCTTCGCAATGCACGCCGATCACCTACCCGAAACCGGATGGAAAGCTGACGTTCGACCGTCTCTCGTCGGTGTTCATTTCGAATACCAATCACGAAGAGAACCAGCCGGCGCACCTCACGCTGAAGGATCCTTCGGTGCCGGTGAACGTGAACCTGCAGACTTACGCCGGACCGGAAGCGCGTTACTGCCCCGCCGCGGTGTATGAATTCGTGAAGAACGACGATGGCAGCGAACGGCTCGTGATCAACGCGCAGAACTGCGTGCACTGCAAGACCTGCGATATCAAGGACCCGACGCAGAACATCGTCTGGGTCACGCCGGAAGGCGGTGGCGGACCGAACTACGCGAACATGTGAGCGCCGCCAAAAAGGCGGCTTCGGAGTTCGAAGCCGCCTTTCTTATGCATTCACGCATTTGCCACCAGCGATTGCACGGTGCCTTTTTCGACATCGCCGACATAGATGCCAAACGCATCTTCGGTCCGCTCCTTCACATAGCGGCGCAGCATCGACTGCACGGCCGGGTCGCGAATCTCGTTCCATGGTATCGCGTCGAGCGGCACATAGCGAACGTCCGCGACTGCCGGCGCGTCGTCGACCACGCGCCCGCGATAGTAGATGTGTGTGACGCCCTTCTCCTCGAACACTGCGAACAGAAAATCGAGGTTGACGTTCAGTTTCAGACCGTCAAGCACACCGCGCAAACTCGTAGCGTCCGCCAGCGGTTCGAGCCGCGTGCCGGTAGGCAACTGCAATCCGCTCGCGGTCCTGGTCAGCACGAGCCCTCTGGCATGTTCGAGAATCGCGCCGACCTGCGCACGTTGGCCAGTCGCCGCCAACGCTTCCTGCGACAAACTGAAATCCACATACGCGCCGCGACAATACCCTAATGGCGTCGCGCTGGAATGCGTGAAGTCCACCACGCGCCCGATCAGGATGATGTGATCGCCGGCGTCCACCACCTGATGCGTCTCGCAGTCGAAGCTCGCCGCTGCGCCGTCCATCACCGGGCTGCCGGTGCGCCGCGCGTGCCACGCGACCTGTGCGAACTTGTCCGCGCTCTTCGACGCGAACACGCCCGACACCGGCCGCTGATCTTCCGCAAGCACACTGACCGCAAAACGCTGCGTCTGCGAAAACACCGGATGGCTCGACGCGGTCTTGGCGATGCACACGAGGATCAACGCGGGATCGAGCGACACCGACGTGAACGAATTCGCTGTAAAACCGCGCGGCGTGCCGTCCGGCTGGATCGTCGTCACCACCGTCACGCCGGTGACGAACGCGCCCAACGCGCGGCGAAACTCGATGACGTCAAAAGAAGAATCGGTCATGGTGCTGCTCCTCAGGACTGACGGCTCACATCGCGAATAAAGTGCAGAAGCCGCTGATTCACAATCGACGGCGCGGTGACGTTCATCATGTGCCGTTCGTTGGCGATAATCTCGGCGCGGCCGAGCGGCGCTGCGGCCGCCATTGACTCCGACATCGCCGGACTCGAATTCGGATCGCATTCGCCGGTCATGAACAGCGCCGGTATCGCGAGTTGCGGCAAGCGGCCCAGATGCGCCTGGTCCGAACTCGCAAACAGCCGGTACGTGCGCGCATAGCCTTCGAGATCGACGCTCTCCAGCAACGAGCGCACGAGCTCCGCGACGTTCGCCAGATGACCCGGCACCGGATCGTCGAACCAGCGGGCGATCGTGGCATTGATGCTCGGCTGGTCGAGCCCGCCGTTCAGCGACGCCGCGCGCTGCATGACGGCGGCCCGTTGCGACGGCGTGCGGTCGTACACCGCATTGAGCGCGGTGACGCTCGTCACCCGCGACGGGTAACGCAACGCGAATTCGAGCGCGATCAGCGAACCCATTGAATGACCGACGACATGCGCTGTCCTGATGCCGAGGTGATCCAGCAGCGCCAGCAACTGCGCCGCGTATTCGTCCAGTTGCGGCGACGCGGCCGGCAGCCGGCTCGCGCCGTGTCCCAGCATGTCGTAGCTGACGACGCGAAAGTGCGCCCTCAACGCTGCGACCTGCGGTTCCCACACGCAGCGATTCATCCCCACGCCATGGATCAGCACGAGGACATCACCCTCGCCGGCCACGCTGTAGGCTGTGCCGTCGAACACGCCGTTCATCGACGCATTTGCGATGTCGGTTTCACGCTTCATTGGAGCCCAGCTCCTTCAGATCCTGATAGCGGTCGCCGATCCGGTGGTGCGGCCGCCCGCCAATCGACGCGCCGAGCGCAATCACGAGTTCGTCCGGCGCAGGCGCGTCGATGATCGAAAACTGGATGGTCAGGTAGTGCGAGCGCATGCCTTCGTCGCCCTTGTGCATCAGCGGGATCGTGACCGGGCAGTTCGGGCCGCCACGCAGGTTCGTGAAGCTCAGATAACTTTTGGCGCCGACCGCTTCGCGAAACTTGTTGCCAAAGCGCAGCGTATGAATCAGCGCCGATGCGTGCTCGACTTCACCCGACGTCCCGACGATCGCCGCCTTGCCATAACCCTCCACCGCTTCGCCCGAACCGGCGATGCGAAGAATCTCGGCCGTCAGCACTTCACCGAGCTGCGGCCCGAGCGCGTGAATCTCCGGCTTCAGGTCCTCGACGAAGCCGCGCCCGGCCCATGGATTGCGCAGCACCGCCGCAGCCGCGAACAGTTTCAACGGCCGGGCTGCGGGTTTGCCGCCTTCGATGAACGTGTCTTCCACATAGGTGACCAGCTTGCGAATCTCGAGCTTCATCAGACTTCCTCCGAAGACAGGTGCGCCTTGGCTCAGTGCACGACGCGTCTGAAGTATTATGGTATTCCATATTAGCGTATGCAAGATTTTTCATCCCGATGACGGGTTTACGAGACTCCCTTCGATGCACGGACGAAAAAAAACCGTCGCGCGCGACGGTTTTTCTGGCGAACGAAACGAGGTGTTCAGGCGCTTTCGCTTTGATCCGTGACCTGCCCGGCGAGCGCGGCCATGGCGATGGCTGCCGTGCGCCGCACATGCTCGAGCGACGCGGCAGCGGCCGCAGCGCCGTCCTTCTTTGCAATCGCGGTCAACAGCTTGTTCATTTCGCGATTCGAATCCACACCGCGCCCCGGCGACGAGATCGTCACCGAACGCAACTGGTTGATGCGGCCGTTCAGCGATTTGACCACCTGATGCATCATCAGCTTGTGGCCGCCCGTGAACATCGCTTCGTAAAAGCGTTCGGTGTAAGCCAATACCCGGCGGAAGTCGGACTTGTCGAAAGCGTCTTCGATTTCCTTGCGGATTTCGCGCAACTGCTTCACGAGCGCGGGCGTTGCAAGCTCGGCGCAGGCCCGGGCCGCCTCCGACTCGAGCAACGCCCGAATCTCGTAGATTTCCTGCACCTGTTCCGGGTCGAGCCGCGCGACGATAGGACCGGAATGCGCGACCGTCTCCACCAGCCCTTCCGTTTCCAGATGGCGCAGCACTTCGCGCACCACGGTGCGGCTCACGCCAAGCTGATCGCACAATGTTCGCTCGATCAACCGGTCGCCGGGACGATAAAAGCCCTGCGAAATGGCCTCGCGCAGTTTCTCGAGCGTGAGTTCGCGAAGGGTCGGTGCACTACGGTCAACGCGCATCTGTTCGATCATGGCGAGCTTCCCAAGCGAGATTCTGGGTCAGTTGGTTTTTGGAATACCATAGTATCGCACAGTCGTCGGCTACGGACCGCGATGCCGCGCGTCATGCGGGAAACACCTGCGCGTGGGCGCGGTCCCAGTCGAGCCAGGCTTGCGCGCCCACCGCGAGCCCCGCCTCGTGGGCGCCCGCCGCTGTGCGCACCGCGATCTCCTGCTGCCAGGGCGTCGCCACCGAATAGTGCATCGTGTCGCCCAGATACGTGATGTCACGCACGACGACCGGCAAGCCATCGTTCGCCACGTGCGGCGCCTGCATGCGGATACGGATCTGTTCGGGCCGCAGCATCAGCGCGCCGCCGTCGCCCGCGTTAAGCGCGTGGTCCCAGCCCGCGATCGGCACCGGCCTGCCGTTGGGGAACACCGCATGCGAGTCCGCATGGCCGCCGGCCAGCGTGACCGGCAGGAAGTTCGAATTGCCGATGAAGCTTGCCACGAAGCGCGACGCCGGCTTTCGGTACAGATCCTCACCCGTGCCGACCTGCTCGATGCGCCCTTTGTTGAACACCGCGATCCGGTCGGACAGGCGCAATGCCTCTTCCTGATCATGCGTCACGTACAGGATCGTGACACCGGTTTGCTGATGAATGCGCCGCAGTTCGGTCTGCAGTTCCTCACGCAGCTTCTTGTCGAGCGCGGACAGCGGCTCGTCCATCAGCAGCACCGGCGGATCGTAGGCCAGCGCACGCGCAATCGCGACACGCTGTTGCATGCCGCCCGACAACTGCCCGGGCATCCGGTCACGGCAATCAGCCAGATGCACGAGCTTGAGCATTTCATCGACTTTCGCACGCACTTTCGCCTCCGGCCAGCGTCGCACGCGCAACGGAAACGCGACGTTCTCGCCGACCGTCAGATGCGGAAACAGCGTGTAGCGCTGAAACACCATGCCGATGTTGCGGCGGTTCGGCGCGACCGACAGCAGCGGCTTGCCGTCGAGCAATACACGGCCGTCGGTCGGTGACTGGAACCCCGCGACGATGTACAGCGTGGTGCTCTTGCCCGAGCCAGACGGCCCGAGGAAAGTCATGAACTCGCCCTTCTCGATGTCGAGCGACACCTGATCGATGGCGACGACCTGATCGTAGGTCTTGCGAAGACGCTGAATCTGCAAAAACGGTGAGCTCACGATTTACCTCTCTTCAGTACAAGGCTCAGCAACATCAGGACGACGGTCAGACCGACGAGCAATGACGACGCGGCGGCGATCACCGGTGTCAGATCCTGCCGCAGCGTGCTCCAGATGCGCACCGGCAACGTCTGCAGCGTCGGGCTGGCCATGAAGATCGACACGACGACCTCGTCCCACGACGCAAGAAACGAGAAGATCGCCGCCGCGAACAGGCCGAGCCGGATACCCGGCAGCGTGACGCGCCATTTCACTTCAAGCGGCCCGGCGCCGCAGATCAGCGCGGCATCCTCGAGCGACGTGTCGAAACTTTCCAGCGAGTTGCTGATCGCGATGATCGAAAACGGCAACGCGATGATCAGATGGCCGATCACGAAACCGACCAGCGTGCCCGTCAAGCCGATACGCAGGAAGAAGCCATACAGCGCGACGGCGAGCACGACGACGGGCAGCACCATCGGCGTCAGAAAGAACGCCTTGAGCGAGGCACGTCCACGAAAATTGCCGCGTGTCAGCGCCAGCGACGCGAGCAGCCCCAGCACCACCGACAGCACCATCACGACGAGCCCCAGTTCGACGCTCGTCAGCAGCGAGTCGAGCCAGCCCGGATCGGCAAACAGCATGCCGTACCACTGCAGCGTCCAGCCGGGTGGAGGAAACATCAGCCATTGCGAATTGCCGAACGAGAGCGCGACGATGAACAGCACCGGCAGCAGCAGGAACAGCGACACTGCGCCGCCGACGCTCAGCAGCAGCCAGCGCAACGGGCCAAGACGATCGAAATCGAGCAGCATGTCACTGAACTCCTGAGGCGCTCACGGCGCGGCTCGAGAAGCGAAGCTGCACCGCGTACAGTGACAACGTGACGAGCAGCAGCACGAACGCGGCCGCCCCCGCCAGCCCCCAGTTGAGCAACTGCTGGACAAGTTGGGCGATCAATTCGGCAAGCATCATGTATTCCGGGCCGCCCAACAGCGCGGGTGTGACGAAGTAGCCGAGCGCCATCACGAACACCATCAGCGCGCCGCTGGCAATGCCAGGCATCGCGAGCGGCACCAGCACCCGCCAGAATGCCTGCCAGCGGGTCGCGCCGCAGATTGCGGCGGCGCGCAGCGTGGTCGGATCGATCGCACGCAAGGTGGCATGCAACGGCATCACGAGAAACGGCAACATGATGTAGGTCATGCCGATTGTCACACCGGTGAGGTTGTTCACGAGCGTGAACGGCTCATGGATCACGCCGAGCCACATCAGCAGACGGTTGATCGGACCCGTCTGTTGCAGCAGCACCATCCATGCGAAAGTGCGCGCAAGCAGATTGGTCCACATCGACAGCAGCAGGATCGCGAACACCAGCTTGCCGATCCAGCGCGGCGCGATCGCGAGCAGCCACGCGGTCGGAAAACCGATCACAACCGTCACGACGGTCACCACCGAAGCGACGAAAAACGTATTGCCGAACACGCGCAGATAGGTGGTCGAGCCGAATAGCTGCGCGTAGTTCTGGATGCCGGGCGTCGGCTCCAGCACGCTGCGCAGCAGCAGCGAGAGCACCGGCAACAGGAAGAACACGACCAGCAGCAACAGCGCCGGCGCGATCAGCCGGATTTTCCTGAGGCCGACGGTCATCTTCGGCGCCACGACCGGCGGTTCCGCGATCGTACTGACTGCATTCGACATGATGACTCCTTCGCTGGGTTCGTCCGGCCGCGCTTTACTTCGACTGCCACGCGTACCAGCGCTTCGCGATTTCATCGCGGTGATCGGCCCAGTACTTCATGTCGAGATTGATCTGCGTCGCTTTGTACTGATCCGGCTGGGTCTTCGCGACATCCGGCGGCAGGAGCGCGGCGGATTTCAGATTGACGGGCGCATAACCGGTTGCCGCCGCGAAATCCGCCTGGGCCTGCGCACCCGTCGCGCTGGCAAGGAACTTCATGGCCTCGGCTTTATGTTTCGTGCCCTTCGGCACGACCAGCATGTCGGCTGCGGTCAGGTTCTGATTCCACGATATGCCCACGTCCACACCGGTCTGCTGCAATGCATGCAGCCGGCCGTTCCAGAACACGCCGATCGGCGCTTCGCCAGATGCCATCAATTGCTGCGACTGCGCGCCGCCGCTCCACCAGACGATCTGGCTCTTGATCGTGTCGAGCTTTTTGAAGGCCCGATCGAGATCGAGCGGATAGAGCTTGTCGGGCGCGACGCCGTCGGCGAGCAAAGCGACTTCGAGCACGCCGGGCGCAGACCACTTGTAGAACGTGCGCTTGCCGGGAAAGCGCTTCGTGTCGAACAGATCCGCGTAGTTCGCCGGCGCGCCGCTCTTGTACGCCGCCTTGTTGTAGCCGAGCACGAACGAATAGTAAAAGCTGCCCACAGCGCCCGCCGACATGAAGCGCGGGTCCAGTTGCGCCTTGTTCACCACCGAATAGTCGATCGGTTCGACGAGGCCGTCCCGCAGCGCCGCATACGCGAAATCGCCTTCGACGTCGACCACGTCCCACTGCACGTTGCCGCTGTCGACCATGGCCTTCAGCTTGCCGTAATCGGTCGGGCCGTCCATCAGGACCTGAATGCCCGATGCCTGCGTGAACGGCTGCGTCCAGTCCTTCTGCTGAGCCGACTGCGTCGTCCCGCCCCAACTGGCGAATACGATCGGCGCGGGGGCCGCTGACACCGGCGCATGGATCAACACGGCCGATGCGGCGGCCACGGCGGTAACCACTGTGACGGCCACTGCGCGCGCCCGCGCGGGCATACGTAGCGCTTGCTTCATGACGACTGCTCCTTGAAAGGATACGGCTGGCTTCGAGAGGACGGCTTGCGAATGCGGTGCTTACTTCAGCGGCGAAAACGCGGCGGGCTTCATGATCTTGCTTTCCATCGTTTCCATCAGCGCCTGAATCTTCGGAATGAAAGCCTGCCATGCGGGATCTTCCGCGAGCCGTTGACGGCGCGCTTCGCGTTCGTCGAGACTCGGATATGCCCACATGTGGACGATCTGGTTCAGCGGCCCGATCTCCGAGAAGAAGTAGCCAACGAGTTCACCCAGATAGCGCTTCTGCAGTTCGATGCCCTCTTCCTCGACCAGCTTCAGATACGCGGGCACCGCGCCTGTTTTGATCTTGTACGTGCGGATTTCGTAGTACATGTCAGCCTCTTTAGCGCATGACGAACGGGTCGGCGATCGGGTCGTCCGACGTGCGGATCCAGACGGATTTGGTACGTGTGTAGTCGAGCACCGCATCGAGGCCGCCCTCGCGCCCGAGGCCGCTCAAGCCATATCCGCCGAACGGCACGATCGGCGACACGGCGCGATAGGTATTGACCCACACGATGCCTGCACGCAATTGCCGCGTAAGCCGATGCGCGCGCGTCAGATCGCGCGTGAACACGCCCGACGCAAGGCCGTACTTCGTATCGTTGGCGAGCGCGAGCGCTTCGGCTTCGGTGTCGAAGGTCATGACGCTCAGCACTGGACCAAACAGCTCCTGCGCGACGCTTGGAACGGTGGATGACGGGCAATCGACGATGGTCGGTTCGAAGAAGAAGCCCTCGCCGTGTCCTTCTGGACGGCCGCCACCCGTCAGCAGCGTGGCGCCCGCTTCAAGACTGGCAGCGAGCACGGCTTCGATGTGATCGCGTTGCTTGCGCGTCGCGAGTGGTCCCATTTCGGTATCCACGTCCTGCGGATCGCCGATCCTGATCGCACGCGCTTTTTCGACGAGCCGCGCGAGCAGCCGGTCACGGATGCCGCGCTGCACCAGCAGGCGCGAACCCGCCACGCAACTTTGCCCGCTCGCGGCGAAGATGCCTGCGATCACCGCGTTGCTGACGCTGTCCACATTGGCGTCGTCGAAGACGAGCACCGGCGATTTGCCGCCCAGTTCCAGCGACGTCGCTGCGAGGTTCTCGGCGGAGTTGCGCACGATCTGACGCGCGGTGTCGGGGCCGCCCGTGAACGCGATTTTCGACACGAGCGGGTGACTCGTCAGCGCGCGGCCGCAGTCCACGCCGAAACCGGTCAGAATATTGACGACGCCCCGCGGAAAGCCCGCCTCATGCACGAGTCTGGCGAATGCGAGCAGCGGCGCGGGGCCTTCCTCAGACGCCTTCAGCACGATCGTGCAACCGGCGGCGAGCGCCGGTCCGATCTTCACGGCCGAGAGAAACAGCTGCGAATTCCACGGCACGATACCGGCGACCACACCCACCGGCTCGCGTCGCAGGAAAACGTCCATATCGGGTTTGTCGACGGACAGGCAGGCGCCCTGGATCTTGTCGGCGACGCCCGCGTAATAGCGGTAGTACTCGGCGACGTAGCCGATCTGACTGCGCGTCTCGCGAATGATCTTGCCCGTGTCCGCCGTTTCGAGTTGCGCGAGCTCCTGCGCATTCGCCGCGACGAGGTCCGCGAGCCTGTACAGCAGCTTGCCGCGCTGGCTAGCCGTCAGACCCGCCCACTCCGGCGCGAACAACGCGCGGTCCGCGGCGTTCACCGCGCGGTCCACGTCCGCCGCGCTGGCCGCGGGCATCGTCGCCCATGCGGCGCCGGTCGCGGGATTCACGCTGTCGAAGGTGTCGGCCCCCTCGCTGAACTCACCGTCGATGTAATGCTGGAACGACTTCAACATAACTTCTGCTCCTGAGTGCAGAACGTCGATTCAAGGACGACCGGCAATCAGCCGTGCGCGGCGAAGGCGGGCATCACATCGGAGATGAAGCGTTCGAGCGAGCAGCGCTTGCGCTCGAAGCTCATGTTGCTGTCGACCCAGAAGCTGTATTGATCGAAACCGAGTTCCTCATACTGTTTGAGACGGTCGATCACGGTGCCGGGCTGGCCGATCACGAGATTCTTGCGAATCTGCTCCGGCGCGTATTGCGGGAACGACGCGATGTCGGCGTCGGTCAACGGCTCGATGAAGCCCTGCGTCACCGGACGCTCGTTCTTGAACCACTTGCTGAAGTAGCAGTAGAAGCGCGACAGGTCTTCGACGGCCGTGTCGACTTCGGCGGCATCCGCGCCGACGAAGGTGTGCATCAGCATCATGATCTGCGGCCGCGGAACATCGGGGTTCGCCTTGCATGCTGCGTTAAAGCGTTCCATCAGACTGACAACTTCGCCGTCGCCCGCGGCTAGCGAGGTCACCTGCACATTGCAGCCGTTGCGCACCGCAAACTCATGCGAGTTCGGATCGCGCGCGGCCAGCCACATCGGCGGATGGGGCTGCTGGACAGGACGCGGTACCGGCGTGGTGGACGGCCACGACCAGAACTCGCCCTGATGCGCGTAATCGCCCTTGAACAACTGGCGTAACGCAGGAACCAGTTCACGCATTCTGGCGCCGGCGCCGAAAGCATCGAGTCCGGGCAACAGACGTTCATATTCGAACGAGTAGGCGCCGCGCGCAATGCCCAGGTCGAGCCGCCCGTTGCTCGCGACGTCGACCATGCCAGCCTCGCCCGCCAGGCGAATCGGATGCCAGAACGGCGCGATCACCGTGCCCGTGCCGAGCCGAATCCGCTCGGTGCGTGCGGCCAGATACGAAAGGTTGATGAAGGGATTGGGCGCGATCGTGAATTCCATCGCGTGATGCTCGCCGATCCAGGCGGTTTCAAAACCGCCCTTTTCCGCGATCTGAACGAGCTCGGTCAGCTCGTCGAAGAGTTGCCGGTGGGGCGTGGCAGAGTCGTAACGCTCCATATGAACAAACAGCGAGAATTTCATGATCGACCTGTATGCAGAAAGCTGGGAGTCGGTCCTGCCGCGACCGGCGCTCATTGAAGGACGCCGCCGCTCCGTGTCGACCGCTGGGACGCCGCGGTTGGTATTACGGTATTCCACCAGAGCGTTCAGATCAAGCGTTTCAATATTATGGAATACCATAATATCTCGCACGACCGCCAGCGGGGCGCCCCAAAGCGATGGTGTAGGCGTGGTCGGCGAAGAACAGTACTCGCCGAACCTGCTGCAGCGAGCGGCACTGGTCACGTTCAGGCTGGGTGCGGGGTCGATTTCGTCTCGAGGGGATCAGGGTCCGGGGTCCGGGGTCCGCAGGGGCCAGTTGCGCGGCATTGTCCGCATTGAATGGTTCGAGCAAGCCGACCAGCACCGCACCGCGCCGCGCCTGAGCAGCGGCAGTTCGGCGGCGGTGGGTGTGGGTGGTCGAGTTCAGGAGGATCAGCTAATGCCCTGCACTCCTTTCCGCCTGCCCGATGGCACGTCGGGCATTGTATGCAGCCGAGGGCGAGTCCGCCCGCGAGCGTGCGCGGTTGCCAGAGAGATCGGGCTGACGAAGGCCGCGAATCCGTGCCTCGGTGTCAGAAAGTACTCCGAGTCGGGCCGCGACGTATACGTCGAAGACGACATGTTCGCGAAGGTGTACGCGCAAGCGGACGCGCCGACTCGCGATGCAATGGACGTCGCATACCTCACGGGACAACGCCCGCAGGACACGCTTCTGCACGATGAGCGCGATATCCGTGACAACTTCCTACACATCCAGCAGGGAAAGACCAGCATGAAGCTGCGTATCGAAGTGACCGGAGAACTGAAGGCGGTCATTGAGCGCATCAGGGGGCGGGTTACAAGGTCGTTAGCACCGCTCTGATCGTCAACGAGAACGGCCAAAGGATGACGCTCGACACACTTCAGCGACGCTTTCGCGAAGCGCGACGCGCGGCCGGTGTGCCGGACGGCGACTTCCAATTCCGGGATCTGCGAGCGAAAGCCGGCACGGACAAGACCGACAGCACGGGCGATATTCGTCAGGCGCAGAAGCAGCTCGGGCACACGTCAGTTGCGATGACCGAACACTATGTCCGCAACCGCCGCGGTGAAAAGGTCAAGCCAACCCGGTGACGGATTGCGGAAAAGACTGGATTTTGCGGAAAAAAGAATCGGGCAAAAACAGACTCCGGATTGCTGGAAAGCCTTGGGGCGGAAGGCAGATGGAGTCGAACCATCCTGGGAACGTCTGACGCCCCCAACTGGGTTTGAAGCCCAGCCGCACCACCGGATACGGATGCCTTCCTCAACGAAGAAACCTCAGCCACGTAGTCATAAAGTTCACAGGACATCGTGCAGGCGGCTATCGGCACGCAACAGGTGGACGTCACGCTGGAAGCGAGTATACCCAACGCGGTCGAAGAACTCCAAAATCTGAATCGATCTCTTGCGGCCAAGACCCGCGGCATCGCGAAATGCGGACGCGCCTGTTCCGCCGCCGCCTCGCGCCGCCAGTTCGGCAACGAGGCCAGCAAGTTCACGCACCACGTCGCGATGATAGAAGAGATCGCGCACCACCTGATAGACGTCCCCTTGCCGTGCGAGCTTGCGCAGCAACTGTCGCACGCGATCCTCGGGCTCATTGACGGCGGCGGCCAGATCGCGCACCCATGGCGGGTCGAAGCGCCCTTCAGCGATGAGCGGCAATAGAGCGCGCGCCAACACCTCCTCCGACGCATCGAGCGTGACGGTATGGTTCGGCAGATGCAACCACGGGCCGCTGCGCAGCACCACACCATCCGCGACCATCGCGTCAATCAAGGCACGCCACAACGCGTCGGACAGTAGCGGCGCTGCGATGCGTCGCAGGCGGGCCGCGTCTGGTCCCTGCTCGTCAGGCGAGCGCGCGTGAAAGTTCTGCAAGGCATCGAGAACATGCTCACGCATCTCCCCCCAGTGACGGCGCATCACGATAAACGCATCGTCGGCAGTCTTGCCGTGCAAGGGGATTTCGATCGCATCGGCCGGCAGAACGAACGCCTGCGCAGGCAAGCCGGTCACGTGCATCAGCGTCGAGCGCAGCACGCCGCGCGGCGACTGTTCGAGCAGCTCGCCGAGGCTCGCTTCGTCGAGCCACGTCGTGAGCGCATCGAGCCAGGCGCGTCGCTGGGGCGTGCGTCGCTTACGCGCGAGGCCGAACGGATCGAGAACGCGCCCACCACCCACGGTACGCATCGCCTGTGCATTGCGCACGATGAAGCGGTCGCCCGGCAACGCGCTTACCGGCGTGTCGAACACCAGTTGCACGCGGGCCGTATTGCCCGCCGTCAGCGTGTCGCCCTCCAGCAGCGCAACGTGCGCCACGCGATGCGTCGTGCCCATATGAACATGCAACGGCGCCCAGTGCTGCAATGTGATGCCGGCGTCCGCGAGCAGCGTCAGATCGACATCGAGCCGCTCCGACGGCTCAGCGAGCCGTGCATCGACGATCCAGTCGCCGCGCGATATCGAGTCCCTGTCGATGCCGGCGAGATTCAACGCGCAGCGCTGGCCGGCGCGGCCGGTATCCGCGGGCTGGTTCTGGGCGTGAATGCTGCGCACGCGGACCGGCGTGCCGGCGGGGGTGAGCATCATCGTGTCGCCTGTGTTGACGCGTCCCGCGAACACCGTGCCGGTGACGATCGTCCCTTGTCCCGCCAGCGTGAACACGCGGTCGATGGCGAGCCGGAACAGGCCGTCGTCGCGACGCGCACGCCACGCGATCGCGGCCGCACGCAAATGCGCGTTCAGTGCAGCTACGCCTGGGTCGTCAAGCTGGGTCGCATTCGTTGCGAAGACCGGTGCACCGGCGAGCGACGTCGATGCGAGCCACGCGTCAATCTCGCCGCGAACCTCGGCGAGCCGCGCCGCATCGACGCGATCCGTCTTGGTCAAGATCACTGCGCCTCGCGCGACGCCGAGCAGTTGCAGGATCGCGAGGTGCTCGCGCGTCTGCGGCATGATGCCGTCGTCTGCGGCGATCACCAGCAGGGAGAAATCGATGCCGCACGCGCCCGCCGCCATCGTATGCACGAGCTTCTCGTGACCGGGCACGTCGATCAAACCCAGCACATCACCATTGTCGAGCGGCGTGTAGGCGTAACCGAGTTCGATCGAAATGCCCCGCGCCTTCTCTTCCTTGAGCCGATCCGTATCGACGCCAGTCAGCGCGCGTACCAGGGTTGTCTTGCCATGATCGATATGGCCGGCTGTGCCGACGATCATGCGCGCAACTCCTGGCATTGCGCGACGAAGACGGCTTCGTCGTCGGCTTCGAGACAACGCAGGTCGAGGCGCACAGCATCGTCCGCGACACGACCGATCACCGGACGCGGCAATCCGCGGAGTGCTTTTTCGAGTTTTTGCAGCGCACTGCCGCTCCGTTTGCCCGACGCATTGCGCACGACGAGCCCGTAGCTTGGCAGTTGATCGAGCGGCAACGCCCCGCTGCCGATCTGGCTGAACATCGGTTCGGCAGTCACGGCGTATCGATCGCCGAGCGCCTGCTGCAGCACCGGCAGTACGCGCTCGGCAGCAGCACGCGTGTCCTCGGAAGGCCTCGTGAGCAGACGCAAGGTGGTAAGGCGCTCACGCAGAAATTCCGGCGCCTGATACAGACGCAGAACTGGTTCGAGCGCGGCGAGCGTGAGCTTGCCGACGCGCAGCGCCCGTTTTAGCGGATGCTTCCTGATCTTGCCGATCAACTCTTTGCGACCGACGATCAGCCCCGCCTGCGGGCCACCAAGCAGCTTGTCGCCGCTAAACGTGACGAGGTCGGCGCCGGCCGCCACCGTCTCGCGCACGGTCGGCTCGCCCGGCAGCCCCCATTGCGCGAGGTCGACGAGCGTCCCGCTGCCAAGGTCGACGGCGACGGGCAAGCCATGTGCATGGGCGAGCGGCACCAGTTCCTGAAGCTCGACCGTCTTCGTAAAGCCGCTGATCGCGTAGTTGCTGCAATGGACTTTCATCAGCATCGCCGTGCGCGGGCCAATGGCTTCCTGATAGTCCTTCAGATGCGTGCGGTTGGTCGTGCCGACTTCACGCAGGCGTGCGCCCGCGCGGCTCATGATGTCGGGAATCCGGAACGCGCCGCCGATCTCGACCAGCTCGCCGCGCGACACGATCACCTCTTTCCTCGACGCCAGTGCCGACAAGGTCAAAAGCACGGCCGCTGCGTTATTGTTCACAACGGTAGCGGCTTCAGCGCCGGTCAGTTCGCAGATGAGACCGTCGATCAGATCGTCGCGATCACCGCGGCGGCCGGTTGCAAGATCGAACTCGAGATTGGCGGGCCGCGTGAGCGCGTCGACGACCGCGCGCACGGCTTCGTCGGGCAGCAATGCGCGACCGAGATTCGTGTGCAGGACCGTGCCCGTGAGATTGAACACGGTGCGCAGGCGGCTTTGCGCGCGCTCGGCCAGCATGCGGGCGACTTCGGCCGCAATCCGGGCCTCGTCGAGCGTCGCGGGCGTTGTCGCGGCGTCCGCGACGCCGGCCAGCACGCTGTTGCGCCAGGCATCCAGCGTCGCGCGGACGGCGGCGAGCACCTGCGTGCGGCCGTATGTGCCGATACACGGCTCTAGCGCCGCCGACGACATCACCCGCTCGACCGACGGTACCCGCGCGAGCAGCGCGTTCAATTCGTGACCCGATACTTCGCTCACACGCGATCCTCCGCTTATGCGTCCGATGGCACTTCGGGCCATAGTAGCGGATTCGGCGCACTACGTTGATAACCGGCTTCGTTCATCAGCAGGTCGAGCGTGAGGCTGGCGAGATCGTCGGCGAGCGGCTCGATGTCGTAGTCCTTTTCCTGATAGCCGATCTTGCGATACGTGTGGCACTCGTCGCACGATTCGGCCTTCAGTGCCTCGTTACCGCCGGCGATGCCGTGATAGGCGATGCCTTTGGTCGAATCGCAGTTGGAGCACTTCGTGCGGACCATGTGCCATTCGTTCGCGCACAGGCCGCATTGCAGGTAGCGATAGCCCTCATACTGACCGCCGATGCGCACGATGCTCGCCACCGGCAGCGAACCGCAAACCGGGCAGAGACCAGGCGTGTCGAGGTACGGGATGTCGCGTTGATCGAGACGGCTCGCCAGATCGGTCCATACGACCTGCAGCGCAGCCATGATGAACGGCGCGCCGGCAGGATCGATTTCGCTGTAGCGTTGTGCGAGGATGGCGTCGGCTTGCGTGTCGAGATCTGCGTCGGTCTTTGCGCGCAGCGTGTCGAGGACTTTTGCCAATGCCGGGGTGACCGCGCCTGCGGCTTCTACCTTGTCCAACAGGCGATGCAGCACGTCGTGCCAGGCAGGATCACGGTCTGACGCCAGTGCAGGGACTAGCGGCATCGAATGTTCCTGCGCTTTCGCGATCGATTCTTTTGGTGGCATCGTAGCCTCGAAGCTCGATAGCACTTTTTGCTGCGCGTCGGCCAGTGAAGCCATCAGGCGAACGTATCCGCCGATCGGATTACTGTCGGCGAGTTTGCGCATGCGCGCGGCCCGGGTCGCGAATACGGTTGCCCGTTCGGGCAGGCGGATTCGGGGGATCGCTGACGCGTCCAGAGATTCGATCTGGCCTGGTTCCAGGATGCGTTGCACCATGTTTTTGCCTCTTTCCTTTGTTTCCTTGCTTGCGGGCCTTTCTTTTCGTTGGGTGCCGATTATCTTGTCGGTTTATTAGCGTTGCCCGTGTGCGGGGCGGCACCTGCCTTTCTTTCCTGCCAAAGCTGAACGTTGGCCTCAAAGCCTTACGGGGCGGGGTTTTCTGGAAAAATACGTTCCACTCCCCTGGTTCTACCCCAACACAATTCTTGGCGAAAATCCCACAACCGGATTTTAAAATCAGGCAGCGCCGTTCGCGGGCCGCAGGGATGCCAGCATATTACCCGGCGCACGGTAGCCCCGCCACGACCCCGGATTCGCGCCGGGTATACCCTTCAAGCGTCCACGTAACCGCCAACTATCATGATGTACTCACACGCCGAAAACATCATGAAAAAAGCTATCGACCTCGCCGATCTGTGTCTGAAAATCCTGTCGTGCGTCGCGAACCAGCGGTGCCCCGCCGCGCACTCCCGTTCCGCCTTCGCCTTTACCCCTGTATCGCAATCCGACAGGCAACGGCCGCCGCGAGTCGCCGCAAGTGCGCGCATTTCGTCCACGGTCCATGCCAGGGGATGTGGGTGCCGCACTTGATTTTCTGTCATTGGTGTTCATTCAATCACGGCGCGCGGCGCGAAGTGCCTTTGCTCAAACTCAGCGCCGAAGAGCGCAAGCTGGTTGCATGCAGATGCGTCTGCATGCGTCACTGGCATCGATTCAATGGCACGTTCGACTATCCGATGCCTGGGTTTGATCAAACCCGGCATCGGTTACATCCTGTCCAAGGCAATGTCTCTGTAGTCGTCAAGGCAACTATTAATAATCCAGCGTGACGTTTCAGCTCGTTTCGCCTGCCGGTCCGGCCTCAGCGTTCACCCTGAATCCGCTGCACACGCATGCGGCCCGGCGGCTCGAAGTATGTGCCGAAGCGCACCAGTCCGGCCTTCTTCAGATGGCACGTCATTTCGTAGCTCACCAGGACGTCGGGGTCAGGATTGTCGATGTATTCCACGTCGATCGACCGGATACGCGGCTCGTACGCGAGCAGTGTCGCCTCCATCTGCTGCCTGAGCAGATGCGCCGAGGCGGGCAGCGCCTTGTAGATGTTTGTGAGATCCGGTAGTCCATAATCGGGCAGGTGCTTGAGCGCGCCCGCCCGTGCATTGAGGATACGGCGAATGTTCTGCTGCACGCTCAGGATCTCGAGTGTCCTGTCGTCGTACGCATCCAGTGGCTCACCGCCGATCTGGCCAAGCAGCTTGTCGTACAGCGAAGGGCCAACTGGCATCACTTGCTCCTTCACATGCCTGCCGCGACCGGATCGTCAGTGGTCGCATCGACGGAAGATGGCGCGTCGTACCGGTCGGCAAAGTCGATGGTCAGATTCCCGTCCTGGGACATCGACAGCTGAATTTCAGCCGGCAGCAGGCCTTCGGCCATCCTCGCCAGAAGCTCGCGCGAAACGGCAGGAAGAATGCGCTGGTTGAGGACCGCATCGACGTTGCGGGCGCCGGATTCGCGCGCGAGGCAAAGCTGTGCCAGCGACCCGGTCAACGCGTCATCGCAGGTAAGCGCGACGTTGTAAAGACGGCGCAGACGTTCGGCAACCTTCGCGACCTTCAGCCGCACGATCGACGCGAGTGCCGTGGCGTCGAGCGGCCGGTAGACGAGCGTCTGGAAGCGGGCAAGCAGCGCGTGCTGGAAGTGCGCGACCAACTGGGGATGAATTGTGCCGAGCAGTTCGGCCCGCGAGATGGCAGGATTCTCCGCCGTGGCCTCGTCGATCTGCGCGCTGCCGAGGTTGGACGTCATCAGGATCACGCAGTTGCGGAAGTCGATCTCGCGGCCTTCGCCGTCGCGCATCGTGCCGCGATCGAACACCTGATAGAACATGTCGAGCACGTCCCGATGCGCTTTCTCTACTTCATCGAGCAGCACGACGCTATAGGGACGCTGCCGCACAGCCTCGGTCAGAATCCCGCCGCGGCCGTACCCGACATAACCGGGAGGCGAGCCCTTCAACTGCGAAACCGTATGGGCTTCCTGATACTCCGACATATTGATTGTCGTCAGCGCGGCTTCGCCGCCAAACAGCAGGTCAGCAAGTGCGAGCGCCGTTTCGGTCTTGCCTACCCCTGATGGTCCCGCCAGCAGGAACACGCCGAGCGGCGAATGCTCGTTTTTGAGGCCGGCTTTCGCCGTGCGCAGGCTTTCTGCAAGTGCCGCCAGCGCGTCGTCCTGGGCGACCACACGGATGGCTAGACTCTCTTCGAGCGAGAGCAGTCCGGCCAGCTCGTCCTCGAGCAGATTGCCAACCGGCACGCCGGTCCACTCGGCGACCACGCGGGCGATGGCCTGCGAGTCCACGTCGACAAAGACGAGCGGTGTCTTGCCCTGTGCGTCGATCACGGCCCGCCTGGCGATGGCGAGCGCCTGATTGCCGTGGCCCGATGCTTTCCGATCAGCACCACGTTGCGTGTGCACCGTGTTGACCAGTTCAAGTTCGCGCGTGTAGCGCTGTTGCAGCGTATCCCGTTCCGCACGCGCATCGGTGAGCGCGGCCTGCAGGACATCGTGCCGCTCCTGCAGGTTCTGCGCGCCGGCCCGCTGGTCGGCGGCGAGTGCGTCGATTTCCAGTTCAAGCGCGGCGACCGCGGCGCCTGCCCGCTGGAGTTCAGCCGGAGGAGATTCCAACCCCATACGCACGCGAGCCGCTGCCGTATCGATCAGATCGACCGCCTTGTCGGGTAGCTGGCGGGCCGGGATATAACGGCGTGACAGCTTGACCGCCGCCGTGATGGCCTCATCGAGAATGTGTACGTTGTGGTGCTTCGCATAGCGGCTCGCAAGGCCACGCAGCATCAGGCACGCAGCGGCGTCATCCGGCTCGTCGACCTTGATCACCTGGAAGCGCCGTTCGAGCGCGGCATCGCGCTCGAAAAATTCCTTGTACTCGGACCAGGTGGTCGCGGCGATCGTACGCAGCTCGCCGCGCGCAAGGGCCGGTTTCAGCAGGTTTGCCGCATCGGCTCTGCCGGTTGCGTTGCCGGTGCCGATCAGCGTGTGCGCCTCGTCGATAAACAGCAGCACCGGCACTTCCGACTGCTGCACTTCGTCGATCACGTTTTTCAGGCGCTGCTCGAATTCGCCCTTCACACCGGCACCGGCCTGCAGCAACCCCAGGTCAAGCGTCAGGATGCGCGCGTCGCGGATCACGTTCGGCACGGACCCTTCTGCGACCCGGAGCGCCAGGCCTTCAACGAGGGCGGTTTTGCCCACGCCAGGCTCACCGACGAGGATCGGGTTGTTCTTGCGGCGCCGCGCGAGCACGTCGACAACCTGCTGGATTTCCCGATCTCGCCCGAACACCGGATCGATTTCGCCGCGTTGCGCTTTCGCCGTCAGATCGATTGCGAACCGGGCGAGCGCCTCGCCCTCCGGTTGCCTGGCACGCGTGCGGAGGTGCGGTTTCATCGTTGCGCCGGGATGCGCTTCGTCTTCCGTACCGGTCGTCCGCGCGGGCGAAACGTTGTTGGTCGTCCCGGCAGCCGTATCGTCATTGACTTCGACCGATTGGCGGTCGATCACAGTAGCAAGCCGGCGGATCTGGGCGGCACTGATGGACAGCAGCGGCCACGCGTCGGTGGCACGCAGGCAATGGGGTGCGTCCACCAGCGCCTGCAGCACGTGACTCGAGCGTATCGATGTTCCATCGCCGGCGGCGGATGCGTGAAGCCACGCGCCTTGCAGCACCTCGGCGAGCGTTCGAGCGAGGGCAGGCTTGCCGCGCAGCTCGCGCCGCAAGCGCTCGAGCGATGCTAGCAGCGCATCCCATACCGTGTCGATGTCGATTTCGTAGTGTCGCAGGATCACCGGGATATCGCCATCGCCGTGCTCAATCAGTTTCAGCAACCAGTGCTCGGGCGTGATCTCACCGTGCAGGCGGGCGTTGCACAGACTGGCTGCATCGGCCAGCGCGCTCGCGCAGTGGGGGTTGAGCTTGCGAAGCAGATGCGTGGAGTCCCGCAGCGTCATGATCGTCAGGAGGAAAGAGAGCCCGAAGCCTAATGGCTTGCGGGCATGAATAAAATGCGCCAGCCGATACCAGGCGGACTGGCGAAAGAAGGCGACACACATCCCGATCCGGGGATCAGGTGGCCGGTGCCAGCCGCTCAGAGCACCTTACGAGCGTTCGTTCCAGGTGTCGGTGTGGATGATGTTGCCATCCTTGTACGACCATGTGATCTTCTCGTAGCGCAGTTCGACTTTTTCGAGGTGGTTATGCTTCTCGAACGCCGGATCCTTGATGTCGTGCATCTTCGGCTGGACCGCGACGACCTTCACGTTGTCGAGCTTCGTGTTGAAGTATTCCTTTTCCTTGCCAGCATCATCGATCTTGTACCACTTGATCTCGATCGACTTCAGGGTCTGGCCGCTCGTCACTGCCTTATACAGGTACCAGTTGCTGCTCGAATACTTCACGTTCCGGGAGAAGTTCCTGTTCGTTGATCTGTGTGGTCTGGATATCGCAAAACTGCCCGCGAACGCGTTCAGCTTCGAACTGGAAATCCTGCTCAAACACGGTTACCCGTCCGACCAGCGCTTCACGGCGGAGAACGTGCGGCTGTTCTGTACGCCGGTCATCAACCTGTTTCCGCTCGACGCCGAGCCGATCGACGTGAACCACCACGAGACGGAATACCGGGTCGTGGCCGCCGGCCATCAGGGGGCCAACGTCGAAACTTACTCGGTCGATGCGATCGAATCGTTCGATCACGCCAGCGCGCAGCGTTATGAGTATGTACCGTTCGCGACGTTCCGGCACCGCGGCGGGATGTTGCGCCATGAGGCACCGGAGCGGTACTTCCATACGCGGGTCAGGCAGGGCGTGACAGGTCTGCATGACACGTGGGTCATCCTCGGCGGCCACGCGTGGGAGTCCATGGAGGATCTGCCAGCCGAAAATCTGTCGCTACGCGTGACGGGCACGAACGGCATGCTGCCGAGAAAGGGCCTGCGCGAAGCGAACATCAACGAACTGGGCGAGAGCACGCCGAACGTGTCGGCCGTACGCAATCTGGCAGCGCCGACGTTGCCGCTCTACCCGCCCACCGGCGACCGCTTCCAGTGGCGCGTGCTGTCGCACCTCGCGCCGAACTTTCTGTCGATGATGGACGCTGAAGTGCTTCGCGGTGCACTGGCGCTCTATGACTGGACCAATGATGAGCTGAACCGCCGCCGCCTCGCGGGCATCCTGCACGTGTCGGAGGAACTGCTCGAAGAGGTGTCAGGTGGTTCGGTCGAGCGGGGCGTGCTGATCGAGGTCACGCTCGACGGCCACGCATTCGCGGGTGAAGGCGACGTGATGCTATTCGGCGAGTTGCTGCACCGGTTCTTCGCGCTGTATGCGGAAATCAACCTGTTCACAAAACTTGCCGTTGTGAGCCTCCCATCGCAGCAACGCACTGAATGGCCGCGCAGCAAGGCGCGGCACTCCCCGCTATGAAGCCCGATTTACCCAATCTGGAACCGCTGGTCGCGTCGCTGCTCGCCCGCGCACCGATGATGAACTTCATGCAGCTGTGTCAGCTGCTCGAAGTGCGCGTACCGGAGGCCCCGAAGGAAGTCCCCTTGGGGGAACATCCCGGCTTCGGGACGCGCGATACGCCGGAGCACGAACCCGTGAGGTTCCGCCCGCGCCCTCGCGTCGGCTTTCCGGCCGGCGAAATCGCTTCGGTCGAGTTTGACGAGGAGGGCGTCACGTACGGACCAAACGCCCCGCCAACCGTACGCACGACGTTCATGGGCCTGTACGGTGTGGACGCCGCAATGCCCTCGCACATGATCGACGATATCGTGCTGCGAACGGAAGGACACGAAGCGCTGGAAGCGTTTCTCGATCAGTTCAATCACCGGCTTGTCACGCTGCTCTACCGCGCATGGAAGAAATACCGCTATCCGATCGGCTTCCGTCCAGGCGGCACCGATGCGCATTCGCGCAAGCTGTTGTCTCTGGCGGGCTTCGGCTGGGGTGAGAAGCCCGCGCGCGCCGGGCTGCCAGACTCGCGTGTCCTGGCGCTGCTAGGGCTGCTGATCCAGCGCACGCGCACGCCCGAAGGGCTAGCCGGGGTCGTCGCGCTGGCGGTGCCGGGCGTCAAAGTCCGTGTCGATGAGTTCTTTCCGACCCTTAAGGGCGCGGGCCAGCCGCAACCGCTCACGTCTGCGGGCAGTGTTGACAGCACACAGGGCGAGGGCAAGCGCCGGGGACTCGGTGGCGGCTACGTGCTGGGCAAGCGCCTCGCATACCGGAGCCGGGCCACCCGCGTGACCTTGCGGCCAGCCGATGCGGAACAGGCCCACGATCTGTTACCTGGAGCGTGGCTGCACAGCGAGCTGATGGCCCTTATCCGACTGTACGTCGGTACCAGGGCCGACGTGTTCCTGCGCATGGAAGTATCGTCGCGAATCGCGCCTCCTCCGAAAATCGGCGCGGCGCTCGAAGGTCCGGCGCCGCGTCTTGCCTGGACCACCGTCCTGCCTTCAGCCGATGAACGTCTCATCATCGTTCCACTCGGTTCTTACGAAGCATTTCCGGCGCCGGGACCGAACCCGTTCCTCGCGTCGCTTGCCTGATTCTGGAGTACCTCTATGCCCATCCGTTTAACCACGACCGTTCTTGCCGCCAGTCTGCTGCTCAGTGCATGCGGCGCGTGGCAGACCGTGTCGGACTCGACCTCGAGCGCGTATCACGCGGTCTTCTTCAAACAGGTGAAGGTGCTGAAGGTTGACCTGACCGCGCGTGCCTCGGTCAATCCCGATGAAGCGATGCGATCGACTTCGGTTGCCGTGCGCGTGTACCAGCTCAAGGACCGCAAGCTCTTCGACAAGGCCTCGTATGACGATCTGCTGAAGAACGACAAGACGCTCCTGGCCCAGGATCTCCAGGCGAGCACTGCGACCGTTGTGAATCCCGGCGCGTCCGCCAGCGTTTCGCAGCCAATGCAGCCCGACACGGAGTATGTGGGTATCGTCGCGTTCTACCGCGACCCGGATTCGAATGGGGCCTGGCGTCGCGTAGTGCCGAATAAGGAACTCTCAGCGGATGCACCGCTGAAGCTCGAACTCGTCGACAGGGAACTGGTAGCAACCACTGATCCCGCGAAGTCGAGGCCGGAATGATGAAGAGCCTCATTGCGGAGCCACTGCGCGAGCACTACGCATTGTGTTGGGGGTAGAACCAGGGGTAGCGGAACGCCAAAAGCCCCTCCCACCGCCAACAATCAAAGCAGCAAGTCAAACTCCTATTTGACACTCTCCCGAAACCATCGCGGATGATGCTTCCGCGCCCACCCATAGGTGACAGTCCCACGCATCATCGCGCCGACAGACCCCTTGATCCAGATAGCCGCATAGATGTGCACAATAATCCCGCAAATCAAAACGAATGCGGCAAAAGCATGCACGACAGCAGCCAACCGAATCACGACGATGGGAAAGTAGAAAGAGAAATACCGCCGCCATATCACAATCCCGCTGCAAAGCAACAAAACCAGACACGCCACCATGACAAAAAACAGCAGCTTCTGCCCGGCGTTATAGCGCCCGATCTCGGGCAACTTGTCTTCGCGATTGGCGAGCACATCATCGATCTGCTTAAGCCACTGAATATCGCTCTGATCCAGATAATTGTGATGCCAGAACCGCAACACAAGAATCAGAAAAGAAACGAACATCACAAGGCCAATGAACGGATGGAGGATTCGCGTCCACTGCCCGCCGCCAAACAGGGCAGTGAGCCAGAACATCGACGGATGAAACAGCGCCAGCCCGGACAGCGCGAGCAGAACAAACGTAATCGCGGTAATCCAGTGGTTGGTGCGCTCGTTCGGCGTATAACGAACGATCAGGTTCGGTTCGTCATGTTTCATCTGACGGCTCCTTGATCCGACGTGCCTCGTCACGCGCAGCCAGTTCATCCTCTTCCGTCACCTCGTTCGGACCGACACGCGTGTAATGGAAGAATCCAGCCAGCGCGGTCAACGCAATACCCGCAAGCGCCAGCGGCTTGGCAACCCCTTTCCATAGTCCCACCAACGGGCTGATTCTCGGATTGTCCGGCAGGCCGTGATAGAGCGACGGCCTGTCTGCATGGTGCAGCACGTACATCACGTGCGTGCCGCCGACACCCGGTGGATCGTACAGCCCGGCATTCTCGAAACCGCGCTCTTTCAGGTCGACGATACGCTCGGCTGCGTGCTCCTTCATGTCTTCCTTGGTGCCGAACACGATCGCACCGGTCGGGCACGTCTTCACGCAGGCCGGCTCCTGGCCTACCGCGACGCGATCCGAGCACAGCGTGCACTTGTACACACGATGGTCCTTCTTCGAAATGCGCGGAATGTTGAACGGGCAGCCCGCTATGCAGTATCCACAACCGATGCAGTTTTCCTCATGAAAATCGACGATGCCGTTCGTGTACTGCACGATCGCACCCGGCGAAGGACACGCCTTCAGACACCCCGGATCCTCACAATGCATACAGCCGTCCTTGCGGATCAGCCATTCGAGGTTGCCGTCCGAGTTCTCGTATTCGGCGAAACGCATCACCGTCCACGAATGCTCGGTCAGGTCGCCCGGATTGTCGTAGACGCCGACGTTCACACCGACTTCATCGCGCAGATCGTTCCACTCCATGCACGCCGTCTGGCAGGCCTTGCAGCCGATGCATTTGGTGACGTCGATCAGCTTTGCGACGCTGCCGGTGGCCGGCTCACGCACCGAAGCGGAAGGCGTGGTAGTAGCCGACTGGCGCTTGATATCCAAAGATTGCAGTGCCATTTCGCGCCCCTTATGCCTTCTCGACCTTCACCAGGAACGACTTGAATTCCGGTGTCTGTGAATTGCCGTCGCCCACCACCGGCGTCAGCGTGTTCGCGAGATACCCCGGCTTTGTCAGCCCCTTGAAGCCCCAGTGCAGCGGAATGCCGACCGTTTGCACCTTCTTCCCGTCGATCATCAACGGCTTGATGCGCTTCGTCACCACGGCCACGGCGACGATGTGTCCACGATTCGACGACACTTTCACGCGGTCGCCCGCCACCACACCGACCTCCTTCGCCAGGTCCTCGCCGATCTCGACGAACTGCTGCGGCTGGATGATCGCGTTCAGATGCGCGTGCTTCGTCCAGAAGTGGAAATGCTCAGTCAGACGATAGGTCGTCGCCGTATGCGGGAATTCCGGCGCCTTGCCGAATGCCGCGCGGTCGTCCGGGAACACGCGTGCGGCCGGATTGCTGGTCGCCTGCGCATTCTGCGGATGCAGCGGGTTATAGCCGAGCGGATTCTCGAACGGCTCGTAGTGCTCGGGGAACGGACCTTCGTTCATGCCGTCGCGGGCGAAGAAACGCGCCACGCCTTCCGGATTCATGATGAACGGTCCCATGCCGTTTTCGGGCGGCTCGTCGGCCTTGAAGTCAGGAATGTCCGGGCCTGTCCATGCCGTGCCGTTCCACGCGATCAGCTTGCGCGACGGGTCGAACGGCTTGCCGCTGGGGTCGCAAGACGCGCGGTTGTACAGGATTCGCCGGTTCGCCGGCCACGCCCACGCCCAGCCCAACGTCTGACCGATCCCGGTCGGGTCGGAATTGTCGCGACGTCCCATCTGGTTGCCAGCCTGCGTCCACGCGCCACAGAAAATCCAGCAGCCGCTCGACGTCGTGCCATCGTCCTTAAGCTGCGCGAAGCCGGACAGCTGTTCGCCCTTTTTCAACAGCACCTTCGTCGGGTCTTTGGCATCCGTCAGGTCCGCGAGCGCCTTGCCGTTGAACTCCATCGCCAGCTCTTCCGGCGTCGGGCTTTCCGGGTTGGCATACGGCCAGGACAGGTTGACGATCGGGTCAGGATACTTGCCGCCCTGCTCCCTGTACGCCTTGCGCATGCGCAGGAACAGGCCCGACATGATTTCCAGGTCACTCCTCGCCTCACCCGGGCCCTGTCCGCCCTGCCAGTGCCATTGCAGCACGCGGCTGGAACTCACGAGCGAACCGCGTTCTTCCGCGAAGCAGGTGGTCGGCAGACGGAACACTTCAGTCTGGATCTTCGACGAATCGACGTCGTTGAACTCGCCGTGGTTCTTCCAGAACTCCGAAGTTTCGGTGGCGAGCGGATCCATGATCACGAGCCACTTCAGCTTGCCGAGCGCCGCCGTGCTCTTGGCCTTGTTCGGCGCAGCCGCGAGCGGGTTGAAGCCCTGCGCGATGTACCCGTTCATCTTGCCCTGGTTCATCAGCTCGAGCGTCTGCAACAGATCGTACGGCTTGTCGAGCTTGGGCAGATAGTCGAAGCCCCAGTTGTTCTCCGCGGTCGCCGCATCGCCCCACCACGACTTCATGAAACTCACATGAAACGCGCGGTAGTTCTTCCAGTAGCTCAACTGGTTCGGACGCATCTGCTGCGGCGCGCGCTTCTTGATGTACTCGTCGAAGTCCTGTTCGACTTCGTTCGGCAGCGTCATGTAGCCGGGCAGCAGGTTCGACATCAGGCCGAGATCCGTCAGGCCCTGGATATTCGAGTGACCGCGCAGCGCATTCATGCCGCCGCCCGCAGTGCCGATGTTGCCGAGCAGCAGCTGCACCATCGCGCCCGTGCGGATCATCTGCGCGCCGACCGAATGATGGGTCCAGCCGAGCGCGTACAGGATCGTTGCCGCCCTGCCAGGCACGGCCGTGGTCGCGAGCGTTTCGCAGACCTTGAGGAACTTCTCTTTCGGCGTGCCGCAGATCTTCTCGACCATCTCGGGCGTGTAGCGCGAGTAGTGCTGCTTCATCAGGTTGTAGACGCAACGCGGATCCTGCAGCGTCGGATCGACTTTCACGAAGCCGTCGTCGCCGCGTTCGTAGTCCCACGTCGATTTGTCCGGATACTGACGCTTCTGCGCGTCATAGCCGGAAAAGATGCCGTCGTTGAACGCGAAATCCTCACGGACGATGAACGGGAAGTCCGTGTAGTTCTTCACATACTCGTGCTGGATCTTGTCGTTCGTCAGCAGGTAATTGATGATCCCGCCAAGGAAAGCAATGTCCGTCCCGGTGCGAATCGGCGCGTAGAAGTCAGCGACAGATGCAGTGCGCGTAAAGCGCGGATCGACCACCATCAGGCGCGCCTTGCGATGTGCCTTCGCTTCGGTGACCCATTTGAAACCGCATGGGTGAGCCTCGGCTGCATTGCCGCCCATGACCAGAATGACGTCCGCATTCTTGATGTCGACCCAATGGTTCGTCATCGCTCCACGGCCAAACGTCGGGGCAAGACCTGCCACCGTCGGGCCGTGTCAGACACGCGCCTGGTTGTCGAATGCGAGCATGCCCATACTGCGGGCCGTTTTGTGCGTCAGATAACCGACTTCATTGCTGCCCGCCGACGCGGCCAGCATGCCTGTCGTCAGCCAGCGGTTGACCTTCTTGCCGTCTTCGGTGGTTTCGACGAAGTTCGCGTCGCGGTCTTCCTTCATCAGTTTGGCGATGCGGTCGAGCGCGTCTTCCCAGG
Source organism: Paraburkholderia sp. GAS448 (assembly GCF_050435685.1). Lineage (NCBI taxonomy): Bacteria > Pseudomonadati > Pseudomonadota > Betaproteobacteria > Burkholderiales > Burkholderiaceae > Paraburkholderia > Paraburkholderia sp. GAS448. The sequence goes on from NZ_JBNDKT010000001.1 coordinate 138,892, forward strand.
AGATGCGCTCCCACTTGTCCGAACCGGCCGCCCGGTATTCCGGATGCGTGAGACGGCTCTCACTGTGAATGAAATCAATGAGGCTCGCGCCCTTCGGACATAGCGTGCCGCGATTGACCGGGTGATCCGGGTCGCCTTCGATATGGATGATGCTGGTGATGGCGTTCTTCGCGCCGTCGCCCAGACCGTACATCAAAACGCCGCAGCCGACGGAACAGTACGGACAGGTATTGCGTGTTTCAGTTGTACGCGCCAGTTTGTATTGCCGGACTTCGGCGAGTGCGACGTCCGGCGAGTAGCCCATCAAGGCTAGACTCGATCCGGCCAGCGTAGTCGCCGTGACCTTGAGGAACTGACGCCGGGACATCTGGAGCATGGTCGCCCTCGGCTTGTTTGTTGTGGGGGTACTGAAAAGTATAAGTCGATTAATGCGCAATCGCAGTGCAAAGCGCACAGTTTCTCCGACTGCGAATCCCCTACTCTCTGATTTATTGCGGCGCGCAACGGGACGCGGGGCAACGCCTTGTGCCTTGTTATAGTACGAGGGATAGGGTTTGCGCAAAGTCTACGAAGGTTAAGGCTCGCCGGCGTAGCGCCCACGGCCGCCGCGTTCACTGCATTGATCCAGTCAGGAACAGCACGCATGGACACGCTTTCCACCGACAAGCTTCAGACCGCCGCACGCAAGCAGGCCTCATGGGCGGTCGGCGCTTTCAGGCAGTTCGCGGAAAACCGTTGCGCGGCGATGGCGGCAGGCATCGCTTTCTACGCCGCGTTTTCGCTGGCACCGACGCTTGTCATGGTGATTGCAGTCGCAGGCTGGTTCTTCGGCGCCGATGCAGCGCGCGGCGAACTGTTTCGCGAGGTTCACGGTGTACTCGGCGACGACGCAGCCGCCGGCGTGCAAACCATCGTTCAGAACGCGCACCACAGCGGCAGCGCGGGAGGCATCGCCGCGATCATCTCGTTTGTGCTGCTCGCCATTGGTGCCTCGGCGACGTTCTCGTCGCTCAACAGCGCACTCAATATAGTCTGGCCCTTCTCGGGACCTCGCACGTCGAGCGTGCTCGCGCTTGTGCGGGTGCGGCTCATCTCGTTCGGTCTTGTGCTGGGGGTTGCGTTTCTGCTGATCGTCTCGCTGGTGCTCGATGCGGCGATCACGTTCGTCGGCAGATGGCTGCTCGGCGACTCACCCTATCTCATGATCGGCAATCTTCTTCAGCTGGCCGTCGGCCTCTTCGTGCTGGCCGTGGCGTTCGCCGCATTGCTCAAGTTCCTCCCTGACGCGCCGGTGCAGTGGCGGGATGCGCTGGTGGGGGGCTTCGTCTCGGCGCTGCTGTTCTCCGCAGGCAAAAAGCTGTTCGCGCTGTATCTCGCGCACGCTGGCATGGCGAACTCGTTCGGCGCAGCCGGCTCGCTCGCCGTGCTGCTGATGTGGCTCTATTTTTCGGCGCTGGTGTTGCTGCTCGGTGCGGAATTTTCGGCGGCCCGCGGGCGACTGCACGATCCGCGCGGCCCGTGGGGTATGCAGGAAGAGGTGTTGCCTGGCAGCCGGGCCATGCTTGCTTCGGCGATCGCGGCGTCGACGGTTTCGGTCAACCGCTCAAAAAGCGCCGCGTCGACTAATGGCGCTGACGCTGCGCCCGTCAATCCGGAACCGGCGTCTGGCGGGTCGCAGCCGTCCCCGCCTGTCCTGATCAGCCTCGTCGGCTCGCTGGCGCGTGCGGAAAAGCAGGCCACGCGCGCCGCTGCCGCTACGTTCGTTCAGGCCGCACGTACGGCCGCCGACGCCGACCGTTACGTCAGGCGGCATCCGTGGGGCTCGATGCTGATCGCGGCTGGCGCAGCTTTCGTCGTCACGACGGTGGCGGGGCGCCGGGGTACCGAAAACCCTACCCCGGCGAACGGCGCAGCCGACGACGGTCGCCAATCTTCGTAGCAGTCACGATCTGCGGAAAAAGTCCAGTCCGCAGTGCTTTATCTGTGCCCTTTCGGTGTTTACATGACCGCTGCAATCATCGCGCGGAATATACAAGTTCATTACACCCTACTTTCATCGTATCAATCTGTTTTTGCCGTTTCCATACGATCACTCTCATTGAAACAATAATATTGCAGCGCCAAGCATTCACTATTGCCAAATCAGCAATAGCGACGCGCACGGCGTATTTATGCGGTTTCCGGCCAGGTGTCACATTTTCGAGACAGTGAATTTTTTTCAGTTCTTACGTTTAGTCACCCTGAGCTATTCTCCAATCGCAACTACGAAAACCAATCATTTGCGTGGAGAAATGATGAAACGAATCGCGCTGTCTACCCTCTCGCTGGCACTGCTGGGCACTGCAGGTGTTGCCCATGCTCAAAGCAGCGTCACGCTGTACGGCCTGATCGATGAATCGATCCAGTACGTGAACAACGCCACGCCCACTGGCGGCCACGTCTTTCAACTGTTCAGCGGCAACCTGCAAGGCAGCCGCTTCGGCCTGAAGGGCACGGAAGATCTGGGTGGCGGTCTGAAGGCCATTTTCCAGTTGGAAAACGGCTTTAACGTGAACAACGGCAAGATGGGCACCTACGGCTTCAACGGCCAAAGCCTGCTGTTCGGTCGCCAGGCCTATGTTGGCTTGACGCACGATGCCTACGGTACGTTCACGGCTGGTCGTCAGTATGACCCGCTCGTCGACATGGTTCAGCCGCTGACCGGCGACAACTACTTCGGCAGCACGTTCGCAACGCCGGGCGACGTCGACAACAACGACAACAGCTCGCGTACGAGCAGCTCTCTCAAGTACGTGTCGCCGGTGTTCTCAGGCTTCCAGTTCGAGGGCATGTACGCACTGGGCGGTGTTGCAGGCGCAGTGGGTTCGGGCCAGACGTGGGGTGCTGCGGCAACGTGGGCGGCGGGTGGGCTCGGCGTCGCTGGTGGCTACGTCTCGATGCACAACCTCAACTCGCCGGTGCTGCGCACGGGCTGGAGCAGCACGTCGGATGGCATGTTCGACTCAGCCTTCCCGACCTTCGCAGGCATCAACGCCGCCTACGCTACTGCGTCGAGAATCGGCATCGCTTCGGTGGCTGTTCAGTACGTTACCGGTCCGTGGACGGGTAATCTGAGCTACAGCAACGCGCAGTACTACCATGACGGAAGTTCGACCTTCGGTCAGACCCAGAAGTACGAAGTCGGCCGCGCCTATTTGGGCTATCAGATCACGCCGGCAGCGCTGCTGGGTATTGGCTACGCCTACACGAAGGGACACGGCGACTCGTCCGCGACGTATAACCAGGTGTCGCTGGGTGGCGATTACTCGATCTCGAAGCGCACGGACTTCTACCTGGTTGGCGCCTGGCAGCATGCAAGCGGCGAACAGCGCGACCCGACCACGGGCCTCCTCGTTTCCTCTACGGCTTCGATCGGTTCGTACGGCAACCAGTCGAGCACCGACAACCAGGTCATGGTCAGCCTCGGTATCCGTCACAAGTTCTAACCAGAGCTTGATGTCGAGTTGAAGCAAACGTAGTAAGAAGCCAGCCAGAGGCATCCGCCGATGGCTGGCTTTTTTGTTTCCGGCGACGAGGCTGCATGCGGTATCGCTGAATAGCAAAAGTGGCTCGATGAACGCGCGGGTGCTGGTGCTTAGTGCTGCGCCTTGTGCCTGTCCGCCTGGGCAAGCGTCTGTGCAGGCTGGTGATCCGGCTGCCCATGCGCGCCATCGGCGCCGTTGTGCTGCACCACGGGTGCGTGGCCACGCTGGCGCAGCGGCACATCGCCCGAGTTCTCCCACGCCGGATCGGGAATCGAACTGAACACGCGGCGCAATTGATCGCCCCAGGTGCGATGAATCATCTGGTAGTACGCGTTGTCCTGATCGACCGAGACGAAACGGGTCACATGCAATGCATCCTTTTCATAGACCAGCAGGTCGAGCGGCAAGCCCACCGACAGGTTCGAGCGCAGCGTCGAGTCCATCGAGATCAGCGCGCATTTGGCGGCTTCGTCGAGCGGTGTCGCAGGCGTCAGTACGCGGTCGATGATCGGCTTGCCGTACTTCGATTCACCAATCTGGAAATAGGGGCTCACGCTCGACGCTTCGATGAAATTGCCCGCCGAGTAGATCATGAAGAGACGCGGCATCGTTGCCGCCCCCCCAACCGCAGCGATCTGACCGCCCAGGATGAAGCTGCAGTTGAAGTCGACGCCGAATTCCTGCAACGCCTGGGCCTCGCGCTGATAGACCTGGCGCACCGCCTCGCCGACCACTCGGGCCGCCTCGGCAACCGTCGCGACCGTCCACAGCGTCGGCCTGGCGGAGTCGGCGGGCTCAGTGAGCGCATGCAGCACCGCCTGGGTCAGCGATAGATTGCCCGCGCCAAGCAGCACGAGCACGCGCTCGCCGGGCTGTTCGAACACGGACATCTTGCGCGCCGTGCTGATGTGATCGACGCCCGCGTTGGTGCGCGTATCCGACAGGAACACGAGGCCTTCATCCACGCACATCGCCACGCAGTAAGTCATGTTTGCAAAATCCAGAAAACGACCGAACGCCGCTATTGTAATGCGCCGAGGCCGTGTCCTTGACGCTTCCTGCGTGATATCGGCTGCGTGGCGAGCTTTGTGAAGGGCGGATGCTCCTGGTGGAGCCTTGATAGGCCTCCCTGAGCCTGTTCGGGCCGGGTCGGGCCTGTTCGGGCTCGGTCGTCGGGTCTGTCGCTGGAGCCCGACCAGAACCTGGATTGAGCCTGAACCCGGCTCATTGCGGAGTCTGTGCGCTGACGGTCACCGACACGTTCAGCTTCTCCTCCCTGCCACCGATCCTGCGGCCGCGTACCGGCGCCGCCGCCTCGTAATCGCGGGCCACCGCGAGCCGGCAGTAGATCTCGCTGGCGAACGCGGCGTGCGTCACGTCGACCGACGTCCAGCCCACCCCCTCGAGCCACACGTCGACCCATGCATGGCTTGCGCCGTGCGGCACATCGCCGGGCTCAATGTAGCCACTTACATAGCGCGCCGGCACGCCGCGCGCGCGGCAACAGGCAAGCATCAGATGCGCGTGGTCCTGGCAGACGCCCTTGCCGAGCGCGAGCGCCTGCGCGGCGGTACTGGTCACCTCGGTCACGCCGGACTGGAACTCCACACGCTCAATGATTCTCTCCGACAGCGCGATCAACGAAGCCGGCGACGTGAGCGCAGGCACCGAACGCGCCAGTTCGCACACAGCGGCATCGGCGTCGGTCAACGGCGTCGAACACGTGAAATGCTCGAGCGGAACCGGGCCGGGACCATCGGACAACAGGCCGTCGATGAGCGGAAACGTGTCGATTTCCCCCGATACGCGCAAACGGATCTCGCTGTGCGGCTTGTTCAGCACGAGTGTGTGCAACACGTTGCCGTAGGCATCGAAAGCAGCATCGAGCTTGCCGGGCGCCTCGATACTCCAGCGGCGCACTACCTGCGATGCCCCGCTCGCGGGCGTCAGGCGCAGCTGCTGGATCGAGTAATGGACCGTCTCTTCGTAGCGGTAGGAGGTGTCGTGGCGAATCGTCAAATACATAAAACCTCCATCAGGCGACTGGCAGCATCAGATAGGTACGCGCAACCAGTCCGCCGAGTTCGAACACGCGGGCGAGAAACTGCGTCAGATACGCATGCAGGCCTGCCTCGAAGATCTGCCGGATATCGGAATACACCAGCTCCGCGCGCAGCTTGCCGGCAAAACGCTCGCACTGATTCGATCCCGACGTGCGCAGCATCGCGAGATTCGCGCACACGCCTTCGAGCGAGGCCAGCAGCGAACGCGGCATCTGCGGATTCAGGATCATCAGTTCGACCACCCGCGCTGGCGTGACGACGTCGCGATAGACCTTGCGGTAGATTTCGAGCGCCGACACCGAACTCAGGATCGACGTCCAGTAATAGAAATCCTCGAGCTGACGCGCGGCATCGCGTGAATTTGGCTCGACGTCGGCAAAGCGCACATCGAGAATCCGCGCGGTGTTGTCCGCCCGCTCGAGAAACGTGCCGAGTTGCGTGAAGAAGAACGCATCGTCCTGCAAGGCGGTGCCGAGCGTCACGCCGCGCGACAGATGCGAGCGGAACTTGACCCACTCGAAGAGCGCCACCGGATGTGCAGTGAGTTGCCCCGAGGCCGTGCGCTCCGTGAATTCGAGCCACGTGTCGTTGATCGTTTCCCACCATTCGGTGGTCAGCGTGCCGCGTACGGCGCGGGCGTTTTCACGCGCCGCCTGCAGACACGAATAGATGCTCGACGGGTTGCCGGCATCCGCAACCATGAAGTGGAGCACGTGCTCGCGGGTCGGTTCGTCGTAGCGCTGCGCGAAAGCGCCTTCGAGTTCGGAAATGCGCAGCACCGAACGCTGCGCTCGCGCCTCCTGTTCGGCCGTCTGCGGCAACAGCAGGGCTTTCAGGTTGATGTCGAGCATGCGCGCGGTGTTCTCGGCGCGCTCCATGTAACGGGCCATCCAGAAGAGGTGGTCGGCAGTGCGGCTTAGCATGACGGCTTTCCGTTGTTGATGAGCGCAGGGCGCGGACGGCCTGCGCTGGTTACCGGTTTCTCGCCGGCGATGCGTTTCGCCGGCTTGCCTCGTTCGTTGCGAATGCAACCCTGTCAGTCGGTCATCCAGGTGTCTTTGGTCCCGCCTCCCTGCGACGAATTGACCACGAGCGAGCCCTCCTGCAGCGCCACGCGCGTGAGACCGCCCGCCACCATCGTCACGGTCTTGCCCGACAGCACGAAGGGCCGCAGATCGATATGGCGAGGCGCAATGCCCGACTCGACGAAAGTCGGGCAAGCCGACAGCGCGAGCGTAGGCTGCGCGATGTAACCGGCCGGCCGTGCGATGAGCCGCTCGCGGAACGCCTCGATTTCAGCTGTCGTCGCTGCCGGCCCAACCAGCATCCCGTATCCGCCCGCGCCATGCACTTCCTTCACGACGAGTTCGGGCAAATTCGCGAGCGTGTACGCAAGGTCGTCGGGCTTGCGGCACTGGAAGGTCGGCACGTTGTTCAGGATCGGCTTTTCGCCGAGGTAGAACTCGATCATCTCGGGTACATACGGATAGATCGATTTATCGTCGGCGATGCCGGTGCCCATCGCGTTTGCCAGCGCGACACGGCCTGCCCGGTAAGCGGTGAGCAGACCCGGCACGCCCAGCGCCGAGTCGCTGCGAAATGCGAGCGGGTCGAGAAAATCGTCATCGACGCGGCGGTAGATCACGTCGACGCGCCTCGGTCCCTGCGTCGTGCGCATGAAGACGTAGTTGTCGTCGACGAACAGATCCTTGCCTTCGACCAGTTCGACGCCCATCTGCTGCGCGAGGAAGGTGTGTTCGAAATACGCCGAGTTGTACATGCCGGGCGTGAGGACAACGACAATCGGGTCGTCGACGCCTTCCGGGGCCACCGAGCGCAACGTGTCGAGCAGCAGGTCGGGATAGTGCGCAACCGGCGCGACACGGTTCTGCACGAACAACTCAGGAAACAGCCGCATCATCATCTTGCGGTTTTCGAGCATGTAGGAGACGCCCGAGGGCACGCGCAAATTGTCTTCCAGCACGTAGAACTGTCCGTCGTCACCCGCGCGTACCACATCGACGCCCGCAATGTGCGCATAGACGCCAAGCGGCACGTTGACGCCCTGCATCTCCGGCCGGTACTGCGCGTTCGTGTAGACCTGGGCCGCGGGCACGATGCCGGCCTTGACGATGTTGCGGTCGTGATAGACGTCGTGAATGAACAGGTTGAGCGCCTGCACGCGCTGGCGCAGACCCGCTTCGAGCGTCTGCCACTCGCTACGCGGAATGATGCGCGGAATGAGGTCAAACGGGATCAGCCGCTCGGTTCCGGACAGGTCGCCGTTAACCGCGAACGTAATCCCCACCCGCCGGAACAGCAGATCTGCTTCGGCACGCTTGCGGGCGATCGCATCGCCGCCCTGTTGTACAAGCCAACGCTCGAACCGTGCATAGTGCGGCCGCACGGCCTCGTCGTGATGACGCATCTCGTCATAGCATCGCATGTCACGCCCCGCTCTTTTTGTCGGATAGAAGGCGAATGCGCTGCGCATTCGGTGTTCGACAACGGTCTAGCTTCAAGCAAGCGTTATGCCATTCTCTTCCCTGCGCAAACTGACGTCGAATGCACCTGAACAGCGCATCCGGCAGGCACGACGACGACATCATCCTACCGCTGGCGCGACCAATGCGCTACTCCGGTGCACCTGCGCCTGCCAGAGTGCTCGCCCGGGATCTGCTGCGAGGCAAAGCCGGCGCGGCGGCGGAGAACCTGCGGGCGAAAAAAATCCCCGCGGGCTCGAGTCCGCGGGGATCCCTATACTGCCAGGCTGGCGCGACCGTCGCCAGAAAGCGGCGGTCACGAACGCTACGATCGTAACGATCAGCCTGCTGCTGCGTCCTTCAGCTTCTTCAGCGCACGTGCCTTGATGCGCACGCTGGCCGGCTTGGCCGGGAACCAGCGCTCTTCACCCGTGAACGGGTCTTTGCCGAAGCGCTTCTTCTTCGCCGGAACAGCTTGTGCAACGATCTTCAGAATACCGGACAGCGTAAATTCGCCAGCGCCCTTCTTGTGCACTGCGCCGAGGATCGTGTCTTCGAGCGCGGCCAGGACGGCCTTGGCGGACTTCAGTTCGACGGAAGCGCGATCAGCGATGTGCGCAGCCAGCGAGGCCTTCGTGAAGGTGTCCTTGATCGGCGACGGTGCGCCGGACGCCTTCACGGCGACCTTCTTAGCTACTGCTGCTTTCTTAGCAGGCACTTTCTTCGCTGCAACTTTCTTGGCCGGTACAGTGGCAGCCTTCTTGGCCACCTTTTTTGCGGAAGTCGGCATGTTTCTCCTACCTGTTGTGGTCAGTGAATGCACGAAGCACACGCGGTATGCGAGCACTTCAAGGCCGGATTCTACAAGCGCTCAGGCATTTCGCGCGAATCTTTTGTGTATAAGAGCGCAGGTTTGTTGCGCGGAGCTGACTGTCTAACACGTTTTGATACCTGTTTTAGCGGGTCAAACGCATTTTGACTGCTGTCTGCTGCTTCGTTCCAGTGTCTGCTGCGCTGCTGTTTGCGCTGCTCTCGAAACGCCTGATTCGCAACATCGGCCTGACACGGGCGACGCAAATCCGCCTATACGTCGATGCCAAAAGCGGACGGCGTGCTCTTTCGCAAGTACTGGAAAACCCGTGGATTACGGGAGATTTCGCGTTGCCCTAGGTAGCGCCGCCCCCCTGCTACGCCACTGGCAGCGTTAATGCGCTAGCTGCGGCATCAGTCGGGCGAGCATCGTCAACGCCTTGTCGATCTGTTCGACACCGATGCCGCCATAGCCGAAGATCAAGCCGGGCTGCGGCCGCACACGCACATGAAAAGGCGTGAGGCCATATAGACCGATCGATGCGCGGCCTGCAGCCTCGATGACCGCGGCTTCCGTCAACGGCGCCTTGAGCCGCGCGGCAAGATGAATCCCGGCAGTGGGCACGATGGGCTCGAACCATTCTCCGAGCCCTTTTTGCAGATGCGAAATGAGCATCGCGCGGCGGCCTGCGTAGTGCTTGTGCATGCGCCGCAGGTGCTTCGCGAAGTCGCCATTGAGCATGAAGTTCGCGAGTGCGGTCTGCGTGAGCGTGCAGCCATGCCAGTCGCCGACCTGGCGAGCGCGATAGAGCGGCCCCATCAGCGATGCCGGCGGCACCACGTATCCCACCCGTAACTCGGGAAAAATCGTCTTGGAGAAGGTGCCGACGTACGCAACGAGCCCCGCACGATCGAGGCTTTTCAGCGGCTCCATCGGTCGCCCCTCGAAGCGGTATTCGCAATCGTAGTCGTCTTCGATGATGACCGCGCCGCGTTGCTGCGCCCATTCGAGCAGCTCGACGCGGCGCTCCAGACTCATCGGCATGCCGAGCGGAAACTGGTGCGATGGCGTGACGTAGACGATCCGCGCGTTCTTCGGCAGTTTGCTCACGATGAGACCTTGCCCGTCGACCGGCACCGGCACGACCTTCGCGCCGAGCGCCGCAAAGCACGCTCGCGCAGGTGGATAGCCGGGATCCTCGATCGCGGCGACGTCGCCTGGCTGGAGCATCACGCGCGCGATCAGATCGAGTGCCTGCTGTGCACCCTGTGTCACGAGCAGGTCGTCCCAGTTGCTCGTGACCGCCCGGCTAAACGCGAGATAACGCGAGATCGCGAGACGCAGTTCCTGCTCGCCGGCGGCATCATGATAGACGCCACGGCCACGCGCCTGCGCGCGCAGCGCCTGATTCACACAGGTACGCCAGACATCGAACGGAAACAACGACTTGTCCGTCATGCCGCCAACAAAATCGAAGGTCGCGCGCGCGTCGGGCCGCGGCAACGTAATCGATTTCGCGACTTCGTCCCAGACCGGACGTGCCTTCGCCCGCGCGGTGGCTTTCGCCGCTTCGGCCGCCTTCGCATGCGCGGATTTTTCGCCAGGCAAGCGTTGCAGTCCTTCTGCGACATAGGTGCCCGCGCCGGCCCGCGCCAGTAGAAACCCTTCGGAAAGCAGGCGCTCGAACACATCGAGCGTCGTCTTGCGCGAAACGGCGAGTTGCGTTGCCAGATCGCGGGTGGAAGGCAGTTGCACCCCGCCGGCCAGACGCCCTTCGACAATGCCCGCCCTGAGCTGCCGGTAGATCTGTCCGGCAAGGTCGTGCCGCCCTTCGATCGTGATGTGAATGTCCATCCGGCTGGTTACCTGAAAGATTCTGGAAATGGCTAATTCTGCTGACCACTGCAGACTTCAAGGTTACCTCCGTCGTCCCGCTTCGAGGGCGATTCATACAACCGCTGTTCTTCACTGAGCGTGAACGCACCGCGCGGGAGTGTGCTGAAGCTGTGACGCTCGTCGGAGAAACGCATGTGACGGATCACGTGTGGGAAGCGTCGCGATCATCGGGTGGAACCGGATTGCGGCGTCGTTCCGCAAGATGCCGGCGTAAACTCGCGGCATGCAGATGAACCGGCGGATCGAGCGTCAATGGCGCTCAGCGCATAGCCGGTTGCATTGTATCGATCGACCCGTCCAGCAGCGTGAGTCAATCGATGCCTTCAGTTGAGGCCCAGGCTTCCCGCGCCTGGCGGGCCTCGTAGGCTTTCAGATGGCTGTAGGCGACGCGCAGCAGCGAAATCTGCCTTTCATGCTGTGCTTCGCCTCCGCGCTGGATCAGATCGCCGAGAATGTGGTCCGCTTCCGTGCGCGAGCGGTTCTCGACGTCGCGCAACATCGACGCCGTCATTGTCGAGCCCTCCGCGAACAGCGTACCGCTCACCCGCGCAACAAAATCCTCGCCCAGCGCATAGCCGTTATGCGCGGCGACCGCACGGCATTCCGACAGCAAGCCTTCAATCACGCGCTTGCCGTCCGGCGCCACAAGAATATCGCCGACGGATGCGCGATACAGGCACGTGCTGGCCGCCAGCGTCGCAAGGAACACCCACTTTGCCCACATCTGCTGAAGAATGTCGTCGCTGGCCGTCACGTCGAAACCGGCGCCTTGCATGATTGCGTCGATCGCCTGCGCGCGGTCAGTCAATCCACTGGCGAGTTCGCCGAAGGTCAATGCATGCAGGTCGTTCAGATGCACGATCTCGCGCTCGCGATTGAGCGTTGCCGCAATCACGCACTGACCGCCCAGCACGCGCGACGCTCCGAATTTCTCCGTCAGCACGTCGATGTGCCGCATGCCGTTCAGGAGCGGCAGAATGGCAGTCGACGGCCCGACGAACGGGGCGAATGATTCGATCGCGTCGTCGAGGCTGTAGGCCTTGCAACTCAGGATCACGAGGTCGAACGGTTGACTGGCGTCGCCGGCCTGCACGGTTTTTACGTCGCGCAGCAGCAGGTCGCCACGCGGGCTCCTGATCACGAGACCCGCACGCTTCAGTTCTTCCGCGCGTTGCGCGCGCACGAGAAACGTCACGTCACGGCCAGCCGCAGCAAGACGTCCGCCGAAGTATCCGCCTACCGCACCTGCCCCTACCACCAGAATTCGCATCGTATCTCCCTCAGATAATCAATTGACTCGCCGCGCACGGACGCGCTGCTGCGTTCATCCCTGTCTACGCGGAATGTAGCAAAGATTCTTCATACGCATCCGCGGCCGGATCCTTTCGAACCCGGCCGCAGAAGCGCAACGCGTTCGCCTGCGGTCAGACCATCTCGAGCGCCAGTGCGATGCCCTGGCCGCCGCCGATACACAGCGTGACGATACCGCGCCGCAGTCCATCGCGTCGCATCGAGTGGATGAGCCGCGTGGTCAATACAGCGCCTGTCGCCCCGATCGGATGACCGTGAGCAATCGCGCCGCCTTCGACGTTGATGATGTCCTCCGCCAGCCCAAGCTTCTGCGCGACGGCAATCGGCACTGCGGCGAACGCTTCGTTGATTTCAACCCGTTCGACATCCGCGAGCTTCCAGCCGGCGCGTTCGAGCGCCATATGCACGGCGGGCACCGGTCCAAGACCGAACATGCCCGGCTCGACTGCCGCGACGCCGAACGCCACCAGCCGGGCGAACGGTTCGATGCCACGGGCCTCGGCAAAGCCGCGCTCTGCCACGACCATGGCAGCCGCACCACTGTTCAGGCCCGGCGCATTGCCGGCCGTGATGGTGCCGTCGCGGCGAAATGCCGGGCGGAGTTTGGCGAGCGTTTCGACTGTGGTATCGGCGCGGGGCTGCTCGTCCCGGGCGAAGCGCACCGGTTCCTTGCGTCCTGCGACTTCAACGGCGACCAGTTCCGCGTCGAAGAGGCCACGCTCCTGCGCCGCGGCAAAGCGCTGCTGCGAACGCGCAGCCCAGCGGTCCTGCGCCTCGCGCGTGATGGACAACTGCGTGACCAGGTCTTCCGTGTGCCAGCCCGAGTGCTCATTCGAGAACGCATCGACGAGCCCGTCGCGCAGCATGCTGTCGTACACCTCGGCGTTGCCCATCCGGTAGCCCCAGCGGCCGCCCGGGAGCAGATAGGGCGCGCGCTCCATGCTTTCCATGCCGCCTGCAATGGCCGCGTTGCCCAGCCCGAGCCAGATCTCCTGCGCTGCGGAAGCGATCGCCTGCGCGCCGGACCCGCACACGCGGTTGACGGTCAGCGCGGGCACCGCCACCGGCACGCCGCCACCGATCGCAGCCTGGCGTGCCGGGTTCATCCGGTTGCCCGCCTGAACCACGTTACCCATCACGACCGACGCCAGTTCCTTCGCGTCGAGGCCGCTGCGCTGCAACGTCTCCCGCACCGCAGCGGCGCCAAGATCCGTTGCGGGAACATCCTTGAGCGAGCCGCCAAAGGCGCCGATCGGCGTTCTCACGGGGTTACAGATCACTACATCTCGCGTATTCATCGTCATCTCTCTTTGGTTGAGGTAAAACGCACTGACTGATGCCTCGCTTGCCCGAGGCTGGCTTTCGTGTTCCGTTGGGCTCAGTTCGCCTTTGCGGGCGCAGGCGTCGCCGCCACGCTCGCCACCGCCGACGTATCCTGCGCATCCCACCCGCCGCCGAGCGAGCGATACAGCGCCACTGCCGCGAGCGCGCGTTCGCGCTTCGCCTGGTTCAGCGATTCCGCGTCCTGCAGATAGGCCTCCTGCGCCGCGAGGACATCCAGGAAGCTCGCTGCGCCGCCCTTGTACAGTTCACTGGAGAGCCGCAGCGCCTGGCTTGATGCGTCGAGTGCGCCGCCGAGCCGGTCGACCTGCTCGCCGCTTGTCACCAGATCGCTGCGCGTATCCTCGATTTCCTTGAGCGCCTGCAGCATCGTTTGATGCAGACCGAGTTGCGATTCGCGCATCTGGCTCTCGCTCCTGTCGATGCCTGCGGTGATACGGCCCGCGTTGAAGATCGGGCTCGTCGCGTTCAGCGCCGCGCTAAAGAGGTTGTCGGTCAGGGTCGGCAGGCCGAGGTACGACGAGGCAAGCAGCCCGTTCGTCAGGTTCAGGCGGAACTTGGGGTAACGCTCCGCCTTCGCTTCGCCCACTTCCGCGGCGCGCTGTTCGACGCCGGCATAAGCGGTGCGAACGTCGGGCCGGCGCAGCAACGCCTCTGACGGCACCGTCTGCGGCACGCTTTGCGCGGGCACCGGAATGTCGCGTGCGTCGGCCAGCAGCAGCGAATCGACGCTCTCCGGCGTGCGGCCCGAATACACCGCAATCAGGCTCAACTGATGCTGGATCGTCGACTGCACGCGCGGAATCTGCGCCTGCAGATCGGACAGCTGGTTTTGCGCCCGGGCGACGTCAAGCTGCGTCGAGAGCCCGTAGTGCAGGCGCTCCTGGGTCAGGCGCAGCGCACGCGCCCGGATCTGCTCGTTGTCCTTGACGATCTGCATTTGCGACTGCGCCCAGCGCAGATCGATATACGCGGCCGCCGTATTGGCGGCGAGCGCAAGCCGCAGTTCGTTCAATGCTTCCTTGCTGCCGCTTACCTGGGCCTGCGCCGCAAGCAACGCCAGCCGCTCGCCGCCGAACACGTCGGGTGTCCAGCTTGCCGCGAGACCAATGCCGGCCTGCCGCACGTAGCCGAGCGGCGGCGGGGTGTTTTGCCGCGTGTCCGACGCCGTCGCCGTCGCATCCAGTTCCGGCAGCAGATCCGCGTGACGCTGCTTCGCCAGGTCCTGCGCCTGCTTGACGCGCTCGGCCGCGGCCTTAACGTCGAGGTTGTCGTCCAGCACCGATGTCACGAGCTGATGCATCACCGGGTCGCCGAAGTCCTTCCACCACGCGTCGGTGGCCACGGCCGCCTCGGGAGCCGCGACGCTCCACGCGTCCGGCGCGACAGTTTGCACGGTCTCGTGAAGGTCGGCGTGGGTTGCAGGCTGGACCGCGCAGGCGGCGAGAGTCAGCGCCGCGATGCCTGCGAGGATCTTTGCAAGGGTCGATTTCATGTCGGGGCTCTCAGTGAGCGTCAGGGGGCGGTGCGGTGTTGCCGAACGGGCGCGAGAAAGCCACGCTTGCGAGGCCAACGACAAAGCAGAGCGCCACAGCGAGAAAGGCATCGGAGAAGGTCAGCACGAGCGCTTCGCGCATCAGGAGCGAATGCAGCACGTAGAGGCCGGCGCTCGCCGAGTCGAGCGCATCGCCGCCGATTGCGGCCAGATGCGCCGCCTGCTGATGAAGCAGCGATTCGACGACGGGCCGCCCCGCCGTGACGTGTTCGTCGAGGCGCTCGAAGTGCAGGTTCAGCCGGTCGTTGAGCATCGTGCTGGCGACGGCGATGCCAATCGCGCCGCCGAGATTTCGCATCAGGTTGAAAAGCCCGCTTGCGGAGCGGAGCCGCGAAGGCGGCAGGGACCCGAGCGCCATCGTGACGATCGGCGGAATGCAGAACTGTTGCCCGATACCGCGCAGCGCCTGCGGGATCAGCAGTTCACGCCAGCCCCACTGGCTCGTCAACGGCACGTACAGGTAGAGACCGACACCAAAGCAAACGAGGCCGAATATCATCAGCAGGCGCATGTCGATCACGCGCGCCAGCAGCGAATACGCGACGAGTGCAATCAACTGGAAGCAACCGACCGAGAGCAGCGCAAGACCAATCTGCAACGAGTCGAAGCCACGCACACGCGCCAGAAACACCGGGGTCAGAAACACCGCGCAGAAAATGCCCACGCCGGTAATGAACGACAACAGGCTGCCAATGCCAAAGTTGCGGATCGCCAGGGCCCGGAGATCGACAATCGGTTCCTTCGCCGTGAAGGCGTGCACGATGAACAGAAAGCCGCAGATCGCGGAAATCCACGTGCACAGAACAATGACGTCATCGCCGAACCAGTTCTTGCGGGGGCCTTCTTCGAGCACATATTCGAGGCAACCGAGAAAGCCGGACATCAGCAAAATGCCCAGATAGTCGCCCTTTTTAAGCAGCGAGAGATCGGCTTCATCGATGTGCACGAACTTCGGCACGAGCACGGTGACGAAGATGCCCGGCACGACGTTCAGATAGAACAGCCATTGCCACGACCATTGCGAGGTGATCCAGCCGCCGATCACCGGGCCGATCGTCGGCGCGAGCGATGCCAGAGCGCCGATCGTCGTGGAAGCGATCAGCCGCTGCTTGCCGGGGAACAGCACGAACGCGGTCGTGAAGACGGTGGGGATCATCGCGGCGCCGAGCGCGCCTTGCAGGCCGCGAAACACGATCATGGAGTTGATATCCCACGCCATGCCGCACAGCATGCTCGTCACCGTGAAGCCGAACGCGGAGGCGGTGAAGAGCCAGCGCGTCGAAAACACACGCGTGAGCCAGCCGGACATCGGGATCACCAGAATCTCGGCGATCAGATATGAAGTCTGCACCCAGGACAACTCGTCCTGGCTGGCCGACAGACCGCCGCCGATGTCCCTCAGTGACGACGCAACGATCTGGATGTCGAGCGTCGCCATGAAGAAGCCGAGGCACATCAGCGCGAAGGCGAAGACTTTGGCGCGCGTCGGCTGGTCGGCGGGATTGGCCGGGAGAGCGGCAGAAGCGGAGTTCATGGAGAAGGCGTTGGTGCGGTTCATGATCGGATCGCCTGCTCGCTCGTCAGGCCTGACCAGCCAGGTGCACCTTCACCGTCGCCGACAGGCCGGGCCGCAGCACGCCTTCCATTTCCTTCGACACATTCAGGTGGACGCGCACCGGCACGCGCTGCACGATCTTGGTGAAGTTGCCGGTTGCGTTTTCTGCGGGCAGCACGCTGAAGGTCGCACCGGTTGCGGGAGCCAGGCTTTCAACCACGCCGTGAATCCTGCCGCTGGAGGCGTCGAGATCGACATCGACCGTGTCGCCGACGCGCATCTTCTTTAGCTGGTCTTCCTTGAAGTTGGCATCGATCCACAGGCCGCTCGACGGCACGACCGTCAGCAGCGAGACGCCTACATTCGCCAGCAGGCCGACGCGTGCCGTGCGGTTGCCGACATAGCCGTCGATCGGCGAGCGGATGGTCGTGTACTCGACGTTCAGTGCGGCGACGCGCTGTGCCGCCTCGGCCGTCGCCACGCGGGCCTCGGCATCGCCGATCTGCGCGTCGAGCACGACCAGTTGCCGCTGCGCCGCGGTGAACGCGGCGTTGCTGCGATCCACTGCGGCACGTGCCTTGAGCAGGTCGGCGTCCGCACGTTCGACCACCTGGTTCGACACGGCGTCGTCCTTCACCAGTTCGCGATAGCGTGCCTGGTCCGAGGCGCTGCGCGTCAGTTCCGCGCCCGACGCGCGAACTTCAGCGGACTGCTCGTTGATGGTCGCGAGTTGCAGCGATTTCTTCGCCTGCAACTCGGTGACTGCCGCCTTCGCGCCTGCCACTTCGGCATTGGCCTGAGCGAGACGCGCATCGTAGTCGCGCGCATCCAGCCGGATCAGGACCTGATTGACGTGCACGTGTTCGTTGTCTTTCACCAGCACGTCCGTCACGAAGCCGCTCACCCTCGGCGACATGACGGTCACGTCCCCACCGATGTACGCGTCATCGGTCGTCTCCACGAAGCGGCCAACGATGAACCAGTACGACCCCGCGGCGACGAGCGCCACCAGCACAGCGATGACAGCAAGCAGCATCCACGGGATGCGGCGCGCTGCACGCGCGCTGCCAACGGTGCCGGCGGGGGCGCTGGCGGGGGCGAGAGTCGACGGGGTAGTGGACATGTTGATATGTGCGTACGCACTCCGTTGCTTTGAAAAATGGCGCACTGATCTGCGCCGGACATTTCCCGCTTCGTGCGGGCTTCGAATCTATTCCTGCGTCAACGCAAACAGCTCCCGGCGCAGCGCTGCTGCGCGCGCGAGGCCGAAGCGCTGCTCGAATTCATCCTGCGCTGCATACCAATGCTGCCGTGCCGCGAGAATCCGCTCTTCGCCGTCTTTCGTCAGACCCAGAAGCAGGGCGCGCTGCTCCGGTTCGAGCGACTCGGTGAATACCAGCCCGTCGCGCCGCAACGGCTGGATCGCCCTGACCAGCGACGTGCGCTGCAACACCATCTCGTCGGCCAGTTGCTTCATCGTCAGCCGGCCCGCACGCCTGATCCTTCCCATGATCGAAAACTGCGTGATCGTCAGGCCCACGTTCGCGAGGTGCCGGTCGTACAGCTGCGATACGTGGCGCGCAGCCTGGCGGATGGCAAAACAGTCGTCTTCAGGTGCAAAGGGCATGTTCGTTAGCCGGTTAATAAGTGCGTATGCACACATTAAATCGTCGCAAAGTCGCCAAAGTGCTACGCACCCGGCTCGCTATTCGGTGATATCAAACAGTTCTGAACGCAGCGCCTTGGCGCGTGCCCGGCCGAATTTCTCTTCGAACTCGTCCTGCGCCGCGCGCCACGCGACGGAAGCCTGATCGAAGGTTTTTTCGCCGCTTTTCGACAGACTGAACTCAAAGGTCCGTCCGTCATGCTCCGCCGATTCGGTCTCGACGAGCCCGTCGCGTTGCAGCGGCTTCATTGCGCGGACCAGCGTGGTGCGATCCATGACCATGGCGTCGGCGAGGTCCAACATCGTCAGCTTTGGCGTACGGGCCAGTTTCGCCAGAATCGTAAACTGCGCCGCCGTCAGACCGACCTGCCCCAAATGGCGCTCGTAGATCTGCGTCACGTGACGCGCCGCCTGCCGCAGCGCGAAACAGTTGCATTCGTCGTAGGAGATGGGTCGGTTCATGAGAGACAGTATATGTGTGCATACGCACTCGGTCAAGTACTCCGTACACGCGCGATCGTCCCTCACGACGGGCACCCTACCGGCGCCGAGGCCGGATTCGCGTCAGCGCGCTAGAGCGGGATCACGCTGACGCCGACCTCTACGCGATGCGCGCCGCCGCCAAGAATCATCCCGCGCAGCAGCGACACGTCGCTGTAGTCGCGCCCGGTGGCGAGCGTGATGTGGTCCATATCGGCGAGGACGTCGTTGGTCGGGTCGAGGTCGATCCAGCCGCTACCCGGGCAATACACCGACACCCACGCATGCGACGCATCCGCGCCGATCAGACGCGGCTGTCCCGGCGGCGGATCGTTGCGCAGATAGCCGCTCACATAGCGCGCCGGCAGCCCGAGCGAGCGCAGGCAGCCGATCATCACCTGTGCAAAGTCCTGGCAGACGCCGCCCTTCAACTCGAATGCGCGCTCGGCCGGCGTATCGAACATCGTGGCCGACGGCCTGTAATCGAAGTCCGCGTGTACGCGATGCATCAGATCGACCGCGCCGACTGCGATTGGCGTGCCTGGCGGAAAACTTGGCAGCGCATAGGCGCGCAATCCGGGTAGCAGCACGATATTCGGCGACGCGAAGCAGAACTCCGTCTCCGGCCGAAACTGCCCGCCGACGCTAAAGCGCAATTCGTCGGCCACGACATCCCATGCGGGCGTCGATTCCGGATCGAGCGTGGCCCAGCGCGGTGTCAGTTGCACGGTCGTTTCGCTGACCAGTTGCAGGCGTTCGTGCGGCGTGTCGAGCGCGAAATACAGCACGTCGTTGCCAAACGCATCGATGCGGCTATGCAGATACGACGGTGTCGGCTCGATCCGCTCGGCGTGGTTCACCACCCGCTGCCACTCGCACGCAAGAGGCCGGATCGTCGCCAGATGCTGGGCGGTTTCGACGAAGGTCGAATAGTGATAGGTCGTCCGGTGCAGCACCGACAACACGGTATGCCCAGCCGTCATGACGACACCCGCGATGCCAGCGTATTCGCGTGGCTGAAATAACGGGCGCTGATCTCGTTGGCCGCGACCGCCACGAACGTATTGAGGTCGTTGCACAGGTCGATCAGTTCGAGATAGTCGCCGTTCGCGTCCGTGGAGCACAGATGCTCGAGCGTCGGCAGGGTATCAACCGGCCGCATCAACGCGACGAATGTCTTGTGCCGCGAGTTGCCGGCCGCAACCGTGATCTCGTCGAGCTTCTTGCACAGGCGTTCGTATACGCCGTACAAGCCGCGAGGATTGGTCGGCTCGACCACCAGCAGATCGAGCAGCGCGGGCAATTCAAAGCGCCCCGGATAAAGCGAGCGGTAAGTCAGCGTGCTGTCGAAGAGTTGCAGCAGCAGATCGAAGCCTTCGGGTGTCGCCAGTTGCCTGCCCTCGGCGACGATGCGCAGGGTTGTCGTCATCGCCGAGATACGTTCGATGTGGCGCCCGACGAAGAGCAGCCGCCACGCCTCATCGCGCGTCATCCGGTCGCCCTGCGCCCCGCTGATCGCCGAAAGCTGCGTCGACAGATGTTCAAGCGCGTTCATCAGCGTCACGCGGTCGTAGCGGTCGCGGCGCCCCTCCTGCAAGGAGGTGAACGCGGTAGAAGGCGTCAACGTGGTCAGCGCGTCGCGGAAATCGTTGCGCGCCGCCACGATGGTGCGCCAGTGATCGCTCGACAGCCGGCCACGAATCTCACCGCTCGCACGCGCCTGCGCGGCGAGATTCTGGCCGATGCTGGCCGCGCCGGTATGCTCGTTGAGGTTCGCCACGAGCGTGCGTTCGAAAGCCTGCGGCGAGCGTTCGGGCAGCATGTCGACCGCCGGAACGAGGCCGCTTTGCAGCGCCAGTTCGACGAGCGTCGAAAACATCACATCGGCATCGTTGTTTTCCAGCGAACCGAGTATCAGGCGCAAAAGCCGCACATTGTTTTCCGCGCGTTCGCCGTAGCGCCCCGACCAGAACAGGTTTTCTGCCGCGCGGCTCGATACCGTCCGATGTTTGCGGCCAAGATCGCCGGGTTTGATCGGCGAAGGCAGCAGCGAGAAGGTCGAGAATGGCTGGCTCGACAACACCCATGTATCGACGCTGCTGCCGCCGAACTGCATCGACACGGTGGACTGCCGCTCGGCGGCAAGTCGCGTGAAACCGCCGGGCATCACATGCCACGCGCCGTTGAAGTCGGCAATCGCGAACACCCGCAGCACCGACGGGCGCCCGCCGATCCTGCCCTCTTCGTAGCGCGGCGTGCAGGAGTAGGGAAGCGGCTGCTGGATCGTGAACGCGTCGGGTGTCGTTTCGATGCGCTCGCGCCACGCGTCGAGCCGCTGCGGACCGATCGCCACACCGGGCGCGCCATCGCGCTGTGCGTCGGGCCACGTGGGAATCAGAAAGGCGCTTTCCTGTTGCGCGAACGCATGGGCGCGCGCGGCATCTTCGCCGCACCACCACGTTGGCACGCCGGGCAACACCAGTTCTTCGTTCAGCAGCGCGTCGGCAATGCCCGGCAAGAAGCCATGCAATGCAGGCGATTCAGCGAAACCAGAGCCCGGCACATTCGACACCACCACGTTGCCCGCCCGCATCACCTGTAGCAGCCCCGGAATGCCAATCGTAGAGTCAGCCCGCAGTTCGACCGGATCGCAGAACGCATCGTCGAGCCGGCGCAGGACGACATGCACACGCTCCAGACCGCCGAGCGTCTTCAGATACAGCATGTCGTTGCGCACCGTCAGGTCCTTGCCTTCGACCAGCGTCACGCCCAGATAGCGCGCGAGAAAGGTGTGCTCGAAATAGGTTTCGCTGTACGGCCCCGGCGTCAGCAACGCGATATGCGGCGACCCGTCTTCGCCTTCAGGCATCGTGGCGCGGGCCAGATGCGCAAGCGTTCCCACCAGTTTCGAAAACGACGGCGCGAGGCGGGACACGCGCATCTCGCGGAATGGCTCGGGGAAAAGGCCCGACACGATCACACGGTTCTCAAGCGCGTAGCCGAGTCCCGACGGTGCTTCGGTGCGATGCGACATGACCGTCCAACTGCCATTGTCGGCCTTCGCCAGATCGATTGCCACGAATTGCAGATACTGGCCGCCCGGCGGCGTGTAGCCCTTTACCGGACGCAGATAGCCGGGATGGCCGAACACCAGCGCCGGCGGCAACAGGCCTCGCTGCAGCAACGTCTGCGGGCCGTAGATATCGGCGACGATCGCGTTCAGCAGATGCGCGCGCTGCGTCACACCACGTTCGATTTCCGCCCACTCGTCCTCGTCGATCAGGAACGGCAGCAGATCGAGCGCCCACGCGCGCGATTCGCCCTTATCTGCGTAGACGTTGTAGCTGATGTCGTTATCGCGGATCTGCTGCGCGACCGACGCCACATCGTGATCGAGACCCGCAATGCCGTCTTCGCCCATCAGTTCGAAAAACCGCCGCCACGGCTCGCGCAACGCGCCGTCCGGGTCGCGCAACTCGTCCCAGTGGCCCTCGCGCGCAGGCAGGGCGCGCAGCACCGCTAGCGCGTCGGCGAGGCCTGCGGTCGGCTCGAAGGGAAAAGTCGATTGAAAGGCCAAGGTCGTATGAAGTTAACTTGTTCGATTCACCAGTAACGAAGATCCAGCGTGAACGGAAACTCCAGGCTGCGTTGCGGCACTTCGACGGCGAGCGGCCCAGGTGTATGGCCGATCGTGAAGAAGCGCGAGCGCCGCCGGCTCTCGGCTTCGTACGCGTTCACCGGGAACGTCTGGTAGTTGCGTCCACCCGGATGAGCGACATGATACTGGCATCCGCCGATCGAACGGCCGGTCCATGTATCGACGAGGTCGAAAGTCAGCGGCGCGTCCACGCCTATCGTAGGATGCAGCGCCGACGGCTGCGACCATGCGCGGAACCGCACACCCGCAACGTGTTCGCTGGTCCGGCCGGTCGGCTGCATCGGCAGCGGCACCCCGTTGACCGTCACCACATGGCGGTTATCGTTCAGACCGAGCGCCCGCACCTCGACCCGCTCCACCGACGAATCCACGTAGCGCACCGTCCCACCGGGCGCGCCCTCTTCGCCCATCACGTGCCACGGCTCGAGCGCGCTGCGTATCGTCAGCGCGATGCCGTTCGTCGTGATCTCGCCGACCAGCGGAAAACGGAACTCGAAATGCGGCGCGAACCATGCAGCATCGAACGCGTAGCCTGCTTCGGCGAGATCGGCGAGCACGTCGTCGAAATCCATCTGCACGAAGCTGCCGAGCAGGAAACGGTCGTGCAGTTCCGGCCCCCAGCGGGTGAGACGCGTCGTGTATGTCGTTTCCCAGAAGCGCGCGACGAGCGCCCGCAGCAACAGTTGCTGCACGAGACTCATGCGCGCATGCGGCGGCATTTCGAAGCCGCGCAGTTCCAGCAGGCCAAGGCGGCCGGTCGGACCGTCGGGCGAATACAGCTTGTCGATGCAGAACTCGGCGCGGTGCGTGTTGCCGGTGACATCGATCAGGATATTGCGCAGCGTCCGGTCGACCAGCCACGACGGCAACTGCCCGCCATTGCGTCCGCCGAGCCGGTCGATCTGGCGTTGCAGTTCGAGGAAAGCCAGCTCCAGTTCATACACCTGATCGTTGCGCGCTTCGTCGACGCGCGGCGCCTGGCTCGTCGGTCCGATAAAAAGACCGGAGAACAGGTACGACAGCGACGGATGGTTGTGCCAGTAGGCGATCAGGCTCGCAAGCAGATCGGGCCGGCGCAGGAACGGGCTGTCGGCGGGCGTGGCGCCCCCCAGAACGAAGTGATTGCCGCCGCCTGTGCCGGTGTGGCGGCCGTCGAGCATGAACTTCTCGGTCGACAGATACGACTCGTGCGCCGACTGATAGAGATATTCGGTGTGATCGACCAGTTGCTCCCAGTTCGAAGCCGGGTGGATGTTCACTTCGATCACGCCCGGATCGGGCGTCACCTGCAGCATCTTCAGGCGTGGATCGCGCGGCGGCGGATAGCCTTCGATGATCACCTTCATCTGCAGCTCGGCCGCCGTCGCCTCGACTGCGGCGATCAGGTCGAGATAGTCGTCAAGCTCGGTCAGAGGCGGCATGAATACATGAAGCAGCGTGCGGCCGCTGCCGAAGTTTTTGATCTCCACCTTCGGGCCGGCCGCGCGCGCCGGGTCGCGGGCTTCGACGCACAGCGCCGTGCGTGTGATCCAGCTTGCCGATTCGCCGCGCTCGGGCATGCGTTCCGCCGCGCTCGCCCACGCGGCGCCCGGGTCGCCACGGCCGGCGCGATCGCCACCCATTCCGCCGCCCATTCCGCCGCCCGCTCCTGTCACCCCGCCCTCTTCACGAAACGCGGCTTTCGATGCCCCACCGCCCGCGTCGTACTGCATCCGCAACTGCGCCGCCGAGCGCAACGGCGCAGGCGGTGCAAACGGGTCGTGGGTGTGCTGCCACGGATAGTCGGTCTTCGACACCCACGGCAGCGATTCGAGCGGCAGCCGGTAGCCCATCGGCGAATCGCCGGGTATCAGGAACATGCGCTCGTCGCGAAAGAACCACGCGCCGCTCACCCACTTCGGCCCCTGCAACGGCGTGCGGTCCGAGCGCGACAGCGGCAACACATAACCCGTTACGCTCGCGAGGCCCGCGTCGAACACGCGACGCAAACGCGCGCGCTCCAGTTCGTCATCGAGCTTCGATTCGAAAGGATCGACGTTCACCGGCAGGCGGCGTTCGCGCCACAGGTAGTAGAACGTGTCCTCGTAGCCGGGCTGGATGGTTCTGGTATCGAGCGACAGCTTGCCAGCCAGATGCTGGATGAAGCGCTGCGCATCTTCGGCGGTATAGCGGCCGGGGTCGCGCTCGTCGGCGAAGAGCGACGGGTCGTGCCAGCACGGCTCGCCGTCCGCCCGCCAGTAAAGCGACATCGCCCAGCGCGGCAACTGCTCGCCCGGGTACCACTTGCCCTGCCCGATGTGCACAAAGCCGTTCGCGCCGTAGCGCGTGCGCAGCTTGTCCATCAGCGCGACCGCATAGCCGCGCTTGGTCGGCCCGAGCGCGTCGGTGTTCCATTCGGCGGCGTCACGGTCCCGCACGGCAACGAAGGTCGGCTCGCCGCCCATCGTCAGGCGCACGTCCATGTCGGCCAGATGCTGGTCGACCCGCTCACCCATCTCGACGACCTCGGACCAGACTTCTTCCGTGTAGGGCTTCGTCACGCGCGGCGTTTCAAGCACGCGCTGGATCGTCATCGTGTGCTCGAATTCGACCTCGGATTCGTCGACGGCGCCCGAAATCGGCGCCGCGCTGCCTGGCTCCGGCGTGCAGGCGACTGGAATATGGCCTTCGCCCGCCAGCAGGCCGGAGGTCGGATCGAAGCCGATCCAGCCCGCGCCCGGCAGGTAGACCTCGCACCATGCGTGCAGATCGGTGAAATCGACTTCCGTGCCGCTCGGGCCGTCGAGCGATTTGGTGTCGGGCGCGAGCTGCAGCAGGTAACCGGACACGAAACGCGCCGCCAGACCCAGCTGGCGCAGCGTCTCGACCAGCAGCCAGCCCGAATCGCGACAGGAACCCGAAGCGTTGACGAGCGTTTCCTCCGGGGTCTGCACGCCCGGTTCCATCCGGATCAGATAGCGGATCTCGTGCTGCAGTCGCTGGTTCAGGTCGACCAGGAAATCGGCGGTGATGCGCGGCGTGCGGTCGATGCTCGCGACAAACTCCGCGAAACGCGGCGTCAGCTCGGGCTTCACCAGGTACGGCGCGAGTTCGAGCGCGAGACCCGGCGCATACTCGAACGGGAATTTCTCGGCGGACGGCTCGAGGAAAAAATCGAACGGGTTGTAGACCGCCATCTCCGCGACAAGATCGACCGTTACCTTGAACTCGCGCGTTTTCTCAGGAAACACGAGCCGCGCCTGATAATTGGCGAATGCGTCCTGCTGCCAGTTGATGAAGTGCTCCGTCGGCTCGACACGCATCGAATACGACAGGATCGGCGTGCGGCAATGCGGTGCGGGCCGCAGGCGAACCACCTGGGGGGACAGCCCGACCGGACGGTCGTAGCGGTAATGTGTGACATGGGTCAACGCGACACGTATGGACACACCGGACTCCTGCGCAAAGGATGGCAGCCGCCAAAAAAGCAAGCTTCATGCCGTTTGTTTCGAGACCTCGCCGCCCCGCCAGTCAAGGCGGTCCGGCGAACCAGACCAGATTCGAGCGATGCGGCCGGCGCTTTTGCGTCCCACGCACCAATCCGGCGCAGCGCTCATGCCCCATCATGCACATAATGCGTGAGAAAGAAATGTCCGGCGACAACTACGGCATGGAGATTGCTGAAGTTCACCGGCACCCGGCGCGCAGGCCATGACATCCACCCTGTCGCCCGCGCGTGGTGCAGCCTCTTCACCTCCTCAGCGAAAACGATGAAAACTTTCCATTGCAACCGGTGCGCGCAGTTCGTTTTCTTCGAGAACGTGCGGTGCGAACGCTGCGACGCACTGCTCGGCTATGTGCCGGAACTCGCTGAAATCAGCGCCTTCGAAGACGCGGGCGATGGCCAGTGGCGCAGCCTGCATCCGCGCGCCGATGGCGCGTTGTACCGGCAGTGCCACAACTACGAAGTGGAGAAAGTCTGCAACTGGATGATCCCGGCAGAATCGCCCGACACGCTGTGCGCCGCCTGCCAGCTGACCCGCAGGATCCCCAACCTGAGCGCGCCCGAGAACCGGCTGTACTGGTATCGCCTCGAAACGGCCAAGCGGCGCCTGCTCTATACGCTCGCTGCGCTCGGACTCACGGTCGAATCGCGGCAGACCGATCCGGAGCATGGTCTGGAATTCGAGTTTCTGGAAGACGGCGGCGATGGCGAAAAGGTCATGATTGGCCATGACAACGGCCTCATCACCCTGAACATCGCCGAAGCCGACGACGCGTATCGCGAGCGCGTGCGCACGTCGATGGGCGAACCGTACCGGACGCTGCTCGGCCATTTCCGGCACGAAAGCGGTCATTACTTTTTCGACCGTCTGGTGGCCGACACCCGCTGGGTCGAGCTGTTTCGCCAGCAGTTCGGCGACGAACGGGCGGACTATGCCGAGTCGCTCGACGCCTACTACCGCGACGGGCCACCCGCCGACTGGGCCGAACGGTCGATCAGTGCGTACGCCACGATGCATCCCTGGGAAGACTGGGCGGAAACCTGGGCGCACTATCTGCTGATGATCGACGCGCTTGACACCGCCGCGTCGTACAACCTCGCGTTGCTGCCCGACAGTCCGGACGAACCGAGGCTGACCGACCTCACGCCTGTCGAGATAACGAGTTTCGATAACCTGATGAAGCGCTGGTTTCCGCTGACCAACGTGCTGAACAGCCTGAACCGCAGCGTCGGTGTGGCCGATGGTTACCCGTTCGCGCTGGCGACGCCCGTCATCGACAAGCTGCGCTTCGTGCACCGCGTCATTGCGGCATCGGCGGCGAAGGAAGCGGCGCCCAAAGAAAAGGCCGCTTCCATCTGACTGGAGCGGCCCTCACCGGCAGGAGCGGGCGCGGCTATTTCTTCTGTTGCAGAAGCGCCCTCAACTCTTCGACATTTTCCTCGACGCGTTTCTGGATGACCGCGTATGACTCGGCCTGCGACTGATAGGCGGCCTGCGCAAGCTGCTGCATGTTGGCGAGCGCCTTATGCAACGTCTGCTGAACAAGCTCGGCAGCCTGTGGGGACGCCACACCGCCTGAACTCGACATCTGGCTGGCAAGCGCCTGCAGTTCGCCCAGCGTCGTGCGCAACATCTCAGCCTGCTTCTGCGCGAGTGATTGCATGCCCTGGAAGGCGGTCTGGTTTGCCGCGACCAGCGCTTCGACGTCCTTGCGCCGCGCTTCCATGATGGCGGGCACGTCGAAGCCAGGCAGCTTGAACTGCTCGAGCATTTTGGTGAAATCGCCAAACGGATTGGCTGCGTCAGGTTTTTCCATGCTAGATCCTCCCGAGATTGCGAACACACAGCCGTGCGCGTTGAAACGCTGTCTGGTCCTTCTTTGCGCGTCGGCCAACCCTGGTGGCGCCACACTGCCCGCTCTGCTCATCCAGACACAGCGCTTGCTGAATCCCGGCGGCGCGTTCCTGGATCATGCGCTTTCTGTCCGCATTGCGCCAGCCACCGATATCGACGCTACGGGCGATCTGCCGACCGGGTTGAGCGACGCATCCGTGACGCAATGCACTATCCTCTCTACGAGAAAGCCGGTTGCCCCAACCGGTATAACCGATGCGCCGGATGCAAAACGCATCAGCGGCGCCGCACAGAGGGCCTCATCGATGGAAGCAGCGACGAATAGCGCAACCACCGCCCGGCGGACTATCGCCGACCTGCCGAGTCCGAAGGGCTTGCCGATTCTCGGCAACCTGCATCAGCTGGTGCCGGAAAAACTCCATTTGATCCTGGAAAAATGGGCCGAAGAACTGGGCACGCCCTATCGGTTCCAGTTTGCCGGCTCGCCGGTGATCGTCTGGACGGATACCGAACTCGTCCAGAGCATCATGCGCGAGCGGCCGCATCGCTATCGCCGCTATTCGACGCTGGAATCGGTGTTGGAAGAGATCGGCGCCAACGGTCTCTTTTCCGCCGAGGGCGCGGTCTGGGAACCGCAACGCCGGCTGGTGATGCAGGCGCTGTCGATTCCGCATATCAAGGCGTTCTACCCGGCGTTGAGCGTCATCACCGAGCGGCTGCACGCACGCTGGTCGCGCGCCGCCGCGCAAGGCAAGGTCATGGAAATGACGGAGGAGCTCAAGCGCTATACCGTCGACGTCACGAGCGCACTCGCATTCGGAGAAGATCCCCGTACGCTGGACAAGGACAGCGGCGTCATCCAGGAACAGCTTGCGACAATCCTGCCCATGGTGATGACGCGCATCAATACGCCTTTCCCTTACTGGCGCTACGTCAGGCTGCCGCGCGACCGCCGCTTCGATCGCGCGCTCACCGAAGTGCACCGGTACGTGCGTCAGATGATGGAACGCGCGCGGCAGCGCATGCGCGACGATCCGTCGGAGACGCCGCGCCATCTGCTCGAAGCCATGCTGGCCATGCGCGACGCGCCCGATTCCGGCATTACTGACGACCAGGTGGCCGCTAATGTGCTGACGCTGCTGCTGGCCGGCGAGGACACGACTGCCAATTCGATCGCGTGGACGCTGCTGTATCTCGCCACCGACCAGCCGCTGCAACAGCGCCTCGCCGAACAGGCGCGAAGTGCGCTGGGCGCGTCGCCGGTGTGCCCGGACTACGCCACGCTGAAAGAGCTGGATCTGTTCGAGGCGCTTTGCACTGAAACGGGCCGGCTACGTCCCGTGGCGGCCATCCAGTCGTTCGAACCGCTGGAAGATGTCTGTCTGCAGGATGTCATGCTGCCGGCCGGCACGAAGATGTTCTTCCTCAACCGTCCCGCGATGCTCGATGCCCGCAATTTCGTGGAGCCGCTCAGGTACGACCCGGACCGCTGGCTGCACCAGCGCGATCCGTCGCGCGGCGCGCACGAAACGCGCGCTTACCTGCAGTTCGGCGGCGGCCCGCGGGTCTGTCCTGGGCGGCATCTCGCCAGCGTGGAAATGCGCCTCGTGCTGTCGATGCTGATGGCGAACTTCACCGTCGAACTGGCGGTCGATCCGGGCACCATCAAGGAAGTTTCAGCCTTTACGATGGTGCCCAGTTCGATGCCGGTCAGGCTGGCGACAAGGCCCTAGCCTGCGGGCCGTGGCCGCTTCTGCCTGTTACTCGACTGCCGGGAAATCCAGCGTCGTGTCGTTCACGCGGTTGACCAGATTGGTGAACGTGATCGACGTCACGGCCAGAGCGATTTCGATCACCTGACGCTCGCTGTAACCCGCTTCGCGCACAGCGTCAACTTCGGCCGCCGGCACCGTGCCACGCGTATCGACGAGCGTGCGGACAAAGCGCACCAGCGCGTCGCGCTTCGCATCGCCGGTAGCGGAGCCGGCGCGGATCTGCTTCATCGCTTCCGGCGACAGGCCGGCGAACTTGCCCATCAGCGTATGTGCGGCGACACAGTAGTCACAACCGGCAACTTCGCTGACGGCTAGCTTGATGGCTTCGATGTCGGCTTTGGCCAGGCTGCCGTGCGACACGACACCGTCGAGGGAAAGCATGGCGCCGAGTGCTTCGGGGCTGTGCGTGCCGATCGTCGCGTACGCGTTCGGCACCTTGCCCGCGGCCTTCTTGATCGCGGCGAACAGTTCAGCGGTTTTGCCAGTAGCTTCGTTGGGGTTGATAGCGGTAAGACGGGACATGATCGACTCCTTGAGTGTCTGGGTTCATCAGCTAGCCATGTCGTATGGCGTGGAGGTCAGTGTAGGCAGATAGCGTCAGTTGTTTAATGCCCCACCGCCGCAACTTCATGCTCAAACGTCTCACGCGGATCGAGCCAGCTGATTTCACGCCACCGACGCCCGTCTCGCTGGCCGGTTCGATCCGCGCGGCCGCTTCGATGCCCCCCGCCCTTTGCACTCAGCAGAGAAGCGGTATCAAAGGGCCCCGCAATCTCCCCATCTCTCCTTCCGCACCATTTGCATGTCGCCAGGCCCTGGCGGGCGATTCTATGCGGTCCAGTTATGGACATTATTGAGATAATAAGCATGCCTATCTTTAACGATACCGTCATATCTCCCCCCCATAGTTGCGACCTCCGAAAGAATTCAACCGTGGGGAAAACATGTATCAACACACCTGGATGCGCGCGCTTTTCGCTATCGTTTTGACGGCCATCATTGGAGCCGTCATAGCGGCATGTCATTCGTCGTCAGATCCGCAAGGACTGCAGAAGATCAAACACGTCTTCGTCATTACGCTCGAAAACGAAAACTACGCGACCACCTTTGGCGCGAACACCGAGGCGCCGTATCTCGCCCGGACGCTCGCCTCACAAGGCGCAATGGTTCAGCAGTACTACGGCACGGGGCACGTGAGTCTCGACAACTACATTTCGATGATCAGCGGACAGTCGTCGACAATCGACACCGCCAACGATTGCACAACCTACCAGGATTTCAGCCTCACCGGCATGACTGCCGACGGCCAGGCAATTGGCACGGGCTGCGTGTATCCGGCGAGCGTGAAGACGCTGCCCGATCAGTTGACGGCGGCAGGCTACACCTGGAAGGGCTATGAAGGCGACATGGGCAACGACCCGGCTCGCGAAGCGGCCACCTGTGGTCATCCGACGCTCAATACGACCGATCTGACGCAGTCCGCCGAAGCGCCGAGCGCGGCAGTGCCGCTGGGCGACCAGTACGCGACGCGGCATAACCCATTCATGTACTTCCACTCGATCATCGACTCGCCGGATTGCGGGCAGCGCGTCGTGAACCTGAACAACCTGACGACCGATCTGCAGTCGATCTCGACCACCGCCAACTTCAACCTGATCACGCCGAACCTGTGTGACGACGGCCACGATGCGCCATGCGTGAACGGCCAGCCGGGCGGCCTCACGAGCGCCGACGCATTCCTGCAGAAGTGGGTGCCAATCATTACCGCATCGCCGGCATTCCAGCAGGACGGCCTGTTGATCATCAACTTCGACGAAAGCAGCTACGCGACGGTGACCACGTCAGCCAGCGGAGAAGACCTCACATTCGCCGGCACGACCTGCTGCAGCCAGCAACCTGGTCCGAACCTGGGCGTGTTCCCGCAGACTTCGTCGCTCACCTACAAGGGGCATACGATCAACCTGACCAGGCAGAGCTATGGCGGCGACCAGACGGGCGCAGTGATGATCTCGAAGTTCATCAAGCCCGGCACGGTGTCGACGGTGCCGTACAACCACTATTCGCTGCTCAGGAGCATTGAAGACATCTTCGGGCTCGACTACCTCGGCTATGCCGCTCAGGCCGGCCTCGTGAGCTTCGGTCCGGACATCTTCACCAATCTCTAAGCCGATGGCCGTTCTGCCTACAAAGGCCAGGCCGCGCGGTAGTCTCTCGCGGCAAACGAGCCGTTCGTTGTAAGTGTTGACAGAACTTCCTCTCGTGCCGCGGGCGACCCGGCAAGTCCCGTTTCGATTGTTCGGATATCCCGCCGTATCTATTCGCCTTCAGCGGCTTGATCCGGCCTCGCTAGTTGCCTAGATTGGCAACTGTCACTGCGTCGCCGCACTTCCACCGCGGTGAATCCTTCACCCCGACACAAATTACATCGACAGGAAAAATCATGAGCAAACTGACAGGAAAGGTAGCGGTTGTCACGGGCGCATCGAAGGGTATCGGAGCCGCAATCGCCGGATCGCTAGCCGCGGAAGGCGCATCGGTGGTCGTCAACTATGCGTCCAGCAAGACCGGCGCGGAAGCAGTCGTGAGCGCCATTACCGCAGCCGGCGGCAAGGCTGTCTCCGTGGCGGGCGACGTGTCCAAGGCTGCCGACGCCCAGGGCATCATCGATGCGGCCATCGAAACCTATGGCCGCCTCGACATTCTCGTGAACAACTCGGGGGTGTACGAATTCTCGCCCATCGAGACCATCACCGAAGAGCACTTCCACAAGCACTTCAACGTCAACGTGCTCGGCCTCCTGCTCGTCACGCAGGCAGCCGTGAAGCATCTCGGCGAAGGCGCCAGCATCGTCAATATCGGCTCGGTGGTCACCCGCATCACGCCTCCGGGGAGCGCGGTGTACACGGGTACGAAGGGTGCGGTCGACGCCATCACCGGCGTGCTCGCCCGCGAACTCGGTCCGAAGAAGATTCGGGTCAACACGGTGAACCCCGGCATGATCGAGACCGAAGGCACGCGCAGCGGCGGCTTTATGGGCTCGGACCTGGAGACGTGGGCCATCAGTCAGACGCCGCTTGGACGCATCGGCAAGCCGGACGATATCGCCTCCATCGTCACCTTCCTCGCGTCGGATGATGCCGGTTGGCTCACCGGCGAGCAGCTCCTGGCGGGCGGCGGTACGCGCTGATTCGCGCGGATCAGACCGCGTGCCCCCTCAAGGCGCAACGTCTTTGACGTGCGCCTTGAGTGGGGCACGACCACAAGGTCAGGCCGTCATCCATCGGACTCGGCGCGGCCTGGCTCGTAGAACATCGCAAACAGCTCCGATTGCGAGCCGACGCCGAGCTTGGCGTAGATGTGCTTCTTGTGGGCACGCACGGTCTCGAATGAAATCGCCAGCTTCTCCGCAATCGCACGCGACGAAAACCCGCTCAACGACAACATCGCCACTTCGATCTCGCGGGCCGTCAGCGCACTGCGTCCGCTTTTTCCCGTCAGCATGCCGAGGCGCGCGGGCAGATCCGGTTGATCGCCTTCGATATTGGGCGATACATCCGTCGCAGCCGCGAAATTTTCGAATCGCAGCCGCTGCTGCATAAGCGACAGCACCCACGGCGAAAACAAGGTCAGCAACGCAATCTCGCGCTCGTCATATCGACGCGTGTTGCCGAGCGAAAAACCCATCGTGTGATCCGTATCGATCACGACGTTGAAGTGCACTTCGTCGCCGACGATGTTCTTCCTGAAGTAGCGCTGGTAGTACTCCGTCATCCGGAAGTTGTCGGGCGCAACATCGGCGAGCGTATAAAAGCCCGACACGTGCTGCTCGAAAGCGGCGAGATAGAACGGGTCGAGCTGATAGAGCGCCGCGAGATAGTCCTGAAACATCAGGTCGATCTTGCCGTCCGGCATGGCCTGCTCGGCACACACGAGCGGCGGCCCATTGCGCGCGAAACGCAACGCGACCCAGCTGTCAAAGCCGATATGCCGTTCGAGCACGCGCGTGAGACGCGCCCAGAAATGCGGGCCATCGAGTGCATCGATGGCCGAGCCAATCTCCCGATGAAACGCGAGATCGCGCCATTCGAACTCCATGGCCTACTCCGGTGGGGTAACCCTCGTGGGTAATTTCTGGACAAAAATAATACCCCGATAATGCCCCTGACGATAAAGCGCTCGCCAAGGCCCGCGCTGAAAGGCATCTGGAAGGAGGCAAGACAAATGCAGGTAGAACTCGCGCAACTCTCGCTGATCGACAGCGATGTAGCACACAACACGCGCAAGGTCATGGAGACGATCGGCCGCGCCGACGTAGCCGGCGGCACCAAACTGGTCGTATTTCCCGAAACGACGCTGTCGGGTTTCCCGACGCGCGAGAACATCGCCGACGTGGCGCAACCCATCGACGGCCCGGCGCTGAACCTCGTGCGCGATACGGCGCGCCGCACTGGCGTGGCAGTGGTCGTGGGCCTCGCCGAACGCGAAGGCTCGAGGTTCTACAACACGACCGTACTCATCGACGAGCGCGGCGAAATCGCGCTGCGCTATCGCAAGACGCATCTGTGGGCATCGGACGTGGGCGTGTTTACACCAGGAAACCGCTTTGAGACCTGCGTATGGAACGGCGTCACGGTCGGTCTTTTGATCTGCTACGACATCGAGTTTCCGGAGACCGCGCGCGCCGTCGCTGCGCTCGACGCCGATCTGCTGATCGTCACCAACGGCAACATGGATCCCTTCGGCCCGGTCCATCGGCGCGCCATCACGGCCCGCGCGATGGAGAACCAGATGTTCGCGTTGATGGTGAACCGCTGCGGTTCCGGCGACGACGACCTGACCTTCCCTGGCGAATCCGCCCTCGTCGATCCGTTCGGCGAGATCGTCGCCGCAGCCGGCGCAGAGGAGGCGCGCATCACGGCCAAAATCGACCTGACACGGCTCGAAGCCAGCCGCGAGCACTACCGCTATCTTCACGACGCGCGTATCCCGCTGGGACTCGCAAGCGTCGCCAACCCGGATGGATCCCGCGCGCTGGTGATCGAAGAGCGGCGCCGCCGCATCGACTGAAGCTTTCCGCAGTTCCTTTGTCCATGTAGCGTTCGGGGCGCCCGCCTCGAGCGTGACCGTTCACGCCCGTCGTAATAGAGGAGAAAGTCATGCAAGAGTCGTCCACAGAAGGGCAGTCACACCTGAAACGCACACTCGGCCTGCCATCGGTCTTGTTGTTCGGGCTCGCCTACATGGCGCCATTGATCGTGTATGGAACCTACGGTGTGCTCGCCAAGGCAAGCGACGACACCGCCGCGCTCGCCTATCTGATCGCGCTGGTTGCGATCGCTTTCACCGCATTGAGCTACGGCAAGCTCGCACGTCTGTTCCCGGTCGCGGGTTCTGCCTACAGCTACACGCGCAAGACGTTCAATGCGCATCTCGGCTTCATGATCGGTTGGGCGACGTTGCTCGATTACTTCTTCCTGCCCATGGTCATCTGGCTCATCGGTGCGGCGTATCTGAACGCAGCCTTCCCGCATGTGCCGACGTGGATCTGGATCGTGGCGTTCATCGTCCTGACCAGCGCGTTGAACATCGTCGGCATCGAACTGGCCGCGCGCTTCAATATCGTGTTGATGGTCGTGCAGCTCGCGATCGTGGCGCTCTTCGTCGCGCTGTGCTGGCACTATGCAGCGGCGGCAGCGGGCCCAGGCGGAATCGCCATGGCCGAGCCGTTCTTCAAGCCGCACGTGCCGCTCGCCTCAACGATGGCGGGTGCCGCGATCGCCGCGTATTCGTACCTCGGCTTCGATGCGGTGTCGACGCTCACCGAAGAAACGATCGATCCGAAGAAGAACATGCCCCGCGCGATCCTGTTGATTGCGCTGATTGGCGGCGCAATCTTCGTGCTGGCCGCGTGGACGATGCAGCTGGCGCATCCGGGCGTCGAATTCAAGGATACCGATTCAGCCGCCTTCGAAGTGGCGAAAATGATCGGCGGCGATATCTTCGTGACGGTGTTTCTCGCGGGGCTGATCCTCGCGCAGTTCGCTTCGGGTATTTCCGCACAGGCGAGCGTCGGCCGGCTGCTCTATGCAATGGGACGCGACGAGATTCTGCCGAAGCGCATCTTCGGTTCGATCCATCCGAGGTTCAAGACACCGGCGTTCAACATCGCGATTGCAGGCATTGTCGGCCTGATCGCGCTGAAGCTCGATGTCGCGACGTCGACCTCGTTCATCAACTTCGGCGCGTTCCTCGCGTTCACGGCCGTCAACCTGTGCGTGATTCGCCTGTATCTGTCGGGCAATCACGGCGACCGGAAGATGGGGGTGATTGGCGGACTGGTTTTTCCGTTGATCGGGGCAGTGTCGGATATCTGGCTACTCGCGAGTCTCGAGAAGACGGCGCTCGTGCTCGGCGCGATCTGGTTTGTGCTCGGCCTCGTCTATCTGGGCTGGATTACGCGTCTGTTCCGCCGGGCGCCGCCGGAAGTCGCAATCTGACCCACTTTGCGGACGGGCCCCATCCCAAGGCTTCGCGGTATCTGACCGGCGTTGCATTCTTAAGCGGGTATGGGGCATTCAAAAAAGCGACCCGCCGTCGCGACCGGCCATCGTCGGGCTAACGCGGAAGAACCCGGCTTCTTCATGCACTGCACGCGATTGCATCGGCGTTTGCTTCGCCGCAGCAATCTCACGAACCCGGCTTCCTGCCTCTCTACAGGGAATGCCGGACCACGCCGGATCGCCAGCACCCACTACGCCGTGTGAAGCATTCACTTTACACAGCGAGAAAAAGACAAGGCTGGCGATCCGCCAGTCCGTTTACCTATACTCATCCAACCATGCGAAGCAGCCCAAACTAACGCATTCCAACGAGACGGAGCCTGACATGTCGAAGACGATACGAAACACGGGCCTGGCACTGCTGACATCGTTCATGCTGGGCACGAGTGTCTACGTGCAAGCCAGCCCGGATTGCGATGGGGCATGCAACGCCCGTAGTCGAATCCTCGATCAGCAGACCACGTTGCGCCTCAGCGCCAGCGCGCTTTCGACATTGCTTGCGTCGAGCGCTTCGGGTCAGCAGCTCCTGCAAATCGCGGGCACCCCAGCTTGCGATATCGAGATCGTGTATTTCCGCTACCGGACAATCGGCGGTGCGGGGGAACACACGACCTCCAGCGCCGCGCTGATGATTCCGGGCGGCAGCCGGGCGTGCAGCGGGCCACGCCCGACCTTGATGTATGCGCACGGGACCACGACGTATCGCAACTACAATATCGCCGACGTCACGCAGACAGATCCTGCCAACGGCGACGGCGCATCCGAGGGCATCAGCATTGCGGCCATGTACGCGGCCCAGGGCTATATCGTGGTGGCGAGCAACTACGCCGGCTACGCAGGCTCCGATCTGGGCTATCACCCCTACCTGAACGCAGACCAGCAATCGGCCGACATGATCGACTCGTTGCGGGCAGCGCGCGAGGTCATGGACGACAGGCGCTCCGGAAGAAAGACCCGTGAAAACGGCAAGCTCTTCATCACCGGATATTCGCAGGGCGGCCATGTGGCCATGGCCACGCATCGCGCGCTGCAAGCGGCGGGCGTCACCGTGACGGCCTCCGCCCCGGGATCGGGGCCTTACGCGCTTGCGGCCATGGGTGACGCGCTGCTTGCGGGCGAAGTGGACCTTGGCTCCACCGTGTTCACGGTCCTGGTCGCGACGAGCTACCAGCATGCCTACCACAACATCTATGGCACGCCTTTCGACCTCTACGAAGCCGCGTACGCGCCTGGCATCGAGACCCTGCTGCCGAACGTGACACCCATCGGCACCCTGTTCGCACAGGGGAAACTGCCTGTGACGCAACTCTTCAGCAACGTCCCTCCTGCGCCACAGTTCGCGTCGCTCACCCCGCCGACTTCCCCGCCGCTTGTGCCGCCCGCCCTGACGCCGCTGTTTGCGGCAGGTTTTGGCAGCGCAAACCTCGTGCGCAACGCTTATCGCCTGAGCCTTCTTGAAGATGCGGCGCTCTATCCCGACGGCGCCTTCCCCAGCTCAACGGCTGCGATGGCGCCTGCTGCGCATCCAACCGCCCCCCTGCGCCAGGCATTCAAGCGAAACGATCTGCGAAACTGGGTGCCGCGTGCACCCGTCCAGCTCTGCGGAGGACAGTCGGATCCGACGGTGTTCTTCTTCAATACGCTCATTGAAGAGGCCTACTGGCAAAACGCCAGGGTGCCGCCCCGGCTCACCTCGGTGCTGGATGTCGACTCTCCGGTCTCTGGACCCAATGACATCTATGCAGGCATCAAGCAAGGTTTTGCGCTCGCGAAAGCGACAGTGGCAGCACAGGCTGTTGCCGCAGGCGCCAAAGATGGCGGCGCATCCGCGGTGCTTCAGGCCTACCATGCCGAACTCGTCGCGCCGTTCTGCATGGTCGCCGCTCGGGCTTTCTTCTCGGCGTTCTAAGGATTCCGCCTACGGCCGGACCGCATGGAGCGCATGCGCCGGCCGGCCTGGCCGCTGGCATCGACTGCGCATCGAGAACTATCCCGGCTTCCCGAACGGCGTTTCGGGCAGTACCCCGGTGCGGGTGCCCGCCGTACTCCCGCGTTCTTTTAAGCAGGCTCTTCCTTTCGATCTGGGCGAATTGTCATGACGAATTCGCGTAGCGGCAATATCATCGGAGGAAACTTCATCGCAGGTTCATCCGTCTGTCAGGCGCCGCGCCCGAAAAGCGACGAAAGTCTCATTTCGGAGCATATTAAATAGAAATCCGCGCATCCAGTTCGGGCTCGACTTCAAACGTGACGTAAACCGCGGCGCTTGCGGTCCATGTGTATTTGCCATCTGCCGCGAACGAATCAATGGATTCGGGTCGCCATCTCACGCCTTCGGCTGCGCATGTTCGTGATTCGAGAGGCAGACGTCATGATTAGCGAATCAAGGAAAATATTTCTTGCGGGCCTGGTGATTAGTGCACTGGCGATCACTGCCTATGTATCGCGCTTGAACCAGCACCTTGCGGGAGATCAATCCAGCTTCGCGCGCGATGACGCCTCCGCTTCGCGGGGGCGAGACGATATGACGAGCGGAACGGTGAGGTCAGCGCCGGCTTTCGCCGACAGCAGTCCCAACGCCAGCATGGCGCAAACACTTGAGGCGGCTCGGGACAGCTTGCGACGCAACGATCTTGTTTCGGCCAGGGTCCTGCTGGACTCGATGCGATCGCTTCATCAGGACGATGAACAGGTGCAGGCGCTTGAGCGAGACCTGCAGGCGCGCGAAGACATGGCGGCGCAGGCATCGCCGGTTGCGCGCCCCGAGAAGGCGCCTGAAACGGTGGAATCGCCGCGGCCTGGCCCCCGGTCGCGGGCCAAAGCCGATCGCCTGCACGGCGGCACCCTGGCCATGCGCGAACACGCAACGAGCGCTACACGTCATCCGCAGGCCGGGGCCACCGGGCAAGCCAGGATCGCCCCGAACACCAGCGCCGACATTCAGGCGACAACTCCCGCCCCCGAAACCGTACAGGTGGAGTCAGCCGCGCGGCAGGCAGCATCCACTGTCTCCGGCGTGCCGGCAGAGTCCCAGTCGACTGGTCCAATGCAGCCAGACGCCGAAGCCCGACAGGTCGTACAAACCATCCAGCCTGGCTCAATGCCGACAGCGCCAGATGCCGGACCGAAAACACGCGCACAGGTACGAGCG
The DNA here is from genome assembly GCF_050435685.1 of Paraburkholderia sp. GAS448. Classification (NCBI taxonomy): domain Bacteria; kingdom Pseudomonadati; phylum Pseudomonadota; class Betaproteobacteria; order Burkholderiales; family Burkholderiaceae; genus Paraburkholderia; species Paraburkholderia sp. GAS448. The sequence continues at coordinate 178,060 of NZ_JBNDKT010000001.1, forward strand.
GAACTGGACCGTGCCCGCACGAACGGGGGCATTCCACGATTCGGCAACCCCGATCCTGCCGGGCCTGGCGGCACCCCAAGCCTGCCCCGCCAACCGGCGGCACCGGCACCGTAGCGAACGGGAATCCGTACCGGACCGCATCTGCCTATCTGTATCGGTACTGTACCGGCCTCAATGGATAAACTGCATGAAAATCCAACGATGCCGGAGCCTTTCATGCCGTTCGACACCTTGATCACCCTGAGCGCCCTGCCCGCCGGCGTTCTGTTCGCGCTTGTCACGACCATCACGCCCGGACCGAACAACACGATGCTTCTCGCGTCGGGCGTCAACTTCGGTTTTCGCCGCACGGTGCCGCATGTTCTGGGTATCAGTGCGGGTGTCGCGCTGCTGATGCTGTCGGTGGGCTTCGGGCTCGGCGAGGCATTCCGCCGTCTGCCGATGCTGTACACCGTGCTGGAGACTGCAAGCGTCGTGTATCTGTTGTATCTCGCCTGGAAAATCGGCACATCGGGGGAAGTGCAGGTCCGCAAAGGCGAGCGCCGCCCGATGCGTTTCCATGAAGCGATCGCGTTCCAGTGGGTCAATCCGAAGGCGTGGATGATGGTGCTCACCGCCGCGACGACGATTCATCTGAGCGCCGACTTCGGCTTCAATGCGCTCTTGATGGCAGTGCTGTTTTATGTGATCGGCCTGCCGTGCATCTGCTTGTGGGCCGCGTTCGGCACGGGCCTGCGCGGCTTCCTGTCAAATCCCGTCAGGCTGCGTACGTTCAACATCGTGATGGCACTGCTCCTGTTGCTGTCGATGTATCCCGTCATCCTGCACATGCTCGGGTGAACCGGCCGGCAAGCTGTGCTTCTGTCTTTGGCTGCACAAAACGCATGGTGGGACGCGATATCGCTTCAGCGATTGCCTCCGCGTCGACAAGCTCGGTCTTATTGGCCTTGACCACCTGCAGTGCGCTGGAACATCGAACCGATACACGCCTTTAGAAGCATCAGCGCGAACCGGTTATTCGTTACGAAATAGCGCCTCCACATCCGCCGGGGTTCCTGTGCGACGCGATAGACCCATTCGAGTCCGCTGCGCTGCATCCAGCGAGGCGCACGGCGCACCTTACCGGCAACGACATCGAATGTACCGCCGACGCCCATGACAAAGTCCACTCCAAGCTGCCCCTTCCAGCGATTGATGAAGTTCTCCTTCTTCGGCGACGTAATTGCGACGAATAGAAGGCGGGCTCCCGAAGCACGAATCCTGTCGACCACTGCGGACTCGTCATCCCAAAAGTAGCCGTGGTGATGGCCTGCAAGCAGGAGATCTGGATAGCGACTCGCACACCGCGCTGCCACAGTTTTGACTACCCCGTCAGTTGCGCCAAGGAGAAAGACCGGGAAGCCTCTGCGCGCGGCGTCCGTGAGCAGGCGTTCGAACAGATCAACACCGGCGACACGTTCCGGCACTTCGTGTCCGAGCAAACGTGCCGCCCACACGACCCCCATACCGTCGATATTGACGATATCGCAATCTCTGACGGACGCAGCCAGTTCGGGATCCGATTGCATGTTGACAAGCTTGGCGACGTTGACTACAACGTGCTGGGTAAACTGCCTGGTAGCGATACGATTCGATATCCAGCCGACCGTTTCGTCCATCGATGCAACGTCCAAAGGGCAGGAAAATAATTCAATACGTTTCATTGTCCTTCTCGACATGGTTCTCCTGGCTTGCCTCACCCCCTTCTCTGCGGACAGCAGCAGCCTGTGCCTGATTTTCACCGATTGCAGGCAACAATGAGCGTCGGGACACGTCGACTGGCCCAAAGAAAACCTGGATCCGTGTGACGTTCGATGGTCGGGAATTCCAGCCGGACTTATACAGCCCGATTTTTAGATAGGCATGCTGATCGTTGAGGTACGAGTTCGGCGCACCTTCGCTCGTGAAGACGGAAACACCGTCCTTCCACAACTCTGTCAAAGCTTTTTTCCCTGAATCGTCGGGAACGTAACGCAAGGCCCAGTGGACCCACTTGCCCCGGTCGATGTCTGCGCAGCAAATCCATTTCGCGGCTGAGACCCGTTCCGGATGCAGTCCACCTCGCTCAGAGATCGCATACCGGCTTCCGAGCAGCGTGAGCGCGATGGTGGGCGAACCGGCAAGATATCCTTGATGAATCTGCGTAACAATCACAAGTTGTTTGTCGTCGAATTCGAAGCTGGAAGGAAGAAACGTGCTCCAGCGAATCAGGTAGTCCTGGCCTTGTACAAAGCTGACAGGCGTTGGAAACAGCAACTCTGCTCGCGGCGCGCCGTTGGCGACATGCGAGAAGTTTTCATCGCGGCTGATACTCGCGCGAACGACCTTGCCTCCGGGAAAGACCAGATCGTCCACTATGGCGATGTCGCCAAGGTTCGCCTGAACACCGATGCGAGCATCGAGGCCGCCCTGCCAGTCCTCGACATAGACGGCCTGATATGAATCCGCCGGACCCGGCATCCCCAATTCGCTATGCGGGAGCGAAATTGATGCCTGAGCCCGCACGGGTAACTGCGCAATCAATAGCGCGCCCACAGCGAGGCATCCGTACCATCGTTTGAATCTGTCATGCATGCGCTTCCCCTAATGCGCCACTACGTCGCGATAGCAACGGACATACAGGTTGCTGAGCGCTTCGGTTGAATAACGCTGTCGTGCCCGCGCGAGTCCGGCTTTCCCCATCCGTCCCGCCAGTTTCGGATCCTCCACCAGACGACGAATGCGCGCAGCCAGCGCCTGCGGACTCGAAGGCTCGACCAGGTAGCCCGTCACCCCCTCCTCCACGAGATCCAGAAATCCGCCTAGTCGCGTACCGATGACCGGCACACCCGAAAACATCGCCTCGAGTGTCGAAATTCCAAACGATTCGTAGTGACTGGGCATGCAGAAGATTCGCGCATTGCGATAGAACGCCAGCTTCGCGTCACCGTCCAACCATCCCACGAAGGTCACGAGATCATCAACCTGGAAATCACGTGCCATCCGCTGCCAATGGTGCACATCTCCGACGCCCGCCAGTCTCAGCGATATAACGCACCCCGCTGCTCTGAGCAAAGCAAGCGCTTTCAGCAGATCCCCAATTCCCTTCGCTTCCACCAGACGTCCGGCAAAGGCAAGATAGCCCCCATCATCATTCTTTAGCGTCGGCAAGCCCGCGTCCTCGACGAACTCTGCCGAACCCGCTGTGTTGCCGATCACGTATAACTTCGCAGGGTGCACACCGAGACGGATTAGTTGCTGGCCAATCGCGCTGGACACGGCTACGGTGGCATCCGCTCCTCGAACGAAACGTGAAATCGCCAGTCGCGTGAATTTCCCTGCCCGCGATTCAAATCGATCAAAGTTTCCAGCATGCAGATGGAAGATCGTTTTCCTGCCGGTCAACTTCACAAATAGACTGAGCAAGAACTTGCGATAAAACGACCCTCGTACAGAAACGTGCAGATGAACGATATCCACATCTCGCATTAATACCCATACGAATCGGGGCAGATCGAGCAACGTAAATCCAAGCAGATTCCGGGTGCTTTGAAACCCATGCGTTTCGAAGAAGGAAAACACGATATTCGCCCTTCGAAACCGTGCCTGGAGGTTTTCGAGTTCGCCCATCATCGATGCAATCCCGCCAAGCTGCCCCCAGCCGGGACCGACGTGCAGAACACGCACCACCCGGTTGAGGGAGGAGCGCTGCGACGACGTTTCATCAGACCACATCGAGATTGCCCCGTTGGCTACCGGACGACGCGTAGCGCTTTACGATCACAGCAATGACAGCGAGAAACGGTGCTACAAGAGCCGAGCCGAACACGTGCCCGGCAGTCGCCGCCACTCCCGCGATCAGGTAGAAGAACAGCTTGCCAAAGCGCGTCGTGGAACACGGCTTCCCGCCGTAAACAAACGCGCCGCGCAACGCCATGAAGTAGACGACGAAAGCAGGCAGTCCCAGAGTGAGCACCAGATCTGGAATGTCCATTTCGACCATATAGCGCGTGACGGGATACCCGCCAGTAAGCAGCGCGATGTAGTTCTGCTGCACGACGCCGTCCCAGACATTCGCGAACTTCAAGTTGCGGCCAGACAGCAAAATGGTCAGTAGTCTGTCGCCGCTGGCGCGACCACCCTGGTACTCGAAGTAGTTCAGGGTGAGATCGACCGCCTGCTGTATTTTTGGTATCGCCACATAGGCCAGAATCGCCAGGGCTGCCAGCGTCCCCAGTACCAACGCCGCGCGTGCGGACGCCCTGAACGCGTTGTGACGCGCGTAGAAATACGCACAGGTCACACCGAGTGCGCCGATTACCGCGCCTTTTGTACCGATAAGCATCGAGGCAGCCAGAAGGCTGCCGGCAAGCAGGATCTCGCGCACCCGCCAACCGGATCGCAAGACCCCTAGATACGCGAAAGCCAGCCCGACGGTCACCAACGCTGACGCCTCGTTCTGTGCATGGACGATACCCTTGTAACCCGATCGGATATGCGTGTCGCCCTGATAGCTATGGAACATTTCGATCGACAGCGCAGCGCCCGCAACGATGCAGATTCCGTAGGCGAACAAAGCAAGCCTGACAAACCACTCGAGCTTCGCGAGTCTCCGGTCGCCAAGTTCCGACAGCGCCCCGAAATAGACAAAAAACGAAAATACTTTCAGCACGAAGATCGACTGTTCGCCGAATTCGGGACCCGACGCAATGTCGAGTGCATACGCCACACCCGACGACAGGATCGCCACAAAGACCAGCAGCGACAGATACAACCCGGACCGCCGTATCTTTCCGCCTATCAGCATCGCTGCAATCAGGCCGAACACGATCGCCCCGCGCAAGAATAGCGAGAAGCGTGCATCGCTTCCGCCGGTCGGGAGCGCACCGTGCGACGCATACACCGACAGGAAGTCAGCAACTGGTGATAACACAAAGCCAGGCAAAACCAACGTCCAGACGAATGCCACCGAGGGTGACGCGGAAGCCTTTGATGCCGGAATTCGCAGCGGCAAAGAGTACGGCGGGGATGAACTGTTCACGATTTAAACATCCTGCCGCGCGATCCTGTCACAGTGAAAGCGAGCACCATCATCCAGCGAACTACCGTCCGCATGTGGCGCAACGGCCAAACCGCTGCCGAATGCGACGCAGAGCGTGGGCGCACATAAACGCTGCGCGCTGATTCAAGAGAGCTCTGCATCGTTTCAAACCCTTCCCACGCGGCATATGGGCGCAGTTCCGCAATGCGCAGGCCTCCATGGCTGCGATGCCACGGCCAGTCGTCGAGCAATGCACCGATCGCGCCTTCAGTATGGGCAAGCGCCTTGCGCGCGCCGTCGTGGGCAATCCAGTATGCAACCGAACCGCTAGTCCATTGCTTGAACGGAACGCCGACGATCAGGCCATCGATCTTTCGTGAGCGCTTCAACGGTTCCTGAAGATATGTCCGTGCCGCGCTTGCGCGGCGCAACTTCGAACGTCCAAGGAGCACGATGTCGGCTGCAGATGCAAGCGGCGCCTCGGAAGCAGTCAACACACGTTCAAAAAAGACAGCTTCCAGAAGCGCGTCGTCTTCGATGACTACGGCAGAGCGCCCCGATTCCGCAATCTTTCGCCAGACGGACCGGTGACTCATGAAACAACCCAATTCGCCACGAGTCAACGGTCGACCGTAGCGATCCCTGGCCGCCTCTTCGTCGCAAATGTCATTAACCTGGGCGTCCGTGAGTTCGCGGCCATCGATCGCATCCTCGAAACGAAATGCCGCCGCCCGCTCCGTCAAAACCTTCGCGATCGATTCGCGTCGCTCTGACGAGCTCAATGAAATCACATATATGGCAAACATTGAGAACACTTAACGATTCAGCAATTGCGTGAAATGGGACCGCAACGGCAATGTGCCTACGATCGCAACGAGGTAGACGGCCAGAATCGCGGCCTCTGCAATCAGGAACGCCGAGGCGGCGCCCTCGGCGCCAAAAGATGGGACCAGGGCGAAGGCTAGCGCGACATTCAATACGCCGCCTGCCAGCATGACGCGAGAGCGCCGCCATCCTGCCTCAAAGGGGACCAGCACTTGCAAGCCGAGGAAGTACGCGAGATTCCCGAACACGGTCGCCATACAAAGCAACGTCAGCACCGCGGCCGAGCCATGGTATGAACCACCCAGCACAATCGTCGTGAGCGGACCGGCCAGGCCGATGAACACGGCGGCACCCGCGCCTGTCGTAGCTATGGTTGCGATTGCTCCCACCATCGTCAGCCTGGCCGCAGCCCTCCCCGAGGCCGGATCGCACTTCGCAATGAGCGCAGAAACACGTGGGTAGAGAACTGTGTTGATCTGTGCAGGAACCATGTTGCCAACTGCCTTCAGTCGGTCGGCAGCAGCATAGATCCCAACCTGATAAGGACCGGCAAGCGAACCGAGGATGATTGCATTCGTGGCACTAAACAGGCTGACCGAAGCGGTTGACACAAACATGTCAGCGCCCTGCTTGATCCGTAGCCAGATTCGGCGCCATGACGTGCGGGGCCGATGCAGCAAGCCTAGTCGGCATGCGATACCGAGCGAGAGCAAACCCGTCAGCAGCGGTGCTGCGGCCTGAATCGCCACAGCCACGGCGACATCGTTAGCGCTTTTCACGAACACGAATATCAGAGGCAGCGTAATGAAACGCCCCGCAAGCGATACCGTGGCGAGTAGGGAAAACCGCTCAAGCCCCTGCAGCAACCAGTTCAATGTGATCACATTGCCGATCACGACCAGCCACGACAACAGAACTGCGTGCGTAGCCAAAGCAGCTTGCCGGTCAAAATGAAGCACTATCAGAAGAACGGCAAACGAGATCAGACACAGACACCCCTTGGCGCCGATAGTCGACCAGATCAGTTCGCTGAGTGCTTCAGGGCAGTCGCGGCACTCTATGACGGCTCGGGGGCCGCTCAGGTTGAAACCCCATTCGGTCAACACCGTACCGTAGACCGCCATCGCATTCACATACGCCAGCAAACCGAACTGTGCAGGTCCAAGCACGCGTGTGAGATAGGGAAATGTGGCCAGTGGCACCAGATAGTTGCCTAACTGCCAGATAACCATCGCGACAAAATTCCGGCCGAGGCCGGAACCCGCAGCCGACACCGGCGCCGGCCCCTTGGCTGCGCTACTGCTGGTCGGCTCGCTCGTCGACATCCGGCTTCTCAATTAACCGGTTGCACTTGCGATAGCAGCCCGCGCGTGTCAATCACGATCTTGTCGTGGAAGCGCAGCGGATCGAGACGCCTGAAAGGTAGATGGTCGACGAGAATAACCACAATATCGGCACGGCTCACCGCGTCGGTCAGCCGGCCAAGCTCGCATTTGTTGTCGAGACCGGCCGGCAATGCCGCCACGTTCGGTTCGACCGCGATGACATGCCCTATATTCCGGTCCGTAAGTTCACGAACTATTTCAACCGCGGGGCTCTCACGCAGATCGTCGATATCGGCCTTGAACGACAGACCCAGACACGCTATCACAGGCTCTCTGAAACGGCGTGCCGCGCGCTCGACGCGCCCGATCACGTGGTGCGGCTTGTCATCGTTGACAATTCGCGCCATGCGGATAAGGCGCGCCTGTTCTGGCGACGAATCGACAATAAACCATGGATCAACTGCAATGCAGTGACCGCCGACACCCGGCCCAGGCTGCAGAATGCTCACGCGCGGATGCCGGTTAGACAGTCGGATCAGTTCCCAGACATTGATGTCAAGGTGGTCGCAAATCAACGAAAGCTCGTTCGCAAATGCAATGTTGACGTCGCGAAACGAGTTCTCGGTGAGCTTGCACATCTCGGCTGTCCGAGCATCCGTCAGGATGCAATCGCCGCGTACGAATGTCCGATAGAGCTCACGCGCCCACTCGCCGCACCTACGGGTCATACCGCCGATTACCCGGTCGTTCTCGACAAGTTCCCGGATCACGTGGCCAGGTAGCACGCGCTCCGGACAATGCGCGACACGAATATCGGAGTTTTCTCCGGCTTGCTGCGGAAAGCTGAGGTCCGGACGCAGTTCGGCCATCCATGCCGCCATCTGTTCTGTCGCACCGACCGGCGACGTCGACTCGAGGACGACGAGGTCACCCTTTTTCAGCACGGGCGCAACAGAGCAACTCGCCGCCTGGATGTAGCTCAAGTCAGGCTTGTTGCCTTCGCGAAACGGCGTCGGCACCGCAATCAGGAAAGCATCTGCAGGCTCCGGCGTCATCGTCGCGCGCAGATACCCCTGAGTCACTGCGGCGTGAACCAGCATATCGAGTTCCGGCTCGACGATGTGAATCTCGCCCCTGTTGATCGTCTCGACCGCGTTCTGATCGACATCAACACCAATGACCTGCTTGCGCCTCGCGGCAAATGCCGCGGCAGTTGGCAAACCAATGTAGCCCAGTCCGACTACCGAAATAACATTGAATTCCATATCGTACCTAGCCTTACGTCTTTGTTGTCGCCGTCAAGCCGCGAGAGCCCGAACCCAGCCTGCCATGAGTGAATCGACAATGCGCTCGCTGGCATGTCCATTCCCGTATGGATTCCCGCCTCGGGTCATCGCCTGATAGCTATCCGCGTCATTCAGCAGATCAGACACGCCCGCAACAATCCTTCGCGCATCCGTTCCCACCAGTTTCACTACTCCGGCGTCCACTGCTTCCTGCCGCTCCGTGGCGGTACGCATAACCAGGACTGGCTTTCCCAACGAAGGAGCCTCCTCCTGAACACCTCCTGAGTCGGTCAGAATCAGATATGAGCGATCCATTAGACGGACGAACGGCAGATAGTCCTGCGGCTCGATCAAATGGATGTTCGGAATACCTGTCAGTAGACGGGTCACGGGCTCGCGCACGCTGGGATTCATATGAACCGGGTACACAAGGTCGACCTCAGGGTGCGCCAGGGCGATCTGCAACAACGCTGAACAGATCTGCTCAAAGCCCGAGCCGAAACTTTCCCTGCGATGGCCGGTTACGAGGATCAACCGCCGGTCATACGCAAGAGACGGCAATTCGCGATCAACCGCGGCGGCAAGGCTCCTGTCTTTCGCAAGACCGTCCCGCACATGAAGCAACGCATCGATGACTGTATTCCCCGTCACCGAAATGCTTTCATCGGCGACACCTTCCGCAAGCAGGTTTCGGCGTGCCCGCTCGGTCGGTGCAAAATGCATGTTTGCCAGCACGCCCGTCACTGTCCGGTTCGCCTCCTCCGGCCACGGCGAAAGCATATTGCCGGTGCGCAGGCCCGCCTCGACGTGCCCGATGGGGATACGCCGGTAAAACGCCGCAAGGCTAGCCGCCATCGTCGTCGTGGTGTCGCCATGAACAAGCATGACATCCGGCCTGCAGTCGTTCAGCACATCGCGCATGCCTGTCAATATCGATGTCGTCACATCGGAAAGATCCTGACCTCGCTTCATGATGTTCAAATCGAAATGCGGCCGGATCTCGAACAGCGCCAATACCTGATCAAGCATTTCGCGATGCTGTCCAGTCACGCAGACGAAGCAGTCGACACCCTCGGTATCCTTGAGCCGCTTCACGAGCGGCGCCATCTTGATGGCCTCGGGACGGGTTCCGAACGTGAGCAAAATTCTCTTGTTCATTTCTGTTCGTGTTAGATGAAAAATCCGCTGGCGATACGCTTGCCAGCGGCGCGCCACGTCCGGATATCAGGTTCGCCTATCCGTTATCGGTTTCGTAAGCGGAGTAGGTTCCATACGCTGACGCACGCTGCGGAACATCGCTCAGCAGAATGCCGTCGATCGGCACACCAGCCCCATTCAGTAATCGTCTGGTTTCGCGGAGCTCAACCGCTGAATGCTTGCCCTGACACATCACAAGCAATGTGATCCCGGCATGCTTGCCAATCAGTGCCGGGTCCGTGACAGCGAGAACGGGCGGCGTATCCAGAAGCACCAGATCGTATTCGTGAGACAGCTTGTCGATGAGTGCGCCAAGATTCGTACTGGTCAATATCTCAGCAGGCGACCGCGAGTTCGTTCCGCGTGTGAGCACATCGAGGTTGGGTAGAACCTGTCGCCGCACTACCGCGTCGACATCAGCTCCAGCGATGACGTCCTGAAATCCTCGCTCCCTTGCTATGCCAAGGTGCTGATGAACATCACCTCGACGCATGTCTGCATCAATCAGAAGCACCCGCTTTCCGGTTGACGCCAGGACGGCAGCGAGATTGACCGATAGAAACGTTTTACCGCTCGCGGGGCGGACCCCTGTGATCATCACCACATTGTTCTGCGCTTCAGCCATCTTGAACTGCAGTGCAGTGCGCAGGCTGCGGATAGCTTCCACCGCAATATCGTCGGGCATTTCCATCGACAGCACGCGCGGTCCGCGTTGACCACGGCGCGACCGCCTCTCCAGCGCGGTCTGGCGCTCGCTGTGCGAGATAACGGCGAAGACTGGTGCACCCACGATCTGCTCGATCTCAGCCGCATTTTCCAGGCCCCGGGACAGCGAGCGTCGCACGAACGCTACGGCGGTCCCCACCAGAAGACCTAATAGGCCAGCGCCAGCAATGACGATCGCTTTCTTCGGTCTGACCGGCTTCTCGGCGGCCTCTGCGTAGTCAACGATGCGAGCGTCCCCCTGCTGTCCCGCCTTGAGAATGCGCAATTGTTGGGCGCTGTTCATCAGGTTTGTGTAGAGCGCAGTATTGATATCCACGTCACGCATCAACCGGACTGCCGTCTGCTGCGTAGCCGGAAGTACCGATACCTTCGTATTGAGCTGGTCTTCCTGACGTTTCAGGTCGGCCACCTGGGCATCAATCGCCGCGACGGAAGGATGAGTGGGTTTGAACCGTTGAAGCAGATCTTCCCGCTGCTGCTGTAGCGTGAGCATCCTCGTCTTCGTCTCGACAATGGATTGCAGAAGCAGACGGCTCTCATCGGCAAGATCAACGGTTCCATTCTGGGTGCGGAACGTGTTATAGCGCTGTTCAGCCGCATCGAGATCCTTCCTCAACTGCGGAAGCTGACTGCTCAGGAAGCTCAGCATCTGTTCGGCCTGCCCGGACTTCCAGTCGACGTTGCGCTGCACAAATCCCTGCACGATCGTATTGACGGTCTCCGCCACTCTCGCGCTGTTGTCTCCATCCAGCTGGACCGAAACGATCCCTGACTGCTTGACCTTCTCCTTCGCGGATAACGCGTCACGCAGCTTTGCCGTCGTCAGCTGCGTCGACACGCGAGCGAGCTTGAACCCGGTGCCGGGACGGGCAACAAATGCCGTCACCGTCAATGCAACAGGACCGTACTGTGTCATCCCCGTCATGGCCTCGTGAAGATGCCCTTTGAGGACAAGGTCGCCGTCCGGACCTTTAAGTTCGAACGCCCCATCGTTACCCGCGATGAGCGTGAACTTCGCGTCGTAAAGTTTCGGCGGGACGTCGAAGCGGGTGACGTCGATATCCTCGCCTCCCCAGGCAAAACTACGCAAGCCCAGGACAGGATCGGCGAGTTGCCCCACGGGAACCTGGCGCGCAATCCAGCCTCCGATCAGAGGGAAGTAGTCGGGCTTCGCGTCAATATCAAGATGCAGGCGACGAACAGTGTCGTCAAGCAACTCTCGAGAACCGATCAGTTGAATCTCGGCATCCGCCGTCGCCTTGCCGCTAAACAGGGACGCCAGATCGCCTAGTTTGTCGTTGATGGCATCTGAGCTATCCGCAACCTGAAGCATCGCCTCAGCGCGGTACACTGGCGTGCCAAGGATTGCGTAGGCAATACCAATGAGCAACGCCCCCGCAGTGAACCACGCGATGACACGCCGGTTCTCAACGATGACATTGGCAAGCCCGGATAGATCGATTTCGTCTCTAGCATCCGGAACAACGAACTGGTTGAGGCTATTGGAACCCATAGATCGCTAGGAAAGTCGCTGGACGGCATGGAGCCAGTGCGAAACACCTTGCTCAATCTGCGCCAGCGCTAGTTCGAAAAAGAAAGAACCACGTCGATACGGGTCGACGATGTCGAGATGGTCATGCTCGGCAAGGCGATACACCTTTCCCCTGGCGAACGGATACAGGGCTTCTATCCCTTCACGCTGAGTCCGTGTCATCGTCAGCACCAACTGGGCCTCACGCAGAGGAGCCGCAGTCAAAGGCGTCGTCACATGCTCACCGATGTCGAGGCTGCGCTGCTTCATCAGTTCGATCGCTGCCGGGTCCGCACCGCGACCCACTGGGGCATGTGTGCCCGCAGAGGTCACACCGACGTTGGGCAAGACTTTCGCAAGCAGGGCTGCCGCCATCGGACTACGGCAAATATTTCCCTCACAGACGACGAGAATACGGTCGATCATTTGGCGACAACAGCACCCGTCAGACCTGCATTGATCAATGGCAGCAGTTGACTCAGCACGCGACTGAAACGTGCAAGGCTGGTGCTATCCACATACACCACATCCTTGGGCTGCAGTTCAAACTGGTTAGCAAGCACCATCGATACTGGCGAACTCCCGTCGAGGTGATAAACCTTCGGCGTCCGCTCTCCATCGCCACGAATCACATACATTTGCGACGCGTCGGCCGTCATGGCGTTCACACTGCCAGCCTGCGATAGTGCATCGCTCAATGTCAGCTTTCCTGTACTTTGCGGCACTGCGGTCATGGGGCGGGTGATCTCACCCATCACGAATACGCCGTTTTCGTCACGCGGCACGACGCGCAACAGATCACCGTCCTTCAAGACGATCCTTGACGGATCCAGCCCGTGATCGAGCATTTTCGGCAAATCGACCTGATACCTCACGTGCTTGCGGGTCAGCAGCATCCGACTCTGGTCCGCGGCCGGCGTGAAGCCCCCGGCGCGCGTAATGGCTTCATAGAGCGTCATGGGAATATCGTTGATCGGCTGCACACCTGGTGTGTGAACCTCTCCGTCGACATAAACCTTCCTGGCCCGAAACGACGCGATACGTACCGTCACCTGAGGGTTCTGGAATACGCGCGCCAGCCTGCGCGCAAGGTCAGCCTGCAACTCGTCAGTTCGCAGGCCGGCCGCGCGCAGCGTGCCCGCATACGGAAATGAGATATCGCCGGTCTGGTCGATAACGAAACCGGCCGGCGCATCGGCGGGCCGCACCTGAGGCTGGCTTTGCGCGCCCTGCGCCGCGGCAAGCTCCGGGTGATCCCAGACGGTGATGTTCAGTACGTCGCCTACGCCAAGCGTATAGGGCTCGGGGGTCGAAAACAGCGGTGATCCGTCGGCCGCCCTTCGTGCCGCGGCCTCCTTACGCATCTCCTGAATCAATGCGAGGTTGATATCGCTGATGGGCACCGCAAGTGCGTCAGACGCCTCCCCACCGCCTGCTTCCACTATCGGTAGACTCGGATTCTCATTCATGCGCATGCCGGGCGCGACCCCGCATGCGGACAGCAGCGTGAGCGACGCCATCACCAGAAACCCCAAACGACCGATCATCCGCACAAAAGCCGCTACTAACATCCTGTTTGACCTGTTCCCGAATTCGTTGGGCCGCACGCCTCGCTCAATGCACTAACGAGCGACGCCACCTGTTCAATGCCTGTCTGTCAATTTCAGCTAGTACATCGAGTCATTGACCGGGAGCGATCTCATTTCCGTCCCAAACCCATTGATCAATACGCATTCCGATGCACCATCCCCTTAATCACTGTCGCGACTACGATGCGCATATCCAATCCGAACGACCAGTTCTTCATGTAGTACAGATCGTGCTCGACCCGGCCCTCCATTTTTTCGATGAGATCGGTTTCGCCACGAAAGCCGTTGATCTGTGCCCAACCGGTAATTCCCGGCTTGATGCGGTAACGGTGGATGTAGCCCGCAACGATTTTCTGGTACTCGCCGTCGTGTTCGATCGCATGCGGACGCGGCCCGACAATCGACATCTCGCCGCGCAATACATTCAGGAACTGCGGCAGTTCGTCCAGACTCGTGCGTCGAAGAAAGCTGCCGACCCGCGTTACGCGTGGATCCTTCCTCTCAGCCTGGCGCACCACCCCGGTTTCCTCGACATGCACACGCATCGTGCGAAACTTGAATATCCGGAATACCGCGCCGTCGACTCCCTTTCGCTTCTGCGTAAACAGCACCGGCCCTTTCGACGACAGCTTGACCGCTACCGCGATGATGCCCATCAGGGGTAGTAACGCGATCAGTGCAAATGCTGCGAACACCCGGTCGAAAATCGCCTTCTGCAAAAGTCCGAACGATGGCAACGGAGAAGCCATCAGGTTGATCGCCGGCGTACCGCCCAGATCCACCATCCCGCCACCGAAGGTCGCAAGACCACGCACGTCGGGAATGAGACGAACGTTGACAAGATCATCCTTGAACGCATCAAGGACGCGGGCGACCATGCGCTCATCTGACATCGGCAGCGCGAGCCATACCTCGCGGATGTGTCCGGCACGAACACCTGCGGCAAACGTCGCCACGTCCCGGTACATCCGAAGCCCCGCAATACATGACTCCTCGAACGCGTGCGGGTTGAATATCGCTACTGGGCGAAACCCAGAGTCAGGCGATTCCAATACCTTGCGGATCAGGCTGTCGCAATGCTTGCCTGCGCCCACAATCGCCACTGCGTGCTGATTACGCTCGCCCCAGCGCACCCAACGAGGCGCGGCAAGCAGGATCAGGCGAGATGCAAGCACCCCCACACCTGCAATGAGCGCCCAGCAAGCCCACCAGGACCGCTCGACCTGCGCCCCCCGATGCAGGGCGAACGTCGCCGCGAGCGCACAGGACTGACTGATTGCCCATGCAAATCCGGCATACCCGATCATCCCGAGCTTCGAACAACCGCACCACGGGCGATAGGCGTGGAATAGCGAAAACAGTATCAGCGCGAAGGCGATCGCAACGAATGCTCCTATCTGTACGAGATACCCCGTCTTGCTGGATAGTGGGAACGATGTAATGAAGGAGCTGGACACGATCAGTAAAGCGTCAATCGAGCGGACCAGCCACTTCTTCAACTTCTGCGTATTTCTGCTTCCCGAGAGATACGGGATCCGGGACATAGTTCTTCAAGCACCAGTTGCGGACGACAGAGTCAAGCGCCTTAGAACGATAGCTTCGTCCCGTTGCGCGGCCAACCCGACGTCAGATTCACTTTCACTTCAGTATCAGGCGCGTGCCTTCCTGATTCAGCGCGCTGCTCTCGGCACTGGTCCTTCTCTAACGTCGCAAGCACAACGAACCTGAACCGATTAAATCGAAGTTCGTCATTCTGGCGCCAGGAATCACGAAATGACATCAGACGGAAGCCCGAATAAGGTCAAATATTTCTGACATCTGCAGCGCGAGCCATACCTCGCGGATGTGTCGGCACGAACACCTGCGGCAAGCGTCGCCATGTCCCGGTACATCCGAAGCCCCGTAATGGAGGCCCGAATCAGATCAAATATTTTTAAACGACCCGCTTGATCCGCAGCCATCTCGTAGAGGGCTGTACGCCATCAAATCGTTACAAGCGTCGTGAACTTGCCCCTTGAAAGACGAACTTCCGACGCGCGCCACTCAGGTGGCATGTTTCCGTTCAATCTTTGGTCAAGCATATAGTTATACTGATCATTTTCGACAGGGGCATTGTATTGTATGACTCACTATGGGAAATCAGCGTTGCCGCGCCAGGCAGACACAGTGCGCGTCGGGATATTGGAACACGGTCATTTCCCTGGCATCTTCAGGCAGTCCGTTGCGCAGCGAATCGAATCCGAAAGCGCGCAGAGTTTCGCATAGCGATGAGACCGCCCAGCTTTCACAGAACGAGTTCGCCCCCGCAGCGCGGTACACCACATCTACATGTGGTATTCCGAAGAGCATGAAAAGAACGCGACATTCGATGCCGTGAGGAAACGCGCGTCGGGCTCGTCGTTAATGTTGCTAAACGCTTCAGAACGCCTTCTCGCCACCCACAGCGACACCTTCGCGGCTCCGAACCTTATCGATGAAGCGCCACAGCGCTTCATCTACCGAATACGGCACATTGAAACGGAACCACGCGCTTGGCGCGTCGTCGGGGCGGAAATATGAGCCGGGCGCGAGCCAGATGCCGTCACGCAACGCGGCCGTTGCGATTTCACCAGCGCGCTCCGGCTCGACCGGCAGACGTGCCCACACGAAAAGTCCCGCGCGCGGCCGGTGAAACAGCTCGAGTCCAGCCGCATCGATGCGCTCCTCGAACAGCGCGTGCGCAGCCTTCAGTCGCTCGTTCACGGTCTCGACATGGCGTGCATGACGGCCTTCGAGCAGGACCTTGTCGACGATCCGCTCGATCGCCTCCGACGAGGTCAGCCCCACTGCCATCTTGGTGCGCGCCAGCTCGCGCAACACGTCGCGTTCGGCGACGACATAGCCGCAGCGCAGCCCCGGCGTAACGGTCTTCGAAAAGCCACTGACGTAGAGCACCCGCTGCAGCCCTTCCATCGCGGCAAGCAGCGGCGCACCGGACGGCGCAAGTTCGCGGCTGACGTCGTCCTCGATCACCCACATGCGCTGCCGCTCGGCGATCTGCAACAGACGAAACGCTGACGCCATGCTGAGCGTCGCGCCGGTCGGGTTCTGCAGCGTCGTGTTGACGAAAATCGCCTTCGGACGGTGAGCGGTGACGAGCGTTTCGAGCACCTCGGTGTCGAGGCCTGCCGGCGTGCGCGGCACGCCGTGCACGACGAGTCCCGCCAGCTTGAGAATCTGCAGCAGGTTGCAGTAACCGGGATCTTCGACCAGTACCGTGTCGCCCGGACGCAGCAGCGTTCGCACGATCAGGTCGAGCGCCTGGGTTGCGCCCTGGGTAAGCAGCACATTGGAGACGTCGACCGGCAGGCCTCGCCGGTCAAGTTGCTCGGCGATGCGTTCGCGCAGCGGCGCAAAACCGTACGGATGGCCGTAGTCTGCAAACCGCCCGGCCGGCACGCGGCTCATCGCACGCAACGCATGATGCAGCCCCGAGCCGTTCACCCATTCGTTCGGCAACCAGCCGCAACCGGCCTTGATCGGCACCGAATGATCGACGAACACGTCAGACAGCAGCCAGGTCGCCGTGAGGCTGGGCGGCTGCCAGTCGGACGCACTGGCGCGCGCCGCCGGCGCGCCCGCCGTCGCGACGCGATAGCCGGAGCCGCGCCGCGCGGTCACGAGCCCCATCGAAACAAGACGGTTGTACGCCTCCATCACGGTGAAGGTGCTCAGCCGATGCGTCTGCGCAAGCTGCCGGACCGACGGCAACAGCGCGCCGGAACGCAGCGACTGCGCCTCGATGGCTTCGGCAAAGCCTCGTACCAGCTGCTCGACAAGCGTAGGCGCGCTGCGGCGGTCGCGTTCCAGAGGTAGTTCGATCATGGTGATGAGGGTGTCGATAACCACTACAGTTGAGGCCAATTTACCAGCACAGTTATCAGCGCAGTAAATCAACTGTTTATGTCCGCCATTTAACCGCGGACGCTACAGTTTCGCTACCACTTCGAGGAGAAAACCCATGACTTCGCGCCCCGTCATCGATGACCTGTCGTCATTCTGGATGCCGTTTACCGCCAACCGCCAGTTCAAGGCCGCGCCGCGCCTGCTGGAATCGGCGAAAGGCATGTACTACCGCACGACCGACGGACGCGAGGTGCTGGACGGCTGCGCCGGCCTCTGGTGCGTGAACGCGGGACACAGCCGCGCTGAGATCGTCGAGGCCATCACGAAGCAGGTTTCGACGCTCGACTTCGCGCCGACCTTCCAGATGGGCCATCCGCTCGCGTTCGAAGCGGCGTCGAAAGTCGCCGAACTGATGCCCGCAGGCCTGGACCGGATTTTCTTCACGAACTCGGGCTCCGAATCGGTCGATACCGCGCTGAAAATCGCGCTTGCGTACCACCGCGCCCGTGGCGAAGGGCAACGCACGCGGCTGATCGGCCGCGAGCGCGGCTACCATGGCGTGGGCTTCGGCGGCATTTCAGTGGGCGGCATTTCGCCCAACCGCAAGACGTTTTCGGGCGCGCTGCTGCCTTCGGTCGACCATCTGCCGCACACGCACAACCTCGAACACAACGCGTTTTCGAAGGGACAGCCGGCCTGGGGCGCGCATCTGGCCGAAGAACTCGAACGCCTCGTCACGCTGCACGACGCGTCGACGATCGCCGCGGTCATTGTCGAGCCGGTCGCGGGTTCGACGGGCGTGCTGATCCCGCCGCAGGGCTATTTGCAGAAGCTGCGCGAAATCTGCACGAAACACGGCATTCTGCTGATTTTCGACGAGGTGATCACCGGTTTCGGCCGCCTCGGCAAGGCGACGGCCAGCGAATATTTCGGCGTAACGCCGGATCTGCTGACCATGGCAAAGGCGATCAATAACGCGGCCATTCCGATGGGCGCGGTCGCGGCGAGCCGCACGATCCACGATACGATCGTCAACAGCGGCGCGCCTGGCGCGATCGAACTCGCGCACGGCTACACGTATTCGGCACACCCGGTAGCGGCGGCCGCAGCGATCGCGACACTCGATCTGTATCGCCGCGACGATCTGTTCGCGCGCGCCCATGCGATGGCGCCGAAGTTCGAAAGCGCTGTCCACGCGCTGCGCGACGCGCCCTACGTGAAGGACATCCGCAATCTCGGCCTCGTGGCGGGCGTCGAACTGGAGTCACGCGCGGGCGAACCGGGCGCACGCGCCTACGAAGCCTTCGTCAAATGCTTCGAGGCAGGCGTCCTGATCCGCTTCACAGGCGACATCCTCGCGTTCTCGCCGCCGCTGATCATCGAGGAAGCGCAGATCGAGCACATTTTCAGCACGGTTCGGGAAGCGCTTGCCAGCGTGCAATAACGCACGCGGGAGCGCTACGCACGCTCAGTGATGAGCACGGGCGGCCCTGGTATGGGCCGCTTTTTTTTTGCGGCGGCCGAACGGCCGGCGGCGCCCCGCTCGGCGCCTTGCCCCGATTTATCCGCGCGGGCACGAAACACGCAGCCAGGCCCGACTTCAACAAAAGGTGCGCTCGCCGCTTGTAGCGCCTATTGTTAAAGCAAGGGCCGGCTCCGTGTGCCCGGTCTGTCGGGAGACGCCATCATGAAACCACCATCGATACGCGCGGGTACCCACATCGAAGGCGTTCACTGGATCGCCGAATATATCGAAACGGCCCATGAAATCCGGCTATTTCGCGAGGGGCAGGAAGTCGATGTTCACGACGCGCCGTCGGCGCTCTTTGGCGACGAAGAGAACGCCGGTTCGAAAAGCGGCCGTGATCACCGGGCCGCGGAAGCCGCCGTTCTCGCTTATCTGCGCCACTTCGTCGCCGAGCACGATCACGAGGAATAGCACGCGCCGCGTGCCAACCGCGCGCGGCGGCGATCATCGGCCCCCGCGCGACGGCCACGCAACGCTTATTCCGCCGTGCGCAGCTTCTTCACTTCGGCGTCTGACGGCTGCACGCTTGCGCCGTCGATGTAGCGATACGACGTCATCACACCCTTGCCGTCCTTCACGCCGGTCACGCCCACATAAGCGCCCATCGTCGACTGATTGTCCTGCGCGCGATACGTGATCGGCCCGAACGGCGTGTCGACACCGAGCCCCTTGAACGCGGCAGCCAGCTTGTCTGGATCGGTCGAACCGGCTTTCTTCAGTCCGGCCGCAATCGACATCAAGGCCGAATAACCCACCACCGATCCCAGCCGCGGATAGTCGTGGTATTTCGCCTGGTAAGCGTCGACGAACTTCCTGTTCGCCGCGGTATCGATCGAATACCAGGGGTAGCCCGTCACGATCCAGCCCGTCGGCGCTTCGGCGCCCAGCGGATCGAGATAGTCCGGCTCGCCGGTCAGCAGCGATACGACGCTGCGGTCCTTGAAGAGACCGCGTGTATTGCCTTCACGCACGAACTTGCCGAGGTCGGCGCCAAACAGCACGTTGAAAATCGCATCGGGCTTCGCGTCGGCCAGCGCCTGCGTCACTGCGCCAGCATCGAGCTTGCCGAGCGGCGTCGCCTGTTCGGTTACGAATTCGACGTCCGGTTGCGCAGCCTTCATCAGCTTCTTGAACGTGGCGACCGCCGATTGCCCATACTCATAGTTCGGATAGACGAGCGCCCAGCGCTTCCTGTTGAGCTTCACCGCCTCGGGTACCAGCATCGCGACCTGCATATACGTCGACGGGCGCAGACGGTACGTGTATTTGTTGCCGTCGGCCCAGACGATCTTGTCTGTCAGCGGTTCGGCGGCAAGGAAAAAGATCTTCTTCTGCTTCGCGAAGTCGGACAGCGCAAGGCCCGTGTTCGACAGGAAGCCGCCAAACAGCAACTGCACCTGTTCGTTTGCGATCAGTTCCTGGGCGACGCGAATGGTATCGCCCGGATTGCCGTTATCGTCGCGGGAGATCACCTCCAGCTGCTTGCCGAGCACCCCACCCGCCGCGTTGATCTGCTCGAGCGCGAGGTTCCAGCCGTTCTTGTACGGGCCGAGAAAGGCCGGTTGTGCCTTGTAGCTATTGATTTCACCGATCTTGATCGTCTGCTGGGCCGTGGCGCCGAGCGCCGTCAGCGATAGCGTCAACGAGACAGTCAAGCGAGAGATCCATCCTGCGCGCGTGGTCATGCTTTTCTCCGTTATCAGGGGGATTGCGGGAATGCTGTGAGTTCGGGTCCGGCCAGGTTCAGTGCTCAGTGCAAGGTCCAGCAGAGCGCGGGCCAAGCTGGTCAATCTGGTCAAGCGAAGCGCCGCGCGAGCCGCCGCGTGAAGCGACATGCTAATAGGCCTGCGCATCGGCGCGCGAATCGGCCCGAATCCGCGCGACCGTCGCCTCGACGTTCTGCCATGCGGGCTTGCCGCCCGCGAACTGCTGCCGCAGGTGCGCCACGAGTTCGGCGACCTGGGCATCGTTGAAGCTGTCGCGGTAAGCCGGCATCGTACCGAGTTCCGGCTGCGCAGGCGAGCCAATCCCATCGAGAATCACGCGTATCAGGTTGTCCGGCGTCGCGCTGTGCAGGTTCGTGTTGAGTGCAAGCGAAGGATGCGCCCCGAAGAGTTGCGGCCCGCCGCCCATGTGGTGACACGCGGCGCATGCGCCGTCGAAGAGCTTCGCACCGAGGCTGGACGCCATGGCGGTTGCGGAGCTGGCCTTCTCGTACTCACGCGCGAGTGCCTGCGGATCCGCGTTCGGTTCGGCGGGATTGAGCGACGCGAGGTAGGTTGCCATCGCGCGAACGTCGGCGTCGGGTAACGCCGACAGTTCGCTGACCACGGCCGCCATCGGGCCCGCCGCCACACCGTGCAGTTTCGCGTGACCGAAGCGCAGATAGCTGAACAGTTCGTCTTCAGTCCAGGGCACCGGCGCGTCTGAGCGCGTCGTGAGCGCTGGCGCCTGCCAGCCGTCGGCGGTGCCGCCTGACAGAAACGCCGCGCCGGTCTTCTCTGCGCCTAGCGCATTGCGCGGCGTATGACAGGCGCTGCAATGACCGAGTCCGTTGACGAGATACGCGCCGCGATTCCACTGCGCAGTCTGCGCGGGATCGTGAGCAACCGTGTTCCGGCCTAGAAACAGGCCGTTCCAGACAGCCATCAACGGCCGCACGCTGAACGGGAAGGCGAGCTTCGTTTCGGGCGGCCGCGAGCGGACCGGGGTCTGCGACATCAGGTACGCGTAAAGCGCTTTCAGGTCGTCGTCGGAGACGTTTTTGAACGACGTGTATGGAAACGCGGGGTACAGGTGCCGGCCGTCGCGATGGATGCCCTGGCGCATCGCGCGCACGAACGCATCGAGGGACCAGTTGCCGATGCCCGTCTGCGCGTCCGGCGTGATGTTCGTGCTGTACACGGTGCCGAACGGCGTATCGAGCGGCAGGCCGCCCGCATTCGGCACGCCATTGTGCGCAGTGTGGCAAACGGCGCAATCGCCTGCGGCGGCGAGCACTTTTCCGCGTGCGACCAGGTCCGGGGCGAACGCGCCTGCGAGCGGCGGCGCGATCGGTGCGATGGGTTGCGGCGCAAGCGACATCGCACCGAGCAAGCCCGCTGCGCCTGCTGCCAGCGCGCCGAGCAAGCCGAAACGCCAGCGTTTCTTGCGGCGGCCCGCTTTCTCTTCCGCCTGCGCATCGGCCAGTGCGGCGCGGATCACATCCGGCGTAAAGGGCGGCCGGCGAAAGCGCACGCCGGTCGCGTCGAACAACGCATTCGCGATGGCGGCCGCACCAGGCAACGACGCGGATTCGCCGGTGCCCATCGGCGGCTCGCCGTGACGCGGCATCATCACCACATCGATCACGGGCACTTCGCGGAACGTCAGGATCGGATAGGCGCCCCACTCCTGACTCGTGACCGCCGTGCCGCCGAACGTCACGCGCTCCTTCAACGCACGGCTGGTCGCCTGAATCACGTTGCCGTGGATCTGATGGCGCACGCCGTCGGGATTTACCATCGTCCCCGTGTCCTGCCCGACGACGACGCGCTTTACAGCGAGTTCACCGCTCTTTCTGTTGACCTCGATATCGGCGACCCAGGCTGCCCATGCCGCACCGAAGCCCGGAAACTTGCTGTGCACATAGCGGGCGTACGCGAACCCGCGTCCATGTGCGATGTCGTTCTGCTCCTCGTCAGTGTCTTGGTTCCGCTTCGGCGCCATGGCGCGCGGCACCCACCCGGCCTTTTCCGCAGTGGCCTTCACAAGATCGATCGCGCGCGGATCGGTCAGGTGCTGCAAACGAAATTCGACCGGGTCGATGCCTGCTTCGGCAGCAAGTTCGTCAATGAACGATTCGTGCGCGAACGTATTCGGCAATGCGGACACGCCGCGCAGCCACGAAGCACGCACGATCGGCGGCGTGTCGTCGCAGACCACACGCATCGACTGATAATCGTAAGGCGGCACCGCCGTACGGTCGCCCATTTCAAATACCTGCGGCTGGGGGGGAATCGCGCCGGTCAACAGCAACGCGAGCGTGGGCGCGTCGTTCGATGGATAACGCGTCGCGAAGTCATAGCCCGTCAGCACGCCGTTCGCATCGACCGCGCCGCGCACGTCCATCAATTGCGCCGCGCCTTTTGGCTCCCATGCGTGCTCGTCTTCCCGCGACAGTTGCACGCGCACCGGTTTTCCCACGGCACGCGACAGGAGTGCTGCGTCGGCGGCAACGTCGTCGGCACAGTTGCGGCCGTAGCAGCCCGCCGCTTCCATTCTGACGACCTCGATCTGCGCTTCATCGAGCGAGAGGAGCAGCGCAAGGTCCGCCCTCAGTGAATGGGGATTCTGCGTGCCCGACCAGACCTTGAGCGTCCCATCCCGATAGTCAGCGACCGCACAGGACGGCCCGATCGATGCGTGCATCTGAAACGGCCATACATAGGTGCGTTCCAGCGTTTTGGCTTCCTTCGCGAGCACCGCATCGACGGCACCCTCGATTAGCAGATCGCGACGCTTCGCCGGATTCGCTCGCAACGCGGCTTCGACTTGTTCGCTGCTATCGAGTGCGGGAATGCCCTCTACTGGTTTCCATCGCACATCGAGCCGCTTCGCCGCTTTCTGCGCGACCTCTTCGCGCTCTGCCACGATACCGACGAAATCGCGAATCACAACAACCTTCACGATGCCGGGCATATCGCCCACGGACGCTTCATCGACATGTACGAGGCTATTGCCGATGAAATCGCCCTGTGCGATGCCCGCATACGGCGGACGCACCACACGCCCATGCAGCATGCCCGGCACGCGCACGTCGTGAACGAAAGTCAGTTCGCCCGTGGCTTTAGCCGGAATATCGACCCGCGGCGTACTTCTGCCGACGATGCGGTATTCGTCCGGCGACTTCACCAGCGTCTCCGGCGAGAGCTTTAATTCGATACGCCGCCCTGCGATCAGCTCGGCGTAGCCGATCCCTTCTGCGATATCGCCGCCCCGGCGGTGCACGATGCCATCGCGCACATCGAGCGATCCCGCGTGGACATTCCAGCGTTGCGCCGCCTCTCCGACGAGAAACTGCCGCGCCTGAGCCGCAGCCTGACGCAGCGGCACCGCCGAAATCTGGATCGTTGCGCTTGCAATCGTCGGCCCCTGGTTCGGCGCATCGCCGGTGTGCCCCAGCACCACGCCGACCCGCGTCAGCGGCACATCGAGTTCTTCCGCGACGATCTGCGCCAGCGCCGTGCCGATCCCGGTGCCAAGATCGACGTGCCCGTTGAACGCGACCACGCTGCCGTCGCCGCGTACCGCGAGGAACAGATCGGGCTCGGTCGGCACGTGTGAAGACCTCGAACCCGGTTGCCCGATCGCTGGCCTCGCGGGCGGCTGCGCTGGCCGCGTCACGATCAGCACGTTCGTGCTGTCGAACAACATCTGCCGCGATACAGGCTCGCGACGGCGATCGACGCTGAAGTCCGGCCCGGTCATGCGTGGCCTCCGGCGTTTTCATTCCGCGCGGCAAGCAGTTCAGCCGCGCGCTGCACGGCACGCACAATCTCGACGTGCGTGCCGCAGCGACAAAGATTGCGCGACAGCTCACGCCGGATCACATCGATATCCGGATGCGGATCGCGATCGAGCAATGCCTTTGCGGTCATGATCATGCCGTTCAGACAATAGCCGCACTGCGCGGCCTGTTCTTCGATAAAGGCCTGCTGAACCGGATGCAGCGCGCGGCGTGTGCCCAGACCTTCGAGCGTCGTGATCTCGCGGCCCAGCGCGACCCTGGCGGTGGTCACGCAGGCACGCGTCGGCATGCCATCCAGCAAAACGGTGCAGGCGCCGCATTCGCCCAGGCCGCAGCCGAACTTCGGGCCATTCAACTCCAGATCGTTACGCAACAGGTAGAGCAGAGGCGTGTCGACGTCGGCGTCAACGCGATGCGTTGCGCCGTTCACGTTGAGCGTCAGTGGCGCCGGACGGTTCATCGCCTGAACGTGCTTGCGGGTGATCAGACCACGACCGGCACTTCGGTGGCCGGCGGCGTGTTGCGGCTGCGTCGGCAGCGAATCAGGCCGTCGATCATCACCATACCGACGCCGGGCACGTCGCCCAGTTGCACGCTCTCCAGCAAAGTACCGCCCGCTGTGTGCTGCGCGCGGTCCATGAACACCAGATCCGCGGGACGCCCCGTTTCGATCAAGCCCTGGCGAAGATTGCGTTGACGCGCCGTGTTCCCCGTCGCGAAGCAGAAGGCGATTTCAGCGGGCACGTCCGCGAGGCTCGAAAGCAGCGCGATCATCCGCAGAATGCCGAGCGGCTGCACACCGGAGCCGGCCGGGCTATCCGTGCCGAGGATGATCCGATGCGGACACTTGAGTTCGATCGCATGACGCGCGGTCAGGAGCGCGATGCGCTCATTGCCGTTGTGGACGATTTCGAGCGCGCGGGTGGACTGCTCGCACAGATCGCAGACATGTTTGTACGGCAGCGACGTATGGCCGCCGTTGATATGGCCGATGACATCGGCATCGGCGGCGAGCACGACGTCCTTGTCGATCAATCCGGAACCGGGGATCGACGGGCCGCCTGTGTGAATCGTGCTCTGGATGCCATACTTGCGCGCCCAGGCGACCATCTGGCCTGCTTCCTCGCCAGCTTTCACGCTCCCCAGCCCGACTTCGCCCAGCAGCCTGACGCCCGCGTCGGCAAGTTCCTTGAAGTCGGACTCGACCATGCCCTTCTCGATCACCGGTGCGCCGGCCAGCACCTTCACGCCGCCACCGACGCCCGCACCACGCATCCCTTCAAACGAACGCTGTGCGGTGATCGCAAGCGCCTTCACGCCGATCACATCTTTCGGGCGGCCCGGCAAATGCACTTCGCCGGCAGAGATCATCGTCGTCACGCCGCCGTTCAGGTTCGATTCGATCCAGCCCATCTGATTCTGACGCGGTGTCCAGTCTCCGAAAACCGGATGCACATGGGAATCGATGAGCCCGGGCGCGACCGCCGTACCCTTGCAATCGATCGTTGTGCGAGCACCTTCCAGGTCGCAGTCCTTTTCCCTGCCCGCCGCGACAATCATGCCGTCATCGATTACGATCGTGTCCGCATCGAGAATCGGCCTGTCGATATCGCCCGATAACATCAAGCCGATGTTCTTGACGACGACCTTCCCCGAAGTGCCCGTCAACGTCTCTGCTGCCATCTGCTTCTCCTTTCGCCACGTTCGCCACGACAGTGCGGTGCGCCAGTTTCCGCTCCGCTGACCTCAAACGCTCAGATACGCGCGCCTGACTGTTTCGTTCTTCGCAAGTTCGCCGATCGTGCCGCTAAAGCGGATCTGCCCTTTTTCAAGGACGTACGCACGGTCGCTAACCAGTTCGGCAAAGTGCAGGTTCTGTTCCGACAGCAGGATCGACAGCCCCTCGCGCTTCAGTTCGAGAATCATGTTCGCCATCTGTTCGACGATCACCGGCGCGACGCCCTCGGACGGTTCATCGAGCAGCACGAGATAGGGATTGCCCATCAGCGTGCGCGATACGGTCAACATTTGCTGCTCGCCGCCGCTCATCTGCCCACCGGGGCGCTTCGGCATTTCGCCGAGATTGGGGAAGAGGCGAAACAGCTTGTCAGGCGTCCATTGCGGCGCGCCCTCGCGCGGCGGCTGGCGACCGGCATCGAGGTTTTCCATCACGGTGAGATCGGCGAACACGCGCCGGTCTTCCGGCACGAAGCCCATGCCCATCCGCGCGATGCGGTACGGCGCGAAGGTCGTGATGTTCGTGCCGCGAAAACGCACTTCGCCCTGTTTGCGCGGCAAGAGCCCCATGACCGCCTTCATCGTCGTCGACTTGCCCGCGCCGTTGCGCCCCATCAGGGCAACCACTTCGCCTCGGCCGACTTCAAGCCCGACATCGAACAGGATGTGCGCGCGACCGTAGAACGCGTTGAGGCTCGACACCTTGAGCATCGGCTCGCTCATTGCAGCGCTCCCTGTGAATCCGGACCGGCAAGCGACGCGCGCGGCTGGAACGTCTTGCCGGTGCCGAAATACACCTCCTGCACGCGCGTATCGTTACGGATCGCCTCCGCGCTGCCTTCGGCGATCAGCTTGCCGCGTGCGAGCACGATCATGCGGTCTGCGTAAGCGAATACGACATCCATGCTGTGTTCCGTGAAAAGCACGCCAATCTGCCGTTCGGTGACGAGACGTTTGGTGAGCGCCATCAGGTCGTTGCGCTCTTTCGGCGCCATGCCTGCGGTCGGCTCGTCCATCAGCAGCAGCTTCGGACGGTTGGCGAGCGCAATCGCCAGTTCGACGCGTTTGACGTCGCCATACGCCAATACGCCGCACGCGCGATGCGCGTCTGCAGCCATGCCGACCTGTTCGAGCAGACTCATCGCCTCGTCCGCGTACCAGGACGAGGTCGCTTTCCAGAGACCAAACAGCTTGCGCTCACGCGAAACCAGCGCCATCTGCACGTTTTCCAGCACGGTCATCGAATTGAAGGTCGCGGCAATCTGGAACGTGCGGCCAACCCCCAGCCGCCAGATATCGCGCGGACGACGCCCAACGAGTTCGTGCCCATCGAACACGATCGAACCCGACGACGGGCGCAACTGGCCGTTGACCATGTTGAAGCAGGTGGACTTGCCCGCGCCGTTCGGCCCCAGCAATGCCAGCAGCTGACCGGCTTCGAGATCGAACGACACGCCGTCGACCGCCTTGAGGCCGCCAAACGACTTCGACAGTCCGGACACGCGCAACAGGCTCATAGGCCCTCCTTCACCGCGGCGCCCGGTGCGCGCGTGCTGGCATCGCCATTCCTGGTGGTGACATCGTCATCGCCGAAGCGCTCGCGAATGAAGCCGACGATACCTTGCGGAAACGCGATCACGAGCAGCAGGATCGCAAAGCCGAGCAGTGCCTGCCAGTAGTCGGTCTGACGGGCGACCGTATCCTCCAGCCAGGTGAACACCGCGGCGCCGACGATCGGACCCGTCAGCGTCTGCAGACCGCCGAGCAACACCATCACGAGACCGTCGACCGAACGGCTCACGCTGATCACTTCAGGCGAGATCGTGCCCTTCGAAAACGCGTACAGCGAGCCGGCCAGCCCGCAAAACAGCGACGCAATGACAAACGCCGCCCATTGCACCCGCTTGACGTCGATGCCAATCGCCTCGGCTCGCAGCGCCGAATCGCGCGACGCGCGCATTGCATAGCCGAGCGGCGAGAACAGCATCCTGCGCAACAACCACACGCCAATGACAGCGCACACCAGCGTCAGGTAGTAATACGCAACGGGCGACGAAAGCCAGTTCGACGGCCACAGGCCGAGAATGCCATTACTGCCGCCGGTGACGTCATCCCACTGGAACACGACGGACCAGACGATCTGCGCGAACGCGAGCGTCAGCATCGCGAGATAAACGCCGGAGAGCCGCACGCAAAACCAGCCGAACACGAGAGCGCCAACGACGGCAAGCAGCGGGCCGAGCAGCAACGCGGCTTCCATCGGCAGATTGACGACCTTGAGAAAGAGCGCTGCGCCGTACGCACCGAGCCCGAAGTAGGCGGCATGCCCGAACGAATGCATCCCTCCCGGCCCCATGATGAAATGCAGGCTCGTCGCAAACAGCACCGCGATCAGGATTTCGACGAGCAGGACGGGCATATACGGAAACGCGCTCGCGGCGAGCGGCGCGAGCGCAAGCACGAGAAGCGCCACCACCGCGAGTACCGCCAGGCGCTTGCCCGCCGGCCGCAGCGGAGCTTCGGGCGCAGCCATTGCGCGCACCGTCGCAGTGGCACGACCCAGCAGCCCCCAGGGCCGCACGACGAGCACCACGGCCATCACGACGAATTCGGCAACCAGCGTGAACTTGCTCAACGAAAGATCGATGCCGCCAATCGACACGTTGCCGATGCCGATACAAAGCGCCTTGATTTCAGCGATCAGCAACGCGGCAACAAACGCGCCAGGGATCGAACCCATCCCGCCGACCACCACGACCACGAACGCATTGCCGATCGTTTCCAGATCCAGCGACAGGTTCGCCGACATGCGCGGCACCTGAAGCGCGCCGCCCAGTCCGGCCAGAAATGCGCCGACAAAGAACACACCGGTGAACAGCCACGCCTGGTTGATGCCCAGCGCGCCGAGCATCTCGCGATCCTGGGTGGCCGCGCGCACGAGCGTACCCCAGCGGGTGCGCGTCAACCCATACCAGAGAACGAGCAGCACGAGCGGGCCGATGATCATCAGCACGATGTCGTAGGTGGGCAGCGGATGGCCGAGCAGATCGACCGCGCCTGCCAGATGCGGCGCGCGCGGGCCGAACAGATCCTGCGGCCCCCAGATCCATAGTGCCGCATCGCGAAAGACCAGCACGAGCGCGAACGTCGCGAGAAGATTGAACAACTCCGGTGCCTGATAGATGCGCCTGAGCACGATCATCTCGACAAGGGCGCCCAGCACCGCCACCACGAGCGCGGCCGCTAGCACGGAAAACCAGAAGCCGCCGGCTGTCGCCCCAAAGCGGCTGGCGATGCTGTACGCAACGTAAACGCCGATCATGTAGAACGAGCCGTGCGCGAAGTTGACGATGCGCGTCACACCGAAAATCAGCGACAGCCCGGCCGCGACGAGAAAGAGCGCTGACGCATCGGCCAGTCCGTTGACGAGTTGTACCAGCAGGTTCGAAAGCATCGTTGCCCTCAGCGGCTTGCGATCCGGCGCGTCGAAAAAGCTGCGCCCCCTCACACGCTATCAGCGAATTAATTCAGCGCAAACCGTCTTCGCCCTTGATCTCGCTTGCCTGCAATCCGCCGATACGCGGCAGCGGCCGGCCCGACGCCGTGACCGCAACGGCCACGACGATCTCGTTTGCACGCGGCGCGTCGGAGATGCGGGCTTCGATCGCATCGAAATGGCTGCGCACGTAGGCAGCGTCCTTGTGGCCAAGCGGCACGTCGATTGCGGTGCCGAGCGTACCGATCTTTTTCGCTGACGGCACCAGTGCCGCGCCCTTTTCGACAGCGGCCCGCAGTGGCGCGCCCAGCTTCGGATGCAGGATCGCGGCGGCATGCTCGAGTTCGCCCGCTTCACCGACGATCGCCGCCTTGCCGTAACTCTGGGCGTCGCCCGGCGCAATGCCAAGCGCTTCGACGCACTTCGTGCCAAGGAGGCCGCCGAGTTCCTCTCCGGCTTCGATCAGCGCGTCGAGTTTCGCCTCATAGCGTCCCGCATAGGGATTCTCGATCACGGCAATCGCCACAGCGCGCCTGACCGGCGGGTCGATTGTCTGACCCATTTCAATGCGTGTTTCATCGACTTGCACAACCAGCTTGCGAAGCTTGACTGTCATCTCTCTCTCCGTCGTCACCACATCTGTCCAGATGTGCGCCTGAATCGCTAAAGCCGCCCGGCCCGCTTAACGCAGACCGTCCTTGCCGACGATCGCTTCCTTTGCGAGCCCGCCGACGCGCGCATGCACGCGCTGCCCCGTACTCATCGCGAGGATATACACCACCTCATTCGCTGTCGGAGATCCGGGCACGCGCACTTCGATTGCGTCGAAATGACTGCGCACATAGCTTGCGTTGATATGCGTCAGTGGCACATCGAGTGCGGCGGACGGCGGGCCGACCTTCTTGGTCGACGGCACGATCGCGTTGGTCGGTACGCCGTTCTTCTCCAGCAGTTCGCGCATCGCATAGCCGCCGGGCACATGCCACAGCGCGCCGTGTTCGAGTTCTCCCGCCGAGCCGACGATGGCTCCCTTGCCGTAGCCTTCGATCGCCGCGTGCGGCACGTTCATCGCCGCGAGCAGCCGTTGCGCGAGATCGACGCCGATCGGCTTGAGCGCTTCCATGGCATGCTGAATCTCCGGTTCGTAGCGACCGGCGAACGGGTTGGTCATCACCGCGGCAATCGCACCGCGCCGCAGCGGTTGCGCGGGCGCGGGCCCGAACTCGTGAAAAATGTCTTCGACGTGCGTCAGCACGCGGCGTATTTCGAACACGGAGCCTCCGTCTGTTGATTGATGCGACGCGTGCCGCCTGCGCCCGATGCGCGCAACGTGTCGCCTGGATTCATCGTGCCAATGACACGTGTGCGCCATTGCAGGAACAGTGCTGCGCCTTCGATCAACCCCAGGTCGAAGAGACGCGCCGCTTCCACCGCTCCGCGCTCGAGCGCGACATCGATCAGCGGTCGCGGTAGCGCCGGGACGTCGACGGTAACAGGGATATCGCCCAGATCGCTTTCGTCCTTCAGCGACGAAGCCGGACGCCGCACGATACCCGCATGATCGACATCGACGGCATTCGCGATCATGGTGGCGGCCGCGTCGGCCCGCGCCGCCGTGGGCGCCAGCACGGTTACGCTATCCGCGATGCCAAGACTGAAACTGCGGCCGCGCCAGCCGCTTGTCGCAACGCCGCGCACCGGCGTGGCGTAGTCTAGCGTGATGTTCGCATCCAGTGCATCGGCGGCGTCGAGTGGCGTGCCGCCGAAGGTGGCAAGATCGCTGAACACACCGACGCGGTAGGATTCGTTCTGCCCCAGATGAAGTGCGATGTCGCCGCCGTTATTGACGAACGCACGCCGTACGCCAGTTCGCTGGAACGCTTCGATCAGTTCGTCCGCCACGCTGCCTGCGACTGCGGCCATCGGTGTGATGTAGCGCGCTCGATGCGAATGACACGCCTGCCACATTCTGCGCGCGACGGACCCCTGGCAGGGATTATCGGCTTGCGCGGCATCGCCTGCGATCGCGCGTTTCAATAGCGGCAGTTCCGACACAAGCTCCGCGAGGACCGTCGTAAACCGCTGCCAGCCTGCTTCATGCGCTGCCATGACGGCGGCCGCGTCGCCGTCCGCCGAGACGATCAGGTCGATCGGACCGTGCTGCCAATGCCAGCGCCGGTCGTCGAGTTGCATGCGGGTCGCGTTCATTGCGCTTATCCGAGCATCGGCGGTACGCCGAGCGGCCATGGGTTGTCCGTATGCCTGGCGAGCGTGCGGCGAGCAAGCGGTGCGCCTTCCAGGTGATCCGGCCCGTTCGCCAGCACGCTTTCCAGCGAGCGGACCGCTTCCATATGACCGCCCAGATCGCGATACGCGTCGACGGTCATCGAAAATTCGATCGGCGCGACGATCGCCGGCGTGGGGACCGTGCCGAACGAACGGTCGGGCATGCGCGTCACGTCGACCATCACGGTAATGCCGCCGCCTGGCCACACATAGGCTGGCGCTCCGCCGCATGTCACGTTCACCAGACGCTGCTTGATCGCGCGTGTCAGCAGCACGGGGTTTTCGGTTGCGCCGGCGCGCAGGCTACCGCCCGCGCCGCCGATAAACAGCACCGTGGCAAGCGACGGCTCGCAGTTCTCGCCGATGCGCTCTACCGTCCGCTGCACTACGTCCGGCATCGAAGCGAGCTGCGGTACGAGATTCTGATCGAGTTCGTACCATTGCGCGTGCTCGCCGGTTGTCGACACCATCAACAGACGCATGCCGGGGCGCGCAACCGAAGGATCGAAACCTTCGATGATCGCAAGCGGATCCTGGATATCCGTGCCGCCCCAGCCGATGCCGGGATTGGCCACCTGAAAATAGCGGCCCGGCGTCGACTTGCGTCCGCGAATCTTCAGACCGGAACGTGCCATGCCAAGGCAACGTCCCGCCTGGTGCTCGGTCAGCACGCCGGTAATGTGATCGTCAACCACCACGACTTCATCGACGTGACCAAACCATTGTTTCGCGAAGATACCAATCGTGGCCGACCCGCAGCCGACGCGCATCCGTTTTTCTTCGACTCCGTCCACGACGGGCGCCGCGCCCGCGCGAATGACGAGACTCGCGCCGCCGTCGATGGTGAATTCGACCGCTTCCTTGTTCCCAAGTGCCTGCATCATGTCGCAGGTCACGCGGCCTTCCTTCTTGCTGCCGCCTGTCAGATGATGCACGCCGCCGAGGCTCAACATCTGCGAACCATATTCGGCCGTCGTGACGTGGCCGACAATTTCGCCCTGACAGCGCACGTTCGACTGCTCCGGCCCAAGAAAACGATCCGTGTCGATCTTCACCTTGAAGCTACAGTAGCTAAAGATGCCTTCCGTGACGACCGTGACCATATCGACGTCGTCGAGCTTCGAGGACACGATGAAAGGCGCGGGCTTGTAGTCGGGATAGGTGGACGATGCGCCCACGCCAGTGACAAAGAGTGCCTGTTCCTTTACAGGATCCTGCGCCCCGGCCGCTGCACCGAATTCGACCGCGGGCTTTTCCGTTTCCAAAACCGCACGCGATACGAACACCACGGGATCGACGCGAATCAGCCGGCCACCTGCGTTCGCATAGCGGTCGCACGCGCCGGTGCGGCCTTCCGATATCTGACACAACACCGGACAGGCATTGCATTCGATCTTGTTCGACGCCATCCGCTCGCTGCGCGGCGCCGATTTTTCGAGCACGGTGGGACCAGGCGTCGAGGCCACTTCGCCATCGACCCGCTCTGCACCGAAATCGACCTTCGTATGTTCAGTCATGGTGGGGTTTCCATGCAACGACATTACATTCGGTCCCGCCCGGCTAACGAAATAGCCCCTGTTTCAAGGCACTTTCGCGTGACACGCGACGCTTTTCATTTTGAAAAATGTTGCGGTCACTAACCGTTCGTGTAGTATCCGCTACACCAAACTTGATTGAAATCTACTCGATCAAAATAGACTGCGCAACGTCTTTCCCCCATCGGCCGTCATGCTGCGGCGCGCCAATTTTCGCCGCACACCCTCGTGCAGAAGGAGTTTCGCCGTGACTCATGTCGTGACAGAAGCGTGCATCCGCTGCCGCTATACCGATTGTGTCGAGGTCTGCCCGGTCGACTGTTTTCATGCCGGGCCGAACATGCTGGTGATCGATCCGGATGAATGCATCGACTGTGCGGTCTGCGTTGCCGAGTGCCCGGTCAATGCAATTTACGCCGAAGAGGATGTGCCCGCTGCGCAGCAAGCTTTCATTCTGCTGAACGCGGAGCTTGCAGGCACATTTCCCGTGACCACGAAAGCCGAATCGCCGTTCGCCGATGCCGAAACGTGGAAGGACGTCGCCGACAAGCTGCATCTGCTCGAGCGCTAAGGCATCGCTTGCGTCGACTTGCCACTTTTCTGGCAGTTGCGCGCCGCGGACGCGCGCTGCACGCCGTTCCGTCGTTGTTCCGCACTCTACCGATTGCAGGAGAAACCCATGAACGAGGTTGTCGACCATCCAGTCGAGCATCGCACGCACGCCGAACCGCCATCGCCCATCGAAACCGACGCATTGATCGTCGGTGCCGGGCCGGTCGGCCTTTTCCAGGTGTTCGAACTGGGACTGCTGGAAATCAAGGCGCATGTCATCGATTCGCTGCCCGTTGTCGGTGGTCAGTGCGTCGAGCTTTACCCGGACAAACCGATCTACGACATTCCCGCGGTGCCGATCTGTACGGGGCAGGAACTCGCCGATAACCTGCTCAGGCAGATCGAGCCATTCGGCGCGACGTTTCACCTTGGCCAGGAAGTGCAGATCATCGAGCGCCTGACAGATGGCCGTTTCTTCGTGCGTACGAGCAAGGGCACCGAATTCTTTACGAAGACGATTTTCATCGCAGCGGGCGTCGGTTCGTTCCAGCCGCGCACGCTGAAAGTAAGCGGCATCGACAAACATCACGGTCGTCAACTCTTCTACCGCATACGCGATCCTGAACTGTTCCGTGACAAGGACATCGTCATCTGCGGCGGTGGCGACTCTGCGCTCGACTGGGCGCTCAACCTCGTCGACATTGCGCAAAGCGTCGTGCTCATCCATCGGCGCGATGAGTTCCGCGCCGCGCCGGCATCGGTTGCGAAGATGCATGCGCTGTGCGGCGACATGCGAATGCAATGCCTGATCGGCCAGGTCAACGGTTTCGAGGACCATCACGAAGCGCTGCGGCGTATCAAGGTGGCAGGCGGCGACGGTGTCACGCGCACACTTGAACTCGATCATCTGCTGGTGTTCTTCGGACTCTCGCCGCAACTTGGCCCGATTGCACAGTGGGGCCTCGACATCACACGCAGGCAGGTTTCTGTCGATACGGAGAAGTTCGAGACGAATGTGCCCGGCATCTTCGCAGTCGGCGACATCAACACGTATCCGGGGAAGAAGAAGCTGATCCTGTCGGGCTTTCATGAAGCGGCGCTGGCCGCATTCGGCGCAGCCCCGTATATCTTCCCGGACCGCAAGATTCACATGCAGTACACGACGACGAGCACGAAGCTGCACAAGGTACTCGGCGTCGAGTCGCCGGTGTTCGACTGACATCGGCCAGCAAGGCTGGCATCGCGTGATACGCGAGCGTGTACCATGCGATGCCACATCCACACTCCGTATCGAGGCTGCCCATGAGTACGACTGCTGCCCGCAAACCAGGCACCCCCGGCATCCGCGCGAAGCAGGCGCAGGACACGCGCGCGAAGATCCTGCGCGCCGCTATCCGGGTCTTCGCGAAACAGGGTTATGCGAGCGGGCGCGTCGAGAGTATTTCGAAGGCCGCGAAGTCGCACGACAGGATGATCTATTACTACTTCGGCAGCAAGGAGCAGTTGTTCATCGAAGTGCTGGAAACGATCTACTCGCAGTTCAACGAAGCCGAGAGCAAGCTCGATCTGGATCTTGACGACCCGGCGCACGGCCTCGCGCAGATGGTCGAATTCGTCTGGCAGTACTACCTCGACCATCCGGAATTCGTCACGCTGCTGTCGAGCGAAAATCTGCACCAGGGCAAGCACTCGAAGAAATCATCGAAGCTGCGCGAGATTTCGGGCTATGCGATTTCGGTCGTCGAGAAAGTGCTCGACGCGGGCAAAGAGAAGGGCGTGTTTCGCACGCGTGTGCAGGCGCGTGATGTGTACATCATGATCGCGTCGCTCGGGTACTTCTATAACGCCAACCAGTACACGCTTGGCGCCTTCCTCGGTGAGCCGCTGATGGACAAGGCGAAGCTCACGCACTGGTGTGAAGTCATCAAGGAAACGGTCTTGCGGGCGGTGCTGCTGCACGTGCCGGTCGACGGCGACACGCCTGCCGTGTCGCCGCCGGTTCGATGAAAGCCTGGTCAGGTTAGCGCGCTACGACTTCGCGGCGTCGTCTTCGCGGAACAGCTTGTCGGCCAGATGAAATGCCGAGTTCGCTGCCGGCACGCCGCAATAGATCGCCGTCTGTATCAGCACTTCCTTGATCTGCTCACGCGTCACGCCGTTGTTTTTCGCTGCGCGCAGATGCAGCGCGAGCTCTTCACTGCGATTGAGTGCGACCAACATCGCGATGGTCAGCAGGCTGCGCGTGTGACGCGGCAAGCCATCGCGCGTCCAGATCTCGCCCCACGCATAACGCGTGATCAGGTTCTGGAATTCTTCCGTCAGTTCAGTGCGTTTCGCGAGCGACCGGTCGACGTGTGCATCGCCCAGCACTGCACGGCGCACGTTCATGCCGGCTTCATAGCGTTCGTCGTCGGTCATTGCCGCTCCGTCAGGAAGTCGAGTACGGTCTTCGTGAACACGTCGGCCATCTCGATGTTGGAAATATGCGATGCGTCCAGTTCCACATAGCGCGCACCCGGAATCGCGGCGGCGAGTTCCTGGCCTTGTGCCGGCGTCGCCGCGAGATCGTGCGTGCCGCTGATCACAAGCGCAGGCACCTTGATGCCGGGTGCTTCCGGACGCAGATCGGTTGCATCGATGGCCTCGCAGTTCAACGCGTAGCCTTCGGCATCGGTATGCACGAAGACGTCGCGGATCTGCGCCAGCACGAGCGGCTCGCGTTCGAAGAAGCCTGCGGTGAACCAGCGCGGCAAGACCGCATCGGACAGCGTCAGCATCCCTTCCGTACGAGCCCGCGCCGCACGCGGCACCCACACTTCAGGCGAACCGATGCGCGCCGCCGTATTGCACAGCACGACACGATTCAGACGGTTCGCATGACGCGCAGCCAGCGCAACACCGGTCAGGCCGCCCATCGACACGCCGCAGAAATTCGCGCGCTCGATCTTGAGCGAATCCATCAGGCCGAGCACGTCGCCCGTCAGCTGTTCGATCGTGTACGGTCCTTTCGGCGCTGCCGAGTGACCATGACCGCGCGTGTCGTAACGCAGCACACGGAAGTGCTTCGAAAACGCGGCCACCTGCGGCGTCCACATCGACAGATCGCTGCCAAGCGAATTCGACAGCACGATCCACGGCGCGTTGCCGTTCTGTCCACCGTCCACCCGATAATGAATATCGGTGCCGTTCACTGCGGCGTAGGGCATTGCCGTTACTCCTGATCTTTAGCGCGGTTTTCGCACGCGGTGTAGAGGGCCAGCGCGGCGTCCACGTAGGCGTGAGCCTGGCCGACATACTGCGCAGGGTCGAGCAGGCGCTTCAACTGCTCGATCGGAAGATGTTGCGTGACGTTCGCATCAGCGGCGAGCACTTCGAAGAGCGAACGCCCCGTTTGGACCGCCGACTTCGACGCCTTTTCGACGAGATGATGCGCGTCGAGCCGACCGATCCTGTCGCCAAGCGCAAGCATCACGGATTCGCCGAGAATCAGACCGTGCGTCACTTCGAGATTGGCGGTGAGGCGCTCGACGTTCACGTCGAGACCGGACGCAATCTGTTCGATATTCGCCAGCGCGCCGCCTGCAAGGCGCGCGAGGTCCGGCAGCGCGTCCCACTCAGCCTGCCAGCCGCCGAGCGCGCGTTCGTGCTCCTGGACCATACCGGCCAGCACCGTGGCGACGAGCCCCGGCGCACGGGTCGCGGCCGTCAGGACCGCCGCGCAGCCGACCGGGTTGCGCTTGTGCGGCATCGTCGACGAACCGCCCTTCCCCGCTGCCGCAGGCTCGGCCACTTCGCCGAGTTCGGTCTGCATCTGCAGCGAGATATCGCGCGCGATCTTGCCGAGCGTGCCGATCAGCATGCCAAGCACCGATGCAGTCTCGGCAATGCGGTCGCGTTGCGTGTGCCACGGCAGCGTGGGAACGGCGAGTTCGAGTTCTTTGGCGAGGGCCTGCGTCACCGCGGGCGCGGCGTCGCGCAGGCTCGCCAGCGTGCCCGCCGCGCCGCCGAACTGCAGCACAAGCACACGTGCGCGCAGCGCGTCGAGCCGGTCGCGATGGCGTAGCAGCGCGTCGAGCCATTGCGCGAATTTCAGCCCGAGCGTGATGGGCAGCGCCTGCTGCAGCCACGTGCGACCGATCATCGGCGTCGCGCGATGCGTGCGCGCGAGCGCCGCTATCGCGGCGCAGGTCCCTTTTAACTGGGTGTCGAGCAGATCAAACGTGTCGCGCAGTTGCAGGACGGTCGCCGTATCGATGATGTCCTGGCTTGTTGCGCCCCAATGAACGTATTTGGAAGCCTCCGCGTCCACCGCTTTCACCCGGGCAGTCAGCTGCCTGACTAGCGGAATCGCCAGATTGCCGCCGAGCGCGGCATCGCGTGCGAGCGTGTCGGCGTCCAGCTGATCGGCGTGGCAGGTGGCTTCGATCGCGGCAACAGCCGTTTGCGGAATCACGCCATGAGCCGCCGAAGCACGCGCTAGCGCGGCTTCGACGTCGAGCATCCGTTGCAGTGTCGCGCGGGGTGACCAGAGGTCGTTCATCGGCTGCGTGCCGCAGATGAGGCCCGTCAGACGGGCACTGGCTTCGAGCATGATGACGTCAACAATCGAAGGAAGGGATGTCGGCCGCATGTGCCGGCACAGTGTTGAGCGCGGCGCTGGACGGTATGGTCGCCGAACGCCGCGCGACGGTCACGCCGGACTACGCTGCGCTTGCGGCAGGCTGCGTGGCGTCGACGAGCGGAATGCCGGTCAGCTTCTGCAGTTCGGTGAAGTCGATATCGGAGAAAATCTCGCGCACGACGAGACCGTCAGCCGTCACGTCGATCATGGCGAGGTCCGTGTAGATGCGGTCGACGCAGTTCACACCCGTCACCGGATACGAGCATTCAGCGGCGATCTTGCTTTCGCCCTGCTTCGTCAGATGCTCCATCATCACGTACACCTGCTTCGCGCCGATCGCCAGGTCCATCGCGCCGCCGACGGCCGGAATCGCATCGGGCGCACCCGTATGCCAGTTCGCGAGGTCCCCCTTGGCCGAGACCTGGAACGCGCCGAGCACGCAAAAGTCCAGATGGCCGCCGCGCATCATCGCAAACGAATCCGCATGATGGAAATAGGCGCCGCCGGTGAGCAGCGTGACGTGCTGCTTGCCGGCGTTGATCAGTTCGTCGTCTTCCTCGCCTTTGGCGGGCGCGGGGCCCATGCCCAGCAGACCGTTTTCGCTATGCAGGAAGATTTCCTTGCTCGCATCGAGGTGGTTCGCCACTAGCGTCGGCACGCCAATGCCGAGGTTGACATATGCGCCTTCAGGGATGTCCTGTGCGACGCGCTTGGCCATTTCATCGCGGGTCAGTCGTTTCATGTCAGGTCTCCTTTCAGGCCGCAGCGTTTTGATGCGCTGCCTGCGGCACTTCGATCACGCGTTGCACAAAGATGCCGGGGGTCACGATCACTTCCGGATCGAGTCCACCGAGCGGCACCACTTCCGATACCTGTGCAATCGCGGTCTTTGCCGCGCTCGCCATGATCGGGCCAAAGTTACGCGCGGTCTTGCGATAGACCAGATTGCCCCAACGGTCGCCCTTGAGCGCCTTGATCAGCGCGAAGTCTGCGTGAAGCGGCGCTTCGAGCACGTAATGCTTGCCGTCGATGAGGCGCGTTTCCTTGCCCTCGGCGAGTTTCGTGCCGTAGCCGGTCGGCGTGAAAAAGCCGCCGATGCCCGCGCCCGCTGCGCGAATACGCTCTGCGAGATTGCCCTGCGGCACGAGTTCCAGTTCGATTTCGCCGGCGCGGTACAGCGCGTCGAACACGTACGAATCGGTCTGGCGCGGAAACGAGCAGATGATCTTGCGCACGCGCTTCGCTTTCAGCAGCGCCGCGAGGCCGATATCGCCGTTGCCGGCGTTGTTGTTCACGATAGTGAGGTCGCGCGAGCCCTGCTCGATCAGTGCGTCGATCAGTTCGGAGGGCATGCCCGCCGTACCGAAGCCGCCGATCATGATCGTCGCGCCGTCATTGATATCGGCCACCGCCGACTGAAGAGAATCGAATATCTTGTTGATCATGCCAGTTCCCAGTTGGACGCCTTGCGCCGCGCCGCCCAGGAAGGCCGCGCGCGACACCGTCTCCGCGTCGTGATGACTGCGCGTTGCCGGGTTCCGGGATACGCGCGAGCTGCCCGCTAGCGGCTGATGGCTTTTGACTATGGCTTGTCGTCCGCCTGGCTAGCTTGCGAATTGTTCGATACACGAACGCAGATTCGTTTAGCGAACGTTCTGGCGCATTATGAAAGGCGCCAGATCGGCTTGTCAAGGCGGGGACTTCCCCCATGATCCGCATTACGAGGCAAAAGGCAAGCCAACATAGTTCTCCGCAAGCGAGCGCGCAGCCGCCTCGGAAGTCGTCACGTATTTCAGCTCGGACATCTTCAGACGGTTGGCGAACGGCGCGTCGTCATCGAAAGACGGATGCAGCATGTTCGTCATGAAGTACGAAAAGTGCTCGGCTCGCCAGACCCGCTCGAGGCAGCTCGATGAATAGGCGTCCAGCAGATCGTGACGGCCTTGCCGATAGCGCGCCGCGAACGCTTGCGCCAGCACGCGCACATCGGCGACGGCAAGATTCATGCCCTTGGCGCCCGTCGGCGGCACGATGTGCGCTGCGTCGCCGGCCAGGAACAGGCGGCCGTATTGCATAGGCTCGGTCACGAAGCTGCGCATCGGCGTCACGCTCTTCTGCGTGATCGGGCCTTCGCCGGGTGTCCAGCCGTCTTCGCACGCAAAGCGCGTGTGGAGTTCGGACCAGATGCGCTCATCGGACCATTGCGCGAGATCTTCGTCGGGACGGCATTGCAGATACAGGCGCGTCACCGTCGGCGAGCGCATGCTGAAAAGCGCAAAGCCGCGCTCGTGATGCGCGTAGACGAGTTCATCGAGGGTGGGAGGGGCGTCGGCGAGAATGCCGAGCCACGCATAAGGGTAAACGCGCTCATAGGTGCGCAGGACATCGGCGGGAATCGCCGCGCGCGAAATGCCGTGAAAGCCGTCGCAGCCGGCGATGTAATCGCATTCGATGCGCTGCGCGATGCCGCCATGCGTGAAGTGCACCTGTGGCGAACCGCTCGCGACGTCATGCAGCGAGACGTCGCTAACGTCGAAATACAGTTTCTGACCGTTCATCGACGCAGCCGCGATCAGATCGCACACGACCTCGTGTTGCCCGTATACCGTGATCGCCCGGCCGCCCGTGAGCGAGGTGAGGTCGATGCGATGGCGCTGCCCGTCGAACAACAACTCGATGCCGTGGTGCACCAGACCTTCGCGCTTCATACGCTCACCAAGGCCAGCCTCCTTGAGCGTATCGACGGTGCCCTGCTCCAGCACGCCCGCCCGGATGCGGTTCTCGCAGTACTCGCGCGAGCGGGTTTCGATCAGCACCGAATCGATGCCCTGAAGCCGCAGCATATGAGAAAGCAGAAGTCCCGCCGGCCCTGCGCCGACGATGGCGACCTGAGTGCGCATGCCCGTCTCCCGATCATTGATTCGAATGATGAAAACGATTCTGGGCGCATCCCTCAATATGCGGCAATGCGATTTTGAGGATATTCTGTATCCGTCCTTGAGATAGTCATCCGCCGCAGTCATGCCTGAACTCGACCTGAACCTGATCCCCTACCTCGTCGCGATGGAGGACACGCGCAACGTGAGCCGCGCGGCGGAGCGCCTCGGCGTCAGCCAGCCTCGCGTAAGCACCGCGCTGGGCCGGCTGCGCGAGTATTTCGGCGATCCGCTGTTCGTCCGCACGTCGCGCGGCATGGAGCCTACGCCCCGCGCGCTGGCGCTCATCCCGGCCGCGCGC
Organism: Paraburkholderia sp. GAS448; assembly: GCF_050435685.1. Classification (NCBI taxonomy): domain Bacteria; kingdom Pseudomonadati; phylum Pseudomonadota; class Betaproteobacteria; order Burkholderiales; family Burkholderiaceae; genus Paraburkholderia; species Paraburkholderia sp. GAS448. The sequence continues at coordinate 219,984 of NZ_JBNDKT010000001.1, forward strand.
GAGGCGCTCGGCCGCATCGAGAAAGGCATGCTGGAATCGCAGGATTTCGATCCGGCAACCTCGACGCATACGTTCTCGCTCGCGCTATCCGACGTCGGCGAGATCGTGTTCCTGCCGCGTCTGCTACAGCTTTTCGCCGAACGCGCGCCGCATGCCAATCTGCGATCGGTGTCGTTGCCGCCGGCGCATGTCGAACGCGGGCTCGAGTCGGGCGATGTGGACCTCGCGGTCGGCTACTTTCCCGACCTCTCGGGCAACAACTTCTTTCAGCAGCGGCTCTTCACGCACCGCTTCATCTGCCTGCTGCGCAGCGGGCATCCGCTCGCCCGCGCGCCGCTCACGGTGCAGCAGTTCATCGACAGCGGACATGCCGTCGTCCGTGCCGAAGGGCGCAGCCAGGAAGTGCTCGAACAGTTTCTGGAGAAAAAACGCATCCGCCGTCGCGCCGTGCTGGAGACGCCGCACTTCATGAGCCTGCCGTTCATCCTCGCGCGCACGGATCTGATCGCCACGGTGCCGCACGCGATCGGCTTCGCCTACGTCGCCGAACACGCGTCGATCACGATCGTCGAGCCGCCTTTGCCGCTGCCCCGCTTCGATCTTCGGCAGCACTGGCATCGCAAGTTTCATAACGACCCGCGCGGGAGCTGGCTGCGCAGTGTCGTCTCAGAGTTGTTCAACGACGCGATGGACGAATGGCCCAAATAACGAAGCGCGCCAAAACATGGAACAATGACCGGAAAACCGTCACCTGACAGGAGCACTGGATGGCCGCCGCTACTAAAAAAACGAAGAAGAGCACCAGCAACAATCCGCCTGCGCGTCCGACGCGCGCCGAAGCGGAAGCAGCCGTTCGGGTGCTATTGCGCTGGGCCGGCGACGATCCCGAGCGCGAAGGCCTCATCGATACGCCGTCGCGCGTCGTGCGTTCCTATCAAGAGTTCTTTGCGGGCTATTCGGTCGATCCGCGCGAGATTCTCGCGCGCACGTTTTCCGAGGTCGACGGCTACGACGAGATGATCGTGCTGAAAGACATCCGCTTCGAAAGCTATTGCGAGCACCACATGGTGCCGATCATCGGGCGCGCGCATGTGGCGTATCTGCCGGAGCATCGCGTGGTGGGCATATCGAAGCTCGCGCGGCTCGTCGACGCCTTCGCCAAGCGCCTGCAGATTCAGGAAAAGATGACGGTGCAGATCGCCGATACGCTAAACGAAGTGCTGCAGCCGAAGGGAGTCGGCGTGATTCTCGAAGCGTCCCATCAATGCATGTCGACGCGCGGTGTGCACAAGGCGGGGGTCGCGATGGTCACGTCGCGGATGCTCGGCTCGTTCCGCACGGACCCGTCGACCCGGCGCGAGTTTCTGGCGATCGTCGCGAGCCCCTCTGCGGTCAGCGTGCCGAATACCTGAGCCCGGACGGGCCGGATCAGGCGTTCGCGCGGCGCGCGCGAACGACGCCCTCCAGGCTCGCGAGCAGCACGGCCCCCAGCACGCACGCCATGCCGGCCAGTTGCGCTGCGCTGATCGACTCTCGCAGCACCCCAGCGGCAAGCGCGACCGCGGAAACCGGGACCAGCGCCGTCATCAGGCCCGCTTCCGCGCCGCTCACCCGCGCAGCGCCCGCATACCAGAGCACAAAACCGCCTACCGTCGGCACCAGCGCGTAGTAGACGACGCCCGCGACAGCGCCCGCATTCACGTGTCCCGTCCATGGCTTTTCGAAGCAAAGCGCAGGGCCGATAGCGACAATGAAGCCGATCCCGGTCATCAACGCCGACAGTTGCAGTGCCGGCACAGGCTGCCGCAATTTCCGGTTCAACAGGATGAACAGCGCCTCACAAAAGACCGCCGCGAATACGAGCGCTCCGCCGACCCATGCGCTTGCCGGTCTCGATCCGCTGACGTCCTCAAGGCGCACCGTGCAGACGAGCACGCCAGTCGTCGCGAGCGCGATTGCACCGAGCAGCGCAGGACCGGGGCGCTCGCCAAGCGCGATCATCGCGACGAGCGCCGACACCGCGGGCAACGTGCCGGTGATGACACCGGCATCGGCCGCCGACGCGAGTCTCATGCCGCTGATCAATAGCACCGTGTAGCCGACACTTCCTGCGCCGGCTTGGGCGATCACGAGCCACCTGTCGCGCGCATCGAGCTTCGGCCAGCGCGCGCGCCGCAGACGCATCACCGCGACAAACACCGGAAACGCGATGGCGAACCGCAACGCGGTGGCCGTGAACGGCGCCAACCCCGCCGCGATCATCTTGCTGACCACCACCGTGCTGCCGACACCCACCATCGCGAGGCCACAAAAAAGATAGCCGGTCGTGCGCGAGTTCATGCTGCGTCCTTTTCCTTGGGGAACGAAGACGCAGCGTAGAGCGGGCAGGAAGGGAAGGTCTTGAACGATATTGCAGCGGCGTTTAGCCCGCGTTTTTAACCACGCGGCGATGGCATGTTTCGTTCCCGCTCGCCATCACGTGGTATCGCTCAGCGCCGCTTAGCGCCGACGCATCGCCATCGCGTAACTCGCAGGCGTGACGCCAAGGAGGCGCACGAACGCCCGCGTCATATGGCTCTGATCTGCGAATCCGGCAGCCGCTGCAGCATCGGCAAGTGCCGCGCCGTGTGCGATCAACCGGCGCGCCAGCACAACGCGCCGCTGCATCCGGTACGCATGCGGCGGCAACCCAAGTTCATGCGCGAAGCTGCGCAGCAACTGGAAGCGGCTCATGCCGGCCTCAGCGGCAAGATCGGCAAGCGTGAGCGCAGACGCAGGATCGTCGTCGATGCGCGCCCTGGCGTGTGCAATCGGCGCCGTCGCCTGACGAAGCGGCCTCATCGTCGTATGCCGCGCGCCGACGTGGGCCAGCAACGCAAGCAGCGCTTCCTCGCGTGCCAGATCGTCGACCTGCGCGGCTTCGTCGACGGCAGCAGCGAACAGCCGCTCGAACAGCAGCTTCAATACCGGATCGTGCGTGACAGGCCGCGTCAGTTCGACGGCGCGTGACGCCGTCAGCGTGAGTTCACCCGCCGCATCGAACATCAGCGACGGCGCGAAAAACAGCATCCGCCACGCACGGCCTCGCTCGTCGAGCGGACTGCCGTCGTGCACTTCGCCGGGATTGCAGGTAATGACGTCGTCGACGCGTGCTTCCACTGGCCCGCGCCCGCTCGCCGAGCGCTGCCCGCCACGCACGATCACGCCGATGCCGAAGCCCTCATGCGAATGCCGCGGAAACGAATGCGCGGTTTCCGCGATCGTCGCTTCGACTCCGTCGATCGCGCAACGAGGCATCTGCACGCGGCCGCGTTGCATCGCCGCCTCAGTCGCTCAACGCGGAAAGCGGGCGCGCAGCCATTAGCGTTTTCCCTCGTCGTTGCGCTCGCCTTCGCGAATCTTGCCCTGCGACACGCTGCTGCCCGGCGGCACACTATGCGTAAGCCACACGTTGCCGCCGATCACCGAACCGCGCCCGATCGTCACGCGCCCGAGGATCGTCGCGCCCGCATAGATCACGACATCGTCCTCGACGATCGGATGGCGCGCGTTCCCCTTCACCAGCGTGCCGTCGACGTCCGCTGCAAAGCTCTTCGCGCCGAGCGTCACGGCCTGGTAGAGGCGCACGCGCTCACCGATGACCGCCGTCTCGCCGATCACGACACCCGTGCCGTGGTCGATGAAGAAGCTCGGCCCGATCTGCGCACCCGGGTGAATGTCGATGCCAGTCGCCGAATGCGCAATCTCGTTAATAAAGCGCGCGAGGAGCGGCACGCCCAGCCGGTGCAGCGCGTGCGCAAGCCGATGATGGGTCATCGCCCACACACCGGGATAGCACAGCAGAATCTCGGTAATGTGTTGCGCGGCGGGATCGCCCGCAAATGCGGCCTGGATATCGCTCACCAGCAGCGCGCGAATGCCCGGCAACTGCTTGCCGAATTCGCGCGCGACGTCGAACGCGCGTACGCTGAGTTCGGCGTCCGGCGTATCGGCGTGTTCGGGCAGGAAACGCAGCGCCCGGCGAATCTGTTCCGCGAGCAGGCGCAGCGTGCTTTCAAGCGTATGCCCCACGTAGTAGTCGACGCTTTCGTCAGTCAGATCCGGCGCGCCGTAATGGGTCGGAAAAAGCGCAGCGCGCAGCCCGGCGACGATGTTCACCACGCCTTCCCGCGACGGCAATTCGCGGATGCCGCGCGGATGTCGCGTGCGATGGAGTTGTTCACGCGACGCACGCAACTCGGCGACGATCTGTTCGAGACCCCAGTTGTGGGAAGACACGTTTGACATGATGAGGACCGCAGCCGCGCGCGAGGCGCGGCTCAGAGTGAAGTGTCCCCAAGATTACCGCGTTTTGCGGCAGGCCGCGCGCCGCGCCTGCGGACGAAGCGCGGGAGAGCGACGGCCGTCAGATGGTTACGCTGCTCGCGTCGATCCAGCGCACCGCCCAGTCGCGCGCGTGCGCGATAGCGGCGGCTTCGTCAGAAAAACGGAGGTCGGTCGGAAAAAAACGGTTGGCAACGAGTTCGCCGTCGCTTGAACGCGAGATCACGACATAGGGTTGATACGTGCCGTCGCCCGCTCGCGCCGGTGCACAGTTCAGCAAGTAGCCGCGATGTGTGAATGCAGCATCGAAGTGCATGAGTCACCCGCCCTGACTGCCTCGTATGAAGGTGTGAGAGGCGCGGTGCCTTGTTGCAGCAGAGCCGTCAGCGGTCACTGACAGCGACCGTCATTAATGCGCGCCAACCCGTCGGACTAAGATCATACTCTGTAGAAAATGAGCGTTCCACGGAAAAAAAGCAAAATATTCGGGAAGGTGAGTATGGGCTAAACGGTGCCCCGGCGAGCCCCGAGCGGGCGTGCCTGGGTACAGCTTATGCTGGTGGATGAGGTGAGCTTTCCACCTTGTCGTTGGTCAATGGAGGTATCGCAATGGACACCGCTAACGAGAGAAAACCGCAAACGGACGCAGCGACGCCAGTCGCCAAAAGTCCGCTTAGTGCAGAGCTTCACAACGACCGCACGCACGACAGCACCGTCGACACCGACGGCAAGAATCGCGAGGCGGCACGTCTTGCCGGGCACAGCCCAATCGGCCCGGACGAAGTGACGACCAGCGACGCGACGCTCGACAACAGCGTGCCCGAGTCGCGTGATGGCCTCGCGGGTTTCGACAGTCGGGTGGGTGGCAATCATCTGCTGCTGGCGCTGGAGCCAGGCTGTACCGTGATCGACAAGGGCATGGTCGCGCCGGAAGAATCACTGAGTATTGAAGAGCGATTCAATGAAGCCCGCTATTACGGCAACCGGCATGATCGCGGCCGGATGCACTATGCCTTGAACCATCAGCGGCCAACACGCGTAATCGAACTCCAGCGCGGGAGGTAGCGCGGTCTGGTGTACCGGTCGCGCATTTCGCCCCGGCGTTCGATTTTTCCGCGTGCCCCTCGTGGCACGCGGTTCTGTTTTGCGGGGTGCGTTTAACGATATCGCGCGCTAACGTTTGTGTCAGATTCGAAACCGCAGGTTGCAGGACCTGCTCATCGATACCTCTTTTTCCTTCTGCCCGATCGGGTGACAATCCCCTCGCCATTCCTCATCTGGAGTATGAAATGAAAAAGGTAGTCGTGATCGGTGCTACGGGTACGCTCGGCCGTGCAGTCGTTGCAGAACTGAAAGCGCGGCACGAGGTGATCGAAGTCGGCGCAACGCGGGGCGCATACCGGGTCGACAGCACGAACCCCGCCAGCATCGAGAAGCTCTTTGCCCAAACCGGCAAAGTTGACGCGATCGTGACCACAATCGGTAAGGTTCACTTTGGCCCGTTGCCGGACATGACCGTCGACCAGTTCTGGGTCGGCCTGCGCGACAAGCTGATGGGGCAGATCAATGTGGTGCTGCTCGCGCAGCAGTACCTGAATGACGGCGGCTCGTTTACGCTGACGAGCGGGATCCTGGCTGACGAGCCGATCCGCGAAGGCGCAAGCGCGACGAGTGTGAATCTGGCACTGGAAGGTTTCGTGCGCGGTGCGGCTATCGAACTGCCACGCGGCATCCGGATCAACCTCGTCAGCCCCACGGTGCTGGAAGAATCGATGGAAGCTTACGCGCCGTATTTCCGCGGCTTTGAGCCCGTCAGCGCAGCGCGTGCGGCGCTGGCGTATAGCCGCAGCGTGGAAGGCGCACAGACCGGGCGTGTGTACCGCGTCGGATACTGATCATTGATGGGCTTCAAGCGGAAAGCTCGTTTTTGGCAATGCTGGCTGACGATGACGCGCCTGGCTTCGGCCAGGTGGTGTAGCCGAAACATCTCTTATAGATATGGATACCTTATCGATTGAGCAGGAGTCCCCAGCGCTCTCCGTCCGGAATGTTGATAAGAAAAATTTCGGCCACACCACCTGTATGCACCAGAGTCCCGACACTCACCGGACGCGAAACGACCGGCTCATCAAGACGCGCACGGCCTCGTGCCTCAAACCAGCGAGCCCTCAGGGTTCGCAGGGCGATTCAGTGTGCCTTCAGCATTCGACGCCATCCTGGCCGTCGGAGTATCGACGGGCAACGCCGCGAGTTGTTCGCGCACGACGCCTGTCACCCTGTCGAACGCGACGCGCTGGCTGGCCGTGAGCGGCGAAGCGCCGGCTCGGCTCGTCAACGTGAGCGGATCGACCGGTTGATTATTCAGACGCACCTCGAAATGCAGATGGGCTCCCGTGGCCGTGCCGGTGTTGCCTACCGCGCCGAGCGGTTGTCCTTCAGTCACCGGCGCGCCGACGCGCAACTCGCGGGCAAAGGCTGACAGGTGCGCGTAGTGCGTCGTATACCCTTGGGGATGACTGAGCACGACGGTTTTGCCGTACCCGTGACTGGTGCCAACGAACTGCACGGCTCCTGAGGCGGCGGCGCCAACAGGCGTCCCCTTCGGCGCGGCAAAGTCCACGCCTGTGTGCATGTGAGGCTTGCCCTTGACCGGATGGATTCGGTAACCGAATGGCGAACTGACCCGAACGTAGTCGAGCGGCATCGAAAATGGCTCAGCGGCAAGCCGCTGTCCGTCGAATGAATAGTAGTCTCCGTCGGTGCGCCCCGGCGCGATAAACCACACGGCCCGGTAGACCTCACCGCCAGACCGGAGTTCGACGGCCGTTACCCGTTTGCGCTGTATGGTTGCGTCGTCGCGCTCGTAGAGAACACGATAAGTGTCGCCCTCCTGCGCGGGCGCAGCGAGGTCGAGCCGGGTGGCAAAAATACGTGCGGTCTGCTTCTGTATATCGACCGGCACGCTGGCACGCACCAAGGTGTCGCGCAACGTGCCTTCGATCCGCCCTGCGTATGAACCACTGTCGGCCTCCGGCATGACAAGCGGCGCAGCGTCAGATAGCTGACTGTTCCTGGTTTTGCTCACTAACCCGTTAAACCTGCTGGCAATGCCTGCGGGAACCTGTTCGGCCCATTCAATGCGTTGCGCAGCCGGCACAGTCACCTCCAGGGTCGGTTGGGTTGCGCTGGATGCGTTCACGCGACTGACTATTTCCGATACCGTGACCCAAGCCGACGCGCCCAGCATCGCAACCATGCCGCACAGCAATACGACACGCGCTGGAGATTTAAATCGGGAATGCACCCAATGACCCACTTTGGGGGCAATGGCCTGAGCGCTGGCGCAGGCATGACGTAGATAGGGCAACAGCATCATTTCAAAACCTCGCAGTCGGAATAAAGGGCTGCGGGCAAGAATGACATTGCTTGAAACGCACGGTAGCGGGCGGACACCAGATGGACTCGGAACCCAATGGACTGAGAGTTACCTTTTCGCGCTACACAACCCAGTAAGAGGAGCCTTTACTGTACGAACCACGGCTAGTCTCGGGTATCGGAAAAATCCGATTTTTGAGATAAATTCAGCGTAAGCCCTGTCCAACGGCGGGTACGCCTGGACGAGCGATTTTCGAAGCATTTCCATCGGACGATGAGCCTCGGTTAAACGAGGCCAGCTCGGAGTTGACAGCCGATGGGCGGACAGCCAGCGGGGGTGGTTGATTATCCCTGGATGATCATAAAGCCGAAACGCTCGGCTGAAGTAAAACGGCCGTCGTCCTCCCGAAAGGAGCACAACGGCCGTTTGTATTTCGATGCGTAAAGCTCAGTGGATCTCTGGCTCCCCTTCGGTCTTCGCACCTCCGCGTTGCAGGAAGTCGAAATCGCAGCCCTTGTCGGCCTGCAACACGTGGACCTGATGCATGGCGCCGTAGCCGCGTTCGAAACGCGGCGCCGGTTGAACCCACGCCGCCTTGCGACGCGCCAGCTCCTCGTCCGATACGAGCACGTTCAGCTTGCGCTGTGGCACATCGAGTTCGATCAGATCGCCATCCTGCACCAGCGCAAACGGCCCACCGATGAACGACTCCGGCGCAATATGCAGCACGCACGCGCCATAGCTTGTGCCGCTCATGCGCGCGTCGGAAATACGTAGCATGTCGCGTACGCCTTTTTGCAGAAGCTTCTTCGGAATCGGCAGTTGGCCCCATTCCGGCATGCCCGGCGCACCGACGGGCCCCGCATGTTGCAGCACGATCACGCTGTTTTCGTCGACCTCGAGCCCGTCGTCGTCGATGCGTGCCGCCATGTCGTTGTAGTCGCGGAATACGACTGCGCGACCCGTATGGACGTGCAGCTTCGGATCAGCAGCGCCTGGCTTCATCACGGCGCCATCCGGGGCGATATTGCCGCGCAGGACCGCAAGACCGTTACCCGGCATCAGCGGCGCAGTGCGACGGCGAATCACGTCGTCGTTGAAGATTTTCGCGCCTTCGATGTTCTCGCCGAGCGTTTGACCATTCACTGTTTTCTGCGATCGGTCGATCAGATCGCCGAGTTCCGCGAGCATGGCCGGCAGGCCACCCGCATAGTAGAAATCTTCCATCAGATACGAACCGGTCGGACGAATGTTCGCGAGCACCGGCGTGCGGCGCGAGATGTCGTCGTAGCGGTCGAGCGTCAGGTCGATGCCGGCGCGGCGCGCGAGCGCGATCATGTGGACGATCGCGTTGGTCGAGCCGGATAGCGCGAGACAGGTCGTCACGGCATTGTCGATCGAGCTGGTCGTGATGATGTCCGACGGCTTCAGGTCTTCCCAGACCATCTCGACAATGCGCATGCCGGTTTTCGCCGACATCTGCGCGTGACGCGAATCGGGCGCGGGAATCGACGCGAAGCCGGGCAACGTAAAGCCGAGCGCTTCGGCTGCACTCGTCATGGTCGACGCCGTGCCCATCGTCATGCAATGACCCGGCGAGCGCGCGATACCGCCTTCGACACCCTGCCAGTCTTCTTCGGTAATCTTGCCCGCACGCAGGTCGGCCCAGTACTTCCACGTGTCGGAACCCGAGCCGAGCGTCGCGCCGTTCCAGTTACCGCGCAGCATCGGGCCGGCGGGCAGGAAGATGGTCGGCAGATTCATCGAGATCGCACCCATCAGCAGCGCGGGCGTCGTCTTGTCACAGCCGCCCATCAGCACGACGCCATCGGCGGGATACGAGCGCAGCGTCTCTTCCGCCTCCATCGCGAGGAAGTTGCGGTAGAGCATCGTGGTCGGCTTCTGGAACGGCTCCGACAGCGTCTGCACAGGCAACTCGATCGGAAAACCTCCGGCCTGCCAGATGCCGCGCTTCACTTCCTCGACACGCTGTTTGAAGTGCGTGTGGCAAGGATTCATCTCGCTCCACGTATTCAGGATCGCGATCACCGGCTTGCCGGCATATTCTTCGCGGCTGTAGCCCATCTGTGCAGTGCGCGAACGATGGCCGAACGAACGCAGATCGTTGACGCCGTACCAGCGATGGCTGCGCAATTCTTCGGGGGTCTTTCGTTTCGTCACGCTATCTCCAGCTACGTCCGATTAGAGCAACGCGACACATGCACACGCATACATCACGATTTCTGTTGCTTCACGCGCGACACGATCTGCGTCGGGCTCACGAACTGCAGTGCGATCAGCACCCAGATCAACGTGATCGCCATGTAGATCATCGCCATCGCATCGATCGATTGCGGCGCGCGCACACCCGTTGAAAATACCGCGTAATACAGCGCGACCACAAGCGTCTGCGTCGCCGGCCCGGCTGTGAAGAACGTCAGCTCGAACATGCCGATCGTGCGGACCAGCACGAGCAACCCCGCTGCCAGCATGCCAGGCACCAGCAACGGCAGCAACACGTAGCGAAAATAGCGGAACGTGTTCGCGCCGAAAATGCGCGCCGCCGATTCGAGATTCGGATCGATCTGCTCGATGAAAGGCGTCATCACGAGAATCACGAACGGCAGCGCCGGCACGAGGTTCGCGAGGATCACGCCGGACAGCGTCCCGGCCAGACCGACCTTGTACATCACGGTGGCCATCGGAATGCCGTAAGTGACAGGCGGCACCATCAACGGCAACAGGAATATGAGCATCACGAAGCGCTTGCCGGGAAACTGCACGCGGGCGAGCGCATAGGCGGCCGGCACCCCGAGCACGACCGACAGCAGCACGACGGCGCCCACTACTTCGACGGTGACCCACAGCACGCTGGCAAGCTGGAAGTCGCTCCATGCCTGTGCGTACCAGTGCAGCGTGAAACCCTGCGGCAGCAGCGTCCCGAACCAGCGTGTCGCGACCGAATTGACCGCGACCGTCGCAATCAGCAACACGACGTTGAGCAGGAAGAAGCCCATTGCGCCCCAGACGAGCGCTTTCCACAAACGATCGGGCAGACTCGTGCGCTGCCTTTCGGCCCGCGACGGCTGTGCGCCGTCGTTGCGCCCTTCGCGGTTTCCGTTGGCCTTCGGCGTGGTCGCCGGCCAGGGATGCGCGGCGTGGTGATCGGATGCCATCAGCCCTTCCCTCCAGTAACCGGTCCGCTATAAAAGAACCGGCGCGCGCCGAGCATCGCCGCGACGACCAGCAGTTGCACAAAGCCCATCACCATCGCAATGGCCGAGGCGAGCGAATAATCATAGTTCTCGAACGCCGCTTCCGCCGCGGCAATCGACATCACGCGCGTCGGCCCGGCGGGCGCGCCAAGCAGCACCGCGGACGGAAACACCGAAAACGCCTGCACGAATGAGAGACAGGCAGCCATCGTCAAACCGGGCACGAGAAGCGGCAGATAGATCTGCCGGAACTGCTGCCATGAGCCGGCCCCGAGTGTGGCCGCGGCGCTCGCGAGCGTCGGATCGATGCCGGTCACATACGACAGCGTCAACAGGAAAGCGAACGGGAAGCCCGATACGATCAGCGAGATCAGCACGCCCCAGTAGTTGTGCGTCAGCCGCACTTCATCCGTGTACAGATGCAGCGCCTGCAACGCCTGCGGAAACCAGCCGTTCGGGCCGAAGTAAGTCAGCATGCCGTCGGCGATCAGCACCGTGCCGAGCGTGACGGGAATCACCAGCAGCGTCGTGACCAGTCTCTGGTACGGCGAATTGCGGCGCAACGCAAACGCTACCGGAATCGACACGCCTACGTTGATCAGCGTCGCGGGCACGGCAAGCTTCAGTGTGACGATGATCGTCGGCCACATCGACGTATCCGTGAAGAACGTCGTGTAGTTGCCCCAGATGCTGCCGCCATTGGTCGGCTGGAACGACAGCACGAGACCGTAGAGGAACGGATAGATGAACAGCGCGAGAATGAAGATCAGTGCGGGCGAGACGAGCCACCCCTTCGTATCGCGCGGCGCACGCGGCGCAAGCAGCGCGGTGCTCATGGCGCTTCTCCGTCATACACCAGCGTGCGCGACGGCGGCACGCGCAGGCTGACACGCTCGCCTTCGGCAAATTCGCCGGCAAGCCTTGCCCACAGCTCGCCGAATTCCGTCTTCACGCGAATCAGCGAATCGCGGCCGCCGTATTCGACGGTTGTGACGTCTGCGTCGAAAGCGTTCTCCATGCCAGGAGCCGCCAGTTCCATATCCTCCGGACGCAGCGCGACGCTCAGGCGCTTGCTGTTGAACCCTTCCATCGGCGTGCCGACGAGACGCACGCCGTTCGCCGTTACCGCCACGCCTTCGCCTTGCATCCCTTCGAGCGTGAACTCCACGACGTTGCGATAGCCCATGAAGCGCGCGACATGCAGGTTCTTCGGCCGGCCGTAGACTTCCTTCGGCGAGGCAACCTGTTGCACGACCCCTTCCTTCATCACGACGATGCGGTCGGCCATCGACAGCGCTTCGTCCTGATCGTGCGTGACGTAAATCGTCGCGCGTTCGAGCTGGCTATGGATGCGGCGGATCTCCGCGCGCATTTCAATGCGCAGTTTCGTGTCGAGATTGGACAGCGGCTCATCCATCAGCACGAGCGGCGGTTCGATCACAATCGCCCGCGCAATCGCGACGCGTTGCTGCTGTCCACCCGACAGTTGGCCCGGCAGCTTGCGCTCATGGCCGACGAGTTGCACGAGCTGCAGCGCTTCGCGCGCGCGCCGGGTCGCTTCGCTTTTTGGCACACCGCGCATCTTGAGCCCGAAGCCGACGTTATCGAGCACCGACATATGAGGAAACAGTGCGTAGTTCTGGAACACCATGCCGAAGCCGCGCTTTTCCGGCGGCAGCACATCGATACGCTTGTCGTCGAGCCAGATGCCGCCGCCCGTGAGCGGCTGCAGACCGGCAATGCAATTGAGCGCGGTCGACTTGCCGCACCCTGAAGGCCCCAGCAACGCGATAAATTCGCCGCGCTGGATGTTGAGATCGAGACCCTGCAAGGCCGCAACTGCGTGGCCTTCCGCATTCGTGAAGCTACGGGAGACCGAGTCGAGACGTAACTGCTCAAAGTGATGCTTCATGGCGGTTTCCTGACGCTGGCGGCGGCCTTGCAAGTGACCGGCAAGGCCGCCGCGCGGATCGTGTGAACGTGCTTCTACGTGCGTTGGGTAGGCACTGCCCTTACTTCGTCTTCGCCGCGCCGACTTCGCGGTCCCACTTCTGGAATGCGGCGACCATCGCAGCGGCGTCCAGCGGCAGAACGTGCGGACGATCGGCCAGCAACTTCGCGTACTCCGGACGACCGAATTTCTTCAGCACTTCCTGGCTGTGTTCCGGCGCCTGCGCTTCGGTCATGCCCTTGATGGCCGGACCCGGATAGAAGTAGCCGTCGTCATACGTCAACGCCTGTTGTGCCGGTTCGAGCATGAAGTTGATCAGCTTGTAGAGCACGTCGATCTTTTCCTTCGGCACGCCCTTCGGGATCACCATGTAGTGGGCATCGTTCACCCACGTCATGTTGTCGAATGCCTGCACGCGGAATTCCGCCGGCACGATGCCGAGTGCGCGCGGATTGATGTCCCAGCCGGTCACGGTAACGGTCATGTCGCGCGTTCCCTCGCCCAGTTCCTTCATCACCGCCGACGTGCCGCCCGGGTAGTACGGAATGCAGTCGTTCAGCTGTTTGAGGAATGCCCAGGTCTTGTCCCAGCCGTTGATCGGATCGTGAGGATCCTTGTCGCCCAGCACGTATGGCAGACCCATCAGGAAGGTACGGCCCGGGCCGGAATTGGCGGGGCGCGCGTAGATCAGCTTGTTCGGATGCGCCTTGCACCATTGCAGCAGTTGATCAGGGGTCTTCGGCGGGTCGCTGACCTTGGCGGGGTTGTATTCGAGCAGCGGACCTGCAGGCATATAGGCCACTTCAAGGCCGTAGCCCTGGGCCAGGTCCTGCATCTTGCGCGGACCCGGCGCGTACCTGTCGAGTACGCCAGGGAAAGCGGCTGCGTTATCCGGCAGCAGCTTCTGCCACAGATTCTGCTCGATGCCGGCGGCGAGCGCGTCGGTGCCCGTCAGGACCAGATCGATGTCCGACCGGCCTGCCGCCTGCATGGCCTTGATCTTGCCCGGCAATTGCGGCGCGGGCGCGTTGGTGTACGTAATGTTCGAAACGAGATTGGGGTACTTCGCCTTGAATGCCTCAAAGCCCTTTTGGGTCAGTTGCAGATCGCCCGCGACGTCGACGATGTTCAACGTGACCGGATCGGCAGCACGCGCCACCGGCGCAAACGCGGCCCCGACCGCTACACAGACAGCCGCCAACCTGACTGACACCTTGCCAGCAAAAGTCATTGCATCTCCTCGCTTCTTGGTATGGAAGTCCGCCGGTCATCTTGAGTAGTTGGCGGTACATGTCTCGCTTAGTGGAACATAGCTAACCGGGGTTGTTGATGTCAAGCAAATTGCAAGATACGGCCGATATGGCACCATTTGGCGAGATTGAATTAAATCTCTTTATTTACAATGGTTTGATTGAAAATCAATGTTGGCAGCCGGAGGTGCCACCCGGATTTTCCCCAATACTTGTTTGGCAACTTGCTACGCGCACCGGTCTGCGCACGCAGTCTCAACCGCCCTTTACGCCTTGCGTGTTCACATACAGCGAGTACAACCCATGACTCGCCGCCATGAACAGGCGGTTCCGATGCCGGCCGCCGAAGCAGACGTTCGCGCAGCGCTCAGGCAGCGCGATATGGCCGATCGGCTGACCCTGCGGCGTGAACACGCGGACACCGTCGAGTTCGTCGGTGCCCATGCCCCAGCCGCACCACAGGTTGCCGTGGATGTCGACGCGAAAGCCGTCCGGCGTTCCCTCGCCTGCATCGATCAGCACGCGGTTGTTTTCGAGCGTGCGTGCGTCGCTGCGCACATCGAACACGCGGATCTTGCGCGGCACCTCGCGCGAGGCTACGACGTAGAGCAACGACTCATCCGGCGAAAACGCGAGTCCGTTCGGGCCCGTGATGTCGTCCGCGACGACCGTCACCTCGCCCGACTGGCCATCGACGCGATAGACACACGCCGGCAGTTCTGACTCCTGCTGCTCGCCTTCGTAAAACCCGTCGATGCCGAAAGTCGGATCACTGAACCAGATCGACCCATCGGACTTCACGATCAGGTCATTCGGAGAGTTGAAGCGCTTGCCGCGATAGCGATCGGCGAGGACGGTGATCGAGCCGTCGTACTCGGTGCGCGTGATACGCCGTGTCAGATGCTCGCAACTGACGAGTCGTCCTTCGCGGTCACGCGTGTGGCCATTGGCATTGTTCGACGGCTGGCGAAACGGCGTGACCACGCCGCTCTCTTCGTCCCAGCGCAGGATGCGGTTGTTGGGAATGTCGCTCCACAGCAGATAGCGCCCATCGCCGAACCACACCGGCCCTTCGGACCAGCGCGCCCCCTGGTACAGGCATTCGACCGAGGCCGACGCGAGACGCAGCGCCGCGAAACGAGGATCGAGTACGCGAACGGCGGGATCAGGATAACGACGGCTGCTGTCTGTCATGGTGCTCCTTGTGTGCGTAGCCTCGCGTCGCCTGCTGCAAGCCTGCGACGTCCAGCGCAAACGCTCGCCTGCCTGGCAGGCTTGCTGCTACCTGAAATCATGCAGAGACGAGCTGTTTCAAACGATCATCCTGCGATCAACCCTGGACAAGCTTGCCATCCCGCAGACGCCACAGCTTCAGCGGATTGTCGTCGAGGAGCGCCTCAGGCAACAGCGCCGCAGGCAGGTCCTGATAACAGACCGGGCGCAGGAAGCGCTCGATCGCCGTCGCGCCGACAGACGTCGCGCGTGCATCGGACGTCGCCGGAAACGGTCCGCCGTGGACCATCGCATACGATACCTCGACGCCGGTAGGAAAGCCGTTCGCGAGAATGCGGCCCGCCTTGCGTTCGAGCGTCGGCAGCAGTTGTCGAGCAAGCTCGTAGTCGTCGGGTTCGAGCTGAAGCGTCGCGGTCAGCTGACCTTCGAGGTGCTCCGCCACACGGATCATCTCAGCGACATCGCTGCAGGTCACGACCAGCGAAGTCGGTCCGAAGATTTCGTCCTCGAGTTCGGCTGATGCCAGGAACCGCGCGGCAGTAGTCGTGAAGAGCGCAGGCAATGCGGCGCACGACGCGCCCGTCGGAGCGCCCTGTGCGACGCTGCGGACGCCCTCCGCTTCAGCGCGCCGCTCGATGGCTGCCTTGTAGGTACTGGCAATGCCGGCGGTCAGCATGGTCTGCGCTTCTTTCTTCGCGAACGCCTGCGCGGCGGCATCGATGAAACGCTGCGTCTGCGGGCCGTCGAGCACAATCACGAGACCCGGGTTCGTGCAGAACTGGCCGACGCCAAGCGTCACTGAATCGACAAAGCCGGACGCAATCGCGTCGACGCGCTGTGCCAGCGCGCCGGGCAGCAGGAAGAAGGGATTGATGCTGCTCATCTCGGCGAACACGGGAATCGGCTCGCGACGCTTCGATGCAATGTCGACGAGCGCAAGTCCGCCGCGACGCGAACCTGTGAAACCCACCGATCTGATCGCGGGATGTGCAACCAGCGCCTCGCCGATCGCATTGCCCGCGCCCAGGATGAGCGAGAACACGCCTTCCGGCAAACCGCAGTCTGCGACGGCCTTCTGGATCGCCCGACCGACGAGTTCCGACGTGCCCAGGTGCGCCGGATGCGCCTTAACGACGACCGGGCAACCCGCCGCAAGCGCCGATGCCGTATCGCCACCGGCAACTGAAAACGCCAGCGGAAAATTGCTCGCGCCAAACACCGCAACCGGGCCGACAGGTATCTTCTGCAGGCGCAGATCGGAACGCGGCAACGGCTTGCGATCCGGCAACGCCGGATCAAGTGTTGCGGTGAGCCAGCGGCCATCACGCACCAACGACGCAAACAACCTCAGCTGACCGACCGTGCGGCCACGTTCGCCCTCGATGCGCCCTTTCGGCAGTGCGGATTCGATATGTGCGCGGTCGATCAACGCGTCTCCGAGCGCGACGATATTGTCCGCAATCGCTTCGAGAAAACGCGCGCGCGTTTCAAGCGGTGCCAGGCGGTACGGATCGAACGCGCGCGTGGCCAGTTCACACGCCCGTTCGACATCGGCTGCACTGCCGCCGCCGAAGGTGGGTTCGATGTCGGCGTTACGCACCGGGTCGAATGCGCGCAGCGTGCCCTCGGTCCCGCGCACCGCGGAGGCGCCGATCAGCATGTCTCCGGTAATCTGCATCTTGCAACTCCTGTGAAACGCCGAACGGGCCGCGACTTGCGTGCGGCCCGGCAGCGGATAAACCAGATAGTCGGACTACGTCCTCAGTTTTTCACGGACGTTCCGCAAGTTCGCGCTCGAACGCAAGCAGCGCCTGCGTCGCGGCATCGATCTTCGCATGATGCTCCTGCGGCGTCGAACTGAGCAGCGGCGTGATCGCACCCATATCGGCGATCTTCGAGAAGGTCACCGCATCATGCAGCACGCGAATCAGCGAGATATCGTCGCGCAGCGTTTCCAGCGGCATGAATGCGTCGTAAATGCGCTGCGCCTCTGCCGCGCGGTTTTCTTTCGCGGCTCGCAGGAGTGCCATCACCGAGTGCGGGGCGATACAGCCCGACCCCGTCGTCCATGCGGCCAGACCGAAATCGCGAACGTGCACGAGCGCGGGCCGCTCGCCCATGCCCGAGACGACTTTCGACGGACTCACGTTCTCGAGCAGACGCTGCAGGTAGGGATCGTCCGCCGGGTTATCGCGCACGATCGCGTATTTGACGGCGATGAGCGTGCCGCGGTCGACGAGGCGCGCAAGCGTATCGACATCCACATAGTTCTCGCTCTTGATGTAGAGCGTGAGCGGCATGCCGGCTACATCGACGATACGGGTAAGACCGGCTTCGACGCCCTCGGAAGTCGTAAATCCCCCAAGCGGCAACACCATCGCGGTACGGTAGTTGGTCTGCGCGAGGATGCGCGCCTGGTCGAGCATCTTGCCGTAGTCCGGACCGATGGCCGGAATCACGCGCGTTTGCGGGCCCGCACTTTCGGCGAGCAGATCGAGCAGTTCGCGGTATTCGCTGACGGCGACGTGATAAAGATTCGCATTGCCGCCGTACAGCAGCGTACGCACGCCGCCCGCTTCGATATGCCGGATCAGCTTGAGGTTCTCAGTAGCATCGAGCGAATAGTCAGCACGGCGGGCAAGCGGAGGCACAGCCATAACGCTGGCGGCAAACTCGTGTTCGAGAATGGGTGAGACGTTCATGGCACCTCAGGGACGAATGGGGTCAGGATGCTCGCCAAGGTAGCACCGCGCGTTTAATGTTGTCAAACAAATCAAGTGATGCGGATGCGGCCCCAGACGACCAGCGGCTCGCCTGACAACATCACAAACATCACCATTTCAACGACTTGAGAGCCAACACGGGATTCTGGCGGGCAGAATTTCGCCACTTCGAAGAACAATTTCGTATGACAACCACCAGGGAATCTACGGAGAATCGCCGGCCCATCGAGTGGGCCTCCCTGATTTGTCAACCCGCTGATATTCGTGGGTTCAAAACAATGTGACGACCTGATTATCTATTTATGCTTGAACCACTCTAATAAACGATTCCCAATCCTTACATTTATTCGCTATTTTTCGGGGAATACACCGATATGCGCAGGGCAAGCGGGAAAATGAGCCCCATTGCGCGGGAGGGTTATGGATAGAGGCTTGCGGAACGCCGGGTGCGTAGCCGCCCAACCCGATACGAATCGGGTTAATTACCAAATACAAATGATGATAAATTAACGTGTAGATTGCAGCGGGCCACGAATCCGCTTCGCAATGTCGGCAGCCTGGCCGGCCGCGATCTGAGGGAGCCGTTTGTGCCGTTAAATTTCATTGAGCAGATGTCGCCGCTGCTCAACGCCAGCGATGAAGCGACGTGGTTCGAGGCGCTAGCTCGCCTTGCCAATCACTGGGGCTTCAACCAGATTCTCCTCGCGATGCTGCCGCGCCCGGGCATCCGGCTGGAGGACGCGTTCGTGCGCAGCACCTACTCACCCTCCTGGCGAAGAACCTACGACGAACAGGGGCTCATGCACATCGATCCGACGGTCGCGCATTGTGCGACGCGCGCTTCGCCACTCGTCTGGTCGCCCGAAATCTTCACGACCGAGCCGCAGCAATCAATGTATGAGGAGGCTCGCGCCTACGGACTGCGCGCGGGGGTGTCGCTGCCTATTCACGGGCCGAGGCAGGAAGCCGGGATGCTGTGCTTCGTCAACGATAGCCAGCCAACTGAGGACTTCTGGCGGCACGTCGATGCGGCCCTGCCGAATCTCGTCCTGTTGCGCGATGTCGTGATCGACACAAGCCAGCGCCATGTGAACGCACACGCAGAGGAGTTCATTCCGAAACTCACGCCGCGTGAGCTCGAATGTCTGAGGTGGACCGCGCGAGGCAAGTCCACCTGGGAGATTTCTCACATCCTGAACTGCTCGGAAGCCGTGGTGAACTTCCACATGAAGAACATCCGGACCAAGTTCGGCGTGAACTCGCGACGCGCGGCGGCGGTGATCGCCACGCAGCTAGGCGTCATTGAGCCAGACTGACCAGTTCCCGGGCGCCGCTGTCATGCAGGATGCGCTCTGCGCGGCCCAGGTCATTGTCGGAAATTGTCTTCGTGAAATAGAGCCCGAGCAGGATTGACACGGGCGCCGGAATTTCCGCACCGGATTCGAAACGGCTGCCACGCGACTGCGTCACGCCGAACCGTGCCCAGAACCGCCGCTGGCTTTCCTTCTTTTTTTTCCGGTACGCGATGATCGAAACGCGATCGACAGCGGACAGCCCATCCGGCGTACGGGTGTGGGTGTCCGTGTGATGACTCGCCTGCCAGTGATTCTCGAGTTGTTCCATGATGTCCGTCCGTTGTTTGCTGCTGCCCACAACGATTCTCCCGAACTGGTGCGCGCCCTACACCTATCCAGGTAGGTAGGTAGTAATTCCATCCAGAATGCATAAGTTTTCATGCGTATTGGGTTGACCACTCGCATGGGAGAACGAAATGCAAGCTGCTATCCGGATCGGTTTGAGGCAAGACTTCGACAACAACCACATCAACGAAATGTACCGACTGCGAGCCCGCGTCTTTCACGGCCGGCTCGGATGGGACATTCCGACCATCGCCGGAATGGAAATCGACGGGTACGACGCGCTCGGTCCCCACTACATGCTGATCCAGAACAGGAGCGGCGAGGTTCGCGGATGTTGGCGGCTGATGCCAACAGAAGGTCCCAACATGCTGAAGGATACGTTTCCGCAACTGCTGCACGGCGAGGCCGCACCGGTCGGCCGCCACATCTGGGAATTGAGTCGTTTTGTGGTCGACACCAACGGCGAAGAGCAGGCATTCGGCTTCGCAGACCTGACGATGCACGCGATCCACGAACTCGTCACGTTCGCCGACCGGATGGGCATCACACGCTACGTGACGGTCACCACGACACCGATCGAGCGCCTGCTGCGCAAGACGGGCATCGAACTCAAACGTCTTGGGCCGCCGCTGCGAATCGGCGTTGAAAACGCGGTCGCGCTGGATATTGCCGTGAGTTCGCAGACCCGCACGGCGCTGTTCGGACCGATGGCGGCTGCAGCCTGACGCCTGGCCGGCGGGTCAGTTAGCGGCCGCTACAACATGGCGCGACGTTGACAGATCCCGCACCGGGCGACGCTAGCTGCCACTGCGCCGGAAAGTGATGTGCGCAATCCGGCGCACCACGAATGCGGCCACCAGCGCTGCGCCGCCCGTCAGCATCACGCCGATGTGAATCGACTGCACCAGCACATGCCGCGCGGCGTCGACGAGACCCGCGCCGTTCAGCCCTGCCTTGGCAAGATGCGCGAGCAGTGAGTCGCGCAAGGTCTCATCGATCAGGATCCGCGGATCGGACAGATGCGGCAGCCAAGTCGAAGCCGCCGGCTCGCCCAGTACCCGCAACGAATCCTCGACGCCGGCGAGGTAGCGCCGGTTGACGATTGTCGCGACGATACTGGTGCCGAGCATCCCGCCGACCATTCGGGTCGACTGCAGCAGTGCCGTCGTGATGCCGAACCGCTCGCGGCCGGCGATCTCCTGCCCGAATACGTTCAGATTGTTCAGGATGAAACCGAGGCCAATACCGACCGCGGCCATGGCGAACTCCAGATAGACGTGCGGCGTGGCCGGCGTGGCCAGCGCAAGCCCCACCGAGGCGGCGACCAGCAGCGAGAAACCAATCGACAGGATGAGCGTCGGTTTCGGCATGTGAATCACAATGCGCGTATTGATCACGCTGCCGAGCGCGATGCACGCGGCGATCGGCGTCGCCAGCAGGCCGGCCTGCTGCGGCGACAGGCCAAAACCGCCCTGCAACAGCAGCGGTGCGAAAAAGATCAGCGAAAACATCACGAAACCGGACAGCGTCGACAGCGTGAAGAGCGTGACCAGTTGTGCGTCCTTGAAGAGGTCGAGCGGCACGATCGGGTGCGTGGCGCGCCGCTCGCAGACGAGGAGCGCTGCCGCGCCGATCATCACCAGCGCGCCCAGCACGAGGTTGCCGCCTGTCAGCCCTTCTTTCGGCACCGCCTCGATGAACATCTGGAAACCGCCGAGCACCAGCGCGACGAGCACCGCGCCGGTCCAGTCGATGCGCACTTCGCCGGTCGTCTCGCGGCGGTAGTTCGGCAGGTGCGCCCAGATGAAGTACAGCGCAAGGACACCAACCGGCAGATTGACGAGAAACGTCGAGCGCCAGCCGAAATGCTGGCTCAGCCAGCCGCCGAGCGACGGCCCTGCCGCCGTGCCGATCCCGTACGCCGCGGCCATGATGACCTGCCAGCGCACGCGTGCACGCGGATCGGGAAACAGATCGGGAATCGAAGCGAACGCGGTGCCCACCATCATCCCGCCGCCCACGCCCTGCAAGCCGCGCGCGGCGACGAGAAACGGCATGCTCGTCGCCAGGCCGCACAGCGCGGACGCCACGGTGAAGACGATCACGGCGGCAAGCACGAAGCGCTTGCGCCCGAAGTAGTCGCCGAGGCGGCCGAACACCGGCACGGTCACTACCGAGGCCAGCAGATAGGCGCTTGCGATCCACGCGTAGAACTCGAAGCCGCGCAACTCGGACACGATAGATGGCAGCGCGGTACTCACGACGGTCTGGTCGAGCGCGACCAGCATGTTGACGAGTGCGATGCCGAGCATGGCCAGCAACGCGTCACGGAAAGGCAGGGGCCTGGAACGATTCACTTCGGAACGGCGCCTCGCGGCGCGCAAAAGACAAAACGGCGATCAAAAGGCAGCTGACTGCAGCCAGCAGGAGAGCAGGAAAACAGCGGGAATTACGAACCGAACATGCGGTTGAGGGCGTTTTCGAGGTGAGCACGCATCGCCTGCCCGGCGGCGGCGGAATCCTTGCGCCGGATCGCTTCGAGCACGGCCAGATGTTCGGCCTGCACGAGGCGCTGCCGTTCGACCGTTTTCACAAGCGATAGATTGCGCGACAGATTCATGCTGAAGACGATCTGCTCTTCGATAAACGACATCACGGTGATGAAAAACTGGTTCTTCGACGCGCGCGCCACAGCCAGGTGAAACGCGAAATCATCTTTCGCGCCGATGCCCTGTGTTTCGATGATCCGCTCCAGTTCGTCCCAGGCCAGCTGGATCGCGGCGATATCGTCGGCCTCGGCCTGTTGCGCGGCGAGCGCGGCCGCGCCGGCCTCGGTCACGATGCGGAATTCGTAGCAACGGCGAATATCGGACAGTGTCTCGAGCGGCGCAAAGCGGCGCACGTCCGGATCGGGCCGACGCGCGACCGTGGTGCCCGAACCGTGCCGGGTGCTGATGATGCCGTCCGCGCGCAGCCGGGCGAGCGCTTCGCGAACCGTCGGGCGCGACGTCTCGAAACGCTCGGCGAGCGCGTGCTCGGTAGGCAACCGCTCACCTTCCTTGTACTCGCCTTCGAGAATACGGTTCAGGATGTCCCCGTAGATCCTGTCGGGCAACCCGGATGATTTGCGCTCGTTCATCGTCGATGGCAGCAGCTTGTCTGAATTGAGCATGATTGTAAGGCAAACTGGCCTCCATCCTGACCGAAATATTTGACCAGCAAAGGCGACCGACAGGCTGTGAAGTCCATATGACAGGGAGTTGGCGGACCCGGCGGCACGCTCCGCGTCGGCTAACCACTTGATTTACATCATGGGAAAGTGCGTCCTTTTCACGGATCATTTAAGCTTGCGCTGCACATGCATCTATCCCGCACCGGTCCTTCGGGACGTCTTGTCTTCCCCGAAGGACTGCGCGCACCATCTGGTTCATCCGCTGCGGAGGTCTCATGTACACACGTATTCTGGTAGCAGTCGACGGCAGCGAAACGTCGCGCCGCGCCTTCAATGCCGCACTCGACCTGGCCGTGTCGAATGGCGCGGTGCTGGAGGCGTTCTACGCCGTGGAAAACACACCGATGTACTTCGAGGCACCCGGCTACGATCCGTCGATCCTGCGTAACCGGCTGGTCGAGCAGGGCAAGGAACTGGGCGCCGAGCTGGTCCAGGCGATGCGCGAGAAGGGCATAGAGGGCGATCTGGTAACCGGCGAAGCCTCTTCGCTCGAAGACGTTTCAGTTCTGGTCCTGAACGCCGCCGACGCCTTCAAGGCCGATCTGCTCGTGATGGGCACACACGGCCGGCGTGGCTTCCAGCGTCTGATTCTTGGCAGTGTCGCTGAGCGCGTCGTGCGGCAGGCAACCTTGCCTGTGCTGCTCGTGCCTTCGGCAGCCGGCCGGGAGCCGCCTGCGGAGAAAACCGGCGGCGTCTAGCCTGACCGCCGCCGCAGCGGCCCGGCGTCGCACGGTGAGACGGTCGTGCGCGCTCGCGCGGGGATGCGCCCTCGCGTGGTGCGGAAAACCATGACGCCGCTCAACGTCGCGCGCTGCCTATCGACGCGTCGTTTTGTCGCGAAGGGCCGCGCCGGGCGGGTGGGACAATCAGGGCACCATCACTCGACCGGTTCCGATCATGCTCACTGCAACCTTTCCGCCGCCCACCGCGAACCGGCCTCGCCGCGCCGCCCGTCCGGTTCGCGCGGCACGCGATGCAGCTCGCTGCTCGACCTGCGCAATGCGGCACCTCTGCATGCCGCAGGGCATGGAGGCCAGCGACGTGCCGAAGCTCGAAGCGCTGATCTGTACCGCGCGCACGATCCGCCGCGGCGAAGCGCTCTATCGCGGCGGCGATCCGTTCGACAACCTCTACGCGGTGCGCTCCGGGTCGCTGAAGACGTCGATGGCACATCGGGACGGGCGCGAACAGGTGACGGGCCTGCGCATCGCGGGCGAAGCCCTCGGTCTCGACGGCATCAGCGACGGGGTGCACGCGTGCAGCGCGGTTGCGCTGGAGGACAGCTCGGTGTGCATCGTGCCTTACGCTGCGCTCAAGCGTCTGTGTCGGGAAATCGGCTCGATGCAGGACCGGTTTCACAAGCTGATGGGCGAACAGATCGTCCGCGAGGCAGGGCAGATGATGGTCCTGGGATCGCTCAGCGCTGACGAGCGCGTCGCCGCGTTTCTGCTCGATGTGTCCAGACGCAATGCGCAGCGCGGATATTCGTCAAACGAATTCAATCTGCGGATGACGCGCGAAGACATGGGCAGCTACCTCGGCTTGACCCTCGAAACGGTCAGCCGGACGCTGTCAAGATTTCAAAAGCGCGGCCTGCTCGACACCCAGGGCAAGTTCATCCGCATCGTCGATTTCGAAGGTCTTCAGCACCTGTAAGTCAGCTCCGGCGCCGCTTCGTTGCCGCTCCGCCGCGGCGCACGGAGTGTCGATTCGCCTTGGCATGTGTTCTGCGCGCAGGTACAGTTTCAGACTGACCTCCACAAGGAGACCCGGCGCAATGAATCGCGAACCCGCCCTCCAGCATCCGCTTGTCCATCGGCTTATCGAAGCGCGCCGCGTCAGCGACGCACTCTTCGCCGTCGTCAAACCCGAATTCCTCTACGAACGGCCGATCCGCGAGCGTCACCGGATCGTGTTTTACATCGGACATCTCGAAGCTTTCGACCGCAATCTTCTGGATCAGCGGCTGTTCGATCTGCCCGCTTTCAGTCCGCAACTCGATCAGCTGTTTGCATTCGGCATCGATCCTGTCGACGGTGGCTTCCCCACCGACGAGCCCGGCGACTGGCCATCGCTCGACACCGTCCGCGACTATGCTGCTCGCGCCCGCGCGCAGATCGATGAACACCTCGCTTCATTCGAACTCGCGCATGAGGGCATGCGGACAGGGTCTGCAGAGCAACTGCTGCATGTCGCAATCGAGCACCGCCTGATGCATGCGGAGACGCTTGCGTACATGCTGCATCAACTGCCGCTTGCACAGAAAATCGCACCGGAAATTTCAGACGCGACGACCGATCCGGTTCACGTGATCGCCGACTCGATGGTCCATGTGCCGGCCGGTTCGACGATGCTCGGCATGCCAAGGGAAGATGGCGAGTTCGGCTGGGACAACGAGTTTGGCGAGGAGCGCGTGGACGTGCCCGCGTTCGAGATCGACCGGCATATGGTGAGCAACGGCGCGTACCGCGCGTTCGTCGATGCGGGCGGCTACCGCGAGCGCTCGTTCTGGACGGACAAGGACTGGGCGTGGAAGGAAGCCGAACACATCGAACATCCTGCGGGCTGGTCGCAGCGGGATGGCATGTGGATGCTACGCACGATGTTCGACGAGATCCCGTTGCCAGCCGACTGGCCGGTGTATGTGAGCCACGCTGAAGCCAGCGCGTACGCGCGCTGGGCAGGCAAGTCGCTGCCGACTGAAGCGCAGTGGCAACGCGCTTCGCACGGCGCGCCGCATGCGAGCTCGGGCAATTTCGATTTCCGCCGCTGGGATCCACAGGCTGTGGATAGCCATCCGGACAACGTGAGCGCGTTCGGCGTCGAAGGTCAGTTCGGCAACGGCTGGGAATGGACGTCGACCCCGTTCGACGCGCTGCCAGGTTTCGAAGCGTTTCCGTTTTATCTGGGCTACTCGGCCAACTTCTTCGATGGGCAACATTACGTGCTCAAGGGCGGTTCGGCGCGTACTGCGGCATGCATGTTGCGGCCGACGTTCCGCAACTGGTTTCAGCCGCGATATCAATATGTGTATGCGGGGTTTCGTTGTGTGCGTGGCTGACGAATAGACCACAATATGAACCAGGAAACTTGGCTTATGGTTTATCGCAAAGAAATGCGGACTTATGGTTTATGAAAAAAACTGCAAGCCATCAAACAAACGGCAACTTCAGCGCAAGCGCCACCGTCCTCCCGTAGCAGCCATCATCGCCCCACTGCTATGGGATTGAGTCATGCGACGCTCAGCGCCTGGCCGGAACCCAAACATAGCAGTCAGGCACGCTGTTTCCGGCCAGTTGGCAGCTCATGGTCGAAGTTGAGCGCCCAAGCATCCGGACCATGGCCCGGATGCTTGAACCCTGCAGGTGTAGCCTGGCAATCGTCAGCCGCTCTTCAGGCTGGATGTTGGTATCCTTTTTCCATCGCAACACTTTATACAAGTCAAGGTCTTGCACTTCAGAATTGAGAGCGCGCTTCTCCAGATTGAATAAATTCCGTTAGGTCGGCGGGTTCCATTGCCTGAACACGGTGTCAGAACAGGGTGCGCACGCCAATGCGTGCAATCGCCTGAGTCGGCGTGGTTGAGGCGCCCAGGCTCTCAGGTAGTTCAACGCCGTTGATCTGAGCATGTGCGCCGTCGCTGCCACGCTGATAGACACCCTGCACATAAATCAGCGAGCGTTTCGAAAGCAGATAACTCAGCGTCGCGCCGAACTGGTTCGCATGGACATTGTTCAGTTCATCATTGCCCTTCATGTACAAATACTCACCACCCAGTGATACGGCGGGCGTGA
This sequence comes from Paraburkholderia sp. GAS448, assembly GCF_050435685.1. Lineage (NCBI taxonomy): Bacteria > Pseudomonadati > Pseudomonadota > Betaproteobacteria > Burkholderiales > Burkholderiaceae > Paraburkholderia > Paraburkholderia sp. GAS448. The sequence continues at coordinate 246,721 of NZ_JBNDKT010000001.1, forward strand.
TCGTCCAGTTTGCGCCGACCTCCGCCGCATAGACCGATGCCCCAGAATTGACATTGCGCGTGGTGGTAAACAATGCGGCGGTCGTGACCGAGCCAAAGTCGTAGTGTCCCCCTACGCCCCATGTCCGGAACGGCTCTACATCACCTGTCGTGATAGCTCCCTGATACCGCACGTCAGTATAGGCCGCTGCCAATCCTAACGGCCCTGATGCGTACGTCAGCGTCGCGCTGAACGTTGAACCTTTACTAAACGCTCCAGGCACGCCACCCAGGCCATATAGGAGTCCGAACGACATACCACGAAAAACAGGAGATTTGTACTTGACTGCACTAAACACCTGCTCACCTGCACCACGGTCCCAGTCACTCGATCCGCTTGGGTTAGCAGCGCCGTTCGAATTACTGGACGGCAAACCCAATGCCTGAAATGGACCACCGCGGAAATTGTAAAGTCCGCCGGCCAGGACGGCCGGCTCGTTGTGCCCGCCAGCGAACGAATCGTAAATAAAATCAAACTGATTACCCAAGGTTAGCGTCCCAAGTCGCTCGTCCGAGAGTCCGACATACGCCTGCCGCCCAAAAATGCCCTGACCTGGGATATTGCTACCGCTGCCGATCGCGATCTGAGACTCGAGCGCGAAGATCGCCTTCGTTCCACCTCCCAAATCTTCCGATCCACGCAACCCAATGAAACTCGGTGCGTTGATTCCGTCGTCGAATTTGGTCACAGAGTGGCCACCCTGATTGCTAACCCACGAAATGCCGGCATCCAATATGCCATACAACGTTACACTGCTCTGCGCAAACGCAGCGGGCGCGGCCAGACTCGCCGTAATCAATAACACCGACTGCCTATTTTTCAGTCTCATCGCTTGTAACCTTATTAGTGAAGAAAACTTCGTGATGCTCGGTAAGGTGTCGAAACCATGCCTGCTCAAGATGCCCAACGAGAGTTGTTCGATCACAGGCAATACCAGGAAGCGAAGGTTTCAAACATCAGTTGGATCACCTCTATGATGCGTAGTGCTACATAACACCCGACAAATTCCGCGTCCAGCTCCAGTGACAAGCGCTTCCGTCGCTTTCAGCATACCCACGCGTGCCCCCGCTACTGACCGCCAGCTACAGATTCAATCATTGGTCTCGATCGAACCGATTCGCTCTCACCAACTCCATCGGGTATCCAGGATCGCCGCGCCGCCCCAAAACCTCGCGGCGCCAGCCCTGCGTGCGCTTTACAAGATCCGTGTCGCAAAGAACGCATCGTGCAGTGCATCGAACAACCGGGACCCGGCACGTGCCGTGCCAATCCTGATTGCCTCAACGCCGGGCAGTTCCCGCTGAAGCTGCTCGAGCAGCGCGCCGTCAGGCTCGTAACCTGTGGCCAGCACCAACGTTGCAGCGCCAATATGGCGTGGCTCAGCCTCCCCTTTGCGCACCCAGATGCCATCTGTGTCCTGACCGCAAACCGCAGCGCCGACCTCAATCTTCACCCCAGCCTTATCGAGCAGACCGGGCATGCCCATTACGTCAGTGAACACTTCGCCGTGTGACAGCAGGCCGGATTCTGCTTCAACCAGCGTCACGTCGGCGCGCCCAGACTGGGCAAGCCAGAGCGCGGTATCGCATCCGCTCAAACCGCCACCCACCACGACGATTGGGCCTTTCAGCTGGTCTGTCGTTTTGAGGCCCGCAGCCAATACGGTTGGCAACTTGCCTTCCCCCTTCCAGTCCGTTTTACGAGGCTTCGCGCCAGTGGCCAGCACGACGCGGGCAAATCCGCCTTGACGCAGCAGCTCGACCGTGGCCTGCGCCTTGACGACTTCGATGTTCGGGTGCTTTGCCTGGTGCAATAGATGCGCAAGGAGCGCCGCCGCATCCTGCTTGCGCGGCGAGCGCGTCGCGACGCGGAGCTTGCCGCCGAGCTCCTCTGCCTCGTACAACGTCACCCAATGCCCGCGCCTGGCAAGCACAGCGGCCGCATGCAAGCCAGCGGGACCACCACCGACCACTGCAACGCGCTGCGATGTTTCCACGGGCTCGAGAGTGAATTTGTACTCGTTGGCCATCGACGGGTTGACGGTACAGCCCGTGCTTCGCCCCTCGTTCAGGCCACGGTGCAGACAGCCATCGTTGCAGCGAATACACGGCACGATGTCAAGCAGACGATTCTCACGTGCCTTGTTCGCCCAGTCTGGATCGGCAAGCATCGCGCGACCAAGCGACACGAATTCCGCTGAACCAGAAGCCACGATTTCCGATGCGACAACCGGAGAGACCAGCGAACCGGATGCGATCACAGGAATCTTCACGGCCTCGCGGATCTTTTCCCAGCCCCAGCGGTGCAGCGCACGCGGCATGTACCACGGACTCACCTCGTACTCCATGCCGGCATGGTGACCGCCGGACGCGTGGATCGCACTGACGCCGGCCTGTTCAAGCAGGCGACACAGCTCGACGGTTTCCTCGATTGTGATGCCGTCCGGCTCGTAATCGACCACAGACAAACGGACATTGAGCGGCACCACATAGCCGATCCGCAGGCGGATCTCGCTCACTATCGAGAGCAGCAGGCGCGCACGGTTCTCGAAGTTTCCGCCGTACTCGTCGGTGCGGCGATTTGTATGGGGCGACAGGAAGTTCGTGATCAGGTAGCCATGACCTGCGTGGACTTCGACCACATCAAAGCGCGCAGCCACCGCACGCGCAGCAGCATCGCCGAACGCGCGCACGACACCATCAATTTCCTCATGCGTCATCGGCGTCGGGCGGACGCCGTACTGACGCTCGATCTCGTCCCACGATACGTCCGACGCGCTCTTGATCGGCGCGGTCGCGAGGAATTTCTGGCGACCACCGTGCGCAATCTGCAGTCCGACTTTCGCACCCGCCGCATGTACCTCGTCGACCAGCCAGCCAAGGCCCGCGACATGCTCGCGCCGGCTCACGCCCAACTGGTTATGAAGCGCTTTCGCTGCGTCGTCGTCGACATAGCTGTACTCGACCATCACAAGGCCTACCCCGCCCTCGGCAAGGCGCTTGTAGTGATTAACGGTACGCTGCGTGACGGTGCCGTCAGGGTTCGCGGTCGCCGTTGCCTGCGACGACTTCACTATGCGGTTCTTCAGTTCGAGACTACCGATTTGGCCGGCACGAAACAACGTGGCGAAACTCATAGAGGATTCCTATGTGAATGGAGAATTATCTGGCTCGTCATGCATGTCTTCATCGGGAACGCTGCCGTGCAAATAGGCATAGCGCGTTAAACGTGGCGTGCGAGGAACCTCGACATCATGACGAGATAGAGCTCAATGCACGTCGCTCACAACCGTGGGCCTGGATTCCCGCGGCAGGCAAGCCAGCCGGAATGGACCACGATTCATGGCACAGACCGCACAGATCCCCGCACCACCGGCGCTCGGATCGCTGTCCATTTCCATGACCAGATACGAGCGATCACACACATGGCAGCCGATGTACGCACCCCAGGGGTCTTTCACCGCATGGCGCGGATCATCACCGCGATTCGGCATGGACCTGAGCACCTGGCGACGCACCAACAGGTACAGCATCACGCTCGCAACCAGCGTAATCAGCGGAGCAAGATTCGAGGCTACAGGAAACGCCGCTTTGTTCTCAGCAATGGCGATGCCGATCACCGATGCCGCCAGCCAGGCAGCCAGCCCCGCGGTGACGGATGGTAAGCGGCCTGGACGGAATTCAGGCCCGCCCTCACGATCCTCGCGTGTCAGAATCAGGTGGGTCATCACGATACCGACCCAGCTCACGATAAATACGCCCTGCCACATCAGCGCACGCTGCAGATAACCAAACACGTCCGTCAGCATCAGCCCGAACACGACGATACCTGTCAACAGCACCCAGGTCAGACGCGAGAAATCAAGCCGGAGGTAGCGCTTCGCGAGACGCTGCCAGTGCATCGATGCGAGGTAATAGTTGAGCGTGTTGATGCGAACCTGCGTGACGAGCACGAACAGCAGGCCCCAAATCCCGAGGGACTTGAGGATCGCGCTGACGACACCCGCCTCGTTGACGGCCACATCGAGGCCCGAGGCCTGAACCAGGAAGATGCCAACGACGCCATTGATGAAGTAGGAGAACGCGAAGAACACGAAGCCGAACGATACGCCTCGATGAAAGCCGAGATCCTGAGGACGGCCAAAGCGGGAGAAATCAAGCGTGAGCGGCATCTGCAACCAGGTGCCCATATAGAGCACACAGGTAAACAGCCATCCAGGAATGCCAAGCGCCTGCGGTGGAATCACGCCCTTCGTGGAAGTCCAGTTCATGTTCCAACCGCTGTTCACACCCGTGACTACCACCGACGCGACGAGACCAGCGAGGAACAGGGGCAGCAGGATGCCGTTGAGCTTACCCATCCAGGTCTGCACGCTCCCTCGCATCAGCGGTAGCATCGCTGCGACCACGATCAGGTACCAGATGCGCAGATTTGGTCCGCCCAAATAGCCCTTCATGGCCGAAGCCACGACGCTGCTTTCGAACACGGCGTAGTACGTCACATTTGCAGCGGTCAACAACGATATCAACGCCGCGCCCGAGAATCCGAATACACGGCGGCTCATCAGCGTTGCGTCCAGACCGTGCCGGGTGCCCCATTTCGCAAGTGGCCAGTTGATCACGATAAATGCGGCCAGCGACACCAGCATGCCGATCATCGCTTCGTGTGTGCCAACCAGACTCGCAACCAAAGCGCCATAAAACAGCCACACCAGACCGCTGATCAGCGACGACGCAGACAGAGCCAGTGCGCCACGACTGACACGTGCACCAGGCGGCACGATATGGCCACCGTATTCGGTGTCCCGTTGCTCTTCAGCTACCCGCGGGTCCTCCTGGTAAGTCACTTTCAGCGGAGACTGCCCGCTGTTCTGCACAGTACTCATAGTCACCCCTTCTGCGTTATTGATCGACAAAATCACGGAACCAGCACACACCTACATATATTCATTTGTTTATCCAAAACTGTATACACATCAAAAATCCGGACTAACCCTGAAAAGATGGTTCATTTTTGGCGGGGGTTGGCTCCGTTGTCGTCGCGCAGGGGACGACCCTGGAGGGTCAAGCGAGGAGGTTGCCTGCCTGAGGAACGCGCGGCTCAAGTCCGAGCTGCTTGAGAACGCGCCAGGTCGTTGCGACCGACGCCGACAGGACAGGAATGCCGAAACGATCCTGCACGGGCTGCACAGCTGGCAGGGAAGGCATCTGCACACAGGCGCTGATCACGAGTGCATCGATGCCATGGGTACTAACCTTGCTCGACAGATCGACGAGATTGAGTGGATTGAGCCGTCCGACTGCGAGGTTATCCGACACTTCGAGGCTCAACGCATCGTGCACTTCGAAGCCTTCCGCCGCGATGTAATCGCAGACGAGGCCGGTCAGTGGCTTCATGTACGGTGCGATTACCGAGATGCGTTTAGCGCCAAGATGCTTGAGTGCCTCAACCAATGCGCCGGCCGAGGAAACGACCGGAATGCCGTGGCCGCTATCCCGCTTCGTGATGTTGCTGAGGTTGTCCTGGCTGACCCGGTGATAACCGCGACCCTGTGCCATGATCGCAACGAGACACGCGTACGTCAGCACGTCTACCTGTGCGTCAGCCAGCTCCTGCGCGCAGCGCAACGAGTCGGCATCCATTGCCTTGAGTTCTTCTGGAGTCACATGCTTCATGCGCATGCGGGAGCCGTGGAACGTAAAGCGCTCGTCCGGATAGAACAGCTCGCGTGCGCGCAGCATTGCTGGAATTTCAGTTTCCATCGTGGTGTTAGAACTCGGCACCACCATACCGATGCGATAGTTCATCGTCTTACCTCCGTTTTGTGACTGTATGTTTGCCCTTGGGACGAGCCGTAGACGGAGCCACGAACTCGAGATTACTGGTGCGCAGAGCGGGCAGAACGGCCGATTCGCGGGCAGTCCATGTCACTCTGGCCGGCCGCTTCGGTATCCCCGAATCATCGCATTCGATTTCGATGCCGAGGCCACGCGCAATCATCAGCAGAGACTTCGGCACATAGTCGTGATCTACGTCATACAGCAAGCCAAACGCGGCATCGATCAGATGGAACTCGAGCAAGTGCCGCGCACTCACCGCATCCCCTTCGCTCAACGCATCGAGAAATAGCCGGTCGACATCAATGAAGTCTTCCGCCGCGCGCGGACGGGAAAAATAGGCGCGCTGGTGCCGCATGATCTGCTGATAGATCGATTCGATCATCTCGTGGATCACGTTCGGATAATGCTGCAGCGCCACAGCGTGAAAGCGATGGTGTGCCTTCTGGTAGTCCTTGGTGCGCTCGCGATTGCGATCCATGTCGTCCAACGCGCTGCGCATCGTCGCGAGATCATCCCTGGACAGATCACTGCAGATGCCGGCGATCACAGTGGGCTCCACCATCAGGCGTAGTGCGTACCACTGTTCGGTCTCTTCGGGTCGCACGGCGGCGACCTCGACACCACGATTGCTATTGCCAACCACAAGTCGATTCGACTGCAAGCGGTTGAGTGCCTCGCGCAGAGGCGTGCGGCTCACCTTGAGGTCCTCGGCAAGCTCAAGTTGGGACATCTTCACGCCCGGTGGATACACGCCATTGATAATCCGTTCGTGCAAGGTCTGATATATGGCGTCAACCACATTACCTGGACGTTTTACCAAGATCTTCCCCTTCTGTTATTTATCGCTTCAATCCGGCCCATCCCGCTCCATCACCAGGGCCAGGAATTCCGAAAACCGTTCAGCCTTCAGCGTGACGATCGCTTCGAGCTGCATCGGGTCAAGCTGGATACGCTTGCCAAGGCTCGGCACAAAGAGCTCGAGCCGATCACCTTGCGCGGTCCGTACCTTGCTCACCCAGACACCGGTAAACTCATTCGCAATGGCGAACGCATGATTCGGCTCGCCGGTGGAGCCCGTGCGGTCTGGCCCAGATTCAGGCATCTCCTTCTCCTTTGGAAATCACAGCGGATGCCGGCTGCTGACCATAAACGTCATGTCTGCCACCGCCTAGCACCGGCAGGCTGGTGCGTATCCGTTCCACCTCGCTCATACGTAGCGACACGATCTGCACTGCCTGCTGAGCCGTACCGAGATCGGCAAGCACCGCCCCCCACGGATCGACCGCGAGCGCATGCCCCCAAGTCTCAAAGCCTTCCTGCGCACTATGATCGCCGCGAATCGTCGCCGAGGCGATCACATATGCGCCACTTTCAATCGCACGGGCGCGCACCAGGACTTCCCAGTGCGCCTGCCCCGTAGTGTAAGTGAATGCCGCCGGAATCAGCAGCACCTGAGCGCCCGCGCGGGCGAGACTGCGGTACATCTCGGGGAAGCGAATGTCGTAACAGATGCTCAGGCCGACCTTCACGCCCTTGACCTCGACGATCTGCATGTGATCGCCCGCCTGCTCGACTGCCGAGGCATTGAAGACCGTACCGGCAACTGTCGCATTGAACAGATGTAGCTTGTCGTAGCACGCGGCGATCTCGCCTTGTGCATCGATCACGAGCGCCGAATTGCGGATCTCGCCGTCGCTGCCGAGACACTTCGCGCCGCCCAGCACCACGACTGCCCGCACCTCCCGGGCGGCCGCCCGCAGCGCGTCGAGTTCGGGTCCGTCGAGACGAATTGCCGCTTCGCGCATTTTCTGGTTACTGCCGATGCACAACGCGTTCTCCGGAAGCACGATCAGGTCGGCCTCCCGCTCACCTGCCTGGCGCACCAGTTCGAGCACGATGCGCAGGTTGCGTCGAACATCCAGAGACGGCTGCATCTGCGTCAGGGCCACACGCAACTCACGGCCCGCAACATTCCCTCCACTCATCCCGCCACCTCTTCTTCAAGAAGCATGTTGACAACCGTCCAGCCGCCACCTGATGCCTGCATCGGCTCATACGCATATACTTCCGCTGGCACCGCGTCACCGACCACACCGAGCATGATCAGCCAGTTCAGAAACTCATACTGGCCATGCGAGAGCAGCGCGAACGGTTCGAGGTTCGCGAGTTCAAGGCCGCGACCGCTCTTGAGCATATCGAGGATGTACTTGTCGAATTCGGTATCGACGTGACCGTACTTGCCTGGATCGAGCCAGTGGGACAACCCCCCCGTCGCCAATACCGCGACACGCAAGCCACTCGCCTCAATCGCGTCACGCAGCGCTTCGCCGAACATTCGTGCATTGAACGGGGAGAAGCCACGGGCCGGCTGCGTAATGATCGGAATCACAGGCAGGTCGGGACGCGGCAGCACCTGGCGCAGCGGCACGATCTGGCCATGGTCGAGCTCGACGCGCGGCGCCGCCTCGACCTCGAGGCCCTTCGCACGCACCGCGTCGACAATGTCCGCGGCGAATTCAGGCGCGCCCTTGACCGTCAGGTCGATGTCCGAACGCTTGAAAAAGGCCATCGAGCCGGTGTGTTGTGCGGCCGTTCCGACCACGAATGCGGCGGTGTTGAAGCTCTGGAAGTGGCAGTCGGACGTAACGAGCACCACATCGGGGCGCGCCGCCCCGAGCTGCTCGCGTAAGCGTACATAGCCGGCCTTCAGGCGAGCCACGGCGTCGGATGGGTCAATCTCCGGACGCGCGAGCAGGTCGGGGACATGCGAGCAGCCGCCCGCGAACACCAGTTGCTTCGGCACATTGCGCGGCGAACTCGCAAGCGAGGGCTCGACATGATACGCATCCGAGCTGGTCGAGTCGGCGAGGTCGTCCTTAAACCAACGGCTGACGAGAATCGTGATGCCGTCGTTCACGCCGGCCGCGCGCAAGCGACTGCGATTACCGCGGAAAATAACATCGGCCCAGTATGCGTCGAGCGAAAGCGTTGCACCAATACCTGTGGGATCAGCCTTGAACTGTTCCAGCAGCGTAGTAGACTGCCCAAGCGCCAGAATGGCCGATTCGAGTGTTTTGCGATCCATGTCTTGTCCCGATGGATCCAGGCCGCAGCCCGGATCGAATTAAAGGCGCACGAGTTCGCCGTCCGACACGACCTTGAGGTCGTCGACACGCACCGTGCAGCTATGCATCGGCACGTCGAGATGAGCCGGCGTCTCGCGGTTTGCGAAGCGATTCGCACCAGTCGACCACATGAAGTTGCCTGAGACTGAGCGCAACTCCTGGCCATAGAGCGAACGGGGGTCGTAGACTTCGAGCGCTGCCCAGCTTGCGAGCGGATGCAGGCCCCAGCCTGCGTGTGAAAGCGCGTAGACCTCGGGGTCATTCCAGCGCGCGAAGTAGTCGCGCAGCTGGAATGCTTCAAGTCCGTCGCCATCGATGCGCGTGATGTAACCTCGCTCGATGGTCAGTTCGACACGGCTCTGCAGTGTGCGCTGCCATGGAATGATCACGTCGCCCGGCTGCAGCACAATCGTGCCCTGTGCGGTGCGGTCGCGCGGAAAACACGCGATGAAGCCGCTCGGCCAATGATCCCAGCGGCCGGGCTCGTCGACATAGCCCCATTGACGCGTGATCGGCAGGTCGGTACCCGAAATGTCGTAGCGCAAGTCAGTGCCGGCACGGCTCGTCACATGCATGACCGAACCCGCACGCAGAATTTCGCCCGCTGCGTCCACCTGTGCACGAAGCGTGTCGTTGCCGACCAGACGCTCCAGAACCGGTACCGGCTCGGCCACGAACAGCATGCGCTTGCCATTGCCCGTGATGCGCGTGCGCACGTCGGAGTGTATGAGCCCGCCCACGGTCACATCGATCACCAGATCGCATTCGCCTGCAGCGGCGAGCAGCGCACCGACTTCGCGACCGTCGGATTCATATGGCGGCAGCGACGGACTTGACAGGCTCGAGGCAGTCAGCACGAGTGATCCCGCGCCGATCTGGCGGGCTGCGCCGACGGCTGCATCGACATAATCCTGCTTCTGGCCGTGTTCGCTGATGATGGCGACCATTTCCGTCGGCTGCAGCTTGCAGAGGCGAAACTGGCGCGTGAAGAGTTCCAGAAGTGATTGACTCATAGCGGTATCTGGTATTTGTTTATCAGTCGAGGTGGGTCAAATGGTCGTGCGAGTCGCACCACCGTCGATTTGCAGCGTCGCCCCGGTGATGAAACCCGCGCGTGGCGAAACGATGAAGGCAACGGTGTCTGCGATCTCTTCCGGCTCGCCCCAACGACCCATCGGGATCAGCTTGACAATCTGGTCGATCTCTTCCCCCTCACTGCTGCCGTTCTTCTGTGCCTTCATCTTCACGATGTTCTGCATCCGGGCGGTGGCGGTCGCGCCGGGTTGAACCTGGTTGACGCGTACACCCTTCGGCGCCAGTTCGAGTGCCATCTGCTTGGACAGCGCCGAGACCGCAGAGCGCATCGACGCCGACAACGCACCGCCTTCGGCTGGCTGCTTGACCCAGGTAGAGGTCAGGAACACGATGTTGCCGTTACCTTGGCCGACCATCTGCCGGCTCGCGGTGAGTGCGAGCTGAGTCATCGGACGAACGAGCATCTCATGGGCCGCGGCCCAGTCGGCATCGGTGGTATCAAGGAACGGCTTGATTGCCGGCCCAGGGGTGTTGAGGACGGCGATGTCGAGACGGCCGAATTCGGCCACTACGCGCGCCACGAGCGAGCCGGTCGCGCCAGCATCGGCGAGATCGGCTTGCCACGGTACCACCTTGCCCGGAAACGATTCGCCCTGGGTGTCGCAGCCCCCGCTACGCGACGCCATCACGACGATCGCGCCCTCGGCCGCGAGCCGCAGACCGACCGCGCGACCGATGCCCTGGCTCGCAGCCGTCACAAGGGCAACCTTTCCCTGCAGTTGAAGATCCATTCATCCTCCTTCCCTGTGCGCCAAATCGTCGGCTGCACAGCTTGTGCCGACGTGCGCCGTCGGCGGGTACGTTCATCGGTTTCCAGCCTGTAAGGCCGCCGCGTTCACGCGGTCGTGATCGCCTTTTCCGGGCAGCGGCGGGCGGCTTCGAGCACTTTTTCCTGCTCGCCTTCTGCCACCTCGCCATTTCCGATCACGGACGCGTAACCGAATTCGTCGAGCTGGAAACGGCTCGGACAGATCTCGGCGCAGGTGCCATAGCCCGCGCATTTAGTAGCATCGAGGAAGACTTTCATGCTTGAGTCCTTTCTGAGTGATCCGGCGTGGAGCTCGCTTCGTACGAGGGCGCCGGTGGGATTCGGGGAAGTTCATGGGCAAAGTGACCGACGAGCGAACGACTCAGTGTTGCGGCGCCGTCAAGGAAAGCGCAGGCGCCACGCCCCGGGAAGGTCGTGCCCCAGCGCTGCAGATTGCTCACGTCGGCGGGCGTGCCACGCCCATCACGAAGCGAAACGATGGTCTGGGCAATCGCAGCCGTACCTTTGACGCAGACGCCGCACTGGCCCGCGGTCTCGCGGCCATACCACTGCGCGACCTCCGCCGCAAAACCGATAGGGCTGTCCTCTGCGCCGAGCGCGGTGATCGCACCGCAGCCCCAACCGCTGCCGGCCTCCTTGCAGGCCTCGAAGCAGCACACGAGTCCGGCATGCTCCGGGCTTAGCAGGCCTGCAAACCAGCCGCCCATCGCGAACGCCTGCAGTGGCGAACTGAGTCCGCCGCCGAGCTGCTCGAACAACTCGCTCACACGCATGCCGAACGGAATCTCATAAACGCCCGGACGACGGCATGCGCCCGCGAGCGTGACAAGCGTCGTGCCCGGTGAAGTCTCAGTACCATAGCGACGATATTCGGCTGCACCATGACGGCTGATCCAAGCGGCATGGGCCAATGTTTCGATGTTCTGAACCAGGGTCGGCAGGCCGTCGACGCCGCTTTCGAATGGCCGTGGCGGCTTCGCCTTCGGCAGAGCCGGCCCGCCACTGATCGCCTGACATGCCGCAGTTTCTTCGCCCGCGACGTAAGTCGGTGAGACGCAATGAATGTCGATAACCGGCAATTCCGCGAACAGTGCGGCGGCGCGCAACTCGTCGATCGCGCGGCCAACCGTCTCCGCAGTTTCCGGATGCGAGAGGTAAACGACGACTCGGCCAGCGCCGACCACCTCGGCGGCAAGCAGCAGCCCGTCGAGCACAAGGTGTGGCCGGTGTGTGAGCAGCCAGCGATCCTTGAACGAAGCTGGCTCGCCCTCCTCGCCATTCGCCACGACAACTTTCGCTCCGGCCCGCTCGGCTACCGAGCGCCATTTGATATGTGCGGGAAAGCCTGCGCCGCCACGCCCACGTAGCACTGCCGCCTCGATCTCAGCAAGCGGATCAAGAGCCGTGCGGGCATAAGTGCCAAGCGCTCGCTCCGCCACCAGACCAAGTGTGCCGTCACGAGCTTCAGGCACAACCAGACGTGGCTCGATGCCTGAATGCGCGGTGGCATGCGGGATCGCGTTCATGCCGCTCCCCGTGCCGCGCTTACTACCTTGAGCGCTCCATCCAGGTCGATGACGTCGCCGTACTTTGCCTGGATATCGAACAGGTTCGCCTCGTGTGGCTCCACTGCGCGATCGCCCACGCATTCGCGTGGCACCAGGCACGTATAGCCGAGCATGCACCCGTCCACCACCGTGGCGCGCACGCAGCCAGATGTCGTTGCGCCACAAACGATCAGTGTGTCGATACCGAGTGCAGTCAGCTGGTTCGCCAGATCGGTTCCACTGAACGCTGACGCGCCACGCTTGGTGATCACGACCTCGTCTTCGGTCGACTTGAGACGGGCATCCACTTCGACCCAGCGCGACCCTTCGATCAGCCCGAGCATTGCTGGCATCTTGCGCAGCCAGACGCTGTTGGCCTGCATGGGCTTGGTCCACGCAATGGTCGTGTAAATCACCGGCACACCAGCTTCCCGCGCCCGATCCAACAGTGTCAGCGTCGAATCGACGACCTGATCGAGATTGCCGCCGGCCGGAAATGTCGGATCAGTGAAGCCGTAGATCAGATCTACAACGATCACAGCGGGCCGCCCCCCGGCTTCCAGCGCACCACCAAGCCCCCGCTCGGCATACAGCGCCAATACATCCGCCTGCGAACGCGTGCTCATGACTGATCTTCCCGCACGGAGCCTGCCGGCACCGGCGAAGTCTGGCGGTCGGCATCGAGCTCGGTCGAGGGCCATTCGCCTTCCGGCGTGCGCATCAGATCCGCGTAGAAACGGTACATATTGCGCATCACACCTTCCTCGAAGCGGCTGTCGTATACAACCCCGGGGCCGGGCCATTCTCCCTCCGGCACGCGTTTTGCAATCCCCACGCCTGGCAGCCCCATCTGGTAGTTGAGCGTGAAGCCGAGCCGATCCACCGCAGAAGATTGACCGTTGCGACAGATGGAGGCCATCGGTTCTGTGTCGTCCATCTCGAACGCCCCGCCCATCGAGAATGTGCCGAGACCAGATTTGTAGACGCGCTCCTTCTGTTCAGGCGTCATGTTGCGGTAGGTCGCGAACCAGTTCCACACCTCGACCTTGCCCGGGCCCTTCGGTTGCCATGTGCGAATTGTGATGATGCCGGTAGGGGCATGCTTCGCACCATCTTCCGTCATCGGCAAAGCAAGGATTGCAAAATTCGGGAACACGTTCGCGATAAACACGCGCGAACGGCGGGCAACCTCAAGCTGCTCCTCGGAAATGCGGCTAGTGTTGAACGTCCTGGCGAACTCCTCCGGATAGCCAAAGAAGTTTGGGCCGGACTCGTCGCCCTTGGCCGCCATCGAAAACGACAGGGAATGGCCCGGCGCGGCCTGGATGATACCCCTTCATGTTCTCCGCGAACGAAAGCGGAAATGCACCGATCTCCCACACCGAGCGGTGTAGAGTACCGAGATGGTAGTCATCCCCCGAGAAGTTTTCAGAGCCGGTCTTCCAGTCAGCATCGAACACGAAGCGCTGCGGCGCGGCAAGCATCTCAAGCCCGTGCTCGTTCAGGCCGAACACGAGATCCAGGTACCACGCCATGCCGCCGAGATACTCACGCAGCGGCGGCGCATTCTCGTCCAGTGTTGCGAAGATGAAGCCGTGGTAGCTTTCGACCTGCGCCGCGCGGGCAAGACCGTTACACGACTTGTCTACGCCGCTGAATGCCTGCTTCCACATCGGCGCGCCGACGAGGCGCCCCTTCGAGTCGTAAGTCCAACCGTGATACGGACAGCGGAAATGTGAGGTATTGCCCGCATCGGCGCGACACACCTGTACGCCTCGATGACGGCACGCGTCGAGCAATACGTTGATCTCGCCGTCTTCGTCGCGTATGACAATGAAATCGTCCTCGCCGATCTTGCGCAGCACGTAATCGCCATTCGAGGCGATCTCGGACTCATGGGCAAGGAATACCCAACAGCGCGCAAAAACGCGGTCGAGCTCCATCTTATGTAGCCCCTCGTTGCCAAACAGCGCAGCCGGGATACGCCCGTGCGCGACACCCGCATCGAGGTCGTCGAGCAGTTGATCCGGATTCGTCTTCCAGCTGATTTTTTTGTATTCGTTACTCATGGTTCGCGCTCCAACCGTCAGAAGAACATCGCCAGGTTATGCGAGGGAATCGCGGTCGCATCGAGATAGACGACGCGTTGCTTCAGTTTCCAGCTGCCATCCTGAGGTTCGAGCAAATCGTGGCGCTCGCCCGAGAACAAATGAGCCACCGTCTGCTCCTGTCGGGTACGGTAAATAAGCAGGGACGTACGCGCTGCGACCACGCCGTCTTCTCGAGGCGCGCTCACACGCACATTCGACACGAAATGGCGGATACGCGACGGCGGGTCCTCCGCCCAGGCATAGCCGGTCTCATTGCGCGCGACGCGCGCCAACAGCGAACCGTAGTTCTCGTTGAGATGGAAGCTGCCCTTGACGAAGCCGCTGCCATGCGCACGAGACACTGTATTGCGGATCGGCACCTGGTAGACGATATCCCGACTGACCATGTGATCGATCCAGTCTCGCTCACGCAGACCATCGAAAAGTTCAGCTTCAAGGTTCATCCAGTTAACGATCTCGTAGTACAGCGCGAAATCGGCGACAGCGTCGCGTCCTGCCTGCAGGGGATTCATGCGCACACCCTCCAACTCCTCGTGTTCGTCCAGTTAGGATCCAATATTGCATACATTTCTTTTGGGAGCAAGTGGGTAACTACCCTCGCAGGGGCGCTTTCAAGCAGGTGGGACGAAAGGGATCAATGGGATGGACTGGGGTCGACACCTGTTGTCGAGGCTGCTCAATTCCGCTAGCAGGTCGCGCTACCCCAATCCACAGCACCGCACGCCAGATTTGGCGTCCAACTTCTGGATTATTTTCTGTCAGCTTCTGCTTGGTTTGTCAGTGGCTGACGAGGTCAAGAAGCAGAAGCACATGACCTCACAGCCAGGTTGAGTGGACGGACCTCCTAACGGCCCTGGTCCCGGATTTCAACCAGCGTTCGATCCAGGCCATATTTCCTGAGCTTCTGGTACAGCGTGCTCTTCGCAATACCCAGGTGCCTTGCCGCCGAAGTCAGGTTCCCGCGAGAGATGGCGATCGCGCTGCGAATCGCTCCCTGCTCCGACGCTTCCATCATGCCCCGGCCGTCGCGGGAAAAAGGCTCATCGCATCCGGCGGGAATCGGCTCGTCACCCGCGCGCAACTCCGCTGGCAGATCAGCGAGCGTAAGGACCGCTGAGCCTGCCGTAAGAAGCATACTTTCCACCACGTTATGAAGCTCCCGGACGTTCCCCGGCCATGAATACGCGCAGAGCGCCGCAACCACTTCGTCGTCCACCGCCGGGCTTGCCCTGCCTAGCTCCGTCGCAAACTTCCGGAGCAGATATTCCGTGAGGCGGCGAATGTCCCCCGGCCGGTCGCGCAGCGGCGGGATACGGATACTGGTCACCGCGACGCGATAGAAGAAGTCCATTCGAAAGCGCCCTTCTGAGACCTCCTTTCTCAAGTCGCGATTGGTCGCCGCGACGAGACGAAAGGTCACCTTCCTCGGGACGTTTTCGCCGAGCCGATAGATCTCCCCCTGTTCCAGCACGCGCAGGAAATGCGGCTGCAGATCTACCGGCATTTCGCCGATTTCGTCGAGAAACAGGGTCCCGCCATTGGCTGCTTCGATCTTGCCAAGCGCGCCTCCTCGGCGTGCACCGGTAAAGGCGCCATCACCATAGCCGAATAGTTCGCTGGCGAGCAGTTCGCGTGACAGGCCGCCGCAGTTGAGCGCAATAAACGGCCCCTCCTTCGCCTGGCTCGCGTGGTGGATTCCCTTGGCAAACAATTCCTTACCCACGCCAGTCTCGCCGAGCAACACAACTGGCGCACGTGAACGCGCGATCTGCCGGGCCTTGTCCACGGCATCGAGCAATGCCGGCGCTTCGCCCTGGATGCGTTCGAAGCCGGCTGTCGATCCACCCTCGGCGTCGCAACCGGATGCACTGCTGACCCTGCGCGCAGAGCTGTGACGCTGCGCGAACGGCACGATCAGCAGGCTGCCGATGCGCCTGCCGTCGTCGATCACCGGCTCGATCCAGTCAGGCTGGATCCACTGGGGGAGATCCATAGGTGTCGTACTGGTGAGCGCAGAATCGGTGGCAAGCGCCAGGATCCGGCGAGGCCGTGCGAGCGAAAGATCGCCGCCGGCTGCCGCGATCGCGGCTTCGGCCTGCTCATTGACCTTGATCGGATAGCCGCCATGGTCGAACACCACGGCGCCGTCGGACGCAAGCATCGCGAGGCGCGTCATGCAGCGATCCAGCAGCCGATAGCGAAGCTCCATCGTCCGCGCAGCAAGACGGCTCTCGATCCGGCTGGCTGCCGTGACGACCAGCGCCAGGCTGTGACGATTGTAGGATTCGGACAGGCCGGACACGTCGATGACGCCGATGATCGTACCGTCGCGCGGGTCGCGGATCGCATTGGCCGAGCAGGTCCAGCGCTTGATGCCGGCGCAGAAGTGTTCGGCAGAATGGATCTGCACGGGCTGGCCGACCTCGATCGCGGTGCCGATCGCATTGGTGCCACAGATCATCTCGTTCCAGGACGCGCCGGGCAGGAGCTGAATCCCATGCGCGGAAGAAATGGCAGCGGGGTCCCCCTCGAGATTCAGGATGGTGCCGGCCGGCTCGGCAAGCGCCATGACCGTTTCGGTTTGCGCAAGAAAGTCGCGTGCATGCGCCATCACCGGAGCACTCGCCTCGATCAGATCGCGGTGATTGCGTTGCAACGAATACAGAAGATGCTCATCCAGCGGCGGTGGCGCGTGGCCCAGCGTGGGATCCACCTGCCAGTCGAGGCAGCGCTGCCACGATGTGTCAACGAGGTGCCGCACGACACTGTGCGGTGCTTCTCCTCCGCTCAGGAACCGTTCCCAGGCAGCCATGACGAACGCTTCGTCGCCAGGGTTCGAGAACATCTGCGTGGCATCCGGCATATCCATTACCTGTCTCCTTCTTCATGCCGTCTTATACCGCACCGCAACATGGCGGATGCAGCCGGCTCGTGCAAGAGGAGGGGCAAGATCGATGCCACCGCGAGAACGCCGGAAGAGGAAGCTCAGCGCACCACCGAACGTTTGATTTCCGGACGGTGGCCGCACGGGCTGCGTTCGATTCTCGAACGGTCCGGATGAACGGCTCGCCCGCGCGGACAGCCCGCTCGTTGCGGCGCATCAAACGACCTGCAGGGCTGTGATAAAGCCGCACAGCGAGCGGCACTGCGGCGGCGTCAATCGATGGATTGGCGCCGCCCGCGGGGGAGAACCGGGCGCGAGACAACTGCGCCCTGGACCAGGCGCTAGTCAGCGCGCTCGGGAACCGGCAACTGCAGCCAGTCCTTGTAGAACGCCTCGATGTCCGGCTCGAAATCGTGAATCACCGGATACCACGGCGTCGGTGCTTCGACGTCGTGCATGGTTCCGCAACTCGGACAGTAATACTCGCGGTAGACCTGCCACTGGGTGTCGGGCGCCATGAGCTTCGGATAGACCTCGAGCATGGCCTCCTCCGTGTCGCGCACATAGACGTTGGCATACAGTTTCCAGTTTTCGCGGTAGTCGCAGAACTCATGGCCGCAGTCGCATTTGACCAGCCAGTGTTTGCTTTTCGCGGCCTGCACGATATGCAGGTGCGGTCCAAGCGGCAAGACTATCCTGTCGGGCCACGAGACTTTCCCCTGCAACACTTCGAGATACTGGCTAAAGCGCTCATGATCCTTCGGCATGGACAACATGCGTACGGTCGTATCCCAGTCGAGTCGTCCATCGACCAGATTGCCGACCTGTTCTTTCGTGTAAGCAGACATTTCGCTACTCCTTGATTCGCTTCGATATCGATATCGGGACGGATTACTCTTCGACCTGAACCACGGTGGTCACGTCGGGCAGCAACGAAAGATCCATCCTGTACTTCGAGCCGTAGGACGGCACGTCCAGTTCCGCCTCGGTCATGTTCCAGTCGGCAGGCAGATCCCAGAACTTCCGGAAGTCGTTGAGGAATTTCTGCGACAACCCGAAGCTGGTCGCGAACATGTGACGCACCGGGCGCGACGCATGTTTGGTGAGGACGCGTTCACGCTCTTCCTTCATCCATTCCCGCGTCGGCAACGAGCGGGCAAGCCGCTCCTTGCGGATTTCGCCACGGCGCTTCAGGGTCTTTTGCGCATCGACCGTCCAGATCCCCGTTTTGTCCTGCGCCAACACCGCGCCATAGACCTTCTCGGCAAACTCCGGGAGCAGAAACCCGTGGTTGAGATCCTTTGCAATGGCTTCCGTTTCCCGATCGAGCGGATCACCAAAGCCCGGACCTCCGCGCAGGTAATTGAGGTACAGGTCATGGTTTTCGTAGCAATCCTCCGTCGTCATGCATTGCTTGTCGCGCTTGACCCTGGAAGTCGCATCGATGTGCCGCTCGTAGTCCGGTGCGTCGGGATTCGTGTCGCCGCCGAGCGGCAGCGAGAGTCCCTGTGCGATGCGCTCTTTCAGGCCCGTTTTGTGCGCTTCGAACCGGTAGCCGGTGGCAGACGGATAGCCGCCCATGAACCCCCAGTCGCTGTTCATGTAACCATTGCCCATGAAGAACATGGTCCAGTCCTGAGCCTTCCAGACCATGCGCAGCGTTTCGAAACCACACCCGCCGCGGTACTTGCCATAGCCACCGGAATTGGCTTTGACGTTGCGCCCGAGATAGAGCAACGGTTCGGCCATCTCCCAGATCTCGATGTCGCCCATGTCGCCTTCGGGATTCCAGATCGCCGCGGCGTGATTGAGACCGTCCTTGATGGCACCTGCGCCCGTGCCGCAGGACGAGGCCTCGAAGCTGTTGACCGCGTGCACCTCGCCGTCCTGGTTGATGCCCCCGCCTTGCAACCAGTTCGATGTGTTGGCATTGCCCGCGTTGACTTCCTCCAGATAGCCGCGGCTGAAGTACGCCTGGCCCAGCCCCCGCCACATGGCGCTCCACCCCGATACCAGAAAGTGCCATGCATAGGCGTGCCCGGTTCGGCGATCGTCCGGATTCATCCATGTGCCCTTGGGCAAGCGGAACTCCGTGCCGAAGTAGGCGCCGTCGTTGATGCGCTGGGTCGGCACCAGGGTCTGGGTCATCATGACCCAGATGCCGCTCGTAAAGGCGACGTGGTGGGCGTTATAGGTGTGCCATCCCCAGCGGCTCGCGCCTTCGAAATCCAGTCGCCATGTCGCGTCGGGCCGGATCGTCATTTCCACCGGCGAGTGCATGATGGTGTCGATCTTTGCAAAGGCCGAGGGCGTCTGGATATCCTCGTGCGCATAGGGCACATCGACAAAGGCGACCTTGCGGTACTTGCCGGGCAGCGTCATCGCCTTGATGCGGCTTTGCAAGCCGCGACGGCCCTCTTCGATGACCTCGTAGCTGAACTTCTCGTAGGCCTCCAGCCCCTCGGTGGCGATGATCTCCTCCACCATGTCGCGGATCATGTGGCAACCGGCGATCCGCGTGCGCTCGTCCAGGATCCAGTACTTCGGCGTGCGCACCGAGCGCTGGCTTTCATGCAGCCAGTCGCGCAGCGGCTGGTCGTTCACGCCAGTCTTGCGGCAGGTGATCTGGTAGCCGTCGCCGAAGCGCTGGACCTGGCCCGTCGACATGGAACCCGGCGTCACCGCACCAGTGTCGATCACGTGCGTCACGCCGCCCACCCAGCCGATGAGCCTGCCGGCCCAGAAGATCGGCACGATCGTCGCAATGTCGCAAGGATGGACATTGCCGATCGAGCAGTCGTTATTGGTGAACATGTCCCCCGGATTGATGCCCGGATTGTCCTCCCAATTGTTCTCGATCATGTACTTGATCGCGGCGCCCATCGTGCCGACGTGAATGATGATGCCGGTCGAGGTCAGCACGCAGTCGCCGACCGCGTTATACAGCGTGAAGCACAGTTCCCCTTCCTGCTCGACGATCGGCGACGCAGCAATCTTCTTTGCGGTTTCGCGAGCGTGCACCAGACCGCCGCGAATCTTGGAGAACAGCTTCTCGTAGCCGATCGGATCCTTCTCGCGCAACTCGAGCCGGGCGAGCCCGTTGTAATGGCCAGTCTTGCTGGTGCGCTCCATGATCTCGGCGCGGAACGCTTTCAGGGTCTTGCCGTCGGCAAGCAGATCGGCCTGGCCCACTTCCTTTGATGACATGAGGTTCATTTTCGTCTCCTTACTTCACTTCTTGCAGATGGAACAGACGATGCTTGTCGAGCGTGGTTTCGAATCCATCAGGCACGACGAAGGTGGTGGAGGCGGACTCGATGATGGCCGGCCCGACGATGTGGTTACCCGCCATGAGCGACTCCATCTGCCAGATGTCGGCTTCGACCCACGTCTTGTGCCGATAGAACGGGCGCTTGCCCAGATACGCGGACTTGGGAGGTGTTTCGCCCGCTTCCGGGTCCTCCGGCAGCACTGGCTTCTGTGTGGCGACAAGGCCGCGCATGATGGCGCCGGTAGCGCTGAAGCCCAGTTCCGGTGAGCGGGCAGAACTCGCGTACACCCTCGAGTAGGTTTCCTCGAACGCGTCGGTGATCTTTTTCCAGTCCGCGGGGGTGGTCGCTGCGCTGATCGGCGAGGTGATCTCCAGATCGTTCAGTTGTCCCATGTACTGCATCCGGTAGCCGGGCAACAGCGTGATGTCTTCCAGCTTGAAGCCGTTGATGACGAACTCTTCAACGACCTTGTCGGCCAGTTCCTTCCACGCTTCCTGGATGACCGAGCAAGCCGCCGCTTTCTGTTCGTCGGGCGCATCCGGCGCGACCGCGATATCCACGCTCTTGTCGTAGCGGTACTCGAAGTCGGCGCAGGCGCAACCGAACGCAGAAAATCCGGCTGCCCATGCCGGGACGATCACGTCCTTGAAGCCGAGACCTTCCGTATATCCGTAGGTATGCACCGGCCCTGCGCCGCCGTACGAGAAGCACACAAAGTCTGTGGGGTTGTAGCCCTTCGCGCTGATGTTGGCGCGCAGGTACTCGTGCAGACTGAGATCGAGCAGTTCGATCACGCCCGCCGCGGCGTCTTCCACGGAGAGGCCAAGCGGATCGGCGATCTGGGCCTTGATGTGTTGCCGTGCGCGTTCGACGTCGAGCTTGATGGCGCCGCCGAGAAAGTTGTGGGGGTTGAGATAACCCAGCACCACATGGCAATCGGACACCGACACCGTATCAAGCCCGCTTTCGGGCCAGCACGTGCCGACGCGATAGCCCGCACTGTCCGGCCCGAGCTTGATGGAACCGCTATAGGGATCGAGCCGTACAAAGCTGCCGGCACCCGCGCCTACCGAATCCATTGCCACCAGTGGCAGCGACAGCACGAGCCGGGCCATGTCCGGATCGGACGCGATCGCAAAGTTGCCTTTGGTGATCAGCGCCATGTCGAAACTGGTGCCGCCGATATCGCTGCATGCGATGTTCTCGTAGCCTAGTCTTTCGCCGAGCAGCCGCGAGCCGATGACACCGCCGATCGGACCGGAGACAATCGTGCGTGCGAGTTCCTTGGCCTTCCAGCTGATCGTCCCACCGTGCGTGGCCATCACCCGCAGATCAAACCTGGCGCCGTGCTTCCTGAAGCGGTCGCTGACCTTCTGCAGCGTCTGCCGTGACGGTTCAGCCGCGTACGCTTCGAGAATGGTCGTATTCGTGCGATGGCTTTCCTTGCGCGACGGGTAGTAGTCGACCGATGCAAAGACCGGGATGTCCGAGCCGATTTTCTTCAGTTCGTCACGACAGATATCGCGAGCGCGTTTTTCACTCGACTCATTCTTGTGCGACTGCAGCAGACAAATGGCAATCGCCTTCGATCCGGCGGTCACGAGTTCCCGTGTTGCCTTGCGCACTTCATCTTCGCGCAGGGGAATCACGATTTCACCCTGAACATCGGTGCGTTCCGTCACGCCCCGGGTGCGCGAAAGCGGGACCAGCGGTTCGTCGTAGCGGTGGGTGTTGAGGTGGATGCGTTCTTCCAGCGCGTAGCCGAGATAACTCTGGATGGCCCGCCCCATCGAGTGAATCTGTTCGAAGCCTCGATTGCAGATCAGTCCCACATCCAGGCCCTTGCGCTGAACGACGCGATTGAGCATCGCCGTTCCGGAATAGACGCAGGTCACCAGTTCCGGATAAACCTCGTCCACTTCGCGCGCCCACTGCGTCAGCGCGTCTTTGGACGACTCCAGGATCGCCAGTGACTCGTCTGCGGGATTGCTTTGGGCTTTACCAACCACGAACCGGCCATCCGAGCGCACGAAGAAGGTATCGGTCATCGTGCCGCCGGCATCGATGCCCAGTACCTGGACGTGTGAAAGTTGCTGTTCCATTAGTGTCTCCAGCTCTCCTTGATTGAACATCGCCTCAACGGGGAGGCGCGATGCGAAGCGACTGTTGCGATTCGCTTCGGAAGAACTAAAGGCAAGGGATATGCCACTGAGTGCCGAATCGGCGTCTCACCGGCAAACTACTGAATGGATTGGCTTTTCGGGGAGCTACCGGCGCGCTCGCGGTGAACGGGGGGTTCACGCAACGACCGGTTCCTGAACGGTCGGCCGTTTGGAGAGCGGAATTCGAACGCAGGTCTGACGGCGAGCGTGACGTGCGGGAAGTCGACCAGGTTCAACGTTACCGGCTGACACGCCGGGTGATCCCAAGGTCGTGCGCCAGCGCGTACTTCCTGATCTTCTGATAGAGCGTGCTTTTTGCTATGCCAAGCTGAGCAGCCGCCTGGGTCAGGTTGCCCTGACTTTGCTGGATCGCAAAACGAATCGACTCTGCCTCCGCCATCTCCAGCGACCGGACTTTTTGGCGCGCAAGTGCGGACAGCCCAGAGGACGCCGTATCTCGAACGCCCCCGGGAGACACGGCCAAAGCGCCGATTTCGGGCGGCAGCTCGGCGACTGTCATGATTCCGTCGCGGGCCATGAGTACCGCGCCCTCGATCGCATTTCGCATCTCGCGAACGTTGCCGGGCCAGGTGTAGTTCAGCAGACATTCATACGCCACGTCGTCGAAGACGGCATGGCTTACGCCATACCGTTCGCGCGAGACACTCAGCCAGTGCTCGATCATTTCGGGCAAATCCGTCTTGCGTTCGCGCAGTGGCGGTATCGAAATGTTCGTGACGGCCAGCCGGTAATACAGATCCATGCGGAATTTACCGTCAGCGACGTCTGCACGCAGGTCGCGATGCGTGGCGGCGATCAGGCGCAAGCTGACCTTGCGAGGCGCATTCTCGCCCAACCGGTAGATCTCCCCCTCCTCCAACACGCGCAGCAGATGCGGCTGGATGTCGAGCGGCATTTCGCCGATCTCGTCGAGGAACAGCGTGCCGTGATTCGCCGCTTCGATTTTGCCTGTCATGCCTGACCTGCGTGCGCCGGTAAACGCGCCTTCGGCATAACCAAACAGCTCACTGCTCAACAAATCGCGGGACAAGCCACCGCAGTTCAGCGCGACGAAGGGACCGTCTGCCCTCGAGCTGGCCTGGTGAATGCCTTGCGCGAACAACTCCTTGCCAACGCCGGTTTCGCCGAGGAGCAGCACCGGGACCGAGGCTTTGGCCAGCTGCTGCGCCTTCTGGATAGCCGTCCGCAGTGCAGGGCTCGTGCCGACAATGCGAGCGAACGCCCCGGCAGGCGTGGGCCCGGCGACCGGCATCGCGTCAGACAACGAAGTGACGCGCCGACTGGCAGCCGGCGCAATCAACATGAAGCCGAGCGTGTCGGCGCCTTCAGTGACGCGTTCAATTCGTGCGAGACGCAACCACGCCGGTGATTGCGGCGACATGGAGCCACCGGCAATCCTGGCGATGTCAGGGATCGGAAAAGCGTTGTCCAGTGCGCCTGATACGCCAAGCCGCGCAAAGGCGGCTGACGCCTGCGGGTTGGCTCTGACGAGACGTCCGGACTCGTCCACCACTACGACGCCGTCCGTACGACCGGAGCAGTAAGCCATGCAACGCTCCATCAGGCGCAGACGGCGCTCCATTGCGAACTTCCCGAGCCGGCTCTCGATACGCCCGGCCATCGAGACGATAAACGCCAGGCTATGCTGGCTCCAGGTTTGCGCAAGCCCCGAGACATCGAGTACGCCGAGTACGGTGCCGTCGAGCGGATCGCGGATCACCGTAGCAGAGCATGTCCACTGCTTGATACCCGCGCAGAAATGCTCCGAACCATGGATCTGGACCGGTTGCTGCAAAGCGAGGGCGGTGCCGATCGCGTTGGTGCCACAACTGAGCTCGGTCCAGTTACAACCAGGTATCAACCGGACCTCGCCGGCGGGTTCAACGATGCGCGTGTCGCCGGCCATTTCGAGGATCATGCCGTCCGGATCCGCGAGCAGCAGAATGGTCCCCGTCTGCGAAAGGAACTCGCGTGTCTGCTGGATAAGCGGCACGCTGGCATGCATCAGGCGGTCGTTCCTGCCGCGCAGGTCGAACAGAGCCCCTTCTTCCAGCGGTAGTGGGGCGCCTGCCGTATCGGGCGCCACCCGGCCATCGAGGCAGCGCTGCCAGGAATCGTCAACGACCCCACGCAGGGCACCAGAGTGCGGCTTGTCACCTTGAATCAAACGCTCCCACGCCGCCATGACGCTGGCGTCCCGATCGGGACTGGAAAACCAGTCCATCGGTGTGTCTGTCTCTTTCATGCTGTCTCCGTGCGAGCACGAGTACCTCACCCGATCAGAGGGTTCGCCTTGCCTTATGGCGTTTTCCTTTTTTGCCATGGAGGCGCGATTGCCTCAGTCACCTCCGTCTGAATTCTATGCCCGAAATACAGCACCGTCCGAAAATCGAACGCTTTGCGCAAACGGCACCCGTTCAAGCGCCGTAAAACATACACAAATATCCATAAAATCAACGACTTGATATCGCAACGGCGATGCTGGCATGACCCATGCATTTAACTGGGCGAAGGCGAGTCGCAAGATTGTTTCCGCGCTCGGTCTCGTAGCAGAAGAGCGCTCACGATTGGGCGACAGGAAAGAGGTCGAAGGAGAAGACGATGAACACCGGTCAGAGGTCCCTGCGCTTGCTCGTCGAAAAGTGGCTGGCGCCCACTGCGGCGATGCCGGCTCACGTCACACGGTTTAGTCGCATGGGTACGAGTCAGAGACGCTATGTGTGCGTCGAAGCGTTACATTCGAGCGGCCTGCTGGCGTTTTTTTTCTTCAGACACGATGACGGATCGTGGTGTGTATTCCCACCCGGCACTGAACGGCCAACCATGAGAGTGTGATCGGCTTCAGGAAATCATGACCGGTGAGCTCACGATACAGGCCATAACCGGTTGGCCCCGCCTCGTACACCACCGCGGGGTCCACAGCGACCACTATGTCTGGCGTGATTTGCCCCGAACATTCTTCCTGACGCTCCCGGCGCGAGGCACATCTTTACCTGCCAATGCGCCGCCGCCGTTCATCTGCTCCATCCACGACAAGGTCTCGACGTACGACAGGAACTGCTGGAGATACCCTGGCGAAAGCTCGCGCATCAGCGAGAGCGACCGATGCACGAGGCTACTCGAGTTGAGCGGACCGGCATTCCCAGGCACTTGTTCCAGCGACTGCCGCAACTGTCTCTCGGTACTGACCTTGGACCAGGTCTCCCTGAAGTAATCGAGCATCTCCAGTTCTGGCCAGGAGGGTGGCCGGGTCACCCGGTTAGCCGCCACGGTACCGTCGCCATCCACCAATGCATGGCTGGCAATGTAATCGATCAGTCCAGCAAGCGCTCCGCGTGCAGGCTCGCATAGCGATGCCGCGCTGCCGGCATCGGCAGCCTTGCTTGCGGCGCGCTCGAGATCGCCAGCGTAAGTCTCAAGCAGTCTGGACAACCGGTCGTCCAGGATACGGCGCGTCTCGCCGCTGTGGCCGGCCGCCCGCCGATCCAGCGCCTCGATGAAATGAAAGCGGACGGGATCCAGGCGATCGGCGCCGCGCTCGCGCCATGCGTCGAGCATCGCCCGGGCGCGTGTCCCGCCACTACTCATGGGGCTTCACCGTTGCGGTCGACGGCCTCGGGACAGGCGCTATTTCCACGCGCCGGTTCCTGGCCCGCCCCTCGTCGTCGGCATTCGAGCTCACGGGCTGCCCGGAGCCGAACGCGGCCGCAAATACCGAGGACGCGGGGATGCCGTCATCGATCAACGCACGGGTCACCGTCAACGCGCGCTGGGCCGACAGCTCCCAGTTGTCGGCAAAGCGCCGGTTACCCTCTCGCAGCTGCCGGTCATCGGTAAAGCCGCTCACCATCAGGATCTCGTCATTGGCCTGAAGGTAAGCGGACAGCGGCCCGGCCAGGCTCTTCAATACGGCCCGGCCGTCGGGCTGCAATTGATCGGAGTTCAGCGCGAACAACACGCTACCGTTGATGCCGATGCGCCCGTTGATCAGCGTCACCCGGCCCGCCGCCAGCGGCCCTGCCAACGCCTGCTCCAGGGTCTTGCGGCGCTGCGTTTCCATCTGCCGCTGCTTGACCTCCTGCTCGAGCCTGGTCGAGAGTTCCAGCTGCACGCCGATGACGCTCACCAGGATCAGCACGAAGGCGCCGACCAGCACGGACATCAGGTCGCCGAAGACGGCCCATATCGGTGCCGTCGGCTCCACGCCGCCGTCGATCTCCTCGCTCATGCCGCTTCGGCTCCGGCGGACGCCCGCTGGCCGGCGAGCTGTTGCAGGTCTTCGACGATCTGCTTCTGCGACATCATGCTCAGGTCGATGACTTCTCTCGCCTGCGCCACGTAATAGGCAAGCTGCTCGTCACTGCGCGCGAGGGACTTGTCCAGCGCGGCTTCGATACGCTGCAGGTGGGCCACCAGCTTGTCGTTCGACTCGCCGAACAACTGTACGGATACCCCGAATGCTTCACCCAGGCTCGCCACCTCGACCGCGCTGCCGGTGACCTGTGCGGCAACGGCGCCCAGCTTCCCGGTTTCGGCCTCGACCTTGTCGGTGAAACGGGTGCCGACACGATCCAGCAGATCCGCCGACGTGGCCACGAGCGCGTCGACGGCTGAGCGCTGCTCGGTGGAGGCATGGTTCACGGCATCGAGCAGGGTTTCCAGCGTTTCCAGCAAGCGACTACGTTCCTCCAGCATCGCGGTGTCGCGGGCCACGCTGTCGGAGAGCTTCTGGCGCAGTTCGCCGACGATTTCGGCCGCGGCCCTCGGGGCTTCCGATGCGGCCTGCACGAGCCGGGAGATCTCCGCAATCGTGTCGCTGGCGTGTGCCTGCGTCTGGACCGATATATCGCGCGCGGTCCGCGCCAGCGTGTCGCAGATCTCCTGCTGCCGGCTCGCGGCGTGCACGCTCGTCTCTTTCCAAGCCTCATGCAGCGTAGCGGCCATCGAACCGAGCGTCCCGGTCCAGGCCGCGAGCCGTCGCTGGTCCTGTGATGCCAGTTCCGTCTGCCAGTCCGCATGCGACTGGCCTACGGTGCGCAGCAGCGACGCCGAGTGTTGTTCGAAGGTGGCTGCGGCCGCCGCCAGGGCGTGCTGGTTGCGGTCCGCCAGTTTTTCGTTGACATGTTCTTGCCGCGACAGCGCATCGTTCCACGCATCGGACACACTGCCCGCGGTGGCTTCCAGCTGCGCGGAGACGCCGTCCAGCAGGCCGGCAGAGCGTTGCTCGAAGGTTTCGGTGAATTGATCCAGCGACGCACGCAGGTGCCCGGCAAGCGCCTCGCTGGATCGCTGGTGCCCTGCCAGTGCCTGGTTCCAGATGTCCGCCACGGTCGTGGTCGTCGCCTCGAAACCGGTCGACAGCCCGTCCAGATGCCGTTGCACGGCGTGTGTGACGGTGTCGTGCAGCGAGGCCGTCTCGCGCGCGAGACCCGCCATCGTGGCCTCCATGACCGGCTGCAGCGCCGCACCGGCAACGCGTGCGCTTTCGGCGACGCTCTCCCTCAACGACTGCTCCACGGAGGAAGCGAGGCGCGTATAGGCGGCCTCGGCCTTGCCGTGGAAAGCGTCCTGGCTGGCGATCTGCCGCTCATTCAAGGCAAGGCTCTGTTGCTCTATGGTCGCCATCATCGTCTGGAGGCGATCGACCAGGGTAGGCATCACTTCCGCCTGCCGCTGCAGGAGCTTGAAGGTCTCCTCGCGCTGATGGGTCTGCGAGTAGATGCGCAACGTCGTCGCGATCTTCACGTCGAGAAGCTGCGCCGCCTGAATCCGCTCGCGACGGCACAACGCGGAAAGCAGCCCCAGCATGGCGGATGTGGCCACGCCGGCAATCGAGGTGCCGAACGCAAATCCCAGCCCCTTGACCGGTGCTGCCAGCGAAGCCCGGATAGCCTGCAAGTCAGTCGCGCTCTCCAGCGCCATCCCGGTGCCCTTCAGGGTCGCGACCATGCCGAGGAGCGTGCCCAGCATGCCCAGCAACACCAGCAAACCGACCAGATACGGCGTCAGCGCCGGCCCCGGCAAGGCCACGCGCTCACCCTCGATGCGCAGGCGCACCGCACTGCGCAGGCTGGGATGCAATGGGTCAAGCCAGGCGCTCAGGCCTGGCGGTGGTTCGGACAGGCCCGCGACGGCACGCGCCAGGGTGGAAGTGGCCTGGCTGTAGCGTTGCAGTTCGAACGCGCCCGTGAGGTAGCAGGCGCCAACCAGCAACGTGACAGCCAGCGCCAGCGGGTTCGAGCCGAGGTAGCCGGCGCCGATCCAGCACACAGCGGCCAAACCAACCAGAAAAACGACGAGATCAAAACGATATCTGGACATAGTGTCCCAGTCAGCTGGTGCGAAGGGCCGCGAGCAACCCTTCGACCGGTTGTAAACGAACATCCAGTTCGGCGAGCAACACGCTCTGCATATCCTTGCGGAACACATCCAGCCATGCGCCGGACGTGACCGCCGGGGCGTCTCCCGAGGCCTGGGCGTCGGCCAGCGTCTCCTGCCCGGCCTGGCGCAAGCGCTCGAAGTGCCCTCCGAGCAACTCGGGCACGGTGGCCAGCAGAGTCCGTTCGCGCGAGCCCAGCGCTCGCTCCATGACGGCATCCACCACCGCGAGCCGGGTCATGTCGGGCGTCCTGGCGGCCAGCATTCCCCGCAGGCGGCCGCGTAGATTGCCGATACCCGTCTCCATCGCCTGCTGCATGGCGAGATAGCGTTGACGAAAAACCGGGTAATCGACCGGCGCATCCGTCGGGGCCTCCCGGGAGGACGCTTGTGCCGGCCCGTGCCGCCTCGCGGCGGCGAACGCGCTATCGCCGACGATGGCATTCGCCAACGAGGTGCGCACACGGGCGCACTCGTTCTCTTCAGCGCTGCCGAAGGCTCGCGCGCGCGAGGCTACGGAAGGCGGATTGCCGCTCAGCGCCGTGGACAGCGCGATGGCGTCGGTCCACTCGAGCCATTGGCTCAGCCGGTCAGAGAGCGATTGCCGGGATTCGGGAACATCGACGTCCGTCAGGCGAGCAAGTAAGCGAATGAGCGCCGGGCCGCTGAAAGCTGTGCGCTGTGGTACTTGCAACATACAACCAGAGAACCAGAGTCAAAAAATCAGCAGTTTACACGCCGGCAGGGTGGGGGCTGCCATATCTTGATTTGCGGGGGGCGAGAGTAGAATTTCGGCGTGGTCGATACGGCGCCTGCAATGCTTCGATTTCGGCCGGAGCGGTCGTTCGCCCATCGGCGTTGGCGTGTCCGCCAGGAGCGGCGAAAAGGTGCGCCGAAGCCGCGAACCTGCCGGAGAAACTCGACAATGAACATCTTCGACGAAGCAAAGATCGACTGTCACAACCATATTTTCGACCCTGCGCGCTTTCCCTATCGCGCCGATACCGCGTACCGGCCATCGATGCAGGAGATCGGCACGGCTGCGCAGTTTGCCCGCGTCATGGACGCATACGGCGTGCGACATGCGCTGCTCGTCGGTCCGACGAGCGGCTATCGCACCGACAATCGCTGCATGCTCGACGCCATCGCAGGAGGTGGCGGTCGTTTCAGGGGCATCGGGGTGGTGGACAATGGCGTAAGCCGTGCAGAACTGGTGGAGATGAAAGGCGCGAGCGTCGTCGGCGTCGCCTTCAATCCGGCGATGGAGGGCGTCGAAGCGATGAGCGATGCCGACGCGCTCTTCAACACACTGACCGACCTCGACATGTTCGCGCAGATCCAGGTCACGGGTGATCAGCTGATTGCGCTGGAACCGTTGATCGAGCGGACCGTCACGCGAATACTCATCGACCACTGCGGCCGGCCTGATGTCGCGGCTGGGATGAACCAGCCCGGTTTCCAGGCGCTGCTGCGCCTTGCCGACACCGGTCGCACCGTCGTCAAGATTTCCGGGATGCAGAAATTTTCCCGCCTGGATCATCCCTACGAGGACGCACAGATCTTCGCGCGAGAAATCCTCCGCGTTTTCGGACCAGACCAGTGTGTATGGGGGTCGGACTGGCCGTTTCTGCGCTCGCCGGTGCGGCTGGACTATGGGCCGCTGCTGATGCTCTTCGAACAGCTGGTTCCAGATTCCGATGCGCGTCGGCGCGTGCTGTGGAACACGCCGCGCAGGCTGTTCGGGTTTGGAGTGGCTTGAACGCGACCCGCGGTTGTCGGTACTCTATGGGCCAACCTTACGCGTACTGGCCGTCTTCCATGCACGCCAAAGAAGCGAAAGAAGCTGCGCTCATGCATCCCGGCATGCCCGTGTTTCAGACGAGCGGTGCCCGGCATTCCTTCGGCAACGCGGCGATCGTCCTGAGCTGGACCATCAGGAACCAGCACCTGGCCGGTTTTGCGCTGACCGACCGCGCGCATGCGCGCACGCTATCGGTAAGCGCGCCCTTCGTGCTATCGCTGGCCGACGGTCGCACACTGGGCATTGCCAACCTGAAACTGCTTGCTCCACTGCGTGAAGAGGCGCTGACGGCAAATGCCGAGGCGTCTCGACTGGCCGAACGGATTGCGGGCACACGCATAAGCGCCCTCCTCGGTGACGAGCAGGATCGCCTGCGGGTGGAATGGAGTGTGGAGCAACACGATGGCTCGCTCTATCTGCGCGAACGGGTGGCGATTACCGCGATCAGCCAGAACGAGGATATCGTCACAGTGTCACTGCTCGAGACGCAGGTGGCGGGCGCCCGCGCAAGCGGCGAGTTCAAGGGAGCGCCTGTTGTAGCAGGCAACGTCTATCTTGGCTTCGAGCTTCCCTTGTCGGAGAGTCAGGTACTCGACGACAGCGTGAGGTTCATTCTGTCGAGGGCGTTGCCGCTGGAAAAAGGCAAGACCATTGTCTATTCGGCGGTGGCCGGGGTGGTTCGCGACGGTCAGTTGCGCCGCGATTTCGCAACCTGTCTGGAACGCGAACGAGCCCGTCCGTACCGCCCGTTCCTGCACTACAACTCATGGAATGATCTTGGCTGCTCCATGCCGTACACGGAGGGGGAAGCGGTCGAACGCATCGACGCCATCGGCCGCGAGTTGCACGAAAAGCGCGGCGTGCAGCTCGATTCGTTCCTGTTCGATGACGGCTGGGACGACCTCAGCGGCAGCTGGCATGTCGGCCAGAATCTTCCGCGCGGTTTTGCGCCGTTGCGCGACGCTGCCGCACGTTACGGCGCTGCACCCGGCATCTGGCTGTCACCGTGGGGCGGCTACGGCCTGACCCGGCAGGAACGCGTGACGCGCGGCCGTGCCGCCGGCTACGAAATCATCGATGGCCGTTTCGCGCTGTCGGGGCCGAAATACTACCAACGCTTCCGTGAGGTGGTCCTCGAACTGCTTTGTCAGCACGGCATCAATCATTTCAAGTTCGACGGTACCGGCAATGCAGACAAGGTGTTCCCGGGTAGCCGCTTTAACAGCGATTGGGACGCGGCGATCAAGCTGATCGAGGACATCCGTCACGCGAGGCCCGACACCTTCATCAATCTCACCACGGGCACCCATCCTTCGCCGTTCTGGCTGCGCTATGCCGACTCGATCTGGCGTGGCGGCGAGGATGACAACCTGGCCGGTGTCGGCAGCAATCGCGAGCGCTGGATCACCTACCGCGATGCACAGACGTATCACAACGTCGTAACCGGTAGCCCGCTCTTTCCGCTCAACTCGCTGATGCTTCACGGCGTCATCTACGAGCAGGGTAACGCACGGCTCAACGCTGACGGAGGCGAGGCGTTTGCCAACGAAGTCCGTTCGTACTTCGGCAGCGGCACCCAGTTGCAGGAGATGTACATCACGCCATCGCTCCTGAGCGACGGCGACTGGGACGTCCTCGCCGAGTCTGCAAAGTGGGCCCGCGCGAACGCCGACGTGCTGCGCGACAGCCACTGGATCGGTGGTGCGCCGGACCAGCTGCAAGTGTATGGCTGGGCGGCCTGGTCGCCGGCAAAGGCGATCGTCACGCTGCGCAATCCCGACAGCCAGGCGCAGAGCTTCATGCTCGACCTGCGGCTGCAACTTGAACTGCCGTCCGCCGCGGCAGCACGGTTCAGCACGCGCACCCTGTGGCACGGCCCTGCGTCGCATACGCCTGCGGTCATGGACGCGGACCGGCCACAGCCAATCCAGCTCTCGCCATTCGAAGTGTTCACTCTGGAGCTTCTACCGGCCAGTATCGACGGGTAATCGAGGTGAGCGTCAAGCTCCAGGCGCTGGTTCGAATGCTTTGTTCAGGAGAGCGTGCGCCTTAGTTCGACGGGCTTCGCTTCGACCTGGTGCAGATCAAAAATGACGATCACGTTCGCACCCTGCCTGAGCCATGGAGCAGGACAATACAGGCGCTTTTGCGGGCCAATATTCCAATAGCGCCCAAGGTTGTGCCCGTTGACCCAGACTACTCCTTTGGTCCAGTGACGCATGTCGACGTACGTATCGCCGACAGTATCCAGCGACACGCTCGCCTTGAAAAACAGTCCGGCCTTGCGCGGGTTCGCGCAGACGGGCCGCAGGTTCGCGATAAACGCCCTATCCATCGGCAGCAGGAAGACTTCCCAGCCAGTGAGCGTATTGCCCGAACCTCCTGCATCCCGCAGCGTGACAGATTCGAGAATGCCCTTGCGGTCGATCATCGCGTGGCCATAGTTGACACGCCCCATGCCTTCGACAAGGATTTCGAGCGATGCTGAGCCGTCAGGCGGCGCATACGAAAGCGCGAGCGGCGCGCGTTGTGTGACATTCAGCGGCTGTGCGCAGCGCGCTGGCACGAACGCCCTCGAGACGCCTCCCGCATATTGCCCGTCAACGAAAACGGTCGCGTAATCGTGGACATCCCTGATATCCAGAATGCCGCCACGGTAATCCTGCAGATTCTTGCGATACAGCACAAAGCCGAATGCCTGGCCATACATTTCGAAGGGCTGCGGGTTGACGGTCTGTGCGGCTGGCAGCGCAGCGGGCAGGTTGTCCCAGATAGACGCATAGAGAACCGGCATCAGCGCGTCGCCGCCAGTGCGCCCTATCGTGGCGACCCGTTCAGGCACGCTCGGCAAGAGCGTGGGCAGGTGGTGACCGATCACGTCCCGATACTTCATGAATTTCGACGTCGCCACACCCTGCTCGCTAATGGGCGCCGCGTAGTCGTAGCTGGTAATGTCGGGTTGGTATTCGCCTGAATCGACGTCCACGTTAGCGCCCGCATAGAACCCGAAGCTGGTGCCACCATGAATCACATAGAGGTTGAACGAAAGCCTGAGCCGCATGAGCGCGTCCAGCGTGCCGGAGATATCGACAGCCGTACCCTGCAGCGTCGTGTCGCCCCAATGGGTCAGCCAGCCGGGATACACTTCGCCGGCCATGACCGGCACTTCCGGAAACGCCTGCCGCGCAACAGCGATCTGTGCCGCATCGCCGTTGCTCAATGCGATCGCGCCGCCGGTGACGTTCGTGCGATTCTGTTGCAGTTGACCGAGACCATCTTCGGTATAGAACGGCCCTTGTATCCCGCCCTCGAGCCAAAGCTGCCGGATTTCTCCGATGTAGGCAGGATTGCTCGCGTATGAGCCGAATTCATTTTCTATCTGAATCATCAGGATCGGCCCGCCATTGCTTACCAGCAGCGGCTTGATACGCGGAGTCAGTTCCCTGATGTAGCGGGCCACCGCCGACATGTAGCGAGGGTCGTTGGCCGAGTCGGTCCGAAGCTGGATGTCCGGATGCCTCAGCAGGTAGGAAGGAAGGCCACCCAGATCCCATTCACCGCAGATATATGGGCCAGGTCGGAGCAACACCCACATTCCCTCGCGCCGGCACAGACGGATGAACGCTTCGATGTCGCGGTTTTCAGTGTGAAAATCGAAAACCCCTCGCCTAGTCTCATGGTAATTCCACATGATGTAGAGCGAGATGGTGTTCATCCCCATCGCCTTTGCCATCCGGATGCGATGCTGCCAGTATTCGGCCGGAATGCGGGCGGGGTGCATCTCTCCGCTGCGAATCTGGAAAGGCTCCCCGTCGAGCAGGAAGTGCTCGCCGTCTTCGCTGAAAGCAAAGGCGTGTGCGCCTTTCACGGTCCGGACTGGTTCGACCGTGCCGGTGGCGCTGCCACGCGGACCTCTCCCGTCGCCGCTCGCCGGCCTGATTTGCACGAGGGCGGGGAATGCCGGGGATACTCTCGTGTCCACTTGCCTCACCTCCCAGATCAAACTCGTCGTATGCCGTCGGCCAGCATCGCTGTGGCACAGCCCTGTAACCCGCGATCGCTGTGTCACCAGAGCCTGCCTCAGCATCCCATAAGGTTCCTGAGTCTAAAATGGGCCCGTAACGCTCAAGCGTATTCCATCTTATGCGCGGATCGACGTGAAGACTGCCGATCGTGGCGGACGCACGTCTTTGTCCCTTCTGTAACAATCTGGGCCGTCGCCTGATCTGTACTGCATCAATCAGCGCGCCGCCCCGACCTGTAATGCTCAACGCCCCCATTGCAATGAATAACCTCGAAGCGTTCAACCGGGCGCTCTTTCTCACGATCAACGGCACGACATCCACGCCAGTCTGGCTGATCGACGTAGCGGTGCTGATCGGCAACGACCTGATCTACCTGATTCCGCTGTTGCTGACAGGCATGTGGCTCTCCGGCGATGAAAAACAGCGCAGCGCTGCGGTCCGGGCATGCCTCGTCGCGCTGCTCGCGCTGGGCATCAATCAGCTTATCGGCATCATATGGCCACATCCCCGGCCGTCCATGATCGGGCTCGGCCATACGTTTCTGTCGCACTCGGCGGACTCGTCGTTCCCGAGCGATCACGGCACCGTATTCGCCAGTGTCGCGCTGACGCTGCTGTTCGAGGGCCTGCTATGGACTGGCGGATCGACGCTGCTGATCGGAGCGGCCGTAGCGTGGGCACGTGTGTTTCTCGGCGTGCATTTCCCGCTCGACATGCTCGGGGCAGTCCTCGTCGCATACATAGCCTGCGCGCTGATCACGCCGCTCTGGCGACTCGGCGGCGCTCCCGTGACGCGCTTTGTGATCGTGGTGTACCGCAAGCTGCTCGCCTGGCCTATCGGCTTCGGCTGGTTGCGCCCCTGATCCGGGGCACCCTGAAAAGCGCGGCGCGTCTCCATCGAAGCAATGGGTGACATTGCAGGGGACGGCGAATCGCGGTTCCCGAGGGCAAGGAGAATATCTCTGCTCCGCAGACACCAGAATCAGATGAGGCGCGCGGTTGCTCCATCCCAATCGGGACCCGTCAGCGCAGACAGCACGCGCACGATCTCTTCGAACAGAGGTCTGTCGATACTATCTTCGCTCAGGCAACGCTCCTTCAGATCCCCGAGCACCGCCACGGTATCCCGCTCCAACCCCTGCGCGTCACATCGCTCGATCAACTCTTCCAGCAGGCAGCCAAACGCTCTGACTTCGACGCGCTGCACCCCGTGAGCAAAATCGGGATCATCGGCCGCATAGAACGACGCCGCACCGAAATCGCCGAGCAACGCCCGCCCCTCGCCACAATGCAGAATGTTGTGTGCGTACAGGTCACCATGCATGATGCCTTGCCGATGCAAATGACCGGCTGCCGAAGCGATCCCGTGTGCAATGCGTAACGCAGACTGCACGTCGAAGCGAACGTCGGAACGGTAAGTATCGCGAGTGCAGGACTCTAGACTCGGAGGTCCGGCAAGATTCGCGAACTGCGGATCAATCAGCTCCATGACGAGACCGTCGGCGCCGGCTGGATGGTCCGTCACCTTGCCAAGCACCGGAATCAGATTCGGATGCCGGCCGGCACTGATGCAGGCAGCCATTTCGCAATGAGGCAACCCATCGCTGGTCACCGCACCTTTGAACAACTTGACCGCGACGGGGTTGGCATCGTCGCCAACGGTTCGATGCTCCGCGCGGTGAATCACGCCGGATGCGCCCTCGCCTAACCGATGCTGAAGATCCAGCGCCTCCCAGCCAATGCCGCTAATCGGCGCGTTCGTCAATGCGACGTTTTCCAGTTCTTCGCTGAACGGATTGCCCGCATACGCCAGCCACGAGAGTCGAGGGAGAAGCGGCAACCATGCAGGCAGTCCGCTTAGCTGGTTGGCCGAAAGACGCAGCAGTTCAAGGCGGGAACAGGCGGCCAGTTCCGCTGGCAGCGTTCGCAACTGATTGCCGGCCAGCATCAGCTTTTGAAGCTGCGAGCAGTTGCCGATTTCCGAAGGAAGCGCGTCAATCTGATTGTCGGTCAGGATCAGCCAGCGAAGTTGCGCAGGCAGCGCCCTGCCCGAAACCTTGCGGATGCGATTCGCCTTGAAGCCAATCATGTTTAACTGCGGACATTGCCCCAACACTTCCGGTAGTTCCGTGAACTGGTTGTCGGAGCAGAAAAGAATGCGCAGCCGGTTCAGTCGAGGCAGCGCTTCAGGCAGCGAGGACAGGGCGTTGCCAGAGAGATCGAGGATCTCCAGCGTATCGGCAAGATCGAAAATCTCTCGCGGAAATTCCGTCAGGCCGCAAGCCAGTTTCAGTCGCTGAATTCCCGCCAGTTGTCCGGCGCGCAGTTGTTCGAGTGTGGCTGTCACAGTGGTGGGGATATATCGGGGATTGGCAGTATGTTAGCTTTGTTTTATAGATTCACCTGATCCAGACAGTTCATTCGCCAGATCGATCCTGTCGGTAAACCACGCTTTCAGCTGTTGCGCGCCCGGCTGAAGTTCGCCCGTGACCGGGTGCACGAGATAGTAACCAGTCGGCAACGGCTGCGTCGCGCCGAACGGATCGCCGACTGCGCCCGGCGTCACGCCAGGCTCCCCGGCAGCAACGGAAAATATCCCGAACCCATCTTTGTCAGGTCACTGTGCGAGAATCGATACTTGCGTGTACAGGACGGAACGGTGATCGCCATGGATCAGCCTGGTACCAGCCTCACTGCGCCATTCCTTTCTGCCGATTCAGCCGTGTGGTTTTCCGCATACGGCTTCGGTTGGGGATATTGCGCCTTCTCACTGGATTCTGAAGTGGTTTGCGAACAGCTCGGCGCCGCGAACGAGACGCCGAAGCAGCTGATGCTTGCCTTTGAACTCGGCAAGCGACGACTTCTCCTGGCGGTCGAGAAAAAGGCACTCCCGGGCACAGGCAAACGGATCACTCTGTCGGCCGAGGATCTCTGATCTGGCACAGACATGTTGCCGACATCAGCGATGCTTAGGCGATGCGGCCTGACACTTGCTGCAAGGTCGATCGATATCGAAGTGTCCACGAAAAAAAGGCGCGCGCATCTACGCGCGCCTCATGGATTCCCCCTTATTGCGCGACCGGCTTGCCCGACGCGTCTTTCACCTTCTCTTTCCACTGCGTGCGGATTTCCGACACAACCGATTCCGGCAGCGAGATGTAGTCGAGATCGTTAGCAGCCTGCCCGCCGTTCTTGAACGCCCAATCGAAGAACTTCAAGGTTTCCTTGCCTTGCTCGGGCTTTTCCTGCGCCGTGTGCAGCAATACGAACGTCGCGCCGACTACCGGCCATGCGTCCTTGCCCGGCTCGTTCGTCAGGATCTGGTAGAACGACTTCTTCCAGTCGGCGCCCGCGGCGGCTGCCTTGAACGTCTCCGTGGATGGCTGGACCACTGCGCCCGACGCATTCTTCAGCGCGGCATACGTCATATGGTTCTGCTTCGCGTACGCCCATTCCACATAGCCGATTGCGCCCGGCAGACGCTGCACGAACGCCGCGACGCCATCGTTACCCTTGCCGCCCGTACCCGTGGGCCAGTTCACCGTCGTGCCTTCACCAACCTTCGACTTCCACTCCGGGTTCACCTTCGACAGGTAGTTCGTCCAGATGAAGCTCGTGCCCGAACCGTCTGCACGGCGCACCAC
Source organism: Paraburkholderia sp. GAS448 (assembly GCF_050435685.1). Lineage (NCBI taxonomy): Bacteria > Pseudomonadati > Pseudomonadota > Betaproteobacteria > Burkholderiales > Burkholderiaceae > Paraburkholderia > Paraburkholderia sp. GAS448. Next base: position 285,433 of record NZ_JBNDKT010000001.1, read on the forward strand.
GGCGATGTCCGTATCCGGCAGCTTGAGCTTCGGGTTCAGCGCGGCGATTGCCGGGTCATTCCACTTCTTGATCTTGCCCAGGTAGATGTCGCCGAGCACTTCACCCGACAGCGCCAGTTCGCCCGGCTTAACCCCCGGCACGTTGATAGCCGGTACAACACCGCCCACAACCGTCGGAAACTGGAACAGACCATCCTTGGCAAGGTCGTCGTCCTTCAGCGGCGCATCGGAGCCCGCGAAATCGACCGTCTTCGCGAGGATCTGCTTGATGCCGCCCGACGAACCGATACCCTGGTAATTAACCTTGCCACCGCCCGTCTTCTGATAGGCGTCTGCCCATTTCGTATAGATCGGTGCTGCGAAGGTGCTGCCCGCGCCGGTGATATCCGCGGCATGCGCAACAGTGGCGCACACTGCGAACAAGGCGATCGCAAATTGCTTGGGCTTCATATCCAGACTCCTTGTGGTGTATCGAGTGAGCTTCGGTGGGCTGCACCTTAAGGACAACGTGTGACGGTTTTGTGACGTCCCGGCCTTAAGGATTCGATAAGCAAAAGCGGGGGAAACTATGAAGTTATCGAGCGCAGAAGCAAGCCCGGCGAACGCGTGGCCTCATTAAGTCGTTCATTCCCAACAACGACTGCTTGCGACTTCGTCTGAACCGTCACGAATGGACGAGTTTGATGTGATCGGCAGGCTCAATGGACGCGCAAGCGAGGCTGCTACCGTATCGATCAATGATAGAACAGGCTCATGATAATTCTGGCTGGCCGTCGTCTGACAAAACGAAGAAAGGTCGGGCGGCGTTGCACCGCTAACTAATCGCCCGAGCGCAACCGGAAAGCCGCGACTGTCGTGTTCAACTGTCTGCCCTGATCCTCGAGCGAACGCGACGCGGCGGCCGCCTCTTCAACCAGCGCGGCGTTCTGCTGCGTCACATCGTCCATCTGCGTGATCGCGAGATTCACCTGCGCGATACCGCGGCTCTGCTCATCCGACACAACGGCGATTTCGCTCATGATGGCGGTCACCTGTCCGACCGCATGCGTGACTTCCGACATCGTCTGCCCCGCCTCGCCCGCCAGTGCCGAGCCCTGCTGGATCTTGTCGACCGACGCGCCGATCAGTTCCTTGATCTCCTTCGCGGCGCTCGACGAGCGTTGCGCGAGGCTGCGCACTTCGCTCGCTACAACCGCAAAGCCCCGGCCGTATTCGCCCGCGCGCGCGGATTCGACCGCGGCGTTGAGCGCGAGGATGTTCGTCTGAAATGCGATGCCCTCGATGATGCCGGTGATATCGGCAATCCGGCTCGAACGCTCGCTGATGTCGCTCATCGTACCGACCACCCGCGCCACGGCGTCGTTGCTACGACGCGCTATGTCCGACGCGCTGGCTGCCAGCGCGCTGGCCTCGCGTGCATTGTCGGCGTTCTGTTTGACGGCCGACGTCAGCTCCTCCATGCTGGCCGCGGTTTCCTGCAATGCGGCGGCCTGCTGTTCGGTGCGGGCGGACAGGTCGGCGTTACCTGCTGAAATCTCGCCGGTGGCCACGCGCAGCGATTCGCTGCTGTCGCGAATCTTCAGCAACACGCCGTTCAGCTTTTCGACGAACGCATTGAATTGCGCGGCAAGCACACCCACCTCGTCGCCGCTCGTCACCGGCAGACGCTGCGTCAGATCGCCGTCGCCGGAGGCGATGTCCTGCATGCCGTTCGACACCTGCCGCAGCGGCGCGGTAAGCCGCCTGCCTAGCGCCGTCGTCAACACCAGCGCGGCGAGCAGCACGAGCACGCCACCCGCTATCAGGATCGCGCTCAGCCGGTTAGCAGACGCCATCATCTCCGTATGCGGGATCAGGCCGATGTATTTCCAGCCCAGGTCCGGCGACGTATAGATGACGCTGTCGTAGCGTGTACCGTCGATGTCGACCTGGCGCGTGCCATTGCCGAGCTCCGCGAGTTCGCGATAGCCGTCGCCGATCTCTTTCAGCGGCTTGAAATTGTGCGACGGTACGCGTGGATCGACGAGCACGGTGCCGCTATCCTCGACCACCATCAGATAGCCCGTCTCGCCAAAGCGAACCTGGCCGATCATCTTCGCGAAGCCGTCGAGCGAAATATCCATCCCGTGTCGGGGCCGGATTTTTCGGGCAAAAAATAGCGGCGCCGTTCCAGCCAGGCGCCGCATCATCGACCTCACATTGTCCTACTCAGTCCAGTGCCTTGTGAGACCGTTCGTCCATGAACGCGACAGCAATCAGTCCAAGCACACCGCAACCGATCACATACCACGCCGGCGCCAGCACGCTACCGGTCGCGACGATCAGCGACGTCACAAAAAACTGCGCGAAGCCGCCGAAGATCGCCACGCCGACGCTATAGACCACCGCGCCACCGGTCGCCCGTACACGACGCGGGAACAGTTCGCCCAGCATCGCGCCGACGCCACCGATATTGATCGCATGCACACTCGACAGCAGGCTCACGATGGTCAGCAGCACGGCAGGCGTAGGCCAACGGTTCAACGCGACGAACGCGGGATAGATCGCGAGCATCAACACGATGCGCGTGGCTTGCGCCAGCTTGTTGCGTCCAAAGCGGTCGGTCAGGTAACCGCCGATGGGCACGAGTGCAAAGAGAATCGCGCCGGACACGCAACCGGACAGCATGGCCGTGCCCTGCGGCAGCCCAAGCGTTCTGACCGCATAGATCGACAGGTAGAACACGATGATGAAATGCGCGGACGTGCCGGCAATCGTCAGCCCGAGACCGATGAGCAACGCGCGCCGGTGATCGCGCAGCACGTCGACAAGCGGCAGCTTCGGTGCCTTGGGTTGAGTTGTGCGCGCAGGCACTTCTTCGTCGAGCGTACGACGCAGCCACCAACCAACCGGAACGATCAACGTGCCGATCACGAAAGGCACGCGCCATCCCCAGCTTTCGAGTTGCGCGGCGGACAACGTCGAGGTCAGCGCCACACCCGTCAATGCACCCGCAAGTGCCGCGAGCCCCTGGCTCGAGAACTGCCACGATGCGTACAGGCCGCGCCGGTTTTGCGGCGCCTGTTCGAGCAGCAGCGTGGTGGACGCGCCCACCTCGCCACCCGCGGAGAACCCCTGAATCAGACGTGCCACCACGAGTATCAGCGGTGCGGCGAGGCCGACCTGTCCATACGTGGGCGCCACCGCGATCATCGCGGTACCGAGCGCCATCAGCGCGAGGGTCAGCAACATCGCCCTCTTGCGGCCTGCGCGATCCGCATACATGCCGATCACCAGCCCGCCGACAGGCCGCGTAAAGAAGCCGACGCCGAAGCTCGCGACCGCCAGCAGCAGTTGCCCCACCGGATCATGGACCGGAAAGAACAGCTTGCCGATCAGGAGCGCAAAGAAGCCATAGACGGTGAAGTCATAGAACTCGAGCGCATTGCCGACTGCCGCCGCCATCACCAGCTTCGTGCGGTTTCGTTTGCCGGGATCAACCGCAACGGGTACGGAGTGAGCAGACGAGAGTGTGGACGTTTCCATGGTTGTTCCCAGTGACGGCAATGCGATGACAGATGAAACCAGATAAGTCGGTGGCCATGCAGTAGCCACTCACGAGCCACACGACAGCCACTCAATCGGCGAGAAAGGCTTCGGTCAAGCGAACCCAGTAACTCGCGCCGATGGCAAGAATGTCGTCGTTGAAATCGTAGCCCGGGTTGTGCACCATGCAGCTTCCCTTGCCCTCGATACCATTGCCGATCCATGCATACGTGCCCGGCACGACTTGCAGCATGTACGCAAAATCCTCGCTGCCCATCAGCGGCCGCGCATCGCCATCGACACGCTGCGCGCCCAGCATCGCCTGCGCAACTTCGGTGGCGAACGCAGTTGTTTCTCCGGAATTAACCAGCACCGGATAACCCAGTTCATAGTCGATGTCGGCCTCGACGCCGAAGGCGCTCGCCTGGGCATGGATCATCGCCTTGATGCGTTCATGCAGCAAGGCGCGCACCGTCGGATCCAGGGCACGCACCGACAGCTTCATTTCAGCGGTTTGCGGAATTACGTTGAAGGTCTCGCCAGCCTTGACGCTGCCAACCGAAATCACGGCCGACTTCTGCGCATCCACTTCGCGGCCGACGATGCTTTGCAGACCAAGGATGATCGCGCCGACCGCGGGCATCGGATCGCGCGCCAGATGCGGCAGTGCGCCGTGTCCGCCCGCGCCGCGCAGCACGATGGTCACGCGGTCGGCGGATGCCATCGCGGGTCCGGCGCGGAAATTCATGTCGCCGGTCTTGTAGCCGGGCATGTTGTGCAGGCCGAAGATCGCATCGCACGGAAACTGCTCGAACAGGCCGTCGTTGATCATGGCGCGCGCGCCGCCGTAGCTTTCCTCCGCGGGCTGGAAAATGACATTCAGCGTGCCGGAAAACTGCCGGCTCTCGGCGAGATAGCGCGCCGCGCAAAGCAGCATCGCGGTGTGGCCGTCGTGGCCGCATGCGTGCATGGCTTGCGGCACGGTACTCGCATATGGCAGACCGGTGGCCTCTTCGATGGGCAGCGCGTCCATGTCGGCACGCAGACCGATACGCCGGCTGCCGCTGCCCTGCTTCAACACGCCCACGACGCCCGTCTTGCCGAGTCCGCGCGACACCTCATAGCCCCATTGCGTGAGCAGGCCGGCCACGATGTCGCTCGTCGCGACCTCCTGGAAGGCGAGTTCCGGATGCGAGTGAATCTGACGCCGGATGGCGATCATCTCCGGGGCAATGGCGGCGATGCCGGGAATGACGGGGTCGACGGACAACATGAATACACTCCTTATCGAATTCGTACCTGACTGCGTCCGATCAAGGATATAAAGTCAAATAGAAAACCAAAAGACAGTAATTTCCAGCGATGACCACCCCAGGTTGTCGGTATAAACCCGAATCACGATCGTGAAATTTCATCAGTTGAAAGCGTTTCTGACGGTGGCGGAGCAAGGCAGCATTCGTGCCGCCGCGCGCAGCCTGCATCTCTCGCAGGCTGCGCTGACCAAGTCGTTGAAAGAACTGGAGCAGGATCTCGGCGTGTCGCTTGTATTGCGGACGGCCCGTGGGGTCCAGTTGACGGAGTACGGTCAGCGGTTGCGGATTCGTGCCCGGATGGTGGTGAGCGAAATGCGCCGCGCCGAAGACGACATCGCCCACATGAAGGACGCCGGCACGGGAAGCGTGGCGGCCGCCATCACGCCGACCACCGCCCTGTCGTTCCTGCCCCAGGCGTACAGGGCATTTCGCAAGCAGATGCCGCACGCGCAGGTGAGCTTTATCGAAGGATTTACGGGCGTCGCGCTGCCGCGTCTGCGCGACGGCTCGCTCGATTTCGTGGTGGCGGTGGTGCTCGCGGAGCAGCTCGCGCCCGAGTTCGATTATTTCGAGCTGTACCAGAGCCGCTCGGCGATCGTCGCGCGCACAGGTCATCCGCTTGCGCAATGCACGACGCTTGCCGAACTGGTCGATGCCGAATGGCTGCTTAATCCATCACCTGAAAGCTCAACACGCAGACTGCTCGACTTTTTCTCCGAGCGTGGGCTATCGGTGCCCCGGCGAGTGGTGGAGTGTCCGAGCTTCGTGATCGCACATGCGCTACTGCGCGAGTCGGATGCGATTGCTGCCCTGCCCGCGCCGCTGCTCGACTATCCGTGGGTCGGCGAAGGCCTCGCGGTGCTGCCGATCGTCGATCCGATTCCGCCCATCGCAATCGGCGTTGTGACGCGCCGGAACAGTCCGCTCACGCCGGCGGCATCACTCATGCTCGACTGTCTGCAAGACGCGATCGGGCGGGCGCGCTAGCCGACGGACAGGGACGCGCCGGCATTTCGTGCGATCTGAGCGTCATCGCACATAACGCGACCTTCACGCCGACCGCCACGATCTATCATCAAGTCGACAGGTTCGGTAACTCCTCTGACCGCGCGATTCCGCTGTCGGGCTCGTCAGTTAAGCAGGGCTTCGCGGGTGGCGTTGCACAGGGTGCGCGGCGCACCATGGGCAGCAAAGGTTCGCGGAGAAAGCGAAGGAGATCACTACAGGATTTTTACGCTTCCCGTGCGCAGTTTTGCGGCGCATTGACACCGCATTTGCTGAAATGGAAGCATCAGGATGGCTTTGCTGGTTTGAACCCGGAGTGCTCGATGTTACGGTTGCTCATACCCGTAGTGGATCAAAAAGGCGCCTTGCAGGCCGCGCGCTACGCTGCGTTCCTGTTTCTGGAAAAATGCGTGTCCGAAGTCGAATTGCTTGAAGTGCTGGAGCCTGTCGACGAAGGGCGTGCCGCAGCCTTCCATTCGCGGGGCGCACTACGTCGCCACGAGAAGGAGATGATGCTGAGCGCGCTGGTTCGAACCCGCACGATCCTCGATGACGCCGGCGTTCCGTACAAATGGAAGCGGGTATTCGGACACGGCACGAAAGCGATTGCCGCGTATGCAGACAGGACTCAGTCGGATGTGGTGGTGATCGACGCGAGTCATCTTGGGTTCTTTCGCAGGCTGGCCATGCTCGCCGGTTTGTGGCACCGGACTTCTACACCTGTGACGATGCTGCATTAGTTGTGCGGTTGCTCGATCCCGCCGCCGCTCAATGACGCGGCAACGACGGATCACTGTGCGCCGGTCACGGCCGGATTCAAATCCATGTGCAGAATGACAAGCCATCGCTTCGGACAATCCTGCGCAACCTGCACAATCTGTTTCGTGTCGTCGGCTGGCTTGATGTAGCCGTTCTCGCGCGCAAAGCCAAATGCGCGCCGGGCATCGGACTGAAGCCAAAGCGTCACCAGCCCGCAAGTCACGCAGCTGAACATCCATATCGTTTCATGCGGCAGCGTAGCGTCGATCTGCTGTGCAACGTATGTGAAGACGGTCGTTAGTATCTGGTTGGTCACGAAGGCGATGGCAATGACCTTGCTCATCCCTCTCAACATCGTGGCTGGTCTGAAACGCACCATCGGAATGGCATGTCCTTCTATGTGGGTGAATTGTCCGTCAAGCTTCTGTGCGGCACGTCATGCGGCACGGGCCATGGTGCGGCCCGGCAATTCAAGCCGGCCTGACCATGCCGCAAGGGTGGGGGCAGCCGTCGCGGATTTGATGAGGATCGCACTGTCATAGCGCTTGCCGTCGAACCTCACGAAATCTGCGATGCGAAAGCCTTGCCCGCGATAGAAGGCGATCAGATGCGCGGCGGGCTGAGGCGTGTCGAGCGCGAGCTCGTCGTAACCACGCGTCGCGGCCACGCGTTCGGCCAGAGCCAGCAACAGCCGTCCGACACCTCTGTTTTGCCACGCCGGATCGACGCCGAACTGACGCACGCTTGCGACACCCTGATGCCGATACAGCGCACACGGCGAATCGCGATCCTGGGCATAGAGCGTCATCGTCCCGATAAGGCGTCCGTCACACACTGCAACGTAGCAATCGCCGCGCGTTGCGCGCGCCTTTGTGACAGAGACCGGTTGATCCACGCACGTGCAATTGAGCCCCATGCCGCCAAGCCGGGCGAACGCACGATGCAGCACCGAGGTCAGTTCATCGAACGAATCGCACGCGGGATCGAAGTGCCGGATGATGACGCCCGGCATACCTCGATGAACATAAGCGACCTTGACGGGCTTCTTCAGTCCAGTACGTTGCTTCACAATGACAACCTCGACTCTCATCAAGCTACCTGAAGTTTAGGGTTCGTCGTGTGCGCCTCGCAAGAAAAAATGCCGTAAAAAAAAACGGGCTGTTCGTAGCGTCCGACAACGTTCGTGATCGTGCGAGACCTTGATCTACATCAACGCGTACCGATCACACGCCACGTTCAATATGCGAAGCGAGATCGTTCGCTACGCACGATGATGCCCGCTGCCAGACAGACGAAGCCTCTGTCCTCAGCCTGAGTGGAGAAACGATCTGCAAGACGGCCCCCTTCTTCTGTCTTCGAAGCCCGTGCTGGTTTCGCAATCGCGAGGTGAATCAATGGACGTTGATGAAACGGCTCGCGCGAGCACCTTCAGGGTGCTTTGGGAGCGACTGAAGGAGCATCCGCTGGCGCGGATCGGACCAGGGCTTATCACCGGCGTGGCGGACGACGACCCGAGCGGCATCGCCACCTACTCGCAGGCGGGCGCGCAATTCGGCCTGAACATGCTGTGGACGATGCCGCTGGCCTTCCCCTTGATGGCCGCCGTTCAATCGATGTGCGCAAACCTCGGCAGGGTGACCGGAAAAGGGCTCGCGGCGAACATCAGGAGCGCGTTCCCGCCGGTCGTGCTTCAGGTCGTCGTGCTGCTACTGCTCGTCGCCAACACCCTCAACATTGCTGCCGACGTCGCCGCCATGGGGGAAGTGGCGGAACTCGTCTCAGGCGTCAATCGCCACCTGATGACGGCGTTCTTCGTATTCGCGACGCTACTGCTGCAGATGTTCGTCCCGTACCACCGGTACGTGTTCTTTTTGAAGTGGCTCACCGTATCGCTGCTTGCTTACGCGGCTGTGCTGTTTACGGTTCATGTTCCCTGGGCGCAGGTCGCACTGCGCACGGTCTGGCCCAGATTCACGCCCGACGCCACGGCCGCCGCGGTCGTGGTCGGCGTCTTCGGCACGACCATCAGCCCGTATCTGTTTTTCTGGCAGGCTTCCGAAGAAGTCGAAGACATGCAGGCGCAACGCGGTGGTGCGCCGCTCGTACGCGACCCGCGCGCCGCACGTACGGAACTGCGACGCATCCGGTGGGATACATGGAGCGGCATGCTCTACTCCGATATCACCGCCTGGTTCATCATTCTGGCAACCGCTGTCACCCTTCACGTCGCCGGTGTGACGGACATCAGCACGGCGGCGCAGGCAGCCAGCGCACTCCGGCCCCTTGCTGGCAATTTCGCTTATCTGCTGTTCGCGCTTGGCATTCTCGGCGTCGGCCTGATCGGCGTACCCGTACTGGCGGGTTCCGGCGCCTATGCCCTTTCCGAAGCGATGGGATGGAAGGAAGGACTTGAGCGGAAGGTCAGCGATGCGCGCGGGTTCTACGGCATCATCGCCGTCAGCGTGCTTGCCGGACTCGGTATCCAGTATTCGCCGATCAGTCCCATGAAGGCGTTGTTCTGGAGCGCCGTGATCAACGGGATCGTCGCAGTGCCGCTGCTGGTCGTCATCATCATTCTGGTGTCGAAGAAATCGGTGATGGGCGCTTTCACGGCGAGCCGGTCGCTGATCGTCCTCGGCTGGATCGCGGCTGCGGTGATGGGCGTGGCGGCAGTGGTTATGTTCGTGCCTTCATAGAGGGCATCGGAGATGTCGCCGGAGGGCCGGCTCAGTCGACTCCTGCCGATAAAGCAAAACAGGCCCACCTCAATCGTTCAGAGGCGAGCCTGTTCTTCTGCGGCAGACCGTGCTTGTTATTGCGGCCGCCTCAAATCAGTTGCGACCTGGATGCAACTTAGTGAGCGCGGTACACCCGCGGCGAATAGCTGCTCGCCGTCCACTCTGCAGGAGCGCCTGCCTGCGACGAACCGCTCGTAGATGGACCGTAGCCGCTGTTTTGAGCAGCGACGCGAGCTTCGGCAGCCTGAATGTTCGCCGGATACGTGGCGTCATCGGAAACACTCGGGTTGTAGCCGGCCTTTTCGAGTTGTACCAGTTCGGCACGCACCTGAGCGCGGGTCAGAGGCTGGTTCGATTGCGCGAACGAAGCGACCGGAACGGCGATAAGAGCAGCAAGAGCAACAGCATTGATGAGCGATTTCATGATCAGTACCTCCAGAGATTGTTTTCCAAAGTCGGACAAACTGCTTGTCTGAACCCGTTGATCACAGTCTAGGACCGTGGAGAACTAGGGTAAATACCTAAGATTCGAAATCACTGTTTGGGTTTCGATCACAATCGCGACAACCGCCGCCGCCACCGCCTTCGCCTTCGCCACCGCCTTCGCCTTCGCCTTCGCCTTCGCCTTCGCCTTCGCCTTCGCCGCCACCGCCACCGCCACCGCCACCGCCACCGCCACCGCCACCGCCACCGCCGGCCAGATCGTCACAACGGCAGATCGACTACGCAACGGTTCTCGGGTTCACACAATATTCTGGAAACCTTAATAAATCAGTTTGCTCAGATACGGCCTTCCAGACCGGCTGTCGATCGGGCGACAGTCAACCTTCGAACATATTATTCATACCTTTTTGCCGTCCTGCCCGCGGGCGACCATGACGAGTGGGCCACTGAACTTTCCGCCCACGGGGCCGATAACAAATAGACGCACGAGCTTCACGCCGGATCGCACTGGGTCAAGGCGCAACGCTCGCATCGAAACCCGGAGCCCTTCCCATGTCAGCCGATCAACATCCGAATCACGAGCGCAGCAGCCTGACGAGTTCCAACAAGTTCGAGCTGCTGTTGTACCGGCTTGGCTCAGTGCCAGGCAGCGACGCGCACGAGCTATACGGGATCAACGTGTTCAAGGTGCGTGAAATCTCCACGATGCCGCCCGTCACGCCGATCGCCGGTTCGTCGCCCTATGTGATGGGTGCGGTGGACATTCGCGGGCAGATCATTCCGGTGATCGACCTGCCCCGGCTGATGGGCTGCGAGCCGTCGCGCGGTCTGAACATTCTGCTCGTCACCGAGTTCGCCCGCTCGACGCAGGCGTTCGCCGTCGAAGAAGTCGACGACATCGTCCGGCTCGAATGGAACCAGGTGCTGTCCGCCGAAGGCACGGCGGGCGGGAATCTCGTCACCAGCATCGCGCGCATCGACGGCAACACGGGCGATTCGCGTCTCGCCCAGGTCATCGACGTCGAGCAGGTGCTGCGCGATGTGTTTCCCTCCCAGCATCCGGCCGTGGACCCGACGTCGGTTGGCGAGGCGCTCGGCCTCTTGAGCGGCGCGAAGATTCTCGCGGCAGACGACTCCGGCTTCGCGCGCAAGCTGATCGAGCAGGCGCTGAGCGCGATCGGGGCAGACTACGAGATGGCGAAGACGGGCGAGGAGGCCTGGAACAGGCTGCAGAAGCTGGCCGACAAGGCCCAGGCGCAGGGAAAGCGGGTACGGGACACCATCGCCCTAGTCCTGACGGACCTGGAGATGCCGGAAATGGACGGCTTCATGCTGACACGCAAGATCAAGGGCGACGAGCGCACGCGTGACATTCCGGTCCTCATCCACTCGTCGCTGACGGGCGCAGCGAATGAAGCGCATGTGAAGAACGCTGGCGCGAACGGCTATGTCCCGAAGTTTGCGGCAGCCGAACTCGCCGGCGCGATACGTCAGGCGCTTGCGACCTGAGCCGGCGCGGCCCGCCGGCAATCACCCTGCGCTGAGCCTGACCGGCTCAGCCCGCGCGCTGCAATGCCGCTGCCAGGGTGGCAAAGGTCTGCTCGTCGGTACGATCGAAGTTGAGCGGAGTCACCGACACGCGGCCTGAACCCACCACGGCCGTTTCGCTATCGGGCGCGTTCTCGCGCGGCCCGCGCTGAAAGCGCAGCCAGTGATAGGCAAAGCCGCGCGGGTCGACCTGCGGCACCACGTCGATCCCTTCGACAAGACCGACGCCCTGCCTCGTCACCGTGAGCGGCCCGGCAACCGCGGCGTCGACATCGGGGAAATTCACGTTCAGACACGTCGGCGCATGGTGCGAGACCGCGAGCAACTGGCGGATCACGCCGGGCGCGAGCGCGCGCGCCGTATCCCAGCGGACCTTCTCGCGATCGCGGAAGGTCTGGCTCAATGCGATGGCGGGCAGGCCGAGCAGCAACCCGGTCATCGCCGCGCCGACGGTGCCGGAGAACATCGTCTCGACGCCGAGATTGGCGCCGCGATTGATGCCTGAAAGTACGACCGTCGGCGGCGCATCGACCATCAGATGACGCACGGCCATCACGACGCAATCGCCCGGCGTACCCACGACGCCGAAGCGCCGCTCGCCCTGCTGGGTCACGCGTAGCGGCGAGTGCAGACTGATCGAATGCGACGTGCCGCTCTGATCGTGCTCAGGCGCGACCACCCAGACTTCGTCTGCAAGCTCGGCCGCGACGGCTTCGAGCACGGCAAGACCGGGGGCATCGATGCCGTCGTCGTTCGTCAACAGCACGCGGGGCACTTTGGATTCAGCGAGGGACATCGCGAGGCTCTCCTTTCGATCCGGACATCATGTCACGAGCAGATCATTATTCCAGAGATCGTGGCGTCCCCGGATAGAGAGATGTGCGGCCGACGCCCAATGCACCGGTTGCACGCAATTGCAGATGACTCGTGGATATCCGCTGTCGACGCCTACCCGACCCGTTCCATCCGGGTCGGCCTGAAGCCCCTTCACGCTGTCACATCGCCCACGTCATACATGTCCGCCACACAGGTGCGGTTGCGGCCGCCTTTCTTTGCCGCATACAGCGCCCGGTCCGCAGCCGCCACCAGCTCGCTTGCGGTTCCACCCTCGCACGGGCGCCGCGCCGCCACACCCACGCTGATCGTGACGATGCCTGCGCCGCTCGCCGCATGGGGAAGCTGCAGCGCCTCGATGCCCTGCCGGATGCGTTCGGCTACCAGCAACGCGTCCTGCTGGCCGGTTTCCTTCAGGATCAGTGCGAATTCTTCACCGCCGTAACGGGCCATCACGTCAGCGGGCCGTCTCGCCAGGTTGGCGATTGCCTGAGCGATGGTGCGCAGACAATCGTCGCCGCCCTGGTGTCCGTAGTGGTCGTTATAGCTCTTGTATGCGTCGACATCGACCATGATCACAGCAAGCGAGCGCTCACTTTCCGTGCGCGCCTGCTGCTGCCATTGGAACCCCAGCTCACGATCGAAATGCCGTCGGTTGAAAAGCCCCGTCAGGCCGTCGCGGAACGCGAGTCCCTGCAGCTCGCTGCGCTCTTCCGCAAGGCGCTGTTCTGCCACCTTGCGCTCGGTGATGTCGTGGGCCGTCGCTGTCAGTGCTTCGGGCTCGCCGGAAAACGGATCGATCACCGGGCGAAGATAGGTTTCCATCCACAGAATCCGGCCATCCGGGCACGGGAAGCGGCTTACCTGGGAAGCCTCCGTCGCGTCGCGTGCCAGCCGGCCGATGGTGGCGGCCAGCGCCTCGCGATCCTCGGGCAACACAAGGTCCGGGTAATACACGCCTGTGAGATCGTCGGGCGCCCATTTCATGACGGCCTTCGCGCGCGGCGAAACATAGGTGAGACGGCCGTCGAGCGACATGCTCATCACGATGTCGGTCGCGTTCTCCGCCAGGATCCGGTAGCGGCGCTCACCCTCGCGCAGCAGCCCGACGAGACGGTTGCGCAATGACTGGGTGACGCTGATCGGCAGCGCGATGCCCAACGCCGCGAGCAGGAACAGCTGCAGCGCGAAGATGCGCCCTTCCATGCTCTGATAGTGAAACATCCAGAGCGGCCCCGAGCCGCGCATCGTGAAGGTGACCGCGATCGCAAGGCATAGCAGCAAACCCAGCAGCACGCCGGCGAGATCGGCCTGAAACGCCAGCAGAACGATCGGCGGGAGCGCCCAGTAAAGCAGATGAACACGGTTTTGCCCAAATACGCCCGTGGTCACGACGCAGACCAGTAGCAACAGCAGCCCCGTCTTCCAGCGGCGGTCGGGGTGCAAGAGGCCTTTTACTTCGCCGGTCCAGAAGACCACTGCCGCCGGCGTGAAAAGGACGAGACTCAGCGCATCCGAAATGAACCAGTTGGCGAGGTTCGGCAACATATTTCCGCTGAGTTGTCCGCGCAGCAAGGTTACGGCGACCAGCCCCGACAGGACGGGCGCAAGCAGGATGGCGCCAGCGAGAAAGCGGACGAGTTGCTTCGAACGGATCAGTTCGACGACCGACGAGATACGTGGCGCGAAGCTGAACGCCACCAGCACTTCGAGCATGTCGGCAGCTGTGTAGGAGGACGAGACCGCGAGACTCAGGCCGAGCAGATTGGCCGCGAGATTGCCCGCCAGCCCACCGGCAAAGACCCAGGTCACCCGCCCCGGCCGCGCCACCATCATCTGCGCGAGCAGCACCGCGTTGGTCAGCCAGATCGGCGCGATTTCGCCGGCCATGCTCTTGAGTGCCCCGCTCGCCATGCAGGTGAGCATCGTCACCACGAACGCAAGCGACAGGGTCCAGAGCGGCGCGGCCCATCGGCGTGAACGCAATGACTCAGCAAACGCCTTGAACCCAGGAGTTGGCCCTTCGGATGACAGCCCCATTTATTCGCTCTCTCTGATTCTTTTTCTTGCTATCCGCGGAAATCCGCGGACGATACGCCAGCTTCGCTGGAGTCAGGACGTTCCGGACATCGCCCCAGACCCCATCAGGGAGAAGCGGTAAACCGCCCCTACGCATCTGCTTATCGGCAGGTTGCGCCGGATCTTGAGACTTCCTTCGTGCGACTTTCACATTGAAAGCAATTTAACCCTGGACTTGCGGGCGCCAGCCGCGCGGGCTCAGACAATGTCCCGCACAATGGCAAGACGCCGAACGCAACCGCGGCGACACGGTCGGGTTCGGCGTCAGAAACACGCGGAAGGGATTGGACTTGCTAAAGGTTGTGAAGAATACGGCTGCCGAGGGTTCCGGTGAAGCCGGCGCCCGCTCGGCTAACTGCACGACTTGTGCAGCGACGCAGCCCGGGCGCCCAAAGCAGTCAGCCCGCTACAGCCAGGCCGACTTGCCAGCTGCGCGCCCCCCGTGCTGCGCGCGCTCGCTGCGTTCGACCAGCCAGCCGAACAACAGGCCGATCGTCGTCCAGATGATCAACTGCATGCCGATGGCCGCAACGCGGAAGTGCCACAGCAGCGTGGCCGGAAAGGCATCCGGTACTTCGTTGATCGTCGGCAGCGCGATCTGCACCGCCGCGATGATCGCGACGTATACCAGGCCGCCCACGATCGCCGCGTTCCACTGGCCGAAGCGCACGACTGCGCGTCTTCGCACCTTCAGCGAGAACACCAGTGCGGCAATTGATATCGCGATCATCAGGAAGAACAGCCCGGTACGCTGGCCGATCGTTTCAGGGTCGCCGATCGATGGTGGATTGGCCGGGTACTTGAGATTCGGCACAATCACCAGCGCAATGAACGCGGCAACCGCAAGCGCCGCCGACAACGCGCGCGGACCGAGCTTGCCGACCCGCCCGTACGCATACGCGAAGGTGAGCGAGAACAGGCCGCCGAGGGCCGCGCCATAGACCACCACGCCAGTCAGCAGGCCGAGACCCGCCTGCGTTTCACGGCTGACCAGTTCCGGCTCCGCCGCTTCGCCGCGTGCGGCGGCGGCTTTTTCTTCGAACGAAATAGCCTGATTGACGTGCGGTTCACCGGCCACCCGGGCGAATGCGAACGTGAGCAAGCCCGCGGCGATGCCTGCGAGCATCCCGCGCAATAACAGTCTGCCTACCATCAGGAACCCCCGTTAGTGGCAGGGGAAGCCGAGCAGGTGGCGAGCGTCGTGAACGAACTCGTGCACGTACATGCCAGGAACCAGCGAAGTCGCGCCCTGTTCGGCGCCGACGAAATACAGTGCGAGCAACAGCAGCAAGCCGCCGAAGACCACCCATGGCAGCAGTTCGCGCAGGGGAATCGGTGTCGGTTGAGCAGTGGGCTTGAAAACGGTGTCAGTCATGACGGAACTCTCCAGAGGTTACGCGCCCCGATAGTCGAACAGGAAGGGATGACACGAAGCTCAGGTCTGGCTTTCGGCTTGTGGATGAACCGATTACAGTGGCGCGACCGCGCCGGGCTTACACCGGCTTCCTCGCTTCAGTGGCGTTATTCTACGCGCTAAACTTCGCTGCGCAGCGCGATGAATGAGCAAAGCGCGCGACACTTTCAACCAGAAGGACACAGGATGCAGACACGGCTGCTGTTGATCAGTCACGCTGCAACGGCGGCGCTGCGCAGCGGACGGTTTCCCACCGACGATCCGCTGGACGCACGCGGTCTCGCCCAGGTCGCGGCATGCCGCGCGCGCGTGATGTCGCTGGCGGGTGAGGCGGATGCGGTCTTCTGCAGCCCCGCGGCGTGCGCGCGTGACACGGCTGAGGGGCTTGGATTCACCGCCGTCCCCGTCGAAGCGCTGGCCGACATGAACCTGGGGCAATGGCGTGGCAGGCGTCTTGCAGACGTCGCCAGCGAAGAGGCCGATGCGCTGGCGGCATGGGCTCGCGAAGCCGATGCGGCGCCTCCCGATGGCGAATCGTTCGGGGCGGTGCGCCTGCGCGTCGGCGCATGGCTCGATGCGCTCGAGCTGGACCATTCCTCCATGGCCGTCGCCGTCACGCATGCCGCCGTGATCCGGGCGGCGATCGTTCATGCGCTGGGCGCGTCGCCCGAGTCGTTTGCACGCATCGATATTGCGCCGCTTTCGGTCGTCGAATTGCGGTGTTCGATTCGCGGCGGGTGGACGTGGTGGGCCGCTCAGGTGCAGTGAACATCGTTGATGTCGCGGTTGTCGCGGCGCTTGCGCGGTCGGGATCAGAACCCGGTGGCGGATACCGGCCGCGATCAGCAACTGGCTGCGGCTCGATGACGGATCGCTCGTAGTGATCACCGGCGGTGCCCCTGACGACGCGCGCTGATACACCGTCTCCAGATACGCGTCGGTGCGCTTCGAGAGCAGGTAGTCCACAGGGAGGTCTTCGGGTCTACCGGCTTGGCATAACACCGGTCCGCCAACATTGTCACTGTGCCCGCTCACTCCATCATTGCGGCGTCGGGCGGAGCGATTTGACATCGGAAGATGACGCGCCAAAATAGTTTGACAAAAGTTGACACCTGGGCCGACCCCGGCCGCGATACTCTAGTGCGGTGTTCGTTTAATTTTCCTCTGATCTGCTAACTATTTCAGGACGGCTGAGGGGAGCAATACGTTTATGCAAAACATGTATTTAAAAATAAGTAGTACAGATGTTAAGTGAAGTTGAACACGAAAGCTGTCCCATCGTGCGACTGGCTGCTCGTGGACTTAGCCTGCGTTGCTTGCGGGCGCTTTTATCTCTAAGGGGGAGTTGGAAATGTCGGAACGGGAACGTAAAGGAACACTGCATCGCTTCGCAACGGTTGGCGCGCTTACTGAGCGCGGCGGGCGCGTGAGTACCGGCTACGGTCGAAGATTTGCGGGCTTCCAATGGCGCGGGTCGGCGATACCGTTACCTATAGCGACGGCAGCGAAGCCGTCATCATTGACGGCGCAGGATATGCGGCCGTGTTGGGGGACTGCCCCGCCGCGCTGGTCGGTAGCAATCTCAGCAATGGCGACCGCATTATCGAAACGCCTTGGGGACACCTGGAAATGGGCGTTTTCATCGCCGACGATGAAACGGTGCCGGGCCTGTTCGATGCGAACTGGACGCCGCCACCGCGCAAACCCCTGGATCGTTTCGCCGTGTGCGGTGCAACTACGGCACGGGGCGGTGTCGTGCGCGAAGTGTCTAGCGTATGGCAAGTCGAAGGGACGTACCGCAACGCCGCGGGCATTGGCGATTATGTCGAGTATGAGGACGGAAGCCGCGCACGCATCATTACGGGTATCGGCATTCCTGGCATTGAGCGGACCCGGTATGCGGTCGTTGGCAGTCTGCTGGATAACGGCGACGTGATTACAGACAGCCCGCACCGCGAGCCGCTCACGTTTACCATTTTTGTTCCCATTGACGAACACGGTGTCGCGCTGACGCGCCAGTAACTGGGGGGACATCATGAGGCGTCGAATCGCTGTTGTAGGCGACACGTTGACGAGCGGCGGCCAGATTCTCGACTACACGCAGACTAGCGGTTTTTGCTTTCACGGCCACAAAGCCGCGCTCATTGGCGAAAGCGCCTACTGCCAGAAGTGCAAAAGCATGGGAACGATTGCCAAGGCGGGCGGCCCCTATCGGATTAAGTATCACACCACGCGCGAGGCAGCGTTAGACGACGATATCGTCTTGTGCAGGTGTCCGACACCGCCCCGCATCATCGCCGGGCTTGCGGGCGAATCGTGGGTCGAAGACCGGGAAGAAGGCTATGAACGCCGTATGAACCTATCTACCACGCGAGCCGCTAGCACGGATAGCGCGCCCAATCGGTACGGTCAACAGTTCACCCTTCAGGACGCGAACGGCCACGTTTTGTGCGACACGTATTACACGGTCCGTTTGCCGTCCGGTTCACTTGTGCACGGCGTAACGGATCACATGGGCCGCACCAGGCGTTACGCAACCGATGGCGCGCAACGCCTGCGTGTCTATCTCGGACACAGGGAGGCATAAATGACCGACAGCGCGTATGTAATTCGCCTGAAAATGCGAGGTATGCAGACATGATGCGTTTCAATCTCTGCGTAGGCGATCAGCCCGAGACAGGGGGCCACATAGTCCCGCATGTGCTAGAAGTAACGCGCACGATTTTGGGCCACCACGTGGCGTACATAGGCGGACAAGCGTATTGCGAAGCCTGCAAGTGCATGGGACAAATCGCCAAGGCTGGCGGCCCGCGCCGCAGTTACGTCTGCGGACATGAAGTCGCGCTTGATGGCGACATTCTGCAATGCAAATGTCCGAATCCACCGCGCATGATCGCGACGACGCAAAACCGGTCATGGGTCGATGATAGTGCGACGACACGTACCGCCGTCAATGCACCTTGTATCGCGACGCAAACCACGCACGACGAGCGGTTCACACTTCGCGATGTCAACGGCCGCGCCTTGCGCGACACGTATTACACGGTCCGTCTGCCGTCCGGTTCACTTGTCCACGGTGTAACGGATCACATGGGCCGCACCAAGCGTTACGCAACCGAAGGCGCGCAACGCCTGCGTGTGTATCTCGGACACAGGGAGGCGTAGATGACCGGTATCTACTATGCAGCAGTTGAGGACGATCCGCTGACAAGCGGCAAAGGTAGCCGCGTATTCACGCACAAACTGGCGAGTAAGATCAAGGGCGAAGATGGCAAATATCGTCGCATGGCGTTTATCGGAGACGAAGCCTATTGTTCGGCATGCGATAGCACTGGCGTTATTACCTACGGTGCAGGCGTGAGTGACAGACACCGCATGATTGACCGTGTGAATGGCGGGCGACGGCAGGCGGTAGGCGGCGATAACGTTCTTTGCAAGTGCCCCGAGCATCCCCGCATTATCGCCATGTACGGGCGTAAATGGATAATCAACGACCGGGGCGAAGAAACACGCGCCCCCATTGCCAAAGCGCCTGTGCAAAGCCTCCCCCATGACGAACAGTTCACACTGACTGATGCAGCAGGTCAGGCGCTCGCCGATACCTTGTACACGGTCCGCATGCCTTCCGGCGAACTGATACACGGCGTCACCGATTCGTCTGGCAGGACCACACGCTTCAAAACGGACGGCGCGCAACGCCTGCGCGTCTATCTCGGGCATAGGGAGGCGTAATTGACTGTCTACCATGCAGTTGTGGAAGGCGATCCGCTCGACAACGGGGGCAACAGCCATGTTATCGGCGGTGCGCCACATTCGACCATCGAAGGCCCGGACGGACGGTCGCACGGACAGACGCACCTGGGACACCAAGCCTGGTGTTCAGTTTGCCAGTCTTTCGGTGAAATCGTTGCGGGTGCGGGAATATCGGACTATCTGCGCGGTTGGGACGGAATCCTGGGCGCACAGGAAGCGGTTGGCGGCGATATCGTAATCTGCAAGTGCGATCAGCATCCGCGCGTCGTATCCGTCTATGCGCGTAGCTGTGAGTACATCGACACTAGCGACGCGTCAGCAGCCAGCTTGCCAGCCGCTTCGGTATCCGCGCCACTGGTCAACTACGACGAGCAATTCACGCTCAGGGATGGTGAGGGTCGCCTACTTGCCGAGACCTATTACACCGTTCGTCTGCCGTCTGGACTTTTGCAGCACGGCTTAACTGATTCGCAGGGACGCACTGGGCGCTATGAAACAAAAGGCGCTCAATCTATCAGAATTTATCTTGGCCATAAACAGGAGACATAATGCCTGATGCACTCGCTACCGCAGTAACAAACACTAATCCGAATTCATGCGTGAATGTCCAATCAGGCCGACTTTGCAAGCCGTGGCAAATATCACAAGCGGGATTAGCATTCATTGAGACATGGGAAGCATTCCGCGCACACTTGTATGATAACGACGGTGCCGGTGGTGGCGGAAATACTACAATTGGATATGGGCACCTTGTTCATATGGGGCCAGTATCCGGCGCTCCATCCGAAGCACCATTCTTGAATGGAATCACGCAAGCACAAGGGCACCAACTGATGCACCGCGACTTGATAGACCCACAACGGATCGTAAATCAGCGTATCAATGTCGCATTGTTCCAATACGAATATGACGCGTTAGTTGACTTCGTTTACAACCTTCGGCACAACAATCAGGGAGTATTGAATCTAGTTAACACGGGTCACTATGATCGTGTACCCGCGAAGTTCATGGAGTACACATTGGCCGGTGGCGCACATCCCAATGGACTTGTGAAGCGTCGTCGCTCCGAGGCGAATCTGTTCAAAGATGGAAGCTACGATGCAAGTCACTAAGATTATTGCAGCCACGATCGCTATCATTGCTTCCGCGTCTGCGTTTGCCGATTCGAATTGCGAGAAGAATGCGAAGACGCGCGATGATTTCCTCGCTTGTTCCCGCGCCGATACGGATAAGACTCTTGCTGAAGCAGGAAAGCTGTATCAGGACATCAGAAAACTGACATTGGGCGACAAGCAAATCGCACTAGATAGGAATTTTGAGCTTTGGAAAGAGAAAATTTCGTCAGACTGTTTAGTATTCGCCTATTCATTCAATGACTGGAGTAGCGATTATTCGCCTGATACTGATTTTCAGGTGGCAGCGTGCCGCGCGAAGGTTGCATCGCAGGAATTGGATTTTTACAAATGGCTAGCTTGCCCTGATGATATGGAAACATCAAAGGTTCCGAAATGCACTGCGGTTAGCAAGGCGCTTGGCGAAAATCAATAGATCGTTTCAACCCCGTTTCGACGGGGTTTTATACGTGTTTTCTTGAAACAGTCAGTCATGGTGGGCGACATGGGAAAGGCATTGTTATATAAATCGGCCAAGTGCCTTATGGTAGCAGTGGCTATAAGTGGCTTTCAGTCGATATATGCCGATGAGGACATCAATGATTCTAACTGCATGCAGCACCTTGGCGGTGGTGGGTTCGGAGATTTCGATTGTTACGAACATCATGCTAAGAGTCTGGAGGCTGATAACAAGAAGGTTTCCAATGCAATCACGTTAGCGCGCGGCGTTACTAGCGCAAACAAGGCTGAATTGAACCAATATATGCGAGCGCAAGACGATGCGGCGAAGGCTTGCGATCTCGCGATTAAACTTGAATATCCGTCACAGAAAGAAAGAATGCGAAGAGACCATATAGAATTATATGATGTTATGGCGGCACGTTGCCACTATTCGATTAGAAAGCAACAAAACGAGTTTCTGCTCGATCTATATTCGATCACGAACGGTTAAGACTAACTGTGCCATTCATGGCTAATTCAATTGCCCCGCTTCCGCGGGGTTTTTCATTCGAGCGTCATGCGCTCGGTGCTTCGCCCGAGTCGTTTGCACGCATCGAGATTCCACCGCTTTCGGCCGTCGAATTGCGGTGGTCGATTCGCGGCGGGTGGACGTGGTGTGCCGCCCAGCCGCAGTGAACATCGTTGATGTCGGGGCGCTCACCCTGCACGCGACTCGCGCGGCACACCACGCAACAACGCAACACCGCTCGCGAACAGCAGCGCCGTCAACAGATACAGCGCGTTATCCATACTGCCCGTGTGCACCTTGATGAGGCCGATCACCCAGGGGCTCACGATCCCGCTCGTAATGCCGATACTGCTGATGAGCGCGATCCCTGCTGCGGCGGCGTTGCCCGACAGATAGCCGGACGGCACCGTCCAGAAGATCGGCAGCGCGGCGAAAATCAGCACTGCCGCCACCGACAGGATCGCCAGCATCGCGGGAAAACTGCTCAGATGCAGCGTCAGCAGCGACAGCGCGATGCCGCCGCCAATCGTACACACCGCGAAATGCCGGCGACGTTCGCCGTGTCGGTCCGAGCGGCGCGCGATCAGGATCAGCCCAACCGCGCCGATCGCGTTCGGAATCACCGTATAAAGGCTGATCCACAGCACGTCGTGCACGCCGAAGTCGCGGATCATCAGCGGCATCCAGAAGTTGAGCGTCAACGACGCACAGGTCAGCGAAAAGTAGATGAACGCGAACAGATAGACACGCGGATTGCGCAACGCATGCGCGAACGAACTGGACGAATGTCCGTGCGCGGCCTTATGACCGGCGTCGCGCTGCGCAATCAGGTGATCCTTTTCCGCCGCGCTCAGCCACTTCGCGTGCTGCGGGCCATCGACCAGCCAGAACGCCGCGGCAAGACCAAGCAACACCGCCGGCGCGCCTTCGATCACGAACATCCATTGCCAGCCGAAGAGGTTCAGCACGCCGGCCATATCGCGCATGATCCAGCCGGAAAAGAGACCGCCCAGTACGCCCGCCACCGCCACGCCTGCGAAGAAAATCGACAGCACGGCCGCACGCCGGCGCGCGGGATACCAGTACGTCAGATACAGCACGATTCCCGGGAAAAAGCCTGCTTCGAATACCCCGAGCAGGAAGCGCATTGCATAGAAGTGCGAAGGCGTGGAGACGAACATCATCCCCATCGACGCAAGGCCCCACAGCAGCATGATCCGCGCAAACGTGCGGCGCGCGCCGAAACGCGCGAGCAGCAGGTTGCTCGGCACCTCGCACAGCACGTAGCCAACAAAGAAGACCGCGGCGCCAAGGCCATACATGGCGTCGCTGAATCCGAGATCGTGCTTCATCTGCAACTGCGCAAAGCCGATGTTGATCCGGTCGAGAAAGGACACGACGTAACAGAGAAACAGAAACGGGATGATCCGGAGCGTGACCTTCCGGTAGAGCGGATCGTCGCGCGAGTTGTCGGATGCCGCCGGCTCGAAAGCCGGGGCGACGGATTGGGTCATGGTGTCTCTCTCCAAACGAAAGGTCCGTTGGACCTTGGGAACCCGGCGTCTTGTCGCGCCGTGGGCGAATCGATGCGCGGCCGGGATCGGCCGTGCGCAGGGTGAATGCGCGGACTACGCGGCGATCTGCGGCGCGTGCGGCTCGGGCCTGATGGTGCAGGAGTGCAGCGCGCCGTCGCGCGCATGCTGCATCGCTTCGAGCAGCGTCGCGTGATCGCCGATGTGATTGGCGAGCAGCAGGATCAGTTGCGCATTGGCGGACTGGCTTTGCGCGTCGTCGAGATCGCGATGCATATCGATCAGCGCTTCATAGAAGTCGTCGGGGCGCGCGAGATTCGGTTCAGTGTTGAGTGTCATCGCTGTCTCCTGCTATTTGTTTCGAGCGCAGTGGATGCCGTGTCTCGCAGCATCCACTGGTGCCGCGATTCAGGCCGTTCCGGCTACGCACAGGGCGCGCTTCAGTGCCAGCTCGACCTGCGCTGTATCGATCTGCCGCCAGCGCGCACAGATGTGCTGATCCGGGCGAATCAGATAGAACGTGCCCGGCAACGCGTCGTAACGCTTTGCAGCAAGCCCTTCAATATCGTGTGCGATCACGGCGGACGGCGGAAATCCCTGAGGCTTCGAGTCAGCCTTCAAGGCACGCTCGCTCACAACGACGAGGCGCAGCGGAACCACGCCTTGCCGCAGCTTCTCCACTGCGGCCTGCGTAGCCGGATCGATACCGGACGTGCCGCAAAACAGCACACCGGTGAATTGCTGGCCAAGCTGGGGCAGCAACCACGCAGACTGTCCATCGACCTCGACCGGCGCATCGCAACACGACGCGCCCGGCACCATCTGCCCCGCGAAACTTTCCGCATCCGACGTATTGAGCGCGGAATCGTGCAGCACCGCCGGCACCGACAGGCGACCGCTATTCACCAGTTGCCGCGCGAACGCATGATCGCGGGCGAGCTTCAGCACGGCATCGCGGAACACGCGGCTGACGGCGCTCTTGGGCGTGATGAAATCGGTCGAGCGGGTGGAGTTGCGAATGTTCTCGTCGGCGGCGTATTCGCGTTCGCTGGCGTAGGTGTCGAGCAACGTGTCGGACGCGCGGCCTTCCAGCACCATCGCGAGTTTCCAAGCGAGATTCTCCGCGTCCTGCACGCCGCTGTTCGCACCGCGTGCGCCGAACGGCGAGACGCCATGCGCCGAATCGCCGGCGAACAGCACATTGCCGTGCCGGAAGCGATCCATCCGCTGACACGAAAACGTATAGATGCTCACCCACTCCAGCTCGAACTTCACGTCCGGGCCAAGCAACGCACGCACACGCGGAATCACGCGCTCAGGCGTTTTTTCGAGCACGGGATCGGCGTCCCAGCCCAGCTGGAAATCGATGCGCCACACGTTATCCGGCTGACGATGCAGCAGCACCGACTGGTTCGGATGGAACGGCGGATCGAACCAGAACCAGCGCTCGGTCGGAAAATCCGCTTCCATCTTCACGTCGGCGATGAGGAAGCGGTCCTTGAACGTGCGGCCCTTGCTGTCGAGGCCCATCAGCTTGCGGATCGGGCTGCGCGAGCCGTCCGCGGCGACCACATAGCGACCGCGCAGCGCGTATTCGCCTTGCGGTGTTTCAACCGTTAGCGTGACAGCCGCTTCGTCCTGCCGCAGCCTCACCACCTTGCTCTTCCAGCGAATCTCGAGGTTCGGCAACTCGCGCGCCCGATCTAGCAGAAAGCCTTCGACGTAGTACTGCTGCAGATTGATGAACGCCGGCCGTTGATGCCCGCTCTCCGGCAGCAGGTTGAACGTGTAAACCAGTTCGTCCTGCAGGAACACTTTGCCGACATTCCACTTCATGCCCTTGTCGACCATCTTCTGACCGCAGCCGAGCCGGTCGAAGATATCGAGCGAACGCTTCGAAAAACAGATCGCGCGAGAACCGGTCGAAAGCGAACAGTCGTCGTCGACCAGCACGACTGGCTGGCCCTGCTGCGCAAGATCGATTGCGGTTGCGAGGCCCACCGGCCCGGCACCGACCACGATCACGGGGTGCACGGTCGCTGGCTGGCCGGCCTGCTCGCCTTCGCCCTGCTGCTCGCGGCAGGGCTGATAGTCGAACGACAGGGTCTGATAGTTGGTGCTCATCGGGTGTCTCCGTCCGTCTCTTCCACGCTGCATCGATCAGGCTTGCAGCGCGTCCCACATCTCCTTGTCGCGCTGCGCCGTCCAGATGCGCGGATGCGCGATGCCGCTCGCTTCATCGAACGCACGCGACACGTCGAACGGCAGGCAATGCTCATAGATGAAGACGTGGCCGAACTTCGGGTCCATGGCTTGACGCGTGTGCGCCATGGCGGCCTTCAGGTCGAGCTTCTGCTCGACGGCTTCGCGACCCTGCTGAAGCAGCGTCGTGACGAAGTCCTTCGTGTAGTCGATGCCCTTGTTGACGTCCTCGGGCGTGGTGAGCGCGGGGCCGCGGCCGGGCACGAGCTTCTCGGCGCCGAGCGCGCGCAAGGCCTCGAGCGTGGCGGGCCACTGTTCGAGTTGCGCGTCGCCGCAATAACAGGCGGCGTCGTATTCGACCAGGTCGCCCGAGAACAGCACCTTCTGCGACGGCAGCCAGACCACCGTGTCGCCCTTCGTATGGCCGGCGCCCAGATGCGCGATGCGCACTTCGAGCTTGCCGAGGAAGAGCGTGATTTCGCGTTCGAACACGAGCGTCGGCCAGGTGAGGCCCGGCACCGTTTCGACTCCGGCAAAAAGACGCGGAAAGCGCTCGATTTCCGACTTCATGTCGGCCTCGCCACGTTCGACGATCATTTCATACGTGCCGCGGCTCGCGATCACCTGCTGCGCGCCTTCCGCGAAATACGCCGACGCGCCCAGCACGCGCACCGCGTGATAGTGGGACAGCACGACGTATTTGATGGGTTTGTCGGTGACAGTGCGGATCTTCGCGATCAGATCCTGAGCCATCGCGGGCGTGGCGGTCGTGTCGACGATCAGCACGCCGTCGTCGCCGATGATCACGCCCGAATTCGGATCGCCCTCGGCCGTGTAAGCCCAGGCGTTCTCCGACAGTTGCGTGAACGTGATCTTCTTTTCTTCGAGATCGGCCTGCGATGCGAATGCCTTTGCCATGTCTGTCTCCCTCATGAGTTGGGTGTGAGGCGAGACGGCCACGGCGCACGGTCGTGCGCACGCAGGCGGTACTGGAGGAGTGTCTCGCCCCGTTTTGACTCTATAACTGCGCCGGTGTGTCGGGGTGATTGCATCTTATGACTCACCTGATTTATTTGTCAATAGCGAATTGTGTTGCCATACGCAAATAGCAAAACTAGACTTTAAGGGTCGGGAAGCCGCCAGGCTTCGTTTAACATGGACCCTTTTTCAGGGCGTACGTGGACGTGAGCAGAGCATCGAAAGAGACGGCGCGTCACGGCGAGGAGCCGGACGCGGAAAAGCGGCAGCGCGGCATCCAGAGCGTCGAAGTCGGCGGCAGGCTGCTGCATACGCTCGCCGCCGCGCGCGGCCCGCTCGCGCTCAGCGACCTGGCCGCCAGCGCGGAGCTGGCGCCCGGCCAGGCGCATACGTATCTGGTCAGTCTGACCCGACTCGGGCTCATCAAACGCGACGAACTGTCGGGCCGTTACGAACCGGGGCCGCTGTCGCTACGGCTGGGATTGCTGCATCTCGAACATCAGCCGGCGTTTCGCGCGGCAGTGCCGCGGGTTGCCGCGCTGGCCGAAGCGGTTGGCTTCAGTGTCGCGATCTGCATCGCGGGTCCGCAGGGGCCGACCATCGTTCGCTATCAGCACGCGGGTTTTCCGTTGCATGTGAACCTGCACGTGGGAACCGTGATGTCCTTGCCGGCGACGTCGACGGGTCGCGTGTTCTGCGCCTGGCTTGCCCCGCAACAATGGCAGACGATGTGGGCGAGGCAAGCCGGCTCCCCCGACGACGTGCTCGCTACGCCCGCTCAACGCCAGGCATTCGACGCGACGCTCGCCGAAATCCGCGCGCGCGGTCTCGAACGGAGCATCGATGCACCGAGCCCCGCTGTCAGCAGCATGAGCGCGCCGGTACTCGACGCGAACGGCCAGCTCTGCCTCGCACTGACCGTGATCGGCTCGACCGGCTCGATCGATGTGAAATGGAATGGTCCGATCGCCCGTGCGCTGCGCGAGACCACGCAGACGATCAGCGCCGAACTCGTCGCCACCCCGTAAATGCCTCGCTCACCCTCCCCCGTGTCTCAAGACAACGACAACGCCTGCCATGCCCGCCAGCAGCGCGGCATCCAGTCGCTCGACAGCACCGGCGAACTCCTCACCGCGCTCGTTGCGGCGGGCAGGCCGCTAACCTTGCGCGACCTCGCCGCCGCAGCCGGCATGCCGCCGGCCAAGGCCTTCCCGCATCTCGTCAGTCTGCTGAAGATCGGCTTGCTCAGCCGCGACGCGGGCGGCTGTTTCGAAGCCGGGCCGCTCGCGCTCGAACTTGGCCTGATCGGCTTGCAACGCCTGTCGCCGACACGCGAAGCCGAAGCCGAAATCGCCGGACTGGCCGTATCGACGGACATGAGCGTCGCGATGGCCGTGCTCGGACCGCTCGGGCCGACCGTCGTGCGGCTCGAGGAATCGTCGCGGCCGCTGCATGTGAGCCTGCGGGTGGGGACGGTGATGTCGCTGGTGAACACGGCGATCGGCCGCGTATTCGCCGCTTTCATTGCCGACGATGTGCTGAGCGGACTGCTCGCGCAGGATGCGCTGCGGCTGGCCGGCGCGCCGGCGGCAGAGATTTACGCGGACGCGCGCCAAACCAGCGAGCGTTCGCGAGCGCAGCTTGAGCCGCGCTATGCAGAGCGGCTTGCAACGATCCGCGTGGATGGAGTCGATCACGCGCTCAACAAGCCAGTGCCTGGCATCAACACGCTCGCGGCACCCGTGTTCGACCATACCGGGAACATCTGCCTCGTCGTCGCGTTGATGGGGCCGGCTGGCAGCTTCGACAGCGATCTGAAGGGTGACCCCGCGCAGACCTTGCTCGCAGCAACGCAGCGGCTGTCGCATCGGTTTGGGTATGCAGCGGTAGTGAACAGCAACTGGCGGTCGCAGGGATAGGCACGCACACAGGTGCCGCGCCCAGCGCACCAAACGCGTCGCTCACATCCGCACCAGCAACAATCACGACCAGCCCGGCCGGTGCGCACGCACCGCGCTGAAGCGCCATGCAGCGGCGTGGTGCAGCCACCCTTGCCAGGCGAGCCTCAGGACAGCGCCCCAACCCAGTGCCAGCAAGCACAAGCCAGCATCGGCATAAAGCTTGCATAACTGCTCGCATTGCGTCCACTCAGGGCGCCGACGAGCGGACCCATCTCATGCTGCGCGATGCGGCCCCTGGTCGCCGTTCTTCGAAGGCGGAACTGATCCGCGCGGCGAAGGCGTCGCGCTCGGCTACTGAATCCGCTCACACATGAACCGACTCCCCGATCACGTGGACCTGGTCATCCGCCACGCGCGGATCGACGACGATGCGCCGCTCACCGACATCGTCATCGACGCCGGCCGCATCGTTGCGCTCGAAACCGACTGGCACGGCACCGCCCGCGAAGAAATCGACGCGGCCGGCCGTGCCGTCGTGCCTGGCTTCATCGAGCCGCATATCCACCTCGACAAGGCAATGTGGCATCGTGCGCGGCCTTCGGTTGCGGGCACGCTTGAAGAAGCCATTCGCGTCACGGCGGACCTGAAGTCGCGCCGCGATCGCACCGACATGCTGGTGCGTGCGCGTCGCGTACTCGATATGGCGGTGCGAAACGGCACCGTCGCGCTGCGCGCGCATCCGGACGTCGATCCGATCCAGCAACTGCTGGGCGTGGAAACGATGCTAGAACTGCGCGACGAGTATCGCGACCTGCTCGATCTGCAGATCGTCGCGTTTCCGCAGGAGGGGTTGATCAAGGCGCCGGGCACCTTGCAACTGATGGAAGAAGGTCTGCGGCTCGGTGCGGATGTCGCGGGCGGCTGCCCCTACAACGAGTTGAATCGCGAAGACACCGAGCGTCACATCGACGCGGTCTTCGACCTTGCGCAGCGCTTTGACGTCGACATCGACATGCACGCCGATTTCGCCGACGACACCGCCGACGCCCGTTTCTTCGCCACCGCCTATATCGCGCGCAGAACGATTGAGACGGGCTACCAGGGACGTGTGTCGCTCGGCCATGTCACAAGCCTCGGTTCATTGCCGCCCGAGCAGCTCGCGCCGCTGGTCGATCTGCTTGCCGAGGCGCACATCCATGTGGTCACGCTGCCCGCCACCGATCTCTATCTGGGCGCACGCCACGACGCGTCGAATCCGCGCCGCGGCCTGACGCCCTTGCGCGCGCTGATCGACGGCGGTGTGAATGTCGCGTACTCGTCGAACAACGTGCGCAATGCGTTCACGCCGTTCGGCAATGCCGACGTGCTGACCATCGGCAACCTGCTCGCCCATGCCGCGCAGTTCGGCACGCCATCGCAGCAGGCGCAGATCCTCGCGATGGGCACCGTCAACGCGGCGCGCGCAATCGGCCTCGCTTCGGACTACGGCGTGGCGCCAGGCCGCATCGCCGATCTCGTCGTGCTCGATACGCACTGGATCGCGGACGCCCTGCTCGACATCCCGCCGCGCACATGGGTCATCAAGCGCGGCCGCATCACCGTGACCACGCATCACTGCTGCGAGATTCATCGCGCCCATTCAACAGAAGAGGTGTAACGTGCCCGCCCCGCTCTCATCGCCGACGTCATCAAAATCGCACGCGCAATCGCGGATCGAACTCGTTCACGTGACGAAGCTCTATGGCGACAGCGTCGCCGTAGACCGTCTCGACCTCTCTATCGAAGGCGGCAGCTATTGCTGTCTGCTTGGACCTTCCGGCTGCGGCAAGACCACGACGCTGCGGATGATCGCCGGTCACGAGACCGTCAACGACGGCGATGTCCTGATCGGCAACCGCAACGTCACGCTGCTGGAACCCGCACAACGCGGCACGGCGATGGTGTTCCAGCACTATGCGCTTTTCCCGCACCTTTCCGCGCTCGACAACGTCGCCTTCAGCCTGCGCATGCGCGGTGTCGGGCGTGAAGAGCGTGAACAACGTGCGAAGGCGCTGCTGGAGCTGGTGTCGATGGGCGCTTATGCGCATCGCAAACCGGCCCAGCTATCGGGCGGTCAACAGCAGCGTGTGGCGTTAGCGCGTGCCTTGCTCAACCAGCCGCGCTGCCTGTTGCTCGATGAACCGCTTTCCGCGCTCGATCCGTTCCTGCGCGTGCAGATGCGGGCCGAACTCAAGCGCTGGCAGAAAGAACTCGGCATCACCTTCGTCCACGTCACGCATTCGCAGGAAGAAGCGCTCGCGCTCGCCGATCTGGTTGTCGTGATGAACGGCGGCAGGATCGAACAGGCCGGCACGCCGCACGAAGTGTTCAACCGGCCACGCACCGAATTCGTCGCACGCTTTCTCGGCGCGCACAACGTGATCCCATCCGGCAAGGAGATGATCACCGTGCGCGCCGACCAGTTGCGCGTCGCGCCGCACGGCACTGTGCCAGTGCAGGGCGGTCCTGAAGGCATGAGCCGCATCGGCGGCGTGCCGTGCCGTGTCACCGCCACCGAGTACCACGGCACGCACGTCCGCATGAGCCTTACCACGGTCGACAGCGACCGCGAACTGATCGCGCTCGTGGGCGATGCCGATTACGACGTCGCCCGGATGCAGGTCGGCGCACGCGTGGTCGTGTGGTGGAGCGAGGAGCACGCGCATGCGCTTGCCGCCTGACCGATCTGACCCATCACCCTGAAATACGTTATATCCAGCCGTCTTTCATTGAATGCACTACAAACGCAACGAGGAGCCTTTGCCATGAGCGACAAGAAAACAACGGACGCCCGCGTGGAAACCGACGCCGCCACCGCCGTCCATGACACCGCAACGAACGCAAACACCACCGCCGAACACGGCGGCCTTTCGCGCCGCACGTTCCTGAAAGGCGCGGTCGCGGCCGCCGGCATCGCCGGCTTCCCCTACGTGCACGCGCAGGAAAAGATCACCCTGCGCTATCTCGGTACCGCCGTGAACCAGAGCGCCGACATCGCGAAGAAGTTCAAGGAAGACACGGGCATCGAAATCCAGTACATCCCGCTCACCACCGACGACGTCACCAAGCGCATCATCACGCAGCCGAATTCGTTCGATATCGCCGACACCGAATACTTCTCGCTGAAAAAACTGATTCCGTCAGGCACGCTCGTCGGTCTGGACGCAAAGAAGATCAAGTACGCGGACAAGATCACGCCGGTGCTAACGCATGGCGAGATCGGCGGCAAGAAGATCGGCGACCAGGGCACCGCGCCCAAAAAGGTCATGTTCCTGACGGACCAGCATTCGACACAGTTTTCGCCGACGCCCACCGAGTGGATGACGCTGATCCCGACCACCTACAACGCCGACACGCTCGGCATCCGGCCCGACCTGATCAAGCGCCCGGTGAACACGTGGGCCGATCTGCTGAACCCGCAGTTCAAGGGCAAGGCCGCCCTCCTGAACATCCCGTCGATCGGCATCATGGACGCCGCGATGGCGCTCGAAGCCAGCGGCAAGATGAAATACGGAGACAAGGGCAACATGACGAAGCTCGAGATCGACGGCACCATCGCCGCGCTGATCGAAGCGAAACACGCGGGCCAGTTCCGTGCGTTCTGGCGCGACTTCAACGAGAGCGTGAACCTGATGGCCTCCGGCGAAGTCGTGATCCAGTCGATGTGGTCGCCGGCCGTGACCAAGGTTCGCACGATGGGCGTGCCGTGTACGTTCCAGCCGCTGAAAGAAGGCTATCGCGCGTGGGCTTCGGGCTTTGGGCTGCCGCGCACGTTGCAGGGACGCAAGCTCGATGCGGCCTATCAGTTCATCAACTGGTTCCTCGACGGCTGGGCCGGCGCGTATCTGATGCGTCAGGGCTATTACGCCGCCGTGCTCGAAACGGCCCGCCAGCACATGCAGCCGTTCGAGTGGGACTACTGGATCGAAGGCAAACCCGCGACGCAGGAGATCAAGGCGCCGGACGGCCAACTGCTCGAAAAAGTCGGCACCGTTCGCGACGGCGGTTCATATCAGACGCGCATGGGCGCTATCGCATGCTGGAACGCTGTGATGGACGAGAACATCTACATGGTCCAGAAATGGAACGAGTTCATCGCGGCTTGATCGCCGCGCCTGTGAAGCGGCCCGCGCGGGCCGCGCTGCTCTTTTTCACTTCACTCAGGTCATTCAGGCAAGGACAACGCGATGGCCACGCTTCCCAATCCGATCGCCGCCGGGCCTGCCGCACGCGAACGCCGCAAGGCGCGGCGTTCCGCGTGGTGGCAGGCCGCCCCGCTCACCCTCGCGTTCCTGCTGTTTTTCATCGTGCCGCTCGTGATGACGCTCGTCGTGAGTTTCTGGAACTTCAACGAGTACGAGATCATTCCGGCGTTCACGTTCAAGAACTATCAGGCGATCTTCGACGGCTGCGGCTCGCTCACCAACGTCTGCGTAACACTGAAGACCTATTGGTCGACGCTGCGCTTCTGCGTGATCGTGTGGGCCGTCACGCTCGTGCTCGGCTTCTCGATTGCCTGGTTCCTCGCGTTTCACGTGCGCACGGTGCGCATGCAGACGCTGCTCTTCATGGTCTGCACGATTCCATTCTGGACCTCGAACGTGATCCGCATGATTTCGTGGATGCCGCTGCTCGGGCGCAACGGGCTCGTCAATCAGGCGCTGGTCGGTGCGCATCTCGTCGACAGGCCGCTCGACTGGTTGCTGTATTCCGACTTCGCCGTCGTGCTGGCGTTCGTGCATCTGTTCACGTTCTTCATGATCGTGCCGATCTTCAACGCGATGATGCGCATCGACCGCTCGCTGATCGAGGCCGCACGCGATGCCGGCGCAAACGGCTGGCAGATTCTCTGGTGTGTGGTGCTGCCGCTGTCGAAGACGGGTGTGATCATTGGTTCGATCTTCGTCGTGACGATCGTGATGGGCGACTTTCTGACCGTAGGTGTGATGGGCGGCCAGCAGATCGCATCGGTGGGCAAGATCATTCAGGTGCAGACGTCGTATCTGCAGTTTCCGGCCGCCGCCGCCAATGCGATGGTGCTGCTCGCCATCGTGCTGATGATGATCTGGGCGCTCACGCGTCTCGTCGATATTCGCAAGGAGCTTTAAATGACCGCTCCCACAGTCATGCGGCGCGACCGGCGTCCTGCGAGCTTCTACTGGCTTTCGGCGCTGTTCGCCCTGTTCGTGCTGTTTCTTTATGGGCCGACCATCACCATTTTCATCCTGTCGTTTCAGGGTCCCGAAGGCGGCTTGACATTCCCGATGCGCGGCGTCTCGCTGCACTGGTTCAGGCAGTTGAGTCAGGGCGTCGGCGAGGTCGACATCTGGGGGGCCTTTGCCCGCTCGATGAAGCTCGCGCTCGTGACGATGGTGCTGACCGTCGTGTTCTCGCTGATGGCCGGTCTCGCCTTTCGCCGGCGTTTTCGCGGCGATGGGGCGGTGTTCTACATGAGCATCGCCAGCCTGATCATGCCTTCGATCATCGTGTCGCTCGGCATCGGGCTGACATTCCGGTTGCTCGATATGGGCGTGAAAACGCTCGCCAATGCGGCAGGCTGGAGCAGCTTCGCGGAAAGCTATACGACATCGATGGGACTCTATACATCGGCGCTGGGCGCGCATCTTACCTGGACGTTGCCGTTCGGCCTGCTGGTGATGTTTGCCGTGTTCAACCGCTTTAACAGCAGTTGGGAAGAAGCGGCGCGCGATCTCGGCGCGACGCCATGGCAGCGGTTCCTGCACGTCGTATTGCCGATCATCGGGGCGTCGGTGATCGGTGTCGGGATGTTCGGCTTTACGCTGTCGTGGGACGAGATCGCGCGGACGTCGCAGGCAATCGGCGATGCCAATACGTTGCCGCTGGAATTGCAGGGACTGACGACGTCAGTGACGACGCCGGTGATCTATGCGCTCGGCACAACCACAACGGTGATGTCGTTTGCTGTGGTGATCGTGTGCTTACTCGCTGTGCGCATGATCGCGCGACGCCGGCGCAAGGCGAGTCTGCTGGCGGCGGTTGACTAAGGCTCAGGGCGTGTCACCAGGAGCCTGGGTCGGCGCCGGC
Organism: Paraburkholderia sp. GAS448; assembly: GCF_050435685.1. Lineage (NCBI taxonomy): Bacteria > Pseudomonadati > Pseudomonadota > Betaproteobacteria > Burkholderiales > Burkholderiaceae > Paraburkholderia > Paraburkholderia sp. GAS448. The sequence goes on from NZ_JBNDKT010000001.1 coordinate 319,645, forward strand.
TCCTGCTCCTGCGACAGCCGCGCCTTGGCGTGCCGCATTTTCTCCAGCGTCTTCGGTCCGAGGCGCAGCGCGACGCCGATCGCGAGCGCATCCATGATGCACAGATGCACGAGCCGCGATACGCCCGGCGTGTTCGGATCGATCGGAGTCGGCACACGCAGCAGCAACGGAATATCGACGAGCCATGCAAGCCGCGAGCCGACATTCGTGAGCCCAATGGTGGTCGCGCCACGCTCCTTCGCGATCTGGATGCTCTCGTTCACTTCGACGCTGCGCCCCGAATGCGAGATCGCAAAGGCGACGTCGCCCGGCTCCATCAAGCCCGCGTACAGGCGTTGCAGATGACCATCGGTGAAGGCGCTGGCCGCAATGTCGAGCCGCAGAAAGCGCAATGCGGCGTCCTGCACCGCAAGCCCCGAGCCAGAACCCACACCGAAGAAATACACGCGCCGCGCGGTCGCAATCGCCGAGATCGCCGCCTCCACGGCTGAGGGTTCGAGCGCACCGCGCGCGTGCGTGATGCCTTGCACGGCGGCCTCGCTGACCTTGTCGAAGAGGGTCTGGATATCGTCGTCACGCGTAACGGCCGTCGAGGCATACGGCAATCCGCCCGCCACGCTCTGCGCGAGCAGCATCTTGAAGTCGCGCAGTCCATGCGCGCCAACCGCCCGACAAAAGCGGGTGACGGAAGGCTCCGACACGTCGGCGCGCTGCGCGAGTTCGGTGATGCTCGCGCGCATCGCGAAATCGACGTCGCTCAGCACCATGTCGGCAACCTTGCGCTCAGCAGGCCGCAGCGACGCGAGCGCGTTGCGGATGTGGGGAATCAGGTTCGGAGCGGACACCCGTGTGTTCCAGTTGGGTTAAAGACTCCGCGTTCTGTCAGCACGTTCATGGCAACGACAGCACGCGGATTCAGGCAAGCCTGCGGCCACTCTCCGTATCGAACAGATGCAGATGCTGAGCGGGCAGCCCGAGCGTCACACGCTGGCCAGGCTCGATCTTCGAGCGCTGGCGGGTCGTGACGCACCACGAACTGCCGCCGATTGTCCCGTACAGGTGCGTCTCCGCGCCAGTCGGCTCGACGACTTCGACTTCCATCGTCACGCCCGGCTGAGCGTCCGCTCCGGTTTCGATATGCTCCGGCCGGATGCCGAGCGTCACGCGCGCACCCGGTGCGGTCGATGTCTTCGCTTCATCCGGCAGAGGAATCACGTGATCGTCCGGCAACGCCAGCACGAGGCCGCGGTCGCCCTGCACGATCGTGCCTTCGGCGAAGTTCATCGACGGCGAGCCGAGGAAGCTCGCCACAAAGAGGTTCGCGGGCCGGTCGTACAGTTCCAGCGGACGGCCGATCTGTTCGATGCGCCCCGCGTTCATCACGACGATCCGGTCGGCCATCGTCATCGCTTCGATCTGGTCGTGCGTGACGTAGATCACCGTATTCTTCAGACGTTGATGCAACGCCTTGATTTCAGTGCGCATCTGCACGCGCAGCTTCGCATCGAGGTTCGACAGCGGCTCGTCGAACAGGAACAGCGACGGCTCGCGCACCACCGCGCGGCCCATCGCCACGCGCTGCCGTTGCCCGCCGGACAGGGCGCGCGGCAGACGGTCGAGATAACCGCCGAGGTTCAGCATCTTCGCCGCCGCCTCGATGCGCGGCTTGAACCGCTCCGCCGATTCCTTGCGGATGCGCGGGCCGAACGCGATGTTGTCGTACACCGACAGATGCGGATAGAGCGCGTAGCTCTGGAACACCATCGAAATGTTGCGCTCCTGCGGCGCGAGCGCATTGGCGCGCGTGCCGCCGATCATCAGATCGCCGCCGCTGATTTCTTCAAGGCCCGCGACCATGCGCATCAGCGTGCTCTTGCCGCAGCCCGAAGGCCCGACCAGCACGACGAATTCGCCATCGTCGATAGCGAGGTCGATGCCGTGCACGACCTGCGTATCGCCGTAGCGCTTGAAAATCCCGTTCAGTTGCACTGCTGCCATGCTGCCCTCTTCAGATCGAAAGCGCCGCGCGCGCTGCGCGACGTTCATGCTTTCATCGTGCGCTCTTGAGCGCCGCTCAGGCTTGTTCCGGCCCGCTTCGGCCTGTTCTGGTCCGCCCGCTCAAATCTGTTCGAGCGTCAGTTCCTCGGCCATCAGCCGGTTGCCCGCCATCAGGCCGCCGTCGACCGGCAACGCCACGCCGGTAATCACCCGCGCCATTGGCGACGCGAGGAACAGCACCGCGTCGGCGATATCGTCGGGAGTCGCGAAGTCGCGCAGCGGATACCACTTCTTCAGCGCCTCGAAGACCTGCGGGTTCTTGTCGACGCGCGCCTGCCACGCCTGCGTCTTCACCGTTCCCGGGCACACGATGTTGGCGCGAATACCGTAGCGGCCCAGTTCCAGCGCGAGCGCCTTCGTATAGCTGATCAGACCGGCCTTCGCCGCGCTATACGCCGGATGCCCCAGCGACGCCATGCCGTTGACTGAGCCGATCAGCACGAGCACGCCGCGCTGACGCCCGATCATCGACGCACGCACGGCTTCCACCGTGTGGTACGTGCCGTTCAGATTGAGGTGCACGTCGCGCTGCCAGCTGGCGGCATCCGTGGTGGCGAGCGTCAGGCCTTCCGCCGCGCCTGCGTTCGCGACCAGCACGTCGACCGGGCCGCGCTGCTGCGCCGCCTGCGCGACCGCGTCGCGAACCGCTGCCGCGTCGCCGATATCGACGGCAACCGGCGTCACGTGGCTCGCGCCGAGTTCATCCCTGAGCACGGCAAGGGCAGTCGCGTCGATATCGAGCGCCAGCACCGTGTCGCCCTGCTCCACGAAGCGTCTGCATAACACCCTGCCGATTCCGCCACAGGCACCCGTCACCAAGACCACGCGATTCATGTCCGTCCTCGTCGATGTGTTGCCTTGCGGGCGGCTCCCTCGATGCGCGCCGCGCCGCCTGCCCCGTCCCTCTCCCTGATTGCTGCCTGCCACGTGGAGCAAAGCCACCTGGCCCCGTGGCCCCTTATTTTTAGCCCGACCCGCCTGTAAGTTTCCAACAAAAAGGTCGTTTCGCGATGATCTTTACCAGTGAACAGCGTTGTCTCATCTGTCTTGCGCCGCACAAAATATGCCTTCTTTACAGCATATTATGCGGGAACGGCTCAGATAAAAAATATGGCGAACCCTACGTGACAACTATTTTTTCGTCCTGTAGGATTTTTTCAAACAATCCAAACCCAGCAGCCGGCTACGGCGGCAGACCACCCCAGGAGAGACGAAAATGTCGTTGCATGCACGTGCTTCAATTGCGCTCGGCAAGCTGGCCGTTGCGCTCGCGGTCGCAGGTATCGCTACGGCGGCGCACGCCGATACGGTCCGCGTGACCGTCGCCCACTACAGCGACGCTACCGCACCGTACTTCGAGAAGATGGCGAAGAACTTCGAGAAAGCCAATCCCGGCACGACGATCAAGATCGAAGACGTGAATTGGGACACGCTGCAACAGAAGCTGCAAACGGACATTTCCGGCAACGCCAACGCCGACCTGGCTATCGTGGGCACGCGCTGGCTGCTCGATTTCGTCAAGGACGACGTCGCCGAACCGCTCGACGGCTACATGGACGCCGCGTTCAAGGGCCGCTTCATCGGCCCGTTCCTCGCCCCGGGGCAGATCAACGGCAAGACGTATGGCCTGCCGATCGCCGCATCGGCGCGTGCGCTCTACTACAACAAGGATCTGCTCGCGTCGGTCGGCTATCCGAACGGCCCGAAGACGTGGAATGACGTGGTCGACGCCTCGAAGAAGCTGAAGGCGAAGGGTGTCGCCGGCTTCGGCCTGCAGGGCAAGGAAATCGAAACCGACGTGTACTACTACTACGCGCTGTGGACGCACGGCGGCGATGTGGTCGGCAAGGACGGCAAGGCGGCGTTCGATTCGCCGGCCGGCATCAAGGCCGCGACGCTGTACAAGACGATGATCGACGAAGGCCTCACACAGCCTGGCGTCACCGGCTATAGCCGCGAAGACGTGCAGAACCTCTTCAAGCAGGGCCGCGTCGCGATGGTCATCTCCGCGCCGTTCCTTGCGAAGCAGATCAAGAAGGAAGCACCGAACCTCAAGTACGGTATCGATCCGGTGCCTGTCGCCACCACGCCTGCAACGTATGCGGTGACCGATTCGATCGTGATGTTCAAGAACTCCAAGGTGAAGAAGGACGCCTGGAAGTTCCTCGACTATCTGTTCACGAAGGAACCGCGCGTCGAGTTCACGAGCACGGAAGGCTTCCTGCCGACGACGAAGGCCGAGGCAGCGGATCCGGTGTTCAACGATCCTGACACGAAGGCGTTCATCGCGCTGCTGCCGACGGCCCATTTCGCGCCGACGGTAACGGGTTGGGAAGACACGGCGAAGGCGGTCACCAATTCGATGCAGTCGGTCTACCTTGGCAAGGCGAAACCGGCGGATGCGCTCGCCGACGCCGCCACGCAGGCGAACAAGGCGCTGGGTCATTGATGCAACGGGCCGCGCGCGAACCTGAGAGCTTGCTGGCCTGATGCCTTGAGCGCGGCCCATGCGGCGCTGTTCCGGCCGTTGTTGTTGTCCTGTCTTCGACTCTCGCATGGGTCCGGTCTTGATCGACCCATTCTGACGCGCCGGCATGATTTTTCATCATCGCCGGCGCCTCTTCTGAACGAGCACGCATGAGCCGTCCTGCTTCTCTGCGCCCACCGGCGCCCTGGTTGCTGATTGTGCCAAGCCTCATTCTGGCGCTCTTCATCATCAGCTATCCGATTTTCAACATCGTGTACCAGTCGCTGCACGAGGTGTCGCGCTTTGGCGCGATCCGCGACTTTACCGGCCTGAAAAATTTCTACACGATCTTCGACGATCCAGCGTTCCTGGATGCGATGCGGCGCACGGTCGTATGGACGCTGTTCGTCGTGTGCGGCACGGTGCTGATCTCGGTGCCGGTCGCACTGGTGCTCAATCAGGATTTCCATGGCCGCGGCGTAGCACGCACGATCATCATGCTGCCGTGGTCCGTTTCGCTCACGATGACGGCCGTCGTCTGGCGCTGGGCGTTCAACGACGATTACGGCATGGTCAACGTCACGCTCCATCGTCTAGGGCTGATTGCCGGCCCGATCCACTGGCTGGCGACGCCTGAACTGGCGTTCCCGGTGGAAATCGCCGTCGGCATTCTGGTGTCGATTCCGTTTACGGTGACCATTCTGCTTGGCGGACTTTCGTCGGTCCCGGGCGATATTTACGAAGCGGCGCGCATCGACGGCGCCAGCGCGTGGCAGCAGTTTCGCAAGCTGACGCTGCCGTTGATGCGGCCGTTCATCAACATGGCGATCCTGCTGAATGTGATCTACGTGTTCAACTCGTTTCCGATCATCTGGGTCATGACGCAGGGCGGACCGGATAACGGCACGCATATTCTCGTCACTTATCTGTATGAGCTTGGTTTCCGGCTGGGTCGGCCAGGCGAAGCGGCAGCCGTTTCGCTCATCATGCTGATCATGCTGTTTGTGTTTTCGATGGTGTATCTGCGCATCCAGCCGAAGTCGTCGGGAGAAGCCGCATGAGCCTCAAGATGAAACGCTCCTTGTGGTGCTGGCTCGCGCTGTCGCCGCTCGTTGTTGTGATCCTCTTCCCGTTTGCGGTGATGTTTTTCACTGCCTTGAAGCCTGCTGAGGAGATCTTTGTGTACCCGGCGCGTTGGCTGCCGGTGCAGTGGCGCTGGGAGAACTTCGTCGACATGTGGACCGCGGCGAATTTTGGCGTCGCGCTGCGCAATAGCACGGTGATCAGTCTGCTTTCCACCGCGCTGGCGCTGTCGGTCAGCCTGCCGGCCGCTTACGCGCTTGCCCGCTTTCCGTTTCGCGGACGGGGTGTGTATCGCCAGTTTTTGCTCGTGACGCAGATGCTGTCGCCGATCCTGCTGGTGGTCGGGCTGTTCCGGCTGGCGGCGATGATTCCCTATGGCGACGGCAATCTTGTCGATTCGAAGATCGGGGTCATCGTTTCCTATGCGGCGTTCAATATCGCTTTCGCCGTGTGGATGCTTTCCTCGTATTTTCAGACCGTACCGCGTGACCTCGAGGAGTCCGCGTGGCTCGAGGGGTGTAGCCGGACGAAGGCGGTTTTCAAGGTGTTCCTGCCACTGGCTGTGCCTGCGATCGTCGTGACCGCGATCTTTACGTTCATCAATGCGTGGAATGAGTTTGCTGTTGTTTATACGCTTATCCGGTCGCCGGAGAACAAGACGCTAACCGTGCAGGTGACCGATATGGTTGCCGGCAAGTATGTGGTTCAGTGGCACCTGGTGATGGCCGCCACCTTGTGCGCTACGTTGCCGGTTTCCGTGGTCTTTGCCTGGCTGCAGCGCTATCTGGTTAAAGGGCTGGCGCTTGGCGCGGTCAAGTAACGCTTCCTCTGCTGCTGACTTTCCTGCATTCGTCGGGAAAGTCGGCAGGATGGCTCTCCTTCCTGTTCCCTCATTCCCGTTTCACGCTCGATAGCGCCGCAGTTGCCCCGACTGTTCTGGAAAACATGGACAGTGGAGGCCCGTGGGACGTGTGGCCAAGGCGCGTGCCAAAGCTCGCAATCGCTCCCCAATGCCAACCCTCTGTTCCAGGCCACCGCCTCAAGTGGCGCGTCGCTGAGTTCCAGCAGCTGGCGTACAGCGCTCTGCGCGTTGTGACATACGCTGCCAATACCCCGCGACGTGGACATGGCAGAAAATCGCGTCACTTTGGCACTCTTCAACGGTCCTTATTCGTTGTCCGCCGCAGGGTGTTCGCCAATACTGATCTCCATCGCGTCGCTTCACTGTCAACGGTTACGACGCCCGCTAACGATTCACTCAACTTTCCGTCTCCTATCGAGGAAAATCAAATGACTACCACCATTGCAGGCATCAAGATACCCGACAGCATCATGGCGCGCGCGGCCACTGAACTGGTGCGCGACACAGAGCCGGATCTGCTCTACAACCATTCCCGCCGTGTGTATCTGTTCGGTGCGCTGGCGGGTGAACGCAAGAAGCTCAAGTACGACCCGGAGTTGTTGTATATCGGCGCAATGTTTCATGACATGGGACTCGTCGATGCATACAGCAGCCAGACGAACCGCTTCGAAGTGGATGGCGCGAACGCAGCGCGCGACTTCCTCAAGCAGTACGGCGCGAACGAATACGACATCGAGCAGGTATGGATGGCCATCGCGTTGCATACGACGCCAGGCGTGCCCGAACATATGAAGCCGGTTGTCGCGCTGGTAACGGCGGGTGTCGAGATGGATGTGCTTGGGCTCGCCTATTACGAATTCAGCGAAGAACAACGGATCCAGGTTGTTGCCGCCCATCCGCGCGAGCAGACCTTCAAGAACGACATCATCGACGCGTTCGCGCACGGCACAATCAGCAAGCCCGAAACCACGTTCGGCAACGTCAAGGCCGATGTACTCGAACTTCGTGATCCGACCTACAAGCGCCTGAATTTCTGCCAGATCATTCTCGGTTCGGCCTGGGACGACAGCAACGCTGGCCACGCTCATCACGCCGGCTGCGGGTGTTCAGGCGCGGAAACGGCATAGGGATAAGCGGCGCTACCCGTTCCCGCCGTGAAACAGCGTCAACTTGTTCGAAACTGAGTTCACCCCTTGAACCGTGTGAGCAACCCGCTCCGCCTGAGCAATCTGATCACTGGTACGAACCGTGCCGCTGAGCGTCACCGCGCCACCGCGCGCACGGACGAAGACACCCGATACGTCAAACCCCTGAGCCCTTGCCAAGGCGCGACGAACTGCGCGTGCAAGTGCGCGATCGGTCTGCGCAGGGGTCTTCGCAGTGGCCGCTCCCGACGACATCTCGCCGCCTGGCGCGACATCGCTCGACTGAGCGTATGACGAAAGCGCGACACCCATACAAGCCATCGTCAACAAAGCCTTTATTCCATTCGCTTTCATTTCTACCTCGACACGGAGTGGGTTGGTCAAACGCCGCCAACAAATGCCGTCGCGATCCAATCTATTCTTTTCGCGGCAAAAGCGCAAAAGCCGCGCCTGCCTTGCGTCGAAGCGGCGCTATCGAATGCAATTTTTGGGAGCCGTTTCCTCCAGCCGCTACCACCTGAATACTCCCGACACCCTGATAGGGACCGATTGAAACCAATCTGAAAGCCTCCAGACGCCAAGCATTCATACGTAGGTGCTCTAATGGTTCCCGCTTCTTCGAACCGACCACCGCCTAGCCGTCTCTCGTCCGATCGGGATCAGCATTGTGATGCGGTTTAGATGAGCCTTTCCCGGGCGCCGTGGTTATCTTGGCAACACAACTAGGAGCCACAAAATGCCTTGGCGTCAGATAGCCCTCTTTTCGCTCACAGCCGCCGCACTTGCGTCGACGGTTGCATGGAGCGCCAGCGAAGACCAGGACAGGAACCGGCCCGATCCCCGGCCGCAAGAAGTCCGTACCGCAACACCCATCAAGCACCTGGTCGTGATCTACGGCGAAAACGTGTCGTTCGATCATTACTTCGCGACCTACCCCCATGCGACGAACCCGCCCGGAGAACCCGCGTTCAATGCGACGCCCGGTACGCCCGAGGTGAACGGCCTGTCGGGTGCATTGCTCACCCAGAACCCTAACTATACGAATCCGGCCAACGGCGCTGGCGCAGCCAACCCGTTCCGCCTCGATCGCACGCAGGCGGCCACGGCCGACCAGAACCATGCGTACACGGCCGAGGAGCAGGCGTATGACAACGGCTCGGCGGACCTCTTTCCGAAATACACGGGCCGCGGCACGAGCGGCGGCGCCGGCGCGTTCGGCACGTCGGGCCAGGTGATGGGCTATTACGACGGCAACACGGTCACGGCGCTCTGGAACTACGCACAGAAATTCGCGATGAGCGATAACGCCTACACGTCGACCTATGGCCCGTCGACGCCTGGCGCGCTCGAAGTCGTCTCAGGACAGACCAACGGCATGAAGGTTGTCCTGACGACGAAGCAACCGTCGGTCGCTGGTTCGTACTACGTGAACGACGGTCAGGGTGGGTTCACGATGATCAACGACGTCGATCCCGCCTACGACGCCTGCTCGAGCACGACCGATTCCGCGCAGATGACGGGCAAGAATATCGGCGACCTGCTGAACTCGCGCGACATCTCATGGGGCGGCTTTATGGGCGGCTTCAACCTGGCAACCGTGAACAGCAACGGAACGACCGGATGCAAGCGCAGCACGCTGTCGACGGTCGTCGGTGCCGCCACCTCCGACTACATTCCGCACCACAACTGGTTCCAGTATTACGCGTCGACGTCGAACCCGAAACATTTGCGCCCGAGTTCCGTTCGGGCCATCGGACACACCAACGAGCCGAATGGCGGAACCGTCGACCCTGCCAATCACCAGTACGACACCGACGATTTCTTCGATGCCGTACGCGCGGGCAATTTCCCGTCGGTGAGCTTCCTGAAGGCGCCGGCCTTTCAGGATGGCCACGCAGGCTACTCCGATCCGCTCGACGAGCAGGCGTTCGTCACGAAGGTTGTCAACTTCCTTCAGGAACAGCGGGATTGGCGCGACACCGCCGTCATCGTAGCCTGGGATGACTCCGACGGCTGGTACGACCACGCCTTTGCGACGACGACGAGCGCCTCGTTCGACCCGGTCGCCGACCAGCTGAACGCCCCCGGTATCTGCGGCTCGGGCTCAGCCCCCGACGGCTTGAACGGCAAACCTGTGAACGGCCGCTGCGGCCCGGGCACACGCATCCCGTTCGTCGTGATTTCGCCGTGGGCCAAGGAAAATCATGTCGACCATACGCTGATCGATCAGTCGTCCGTAGTGCGCTTCATCGAAGACAACTGGCTTGACGGCAAACGCATCGGCGGCGGCTCGTTCGACGCGAAGGCTGGCAGCATCATGGGCATGTTCGATTTCAACCGCCGCGGCGATGACCGCCATGACGCCAGGCTCTTCCTCGATCCGGCCACTGGCTCGCCCGTCGATACGCCTCCGCACATCTGACGCGCAGTAGTACACAACTCCGCGCCACGATGACAAGCGTTGGCCACAGCCCCGCTGTTTCAGGGCTGTGGCCACTTCCCCGATAGACCGCATGCCGGCCTGCCTTCGATACGATGCACTCATCCGAACACGAGCAATCCGCGGCACGTAACCACATCACAGCCCGAACGTTGCGCAGGCGCGCACTCGTTTCAATGGCGACCGCGGTTGCCGTCCTTCCCGTTGGCCTTTGCGCGTGGGTACTCGCGCACGCGCAACCGGCACAACCGGTGCAGCCGGCGCCCGCGCACGACGACAGGATCGTCGACGCGAGCGGTGCAAATCCGCACCCCATTCAACTGCAGCGCCCACCGACGGCGCCATTGAGCGCGATGGCGCAGCTCGGCAAGCAGATCTTCTTCGATCAGACGTTATCGGCTTCGGGCCGCCTGTCGTGTGCGTCGTGCCACAGCCCGCAGCACTCATACGGTCCGCCGAATGCACGCCCCGTTCAGCTCGGCGGCCCGGCGATGACGCTCGAAGGCGACCGGGCGCCGCCATCGCTGATGTACCTGTACCGTCAACCGAATTTCAGCATCGGCCCCGATCAGGCAGATGCGGATACACCGGTCGATCTCACACAGGCTGCAGCGCAGGCCAGTGTTACTGTGCGCGCGCAGAAAACCGCCGGCGTGGCGCCCGCCGCCCCGGCGATGGTGCCGCAAGGCGGCCTCTTCTGGGACGGTCGCGCCGATACACTGCAATCACAGGCCTTTGGCCCGTTGCTGGATCCTGCCGAGATGGCGAATCGGCGCATCGAAGACGTCGCGGTCAAACTCGAGCGGGGCACCTACCGAACGCTCTTCACCCAGCTGTTCGGAGAGAACGTCTTCGAGAATCGGCGGATTCTGCTATCCGAGGCGATGTTCGCCGTGGCGCGCTATCAGATCGAGGATCCGTCGTTTCACCCCTACACGAGCAAATACGATTACTGGCTCGAAGGGAAAGCGCGCCTCACCCAGGCTGAATTGCGCGGTCTGCATCTGTTCAACGATGCCAAAAAGGCCAACTGTGCCGGCTGCCATCTTTCGAAGCCCAGCAGCGACGGCTTGCCGCCGCTCTTCACCGACGACCAGTACGAAGCGCTCGGGCCGCCGCGCAACCTGAAGCTTGCCGCGAACCGGAATCCGCACTTCTACGACATGGGCATCTGCGGCCCTTACCGCAAGGATCTTTCGGCGCAGACTCAATACTGCGGAATGTTCCTCACGCCGACGCTACGCAACGTCGCCACGCGCAGCACGTTCTTTCATAACGGCGTCTACCGGACGCTCGAGCAGGTGCTCGTGTTCTACAACCTGCGCGACGTCGACCCGGCAAAGATCTATCCGCGCGATGCCCGCGGCAGCGCCAACAAATATGACGATTTACCGCGTAAATACCGTGCAAACATCGACACGAGCGACGCGCCATTCGATCGAAAGCGCGGCGACGTGCCCGCCATGAGCAAGGCAGACATCGAGGACATCATCGCGTTCATGAAGACGTTGACGGATGGCTATCGCCCGGATGGCGACACACGGTAGTGCACGTTCGCGCGCGTGGGTGTGTCGTTCCGGCCATGACGTTCATGTCAGGTGTCGACGCAACGGCGGAGGGCGCGTCCGCTGATCGAGGCGGCTGGTTAGCGTACGACGTCCAGCAGCGGAATGTGAAGTGAAACGACCGTACCTGTTCCGGGTGAGCTCTCGATCGAAAGCTCGGCGCCGATCAGCCGTGCGCGTTCAGCCATGCCGAGCAGACCGTAGGAGTGTCGTCGCTTCGCCGATACTGCATCGATGTGGAAACCACAGCCGTCGTCCTTGATCTGAAGGTCGAAAGATGCGTCGCTTGCACTGAGGGTTAGCATCACATGTGACGCGCCCGAGTGCCGCGCCACGTTGGTCAGTGATTCCTGGGCAATCCGGAAAACCGCCGTCGCCTGTGAGTCCGGCAACGCCGGTTCATCCCCGTCGGTCACGACCTGGCAGCGGATGCTATGGCGCCGGTTGAAGTCCTCTGCGAGCCATTCCAGGGCCGAGACGATGCCGAAGTTGAGTGCCGCCGGACGCAGGTAATTCACGACATTGCGTACCACCCACATCGTTTTCTCGACCAGTTCGCGCATGCTGTCGGCCTTGCCGAGCGCCTCTTCGTCACCGGAAATCCGCATTCTGAGGAGCGAAATTTCGAATTTCAGCGCGGTCAGGAGCTGGCCGAGTTCGTCGTGTATCTCCAGGGCGATGCGTTTTCTCTCCTCCTCCCGGACCGCTTCCAGATGCCATGAGAGTTGCTGAAGCTGTTCGCGCGAGGCGCGCAGTTCGAACTCCGTGCGCTTGCGCTCTCCGACTTCGAGTTCGAGTTCATCCCGATGGCGGCGCAGACTTTCCAGCGCGTGCTTGCGCGAAGTGACGTCAGCAAGCAATCCGTCAAGGCACGACAGATGGCCGTCCTGATCCGCTATACCGCGCGCGCTCATCTGAACCCAGATCCCGACGCCGTCAAGCCGCTGCAACTGCAACTCGAGCGCCGCGATCTCGCCGTGCCGGTTCAACTCGCGGAACAGTACCTCCACCTGGTGCGGCGAGAACGGCCTCTTCGCGGCATCGCCCGCTCCGGCTGCCACCAGCGCCTCGGGGTTCTCGAACCCCAGTAGCCGCGCCATCGCCGGATTGGCCTCCTCGAGTCTTCCGCTCCGGTCGAGCCGAAAAATCCCCTCAAGCGCGTTCTCGACGATGCTGCGATACATTCTTTCGCTTTCGCCGAGGCGCATCGTCGACTCGCGAAGGCGGCTCGCCATCGCGTTCACGCGTGCGGCGAGCCGTCCGATCTCGTCATCCGATTCAACAGCGCATCGCGCATCGAGATTGCCGCCTGCGATCCGATCGACCATCTCCTCCAGACGATTGATCGGCTTGCGCACCATCCGGTTAAGCAGATATAGCGTCGTGACATAGAGCGTCGCCACCATCGCCGCTATCGTTGCGAGTATCGCGCGGCGGGCATCGCTGGTCTCCTGCGTGGCAACGGCTCTGGACAGCTCGACGCGAATCTCGCCGAGCTTCTCGAGCGGGGCGTCGCCTGGCGGCTGGTATTCGATCGGACGAACCCTCACCACATCGTTTGCCGGATCGATGCGACGCGCGCCCTTTGCAGCGGCGATGACCCCGTAGTTGGCTGCGGTAACGGTGAACTGCACAACCTCGGGGTTCGGTGCAAGCGCGGCGAGCTGGCTGCCGATCGCGGCCCGATCGACATTCCACAGCGGCAGGGCGAGCGAGTGGCTTAGCAGGTCGGCAATGCGCGCGGCACGATCTTCGAGTTCGACGAATTTCTGCTCGCGTTGATGCTCGATCAGGAAATACGCGCAAGAGCCCGCCACCAGCGCGACGAGCAATGCGAGCGCAAGCATCAGCTTCGCGTGCAAATTGAGCGAGCGCAGCATGAGCGGCGCGAAGGGGCGCATCATGCTGCGCTCGCGGACAGGCCCAGCAGGCGCGCCAGGCTGAAATCGTACTGGCCGGAAAGGGAGCCTGCCACTTTCGAGAACTGCCTGAAGTTCAGCGCATTGCTGCGATCGAACACCGCCTCGCTGAAGCGGGCAACGTTGCCGCGATGAACGATAGTCAGGTAGTCGAGCGTCTGGCGCGCGCCTCCCGAGATCGCAAAATCGCGACCGTGGTGATAGTCATACAGCAGGACCATCGCCCACGCGCCGATAAAGTAGTCGCCGCCGACCATCGCCTGTAGTCCACCCTTTGCCACGCTGTCGAGCGCGCCTTGCAGCGCACCCACTCCGCCAACCAGCACCCGGGCGCCGCGCTCATTGACGGCGCTCAGCGCACCCAGCGTCATCGAATCGTTCGCAGCCCATAGCAGATTCGCATCGGGATAGCGGGCAAGCAGCACACGCGTCTTCTGCTCGCTGTCCGCATAGCTCCAGTCGCTGAATACCAGCTGGCAGGTTCGTGCATGCGGCACGCGGGACAGGTAAGCATCGACGCCGGCGGCACGCTCCAGTGAAACAGGCGTGTTGGGGTCGCCTGTGATGCCAATCACCCTGGGGCCATCGCCGCCAAGACGTTGACAGAGATATTCCATCAAACGGTAAGCGCCACGCGTCGCGTTGGACGTGACCGTTCCGATCCAGTTTGGTATCTGCTGCCGCTCATTGCCCGCCTCCCGACGCTGCCGCGCCGTGAGGTCATTGTGAATGACCATGACCTTTGCCGGCGAGTGCGCAAGCGAGCGGAGCATCTGCAGCGCGGCCATTTTTTCATTGACGATCACCACGTAGTCCGGCGCATCGATTCGACGTGCGACCTCATCGGCCTGGCGCATCATCAGCAAATGATCACGCTCGGCGTACAGCACCTCGAGTTGCATATCGAAAGTCTTCGCTGCGATCGTCATGAACTGCGACACGAGTTGCCAATGCTGGCCCGTGCCACGCTCCTTCGCCTCTCCCGGATTGAGAAAGACCACGCGGGGCGGGCGCGCCGTCGCGCGCGCAAACTCCGTCGGGCACAGCAGCGCACCCAGCGAGCACGCAAGCAATGCCTTTCTGCGATTCATATGACGATTTCGCTTACGATGGGCTCGAACATGGATAGGTGGGCGCGATGTCGGGGAACTTCGTGAGCGCAACAGCTTACTGCAGCGAACGGCTGCCCCGGTAAGGCCAATCAGTTTAAATCGGCGCCTTGCGCCGTCAAAATAGCGCGCTCCGCTGACCAGTGTGCATCGCTAACAGGCAATCGGGTATTTCCCGATCTGCAGTCACCTCACGTCACGTTCGAGAGCATAAGCAACATCAAAACGTGTCCACTTCATCCACGGTGCGTCGTTTTCGCAACACGTGCGGAAAGTCACACAGATGCTGCCGATATTTTTGATAGCCTAGCTTTGTGCGCGATCGAACCGGGGCGTTGTACGACAACGCTGGCACCTTTCGACATGGCACAAGAGCATCAGCAATCTGGAGGGCTTCATCATGCTGCGATGGTTGACCCACTGGGCATCACATCACACCCCTGCTCCCGAAAAACATGCTGAACGCGCGCTGAGCGAACTACGCATGGAATTGTTTCAGGCCGAGCAGCGTGTCCTCGACGCTCAAATGCATGCGGACTACTACCGCACACGCATCGCCTTCTGCGAAGAAGTTTTGAAGAAAGGCATCGAGCAGGTATCCGACGACCGCAAGGGGCAGCACGAGATCTCGCCGCCGTTGCGGCCAGGATTGAAGCTCACGGCAGCGCAATAGGCCAGGCCGAAGGCGCGCGGGAGACGAGCCGCGCGCCGCTCAGAGCATCGAGCGGCGGCAGGCAAGGCAAGGTCCTGCTCCTCATGCACGAGGCGTGACGGGGACGCTCGATCATTGTCGCGCGCCGGATGCAGGTTCACGCCGCTTCAGTCGAGCAGGGCGGGGTTATCGATCGCGCCCGTCAGCAATTCGAGGAACGCCTGCACCGCTTGCGGCAGTGTGCGGCCGGCCATCGTCTGGATCTGGAGCGTGCGCTGGTGCAGTTCGGGATTGCGAATCGGCACAGCCGCGAGCCCATCCACCTCCAGCCGGCTGCGCACGGTCAGGAACCCTGTCAGCGTGACGGCATCGGTCTGCAAGACGAAGCTTTGCAGCGCCGTATGATAGTTGCTGACAAACACCGGCTCGAACAGCAGGCCTTCAAGACTGCACGAAATATCGAATAGCTGGCGGATCGTCACGCCTTGATGGTCTATCGCGAGCGGCCACGGCATCAGGTCCGCGAGCGAGACGGACTCGCGCGCCGCGAGCGGATGATCGCGCCTGACCAGTGCAAAGATCGGCGCGCGCTGCGAGTACAGCACATTGATGTCCTTCTCGGGCGCAACGCTGAAACATACGGCGATATCGGCGGTGCCCTCGCGGACGCGCTGCGTCGCAACAGACGGCGCGGACACGTCGAGCTGGAAATGCGTAGCCGGGTGCGTCTTCAGAAAGCGCGCGAAAACCTGTGGCAGAAAATGAGGTGCAACGCCCTCCGAACTCGCCACGCGAATCGTCGCGCGGCCACCGTTGGCGAGCCCGCGAATCTCCTCGGTCACGCGCTCCGTGTCCAGCAGACTGCGCCGCGCATGCTCGGCCAGCAAACGTCCGGCATCGCTCAATACCATCCCGCGCGGCCGCCGTTCGAAAAGCGCCGCGCCGACTTCCTCCTCCAGCTTCGCGATCTGCCTGCTCAGCGCTGACACGGCAACGTACAGCCGCTCCGATGCCTTGCTCAGCGAGCCGCTGCGCGCCACTTCCAGAAAATAACGCAGTGCTGTGTTGTCCATATCGTTCAGGCTGTTCCGCTTTGCCGTTTCGGCAACGATATCTGCCAAATATTGTAATTGTCCACAAATATCGTCCACGCCAAGATCGCGACATCACTTCGCATCACGCGCCCGCGCCCGCGCCGCGCTACACCGGAGACCAACGAGGACACCGTCATGAGCATTGATTCCGCCGCCGCGGCTGGTACGATCGCCAAACCCGTGTCGCACGCGAGCGTATCGCGTCTGATCCTCGCGACTTCCATCGGCAACGCGCTCGAGTTCTACGACCTGATCGTGTACGGGTACTTCGCCACCACGCTGTCGCGGATATTCTTTCCGGTGAATGACAGGACCGTGTCGCTTCTGCTGACACTCGGCACGTTCGCGTTGTCTTATCTGGCGCGTCCGATCGGCGCGCTGGCACTCGGCTCGTTTAGCGATCGCAAGGGCCGCAAAGCGTCGCTCACGCTGTCCATTGCGATGATGACGCTCGGCACGGGCATGGTCGCGCTGATGCCGTCCTATGCAACGATCGGCGTGCTTGCGCCGATCGGCATTTTCGCTTCGCGCCTGTTGCAGGGCTTCTCGGCCGGCGGCGAGTTCGGCAGTTCCACGGCGTTTCTGATCGAGCATGCACCGGCACGTAAGGGCTTCATGGCAAGCTGGCAGTTCTCGAGCCAGGGTGCGAGTACGCTGCTCGCTTCCGCGTTCGGCGCGGTACTGACCGGTGTGCTGACGCAGCCACAGCTCGAAGGCTGGGGATGGCGCATTCCTTTTCTGTTCGGCATGCTGATCGGGCCGGTCGGCTTCTATATCCGCCGCCGCATCGACGAATCACCGGAGTTCGAGCGTGCGGAGAAGTCCGCATCGCCGGTGCGGGAGTTGCTCGCAACGCAGAAGGAGCGCGTGCTCGTGTCGATCGGCTCGCTCGTGCTGACGACCACGGCCAACTACATGCTCCTGTACATGCCGACGTATGCGTCGCGGCAACTCGGTCTCTCGCCGTCGTCCGGCTTCATCGCGACGCTGCTGGCCGGTTTCATCATGATGGTACTGACACCGATGGTAGGCCACTGGTCCGACAAGGTCGGCCGCACCCGCATCATGCTGGGCGCCGGCATCCTGTTCTTCGCGACCGTCTATCCGGCGTTCATGCTCATGAACGCGCACCCGTCGCTCGCGACGCTGCTTGCCGCGGTCGTTTGGGTCGCCATATTGAAGGCTACGTACTTCGCGCCCATTCCCGCACTGATGTCGGAACTCTTCCCGACCCGCACGCGCACGACCGGCATGGCGCTCGGCTACAACATCGGCACCACCGTGTTCGGCGGCTTCACACCGCTGGCAGTGGCCGCACTGATCGCGGCAACCGGCAACAATCTCGCGCCCGGCCTCTATCTGATGCTCGCGGCCGTCATCAGCCTTTTCACTCTGGTATGGGCACGTGCGCGCCTGAATGCGCGCTAGGCCAGATGACTTCGTTGAACCGACAGGACTTTACCTATGCAAGATGATTTGCAGCAAGCCGTGCAGTTCGCAGTGGATCATGAGTCGCTTTGGGATCGCCACGTCGATGGCGCGTGGGGCGTGCATGTGAACGACCCGCCACCGTGGAACCGGCTGCTCGGCCCGGTACATGACCGCGGTCCCGCATCCGGCACGATCGCGGTCGACGGCCGCGTGCTGACCGCATGGGGCGAACCCGACCGTGCCGATCTGACCTTCAGCGTTGCCAAGATGTACCTCGCATTGCTCGCCGGCGTCGCCCACGATCGCGGGCTGCTGCCGGACGTCGACGAACCCGTGCGCGTCCGGGTGCCCGGCGCAGGCTTCGACGACGAACACAATGCCGACGTGACATGGGCGCAACTGCTTCAACAGACGAGCGAATGGCAAGGCACCTGTTTCGGCCTGTCGGATCAGGCCGACCACTATCGGGCCGTCAACTTCGCCGCGCCGCCGGATGGCAAAAAGGGCGACCTGCGTCCGTTGCAACGCCCCGGCACATACTGGGAATACAACGATGTGCGTATCAACCAGTTTTCGCTGGCGCTGCTGCACCTGTTCCGGCAACCGCTGCCTGAGGTGTTCCGTGAAGCGATCATGCGCCCTGCCGGCGCGAGCGAAAACTGGCAATGGGTCGGCTATGACAACGCATGGGTCGAGATCGACGGGCGACGCGTGCAGTCTGTTCCGGGCGGTACGCACTGGGGCGGCGGCATGTCGGTCAGCGCGAATGATCAGCTCAAGGTGGCGCAGATGCTGCTGAACGAGGGCGTCGTGGACGGGCGGCGGATTCTCTCGCGTGAATGGATCGCGCGCATGCGTACGCCGTGCGCGCTCGCGCCGTTCTACGGCTATCTTGTGTGGCTCAATACTGACCGCAAGATTTTCCCGAGTGTGCCCGCGTCGAGTTATTTCGGCGTCGGCGCTGGCAGTTCCTTTACCTGGGTAGAGCCGGACCGCCGGATGACGGTTATCGTTCGCTGGTTGAATCCGGCCGCCGCTGACGACCTCTTTGGGCGGATCCTCAACGCAGTCGACGCGCTCCGCCTCTGCTAACGACTGGAAGTCCCATTCCATGAAGGCCGCCTCGCGCGGCGCAGCCCTGCCGATAAACGGAAGCCGACCGCTGATGCATTGCGCACAGTCGGCTACGTCTCAAAGTCGCTCCATCGAGCCGCGCACTTTCTCTGCCGACCCTGTGACGCAGCCTTCGCGCCGGTCGACACGTTTCTTTCTTTGCCAATTCGGTTAGCGCACTGCGCCTCAGGCGGCATCGATCTGCAGTTCGGCGTTCGCGAGTGCTGAATTTTCGGCGGTCGACGGCTTGCAAACGCCAGTTTGCCAGGTAGAGTTATGCCCTGTCGCAAAGCCGCCCTTTCGGTCTGCTGATTCGACAGCGTGGCAATGAATTGCTGCCCCGCCGGTCGGCCGGTGGAACTGCGCAGGCTTCGTCAGTTTGGCCAACACACAAAGAACTCGAGAGAGACCAATGAGAAGGACAATTCCGGATTGCACGGGGATGCCCGTCGCATCCCCCGTACTCCGTCGCGCAGCTTTGTCGCTGGGCGCGATGGCACTCGTTGCGGCAAGCACGCCGGCAAGCGCCACGCTTGGCACCTCCCCCTTGTCCGGCGCCGACAACCACGTAGCCAACGTCGTGTCCGAACAGAGGACGCCGATCCATCCGACCCAGCTTCTCGCCTTCGCGGCAACGGGCACTGCCACCTCCGCGTCCGCCGCGACCGCAACGACGTTCACGGTCAATACAGTCACGCTCGAGTCGGGCACTATCGTGCGGGAATACGTGAACAGCTCGACCAATCAGGTTTTCGGGGTCGTCTGGCAAGGCCCGCGCCAGCCGGACCTTCAGCAACTGCTCGGCGCCTCGTACGCCCGCTTCGCCGGCAGCGCATCGCAGGCTGCGGAATCAGTCGCGAGCGGCCTGTCGCGCCGCACCCTGAACGCAGCGGACCTCGTCGTGCAGACTTACGGCCACATGCATATGCTGGCCGGCGTCGCCTACCTGCCGGCACAGTTGCCCGCAGGTATGTCCCCTTCCGATATCCGTTAAGAGGACTCCTGCGATGAAAAATCTTTTCTGGGCACTTTCGCTTGCCCTGCTACTGTGTGCGTGCGGCGGCGGCGGTGGCGATGCATCAACGCCCGCTGCGAGCAACAGCAGCCCGGCAACCCCGGCGGTCTCGAGCGCCAATACCGTGCCGGTGACAATCGATGGCTCGTATAGCGCGGTGAACGTCCCTTACGTCACCATTACCGTTTGTGCGCCGGGTACGACGAATTGCGCGACGGTTGACCACGTCCTTGTCGATTCGATGTCCACAGGCTTGCGGCTGCTGTCGTCGGCGCTGCCCTCGGATCTCGGCTTGCCTACGGTCGCGGACCCGGCCAGTGGCAATCCGCTCGCGGAATGTGCAGAGTTCGGCAGCGGATTTACATTCGGGCCTCTGACGAAACTGGACCTGACCATCGGCCTCAAGACTGCCCATGGACTGACGGCCCAGCTGATCAACGACAGCTTTGCGACAGTACCCTGCACTGGAACTTCAGCGGGTGCTGGAGGCACGGCCACGCTCCTTGCCAAGGGCATTATCGGGATGGACACCTTCCGCGAGGATTGCGGCACGGCGTGCACGGTCCTGGCGAACACGGACTACTACGCATGTGCTGGCACGACCTGTTCGCCAGCCGTCGTGCAGCCGGCCAACCAGGTCACCAATCCGGTGTTGTCGTTCGCCTCCGACAACAACGGGATCGCACTGACGTTTCCGGCGGTGCCCGCGACGGGCGCGAACGCGATATCGGGCACGCTCATATTCGGCATCAATACCCAGGCGAACAACGCGCGCGGAAGCGCGACGGTGCTCGCCACCGACGCGTACGGAAACGTCTCGGCCACCTACAAGGGCACCCCGCTGCCGAGTTTTTTCGACAGCGGGTCGAGCGTGTACTTCTTTACCGATGCGACGATCCCGGGATGTGGCGCACCGCTTAACTCCCCGAACCAGTGGTACTGTCCCGCGACCGACACCGCGGAGAGCGCCACGATCGTCGGCGTCACGGGAGCGATGGTGGCGAATTTCTCGATCGGCAACGCGCTGAGTCTGCTGACCACGACGAACAAGGCGTTCGATAACACGGGAGTCGATCTGGCGGTGCTGGGAACGCCGGCACTCGACCTCGGAATGCCGTATTTCTACGGCAAGACGATTTACTTTGGCATCCAGGGCGCTGACATGTCGACGGCCAGCGGTGCCGGGTACTTCGCGCTGTAGTGACCCGTGGGCGTGACGCAAGGCGCGCCCACAAACAGGAACGGCGGAGACCCGCAAGGGTGCTCCGCCGTACTTTTGTCAGCTGAACGTCCTGAGTGTGAGACACCCTGGCGATCACCTGCGCGGCTTGAGCCGAAACGGCACCGCCCGGTATGCGGGCTGACAGGGCAGAAATATTCGTTCGCCGTCGCAGCACGCAGGGCATCCGCAAATCGCTGGAGCGCTGATAGTGAGCCGCAAACGCTCTGGTATTCCTCACGACCAATTCTGCCGTCAAGGATGACCGCCATGCCCGATTCGCGAGCCAATTCGATCACGTTCATTTTGGACCTCCCGATTTTGTCTCGTCTCACCATGCAAGACCGTCAGTCGCGAACGGTTATTCCAGCCGGATGTGCTCACGAGAATATCGCGGCGGATAGCGGCACGATGATTTTCCGGTGATCTCCATGTGAGGGAAACGCGGGCCGCCTGGCCGGCAGACTTCACACGCGGTCCCGGAAAAGGTCATTGAGTTGTGCGCCGGAGGCCGCCCCGAAAAAGCCATCGAAGCGGCCGTCTGCCAGCGCCTGTGCAGCGCGCATGAATCCGCCCCACGCGGTGCGGGCAAGTGCACCGCCGACGCTGATGCGCCGCACGCCGAGTGCGGCCACGTCCTGGAGCGTGAGGCCGGAGGTCGAACCGATCAGCAGATTCACGGGCTTCGGCGCGACCGCGGCGACGACTGCCTCAATCTGCTCGCGCGTGTCGATACCCGGTGCGTAGAGGCAATCGGCGCCGGCGGCGGCGTACGCCTTCAGACGCGCGATCGTGTCGTCGAGATCCGGCACGCCAGCGAAGAAGTTCTCCGCCCGCCCGATCAGCAACGTATCGCTGCCTGCCTCGTCGATGGCGCGGCGTGCGGCCTTCATCCGCTCCACGGCGACGTCGATGGGGAAGAGCGGGTTATCGGAGTCGCCAGTCGAATCTTCGATCGACAGGCCAGCGACGCCGGTATCGACGGCCAGCTTGACGCTTGCCGCGACGCCGTCTGGATCGGTCCCGAAGCCGTTCTCGAAATCCGCGTTGACGGGCAGGTCCGTTGCTTCGACGATGGACCGCAGATGCGAGAGGATCGCTTCGCGGGGCAACGTATTGTCGGCGTGTCCGACGGACCAGGCGAATCCGGAACTGGTCGTCGCCAGGGCTTTGAAGCCGATATTCTGCAGATAACGAGCGCTACCGATATCCCAAGGGTTGGGCAGCACGAAGCATCCGGAAGCGTGCAACTCACGAAAGACGGCGCGTTTTTCGGCGATGGTGCGGGGCATGGCGAGTCTCCTGGATAAGGGGAGCCGAAGCTCCCCGTGCTGCTATGCGACTTCGGCTTCTACGGCGGGGAAGTCAATCCCGCTCTCGAACGCATGGTTGACGAAGTTCGTCAGCATGAACTGGGCGCTCAAGGCGATGATCTCGACGATGTTCGCATCGGTGAACCCTGCGGCGCGGACCGTCTCAAGATCGGCCCCGGATACTTTGCCACGGGTTTGCATGAGTGTGGTTAAGACGCTGCAACGAAGCGCCTGAAAATCGGCCGCTGCGCATAGACGCGCTCGGGGCCGGAGCGCATGCCCTGCTGGCACTTCCATGTCCAGCATCCGGCTCCAGCCCTCGGGGAGGACCCGCGACCTCGCGATGTTCAATCTGGCAATTGACAGCAAACTCCGCGCGCGCGAGCTGACGAAGCCGCGGGTTCGCACACCCGCGGCAACTGAATTACCGCAAAACACCCAGCTACGTGGGTGCCTGCTGGTTGAAGAAGGGCGCTGTGGCGGTTGCGGTGTTCCCCCCGTTGTTTGCCAGGCTACGAATTGGTGGGGCCCGACGAAATCGGCGGCATGGTGAACGTCGTCGGTGGAATCCTGGTGTCCGGTCCGGCATTTACCTGACCGATCGATAGGCCAGTGGCGGAATCAACCGCGATGCTCACGGGCCCAGGTGCCCAGCCATTGCCGCGCAAGGTGAACGGTAACCCAACTTCCGTCCCGATCGCCACGGTTTGGGTATCCGGATCGATCAGCTCGATTGTGGGCGTGTATGTCGCGTTTGCCGCGATTACGTCGAGTTTGAAGGGCCATGCCGCCGGGCCGCCCATCATCTGGGCGTTCAGAAGGTGAGTACCGGTTGATGTGCCGTTCGGGATCGTGATGGGCGTCGTGAACGTGCCGTCCAGTTGCACGGCCACCGTTGTCAGCGGCGCGGAGAAGTCGTTGTCAAGCCCCAGCATTGCCTGATCTGCAGTGGATCCCGGCGTTGCGATGATTTTCCAGGCGCTCCAGGGCGTACACGTCGTCTCGTCCCAGTCCCGCACGCGGAACTGATAGGTCTGGTTGGGGTTCAGATTGGTGAACTGGTATGCGTTACCACTGTTGTAGGGCTGCCTCGGAATCGAGATGGTTGCTGTAGGTCCGCCCTGCGGTCCCCATTCGATTTCCGATCGAACAATCGCGCCCGAGATTGTGTCGCTCCAGGTGAGCACGAAGCTGATCGTGTTGGGGGGAGTGAATTCGCTGCCGATGACAGTGATCGTCTCACCGACCTTCACCTGTGACTGGCTCGCCCCTATCGTGGGATGCCCGAAGCTTGGATAGGTTTGATCGTTGAACAGGTTCCGGCCAGAAGCGGGCGGACAGATTGAGCTCACGCGGACATTGGAGCGTCCGCCTGGCTTCGGAAGTGGACCTCCATCAGCCTCATCAACGAAGGTCGTGCCCTTCCAGTCCACATTGACGAGGTCGATGAACCTGCTGCGCCAAAGCGTAAGCGGCCACAACGGCCGCGGTAAAGCCCGATGCAGCGCCGATGCCGAGCGACCAGCGCGGGCCGGGATGGTCGGCGATCCAACCTACGATTGGCGCGCCAATCGGCGTGCCCCCGAGCGCGATGCCGAGACGGAGCGCCATCACTCGTCCTCGCATGGCCGGCTCGGTCGAGAGCTGCATCAGGGTGTTGGTCGCGTTGGCGAAGGTCAAGGCGGCCACGCCGATGACGACCAGCGCGCCAGCGAACAGCCAATAGTTCGGGGCGATGGCGGCCAGCGTGCAGCCCAGCCCGAAAGTCAGGGCACCGATCAACAGCGACATGAACCGCGGTCTGCCACGACCGGCGGCAAGCAGGGCGCCCGAGATCGTGCCGATGGCCATGATCGATGACAGGAGACCATAGCCACGCGCATCGGTGTGGAAGACCCCGACGGCCATGGTCGAGATGAAGATCGGGAAGTTCATTCCGAACGTGCCGATCAGGAACAGCATGACCAGGATTGCCTTGAGGTCCGGTCGGGACCGTACATAGCGAAATCCCTCGGTGAAGCCGCCCTTGGTGCGGCGAGCCCTCGCGTTCGCACGCAACTCGGAGACGCGGAACAACGACAAGGAGGCTAGAACCGCGACAAAACTGGCGCCGTTGATCAGGAACGCCCAGCCGGTGCCGACCGAAGCGATGACCAGACCAGCAACCGCAGGCCCGATCATCCGCGCGGCGTTGAACGAGGTCGAATTGAGCGCGACCGCGTTCGACAGATCCGCGTCGCCAACCAGTTCCGCCACGAAGGTCTGGCGCACGGGCGCATCGAATGCTGCCGCGCTGCCGGACAGAAAGGCAAATACATAGACGTGCCAGAGCTGGACGACGCCCGTGACGGTGAGTACCCCCAACGCCAGGGCAAGCGCGCCCATCGTTGCCTGGGTAGCGATCAGGAGCTTGCGCTGGTTGTAATGGTCGGCCGCGAAGCCCGTCCAGGGCAGCAGCAGAAGCTGGGGGCCGAACTGGAGCGCCATGACCATGCCCACGGCTGATGCGTTGTGATGTGTAAGCTGGGTGAGCACAAGCCAGTCCTGGGCCGTGCGCTGCATCCAGGTTCCCACGTTGGAAACCAACGCGCCGGCCGCCCAGACCCGATAGTTGTAGCTCCTTAGCGAACGAAAGACGCCGGTGGCCGTTGCGGTCATGAACGCTCTGGCCTATAACCGCCGTGCAGGCGGCCAAATTGCCGCGCGAGAAGCAACCCCATGGCCAGGATGCCGAGCCCGAACGCAACGACATCGCCCGTGATCTTCAATCCGAAATCGCCGACGCGGCAAACGAGCACGTAGCCGACGACGATATTGAAGAAGCCCCAGAGCACGTTCACGGTCGAGGAGGAAAGCCCTTGCCCCGGCGGCTTGGCGAACGGGCTCTGGAACGGCTCTCCCATCACGCCGCTGACAAAATGCGGCACGGCGTTCGCGAGAAAGGCACCAGCGAAGAAGTAGGACACGAGATGCAGCCATTCCATTTTCAGGCGCTCCTCGTTCCGAGCAGATCGACGATTTCCTGGGCCGTGCCAGTTTCTCCCAGCCTCGGGAAGACGTTCTCGATGCTGTAGTCGTGCGCCTCGGGACGCCCGTCCGTCATGGCGTCGAGGGCCAGGGTGACGTTGAATCCCTGCTCATATGCCTGGCGAGCGGTCGCCTCGACGCCGGTCCCGGTGGCGACGCCAGTGACGACGACATGGGTGACGCCCAGCGCCTTCAGCCGGTCTTCGAGGTCGGTGCTGGCGAAGGCGCCCCAGGTCCGCTTTGTCACGACGATGTCGCGAGGCTGCTGGTCGAGTTCGGGGATAAAGTCGGTCCACCCGGCGGGAAACGGTTCGCTGTGGCGCGGTCGCTCGGTGCGGCCCGGTGCTCCACCGGCGACGTTGACCAGCACGACCGGCAAGCCGCGTTCGCGAAACGCGTTGAGCAGTGCGCGCGACCGCTCAACGACCTTGTCTATGTGGTGGATGAAGGGGGAGCCGACGATACCTTTTTGCAGATCGACGACGATGAGGGCGGTGTTCGGATCGAGCGTGGTGAGGGCCATGTTTTTCCTGTAAGGGTCTGGGAATGGCTCAGAAGTCGGCGAGCCGCTGCAGCAGTTTCACCGCGGCCGCGAGTGCGTCCTGTTCCTGGGGAGACAGTTGCGCTTGCAGGGCACGGAACAACCAGTCGTCTTTAGCGGCCCGGCTGGCCTTGATGGTTTTTCGGAAAGTGGGGGTCAGGGCGATCAGGGTTTTCCGACCATCGGTCGGATCGGGTTCGCCACTGATGGCCCCCATAGCCTCCAGACCGGCCACCGTGACGCGCATGGACTGCGGGCGCACGCTCTCCGCCCGCGCGAGGGCGGAGACGGTTGCGGGCCCGTCGCGATCCAGGCGGTGGAGAACCGACTTCTGGGCGGATGTGAAG
The DNA here is from genome assembly GCF_050435685.1 of Paraburkholderia sp. GAS448. Taxonomy (NCBI): domain Bacteria; kingdom Pseudomonadati; phylum Pseudomonadota; class Betaproteobacteria; order Burkholderiales; family Burkholderiaceae; genus Paraburkholderia; species Paraburkholderia sp. GAS448. The sequence continues at coordinate 346,045 of NZ_JBNDKT010000001.1, forward strand.
TCGCCCGGATGCGCCTGCTCCCGCACCCGTCGAACCAGTTTGCCCAGGGAAATGCGCAGCTCACCAGCCAGGGCGGCCAACTGGGGAGTTTCGGACGTGCGTGATTGTTTGACCATGAGCCGACGATAGCATACATACAGTCAATCTGTACAGGTTAGCTGTATATGTTCCATCGCCAGACCGGCAAGAGGCTTGCCGGTTTGGCGGCAAGCCAGGCTTTAGCCAATGAGATCGGCACCTGTCGTAAGGACAATCTTTCCAAAGTGTGTGCCGGAATCGATCAGCTCGTGAGCGCCGCGAGCGTCGGCAAGCGCAAAGGTCTTGTAGACAACCGGCTTGATCTTGCCGCTCTCGATGTGCGGCCAGACCTGCCGCTCCAGTTCATTGATGATGGTCGCCTTGTCCGCGGATGTGCGCGATCGCAATGTCGAGCCCATATGCGTTAGACGTTTAGTCAACATAGGCACAATGTTGAGATCCTTCGCCGGCCCCTTGATCACGCCCACCTGGAGGATCCGCCCGTCCATGGCTGCGGCGTCATAGTTTCTAGCCACGTAGTCGCCGGCAATGATGTCGAGGATTACGTCGACGCCTCTTCCATCGGTAGACCGCTTCGTTTCGGCGACGAAATCTTCCTCGCGATAATCTATCGCGAGGTCTGCGCCTAGCGCCAGGCTGGCCTCCCGATGCGCCTGCGAGCCAACTGTCGTGATGATTTTCGCAGCGCCGAATGCCTTCGCCAGCATGGTCGCCGTGGTACCGATACCTGACGCGCCGCCATGGATCAACACCGATTCGCCGGCAACCAGCTTGCCGCGCTGGAACAGGTTCAGCCATACCGTCATAAACGTTTCGGGCATGGCCCCCGCTTCCACCAACGTCAGGCCTTTGGGGATATGCATCGTGTTGCAGGCGTGTGCGACTGCATATTCTGCGTAGCCACCGCCGGGAATCAATGCACACACCAGTTCGCCGATCCGGAATTGGGACACGTCGGAGCCAACGGCAACCACTTGACCTGCCACTTCCAGCCCTGGAATGTCCGAAGCGCCGGGGGGCGGATCATACAACCCTTTGCGCTGGAAAACGTCTGGGCCGTTCACGGCAGCCGCGTGGATGCGGATCAGAACCTGATCGGCGGCCGGCACCGGCACCGGGCGCGTAGTCGGCACCAGGACCTCAGGACCGCCGGGCTGTTTGATTTCAATGGCCGTCATGGACGACGGCACACGATAAGTTGAAGCTGACATGGATACCACTCCTTCTATAGATGGGGCTCGATTGATCCGGGCGGATCGTTGAACGAGGAACTCTTGCGTTCAGTATAGGCATCGACATTGATGAATATGCGCAGCATTATTCACACTGTGAGATGCAAATTTGCATCAGGAGGGCGGCACGATGAACTGGGATGACGCGCGAGTGTTTCTCGCCGTGGAGCGCGAAAAAACGCTCCGTGGAGCGGCCAGGACGCTCAATCTCGATCAGGCGACCGTCGGCAGACGGATTGCGGCACTAGAGCACGCCCTACGTGCAACGCTCTTCCTGCGCACCTCTGAGGGTTACGCGTTGACCGCCGCAGGCGAGGCCGCGCTGAGATCAGCGGAGAAAATGGAACACTCCGCACACGAACTCGTCAGACGAACTCAAGGCACGGATACACGGCTTGCGGGGGACGTAAGAGTTACCAGCACCGACTCGATCGCGCTCGAATTCCTGCTTCCCGCCATCGAACGCCTGCATGCTGCGCATCCCGAAGTGCGCGTCCTGCTGGACACGTCGACGCGCATGCTCAATCTGGCAAAGCGTGAAGCGGATATCGCGGTCCGGTCAGTCAGACCGGATAATCCCGATCTTGTCGCGCGGCGTCTGGCTCGCTGGCCCATGGCGCTCTTTGCATCGAATGCTTATCTCGAGCAGCACGGCAAGCCCGCCGCTGGCTCCGCATTCGGGGGCCACGATCTTGTCGTCTATCAGGGAAACTGGACCGGTAATCGATCACCGACTCTTGCCGGCGAACCGATACATGCGGGGCGCATCGTATCGACCTTCAATTCCAGCCTCATGCTGCGTACCGCGGTAAAGGCCGGCATCGGCATCGGTGAGCTTCCGATACATCTGGCTGAACACGACGGCCTCGTGCAGATATGGCCGGAACCCGCACGTGGGGCGGTCTACGAAATCTGGCTCGTCACGCATCAAGACCTTCGGCATACCGCGCGCATCGCTGCAATGATTGACGGCATCGTCTCCGCGTTCGAAGTTCACACAACCCAAACAAAATAGTCACGCGCGACCTGGCTGCGGCTGCTGCGTGCCGCGTTACAAATAGTCTTCGGCAGCGTGCCACCGGCACCGGGCATGTTGATCGCCATCGGGGCCACCATGCGCGGCAGCAGGTGGCGCACCGCGAGACGGAGCTGTCCCGATGGGAACGGAACCGAACGGTCCGGACCGCGCAGCGCAGCGTGGGGTCTGAGCCGCGTCAGCGCGAGGCTTGCAACCTCGCGTGGCAAACGCAACGCGCCCATCTAACTTCTCGCCGATAACAGCTCGATGCGCTTGCGCTGCAGGAACCGGCGCACGGCCGGATCGCGCTCGAGTCCGATCGCGAGATCGTACGCGCCGAGCGCTTCGGCCGTCGCGCCGGCACGCGCGAGCAGATCGGCACGCGCGGCCCAGTACGGCTGGTAGTCGGCCAGCCTCGGATCGTCCGCATACGGCTCGAGCGCGTCGAGCGCCGCCTGCGGGCCGTCCCGTTCCGCCTGCGCGAGCGCGCGGTTCACCGCGACCACCGGCGACGCTGCAATCGCGAGCAGCGCATCGTAGAGCTGCACGATCTCGTCCCAGTTCGGGCGATGCGTCCGGCAGCGGTGGACGTGCGCCGACTGCAGCGCGGCCTCGAGCTGAAAGCGTCCGATTGCGTTGAATGCGTTCGCGCGCCGCAGCAGTGCGTTGGCTGCGTCGATCATCGGCGCATCCCATGTCGCCGGATCCTGAGCCGACAGCGGCACGTAGTCGCCGGCCGCATTGCGTCGCGCATCGCGCCGCGCCTGCGCATACAGCATCAGCGCGAGCAGACCAAGCGTCTCTGGCTCCTCGGGCAGCAGTTCGACCAGCAGTTGCGCAAGAAACAGCGCCTCGCCGGCGAGATCGCGCCGCTCGGTATCGCCGCCGACCGGATCGGTCCACCCTTCCGCATACGCTGCATAGACCGCTTCCAGCACCGCAGCGAGCCGGCCGGGCAACTCCTCGCGCTCCGGTACGCTGAACGGAATGCCCGCTTCGCGGATCTTGTTCTTCGCCCGCACGAGGCGCTTGCTCATCGCGGCGGGCGACATCAGGAACGCGGACGCAATCGTCTTTGCTTCGAGCCCCAGCACCACTTGCAGCATCAGCGGCGTGCGAATCGCGGCCTCGAGCGCAGGGTGCGTGCACGCGAACAGTAGCGCAAGCCGCCGGTCGGGCAACATGCCTGCTTCACGCTCGTCGATCTCGTCGGCGAGGATCGTGAGCTGGTTCGCCACTTCGTCGCCGACGCGGCGATGGCGTGCGCCGTCGATCGCCCGGCGGCGCGCAACCGTCATCAGCCACGCTTCGGGATTCGCGGGGCAGCCTCGCTTAGGCCAGTCCGCGAGCGCGGCCGCAAACGCGTCGGCCAGCGCGTCCTCGGCCGCGGCGACGTCGCGCGTGCGCATCGCCAGCAGCGCGACGAGCTTGCCATAACTGCGGCGAGCGACCGCCTCGGCAATCGAATGCGCGGCGCCGTCAGCGTCACGGCCGCCGCCGGACGGACTCATGCAACAGATGGCGCGTCGTACGGGGCAGTCCAGACCGGGCGCACCTCCATGAGGCCGTGTGCCGCGCCGGGACAACGCGACGCCCACGAGATCGCCGCGTCCAGGTTGGGCACGTCGATCAGGTAGTAGCCGGCGAGCTGCTCCTTCGAATCGGAATACGGTCCGTCAAGCACCTGCGGCTTGCCGTCGACGAGCCGCACCGTGGTAGCCGTGTTCGTGTGCTGCAGCCGGTTGGCGCCCACCAGCGCCTCGGCTTTTTTCAACGATTCGGTGTACGCCTGATAGGCGGCGACCCCTTGCTGCCGCTCGCTGTCAGTCATCTGGTTCCAGCTGTTTTCTTCCGAATAGATCATCAATAGGTATTGCATATGAGCCTCCGTCATGGGGTTAAGGCGGGTGAATTACATCGGGCCGCCATCACAATGACGCTCGGTCCGCATGCTGACGGACAGGCGGCGTCGAAAAAATTGCGAATGACGCACCGGCCTTACTCGTTCGCCTCCGTCGAGGACCCTGCGCGTGGCAACTTCGGGCGAGCCCGCCATCCCCTCCGCGCGGCTATCAATTTCACCACACCATTGCAGACCGCATTAAAGCCCGGTTCCCGCAGGTATCGCGACAATCCCGGCGAGGGTCCTGACAGACTTCATTCTCGCCTCTTTCAGAGCACTGAGTTTCCTGCCTCTCCCCCCGGGTTTCCATTTACTTGACATCTAAACTATCTAGGACTAAATTAAATCCCGTAAACCACGTAAGGAGCGGGTATGCGCATCGTCTGTATCGGGGGAGGCCCCGCCGGGTTGTACTTCGGCCTGTTGATGAAGGGACGGAACCCGGAGAACGAAGTCACCGTAATCGAACGCAACCGCCCTTACGACACGTTCGGCTGGGGCGTCGTGTTCTCGGACCAGACGCTCGGCAACCTGCGTGCGGCCGACGCGCCCAGCGCCGACATGATCCTCGACGCCTTCAATCACTGGGACGACATCGAGATCAACTTCCGCGGCGAGAAGGTCCGTTCGTCAGGCCACGGCTTCTGCGGGATCGGACGCAAGCGTCTGCTTAACATCCTGCAGGCGCGCTGCGAGGAACTGGGCGTCAAGCTGGTCTTCGAAACCCAGGTCACGGATGACGACCTCTATGACGCCGACCTGATCGTCGCCTCGGACGGCCTGAACAGCGCGATCCGCCAGAAGTATGAGGCGACCTACCAGCCCGACATCGACGTGCGCCATTGCCGCTTCGTCTGGCTCGGCACGAAGAAGCTCTTCGACGCCTTCACATTCGCATTCGAAGAAACCGAATGGGGCTGGTTCCAGGCCCACGCGTACCGCTTCGACGACAGCACATCGACCTTCATCGTCGAAACGCCTGAGCACGTCTGGCGCGCTGCCGGTCTCGACGAAATGAGCAAGGAAGACAGCATCGCGTTCTGCGAGCGCATTTTTGCCAGATACCTGGACGGCAATGCGCTGCTCTCCAATGCAAGCCATCTGCGCGGCTCGTCGCAATGGATCCGCTTCCCGCGCGTCGTCAACAAGGAATGGGTGCACTGGAAACCGCGCGCCGGCGGCGGCAAAACGCCGGTCGTCCTGATGGGCGACGCCGCCCATACCGCGCATTTCTCGATCGGCTCCGGCACCAAGCTAGCGCTTGAAGATTCCATCGAACTCGCCAACAGCATCGGCGCCCATCCCGGCGACCTTCCGGCCGCGCTTGCGCACTACACGGAAGTGCGCAGCGTCGACGTCCTGCGCATCCAGAACGCGGCGCGCAATTCGACGGAATGGTTCGAACACGTCGACCGCTACACGTCGTTCAAGCCGGAACAGTTTGCGTATTCGCTGCTGACGCGCTCGCAGCGCATCTCGCACGAAAACCTGCGCGCCCGCGATGCACGGTATCTGTCCCAGTTCGAAGACTGGCTCGCCTCTGAAGCCGGTGTCACGCGCGACGACGGCAAGCGCCCGATCCCGCCGATGTTCACGCCATTCAGGCTGCGCGGCGTGACGTTGAAGAACCGCGTCGTCGTATCGCCGATGGCGCAGTACTCGGCGGTCGACGGCATTGCCGGCGACTACCACCTGATGCATCTCGGCGCCCGCGCAATGGGCGGGGCCGCGCTGGTGATGACCGAGATGACCTGTGTATCGCCGGAAGCGCGCATCACGCCGGGATGTCCCGGCATGTATGCGCCTGAGCATCTCGTTGCATGGCGCCGCATCGTCGATCTCGTGCATGCGCAATCGGACGCGAAGATCGGCATGCAACTCGGCCACGCTGGAGCGAAGGCATCGACGCGCGTCGCGTGGGAAGGCATCGACCAGCCCTTGCCTGACGGCAACTGGCCGCTCGTGTCCGCCTCGCCGCAGCAGTATCTGCGCGGCGTGAGCCAGTGGTCGCGCGAGGCCACGCATGAGGACCTGCGTTCGATCGAAGCCGAATTCGTGCGTGCCACCGAAATGGCGGACGCTGCCGGCTTCGACTGGCTCGAACTGCACTGTGCACACGGGTATTTCCTGTCGAGCTTCCTGTCGCCGCTTACCAACCAACGCACGGATGAATACGGCGGCTCGCTTGCGAACCGTCTGCGCTATCCGCTGCAGGTCTTCGCTGCGATCCGCAAGGTCTGGCCGCAGGACAAGCCGATTTCCGTGCGCATTTCCGCCAACGACTGGGTGGAAGGCGGCACCACGCCGGACGACGCCGTCGAAATCGCGCGCGCGTTCAAGGCAGCCGGTGCGGACATGATCGACGTCTCGTCGGGACAGGTCAGCAAGGAAGAGAAGCCCGTGTACGGCCGCATGTTCCAGACGCCCTTCGCCGACCGCATCCGCAATGAAGCCGGCATCGCGACGATCGCCGTTGGCGCGATTTCCGAAGCCGATCACGTGAACAGCATCATCGCAGCCGGACGCGCCGATCTGTGCGCGGTTGCGCGTCCGCATCTGGCCAATCCTTCGTGGACGCTCAACGAAGCCGCGCGCATCGGTTATTTCGATGTGATGTGGCCCAGGCAGTACACCGCGGCAAAGTCGCAGCTCGAACGCAATCTGGAACGTGAACGCGCGCAGGCCATCGAGAATGCGCGGCTCTCGCCGCAGGAGCGCGCCCAGCGCGCGGAGGGAACAACGTGAACAACACGTGGCAGGGACTTGAAGGCCGGCACGTCGTCGTGACCGGCGGCGGTAGCGGCATCGGTGCGGCCACCGCGCAGGCGCTGATTCGCGCTGGCGCGCGCGTGACCTTGATGGGCCGCGATCCGGCGAAGCTCGCTGCACAACGCGATGCACTCGAAGCGGCTGGGCAAGTAGAAGCGCTCAGCGTCGACGTCACGCAGGAAGCGGCCGTCGCCACCGCGTTCGCGCGGGCTGCGGAGCGCTTCGGTCCGGTCGACGTGCTCGTCAATAACGCGGGCCAGGCCCAGGCCGCGCCGTTCGCGCACACCGACATGGCGCTCTGGCAACGCATGCTCGACGTCAACCTGACGGGCGTCTTCCTTTGCACCCGCGCCGTGTTGCCTTCGATGCTCCAACGCGGCGGCGGCCGGATCGTCAACGTCGCAAGCACCGCGGGGCAGACCGGCTATGCCTACGTCGCGGCGTACTGCGCGGCGAAACATGGCGTGATCGGCCTCACGCGTTCGCTCGCTCTCGAGGTCGCGACGAGAGGCATCACCGTCAATGCAGTGTGCCCCGGCTATACCGAGACCGAACTGCTGCGCGCATCGCTCGACCAGATCACGGCGAAAACCTCGCGCAGCGAACAGGAGGCGCGCGAAGCCTTGCTGCGTCAGAACCCCCAACGCCGTTTCGTCGCGCCGGAAGAAGTCGCGAACTCCGTGCTCTGGCTGTGTGCGCCAGGTTCCGACGCGATCACGGGCCAATCGATTTCCATCTCCGGTGGAGAAGTAATGTGACCAACGCTGCCAACGTGAAGAAAAACGCTGCCGCCGAAGCAAAAAGCACGCGCAAAGGCGTAGCCAAGCCCGCCGGGAATGTCGTCGACATGGAGATGAGCACCGGCGCGGATAGCCATATGGGCTTGCGTCTGTGGCTGCGGATGCTGACCACCACCAACCTCGTGCAAGCCGAGCTGCGCAAGCGTCTGCGCAACGAATTCGACACGACGTTGCCGCGTTTCGACCTGATGGCGCAGCTCGAGCGCCATCCCGAGGGCCTGAAGATGACCGAGCTGTCGCGTCGCCTGATGGTGACCGGCGGCAACGTGACCGGCATCACCGACCAGCTCGAGAAAGAAGGCCTCGTCACCCGTGACGTCGATCCGAACGACCGTCGCTCGATCAGCGTCAAGCTCACACCGAATGGCCGCGCATTGTTCGACAGGATGGCCGTCGCGCACGAACAGTGGGTCGTCGAAATGTTCGGCGGCCTTGGCCTCGACGACAAATCGCGGATGCATCAGCGCCTCGGCAAGCTGAAACAACATCTGCTCGACACCCTCGGCGATTGATTGATACCGCACTGTAACTTGCATGGGACCAAAGTAGGTGCTCTGCATGGGACCAAAGTAGGCGCTAAAGCGCCAACTCTGGTCGACACGCTAAAGCGCCAACTCTGGTCGACACAGGAGAGATTCATGACACAGCACAACGCCGACGCCCTGCTCGCCGGCAATCGCCTGAAACTTGCGAACTACGAAGCACGGCATTTCGGCTGGTCCGTCAACGCCGGCGTCGCCACCGTCACGCTGAACCGTCCGGAGCGCAAGAATCCGCTGACGTTCGAATCGTATGCCGAACTACGCGACCTGTTTCGCCAGCTCGCGTATGCAACCGATGTGAAGGCCGTCGTGATCCACGGCGCGGGCGGCAATTTCTGCTCCGGTGGCGATGTGCATGAAATCATCGGACCGCTGATCGACCTGCCGATGCCCGAACTGCTGATGTTCACCCGCATGACCGGCGATCTGGTGAAAGCGATCCGCCACTGCCCGCAACCGGTCGTCGCGGCCGTCGATGGCGTGTGCGCCGGCGCGGGCGCGATCCTCGCGATGGCGTCCGATCTGCGTCTTGGCACCGCGCGCAGCAAGCTCGCCTTCCTGTTCTCGCGCGTGGGTCTCGCCGGTTGCGACATGGGTGCGTGCTCGATCCTGCCGCGCATCATCGGCCAGGGTCGCGCGACCGAACTGCTGTTGACGGGTCGCTCGGCAAGCGGCGAGGAAGGCCACGCGTGGGGCTTCTACAACCGTCTTTGCGATCCGGATGCGCTCCTCGCCGAAGCCACGCAACTCGCGGCCGATCTCGTCGCCGGTCCGACTTTCGCGCATGGCATCACAAAGAAGATGCTGCATCAGGAATGGAGCATGAGCGTCGACGAGGCGATCGAATCCGAAGCGCAGGCTCAGGCGATCTGTATGAGCACACGCGACTTCGATCGGGCGTATCGCGCCTTCGCGGCGAAAACGCGACCGGTGTTCGAAGGAGACTGAGTTGAGCACCTCACAGACAACAGACATGCACGGCGCGCTCGCGTGGCCGTTCTTCGAAAACCATCATCGCGCGCTTGCCGCCGGTGTCGAAGCGTGGGCCGCGGCCAACCTCGGACATGAGCCGCACGACGACGTCGATGCGACCTGCCGGCAGCTCGTGCGCAAGCTGGGCGAGGCGGGCTGGCTGAAATACGGCGTCGGTGGGCTCGCCTACGGCGGACACGGCGACACCATCGACACGCGCGCGGTCTGCCTGCTGCGCGAAACGCTCGCGAAGCACTCCGGCCTTGCCGATTTTGCGCTCGCGATGCAGGGACTTGGATCAGGCGCAATCTCGCTCGCCGGCACGCACGAACAGAAATCGCGTTATCTGCCGCGTGTCGCGCGTGGCGAGGCGCTCGCAGCGTTTGCGCTGTCTGAACCCGAAGCCGGATCGGACGTCGCGGCGATGGCGCTGTCGGCACGCGCGGAAGGCGACACGTACGTACTCGACGGCGACAAGACGTGGATCTCGAACGGCGGCATCGCCGACTTCTACGTCGTCTTCGCGAGAACGGGCGAAGCGCCCGGAGCGCGCGGCATCACCGCATTCATCGTCGATGCGGATACGCCGGGACTGCAGATCGCCGAGCGCATCGACGTCATCGCGCCGCATCCGCTCGCGCGCCTGCACTTCGCAGGCGCACGCATCCCGCGCAGCCAGATGCTCGGCGTGCCGGGCGAAGGCTTCAAGATCGCGATGCGCACGCTCGATATCTTCCGCACGTCGGTTGCGGCTGCGTCGCTCGGTTTCGCGCGGCATGCGATGCAGGCAGGCCTCGAACGCGCCGCCTCGCGCAAGATGTTCGGCCAGACGCTCGGCGACTTCCAGTTGACGCAGGCAAAGCTCGCGCAGATGGCGCTGACGATCGACAGCAGCGCGCTGCTCGTCTATCGCGCCGCGTGGCTGCGCGATCAGGGCGAAAGCGTCACGCGCGAGGCAGCCATGGCGAAGTGGCACGCAAGCGAAGGTGCGCAGCAGGTGATCGACGCAGCCGTGCAGCTTTGGGGCGGCATGGGCGTGCAAAGCGGTACAGCCGTCGAAATGCTGTATCGCGAGATTCGCGCGCTGCGCATCTACGAAGGCGCAACCGAAGTGCAGCAACTGATTGTCGGACGCGATCTTCTGAAGGCGCATGCCGTCGCGCAAGAGCGGGGGAAGAGCCGATGAGCGCGATCTTCGAGCTGCCGGTACGCATTCGTTTCTCGCATTGCGATCCCGCCGGCATCGTGTTCTTTCCGCAGTATCTGGTGCTCACCAACGCGCTCGTCGAAGACTGGTTCACCGATCGCCTGAACATCGACTACGCGCACATGATCGAACAGCGCCGGATCGGCCTGCCGATCGTCAAGCTCGAATGCGAGTTCTCGCGGCCGAGCCGGATGGGCGAAACAGTCACGCTATCGCTATCCGTCGCGTCGATCGGGCGGCGTTCGATACGGCTCGACATCGTCGGTCAGTGTGGTGACGAAGTCCGTTTTCGCGCGCACCAGGTCCTGGTGACCACATCGCTAGAGACGGGCAACTCCATCGATATTCCCGACGACATCGCCACCGCACTCGCGATGTTCGCCCCGCAGCATCAATCCTTGCAGGAGCTTCGCTCATGAAAAAATCTCTCCTGCCGCAAGGCTGGATCAAGCCGCGCGGCTACGCAAACGGCGTCGCCGCGACCGGCACGCAGGTGTTCATCGCCGGCCAGATCGGCTGGGACGAACAGGCCCGTTTTCAGAGCACCGAATTCGCGGCGCAGGCCATCCAGGCGCTGCGCAACGTGGTGGCCGTACTGCGTGAAGCGAACGGCAAGCCCGAGCATCTGGTGCGCCTCACGTGGTATGTCACGGACAAACGCGAATACCTCGCCTCGCTGAAGGAAATCGGCGGTGCGTTCCGCGAGCTGATCGGCGACTACGACATCGCGATGAGCGCGGTGCAGGTCGTCGCGCTCATCGAAGACGAAGCGAAAGTCGAAATCGAAGCCACAGCAGTGATCCCCCACGAAGCCCGCTAAACCTCTTTCTCGCTCCGGGAGACCAGGATGGAACCGTCAGCACACGTCGATACCTTTGCACGGGACAACCTCCCGCCGCAGGAACAATGGCCGGTGTTTCTGCTCGACAATCCCGACGTGGCCTATCCGGCGCGTTTGAACTGCGCAACGGAACTGCTGGACCGGACCGTCGAAGGGGGTCATCGCGACCGTCCGGCGATCTGGTCTGAAGTCGACGGGCAGCCTCACGCCACCACGTACGGCGAACTGCTGGCGCTGGTCAATCGCAGCGCCCATGTCCTGATCGAGGACATGGGCCTGCAACCCGGCAACCGCGTGCTGCTGCGCGGGCCGAATACGTTGCAGATGGCCGTGGCATTTCTCGCCGCCCTGAAAGCCGGGCTCGTCGTCGTGCCGACAATGCCACTGCTGCGCGCAAAAGAGCTCAAGCAGGTCATCGACAAGGCGCGCGTGAGCGCCGCCCTGTGCGATGGGCGCCTGACCGACGAACTCAGGCGCAACAGCGATGCGGAAGATGAGTTCTTCTGCCCGGACCTCAGACAGATCTGCGTCTTTCACGACGACTCAGCCGGTTCGCTTGAAACACTGGCGGCCAGCAAGCCCGCCGACTTTACGGCCTGCGACACCGCAAGCGACGACGTGTGCCTGATCGCCTTTACGAGCGGCACAACCGGCGCGCCGAAAGGCTGCATGCATTTTCATCGCGATGTCCTCGCGATGTGCGACCTGTTCCCCCGCCATGTGCTGAAGCCATCGGCTCAGGATGTGTTTTGCGGCACGCCTCCGCTGGCATTCACGTTCGGTCTTGGCGGCATGTTGTGCTTTCCGCTGCGCGTTGGCGCATCGACGGTGCTGATCGAGCGGCTCACGCCGGAAACGCTGCTGCAAACAGTCGAACGCTATCGCACGACGATCATGTTCACCGCCCCGACCTTCTACAGGCAGATGGCGCCGCTGCTGCCGCGCTTCGATATCACGAGCCTGAAGAAGACCGTCTCCGCCGGCGAAGCGCTGCCCGATTCCACACGCACGCTGTGGCGCGACGCGAGCGGCATCGAAATGATCGACGGCATCGGCGGCACGGAGCTGATCCATATTTTCATTTCAGCGGCTGGCAACGAGGTGCGCCAGCACGCGATCGGCCGCGCGGTGCCGGGTTACGTGGTGCAGGTGGTCGACGATGAAATGAAGCCCGTGCCACGCGGCACCATCGGCAAACTCGCCGTGCGCGGTCCAACCGGTTGCCACTATCTGGCCGACCCGCGCCAGGAGAAGTTCGTGCGCGACGGCTGGAACCTGCCCGGCGACAGCGTCTATATGGACGACGACGGCTACGTCTTCTATCAGGCGCGCGCCGACGACATGATCGTCTCCGCGGGCTACAACATCTCCGGTCCGGAAGTGGAAAGTGCGCTGATGCAGCACGAGGCGGTGGCAGAGTGCGGGGTAATCGGCGTCGCCGACGAGATGCGCGGCCAGATCGTCAAGGCGTTCGTGGTGCTGCGTGCGCCGTATCAGCCAGGTGACAAACTGGTCGCAGAACTGCAGGATTTCGTGAAAAATACGGTTGCGCCGTACAAGTATCCGCGCATCATCGAGTTCATCGACGCGTTGCCGCGCACGGAAACTGGCAAGCTCAAACGGTTTGCGTTACGCACGATGTAGATCACCCCGACACCGTCATTCCTGCAGGAGAGCGCTCATGGCCGGATCTTTCATCGAAGTCGTCGCCCAGGATGGCGGCCGTTTCAATGCGTACATGGCCCGTCCAGCGCAAGGTTCGGGCCCGGGGCTCGTGCTGCTGCAGGAGATTTTCGGCATCAACGACTATATGAGGTCGATGGCCGACCGCTACGCCGAAGAGGGCTACGTCGTGCTGGTGCCCGATCTGTTCTGGCGCATGAAACCGGGCATCGTGCTCGGTTATGGCGAGGCGGACGTCAAGCAGGCGTTGGGGTATCTTGAACGCTTCGACATCGACCGCTCGATCGACGACATCGCGGCCACGCTCGCCGCATTGCGCGCGTTGCCCGAGCAGGTCGGCAAGGTCGGCGCGATTGGCTACTGCCTCGGCGGCAGGCTCGCCATGCTTGCCGCGGCGCGCACTGACGTTGATTGCGCGGTGAGCTACTACGGCGTCGGTTGCGAAGCGTATCTGGACGAGGTGCAGACCATCCGCTGCCCGATGGTGTTCCATTTTGCTGAGAACGACGCACTCTGCCCGCCGGACGTACGTGAGCGCATCAGCGCCGCGTTGCGCCAGCGGCCGCAGATCGAACAGTACGTCTATCCCGGCTGCGATCACGCGTTCGCCACACCGGCGCGTCCGCAGTACAACAAACCCGCGACGATGATGGCGTATTCGCGCACGCTCGCGTTGCTGCGCAAGGTGCTCGGCCCGGTGTACGACCTCAACGCGCTGTGGGAACAGCACTGCTACTACGAGTTCGCGACCCGTGATGTCGATTCGGTGATGCCGACAATGGTCGCCGACCCTTACGTCAATCACGTGCCGACGATGACGGGCGGCGTCGGCTACGACAACCTGAAGCGCTTCTATACAAAGCACTTCGTCAACTCGAACCCCGACGATACAAAGCTGATTCCGATTTCGCGCACTATCGGCGCGGATCGCATCGTCGATGAGTTTATTTTCAGCTGTACCCATTCGCGCGAAATCGACTGGATGCTGCCCGGCGTCGCGCCGACCGGCAAGTATTTCGAGGTGCCGATGCTGGCCATCGTGTGCTTCCGGGGCGACAAGCTGTACAACGAGCACATCTATTGGGATCAGGCATCGGTGCTCGTGCAGATCGGGCTGCTGAACCCGACTGGCCTGCCGGTGGCAGGCATCGAAAGCGCGAGGAAACTGCTGGACGAGACGTTGCCCTCGAACGCCTTGATGGGAGACAAGGCGTAAGCATGGGGTGGCGGCCGCATGCGCGGCCCGCGTATCAGCAGGCGCTGGAGCGCGGCGGTCCTTACGAGCTGTTGAGCTGAAGTGATTGAATGCCGCATGCACTGTGCGGCATTCACATGAGGTCATTCAGGAAGCACATTGCCGGGCGCGGGCTCCGGCAGCGTAAACAAGGTCAGGAAGCGTTTCACCACCTTCCTGTTACCAGCAATCGTTAGAGTACTAAACTGCAATCTCAATCTGAAACGAAGGAGACAGTCATGCCAGTACTCGAGTCCTATCTGTTTTTCAACGGCAAATGCGCCGAAGCGATGCGCTTTTACGAGCGCACGCTCGGCGGCAAGCTCGAACGCATGATGACTTACGGCGAGGGTCCTGGCTGCGACCAGATGGCACCCGAAGCGCGCGACCTGGTCATGCATGCGCGCCTCGTGCTCGACGAGCGCACGTTGATGGCTTCCGACTGCCCGCCCGACCGGCCGTACGAAGGCATGAAGGGTTTCTCGCTGTCGCTGGTGTATCCCACCGCCGCCGACGCGCAGCGTATATTCGACGCATTGGCAGACGGCGGCCAGGTCATCATGCCGCTGCAGAAGACATTCTGGGCCGAAGCATTCGGCATGACGACAGACCGCTTCGGCACGCCATGGATGGTCAACGGCGGGATGGCCCCCCTTTGAAGCGACAAGGCAGAACACGGAGACTCGGGCATGACGCATAACATCGACGGCAAGAAGCGCTGGCTGGCACTCATCGTCCTCTGCATGGGCGTGTTGATGATCGTCCTGGACACGACGATCGTGAATGTCGCGCTCCCGTCGATTGCGACAGATCTCGGATTCTCCGAAACCGCGCTGGTATGGGTCGTCAACGCCTACATGCTGACCTTCGGCGGTTTCCTGTTGCTGGGGGGACGGCTGGGCGATCTGTTCGGACATCGGCGGCTGTTCCTTGCCGGTATCGCGCTCTTCACGCTCGCGTCCCTTGCATGCGGACTCGCGAACGCCCAGGGGCTGCTGGTCTTCGCGCGCGCTGTGCAGGGGTTGGGCGGCGCCGTGGTGTCGGCGGTCTCGCTGTCGTTGATCATGAACCTGTTCACCGAAACGGGGGAGCGTGCGAAAGCGATGGGGGTCTATGGCTTCGTGTGTGCCGGAGGCGGAAGCATTGGTGTACTGCTCGGCGGACTGCTCACGAACGTGCTGAGCTGGCACTGGATCTTTCTCGTCAATCTACCGATCGGCATCGCCGTCTATGCGCTGTGTCTTACATTGCTGCCCGCCGGGCGCGGCCAGGCAGAGGCGGGCAGGCTCGACGTCGCGGGTGCGGCAACCGTCACCGCATCGCTGATGCTCGCGGTCTATGCAATCGTGAATGGCAACGAAGCCGGCTGGACGTCGCTGGAAACGATCGGCTTGCTCGTCATCGCCGCGGCGCTGCTTGCGCTTTTTCTTGGCATCGAGTCACGCGTGCGTCATCCGTTGATGCCGCTCGGTCTCTTCACGTTGCGCAACGTCGCGACGGCAAACGTCGTCGCTGTGTTGTGGGCAGCGGCCATGTTCGCGTGGTTCTTTATCTCGGCGCTTTATCTGCAACGCGTGCTGGGTTATCCGCCGTTTCAGGTCGGCCTCGCTTTCCTGCCGGCGAACGTGATCATGGCGTTCTTCTCGCTCGGTCTGTCGGCACGGCTAGTGATGCGCTTCGGTCTGCGATTGCCGCTCGCAGTCGGTCTGCTGATCGCGGCGTGCGGACTGGCGCTGTTCGCGCGCGCGCCGCTCGACGGGCACTTTGCCATCGACGTGCTGCCCGGCATGATCCTGCTCGGCTTCGGTGCGGGCATCGCGTTCAACCCGCTGCTGCTCGCCGCGATGAGCGACGTGAAGCCGGAGGATTCCGGGCTTGCGTCGGGCCTCGTCAACACGGCTTTCATGATGGGCGGTGCGCTCGGTCTCGCGATTCTCGCAAGCCTCGCCGCCGCACGAACCGGCAACCTGCTCGGCAGCGGTGCGCAGCCGCGCGCCGCACTCAACGGCGGTTATCACGTCGCCTTCATGTCGGGCGCGGTCTTTGCGGCCGCGGCAGGCGTGCTTGGCGGACTGTTGCTGCGCCGGGGCGCAAAGGCTGGCGCCGGGCAGAGCGGAGCCACCGATCGCGGCGAAGGGCACAGCCGCCGCGGCGCATCTGGCCGGGCAGGCAGCGATACGGCCGCACGCAGCGGCTGAATCTCACTCCCCACAACCGATGGTCTCGCGACGCATGTTGCGCAATAGCGATCAAATGCGCCGCGCGGCGCACCGCTATGCTGGTTTCATGCTGATATGAGAGCTGGCATGAACCCCGTCGGAAAAGCACTCTGGTTTATCGAAAGCCACTTCGCGCGCGATATCACGCTCGATGACATCGCAAGCGGTAGCTGTGTGTCCCGCTTCCACCTGTCGCGGGCGTTCGAAGCCGCGACCGGCCGTTCGGTGATGCGCTATGTGCGCGGCCGGCGCCTGTCGGAAGCGGCCCGCTCGCTCGCGGACGGCGCTCCGGATATTCTGGCGGTCGCAGTCGAGGCGGTATACGGCTCTCATGAGGCATTCACCCGTGCGTTTCGCGATCAATTCGGGATCACGCCCGAAGCGGTCCGCGCGCAAGGATCCGTATGCAACATCGAACTCGTGGAGCCGATCATCATGGACCAGTCATTTCTCGAAGACCTCGCGCCACCGCGCATCGAAGACGGCAAGGCGCTGCTCATCGCAGGCCTTTGCGAACGCTATACGTGTGAGCAGAGCGCCGGCATTGCCGCGCAGTGGCAACGCTTCGGGCCGCATTTCGGCAAGGTGCCGGGACAGGTTGGACAGATCGCCTATGGCGTCTGCTTCAACCAGGACGATGCGGGAAATTTCGACTATCTGTGCGGCGTCGAAGTGACCGACTTCTCGGCGCTGCCGGCAGACTTTGCACGCGTGCGTATCGGCGAACAGCGCTATGCGGTGTTTGCGCACCGCGAGCACATTTCGACGATCCGGCAAACCTGGAATACGATCTGGAACAAATGGCTGCCCGAGTCGGAACATGAGGTCGCAGACGCGCCTGTTTTCGAACGCTATGGCGAGCAGTTCAATCCGATGACGGGTATGGGTGGGTTCGAGCTTTGGATTCCGCTTAAGGTGTGAGGGGTGGCATGCGAATCGCTGCTGCGCAAACAGGATCGTGCGGGACGTCGCCTCGCTGTAAGTCGCCCCGCGTGATCCCCGTCTACCGGCCACGCGCAGCTAACAACGCGTCAATCACATCCGCCAGCCGCGCAACAAGCCCATCGATCTCATCAGCAGGCACGCCCGCATAGCCGAGCACAAAGCCGTTATATCGGCCCGCATCTTCCGCAGGCAGGCAATACCGGCTGACGGGCGGTACGACGATGCCCTTCGTCAACGCGATGTCGCTGATCTCCACGTCCGGGAGCGGCACATCGAGCCGCACCGTCAGGTGCATGCCGCCCGCGCCGCCCGATACCGTCACAACACCACGCAGATGGCGTTCAAGCGCCTCGAGCAGCGCGCGGCGTCTGTCCGAATAGAGCCGCCGCATGCGACGCAGATGACGGCTATACATGCCGCTATCAATGAAATCCGCGAGCGCGATCTGGTCCGCGACGCGACCGCGCCGCGTGATCTCGCCCATCGTCAGCGCGATCGCGTTCGCCAGTTGCGCCGGCACGACCATGAAGCCGAGCCGCAACGCAGGAAACAGCGTCTTGCTGAAGGTCCCGACATAGAACACCGGCGCATCGGGCGCGAGCCCCTGGACGGCGGACAGCGGCGGCCCTTCATGGCGGAATTCGCTGTCGTAGTCGTCTTCAATGATCCAGGCGCCATGCGCGCGCGCCTCATCGATCAGCGCAACGCGCCGCTCCAGACCAAGCACGCTGCCAAGCGGGTATTGATGAGACGGCGTGATGTAGATCAGCTTGGGCGGCGCATCCTGCCAATGCGCCGGCGTCGGCGCAATTCCTTGCGCATCGACCGGAATCGGCACGATCCGGAGCCCTGCCGACTGAAACGCAGCACGCGCGCCGTTGTAACCGGGGTTTTCGATCCACGCCGTATCGTCGCTATCGGCCAGCATGCGCGCGGCTGCGTCGAGGCCGGTCTGCGTGCCGTCGGTGATGAACACCTGTTCGACATCGCAACGCACGCCGCGCGACACCTTCAGATAATCGGCAACCGCCCGCCGCAGCGAAGGATGCCCCTGGCTGCCGCCATAACCCAGATCGGTGACGTCGACCCTGCGCCATGCGCGCTCCATCGCCGCGCGCCACTGGGCAAGCGGGAACTCGTCGAGCGCGGGCAGGCCAGGGCGAAACGCGACGTGCTCTTCCAGCGCCTCCCGATCGTTGCGCAGGCCGCCCACGCGCCGCGACAAGCCCACTGACAGCTGTCTGTCGAGCGCCGCCGACGGTTGCGCGTGCAGCCCAAGATGCGCCACGACGGAGCCATGCCGATCGGCTTCGAGAAAGCCTTCCGCGGCGAGACGCTCGTACGCGTACAGCACGGAATTGCGCGCGATGCCGAGTTCTTCCGCCAGCACGCGCGTGGCCGGCAAACGCGAACCCTGCGCGACCTTGCCGTCGAGAATCGCGCTGCGCAACGCTTCGTACAACAACCGCTGACGCGGCAACCGACGACCGTTCGACTGAGCCGCGCTTTCTTTCGCGTGTGTGGAAAGCAGCAATCCAAAATCCATGTGCCTCGTGGCTCCAGAAATAGTGTCTGCCGTGGGTCTACTCGTAGTGCCACGAAAACCCTATTCTGCCAGCACACAACCAACAAGGGGAACCACACTCATGGATATGAAGGCAAAAGCACCGACTGACCGTACGCGCGTGCGCCGCGTGCCGGAGCGCGGCGATTACGAACGCGCGACGCTGGATGCGATCGTCGACGCCGCGCACCTTTGCCATCTCGCCTTCGCCGACGAACGCGGCGTGCACTGCATTCCGATGGTCTGCTGGCGCGAAGGCGATCATCTTTATCTGCACGGCTCGAACGGCAGCCGGTTGATCAGGCAGGCGGCATCGGGCGCGCAGGTCTGTGTGACGATCACCCACCTCGACGGGCTGGTGCTGGCGCGCTCGGCGTTCCATCACTCGATGAATTACCGCTGCGCGGTGATCTATGGCGTCTGCGAGCGCGTCGCCGACGAAGACAAGGCCGCCGCACTCGACGCCTTCATGGAAACCATCGCCCCTGGACGCTCCCGCGAGGTTCGGCCGGGCAACGCAAAGGAACTGGCCGCAACCACCGTGCTACGCCTGCCGCTCGACGAATTCGCCTGCAAGATCCGCGAAGGCGGCCCTAAAGACGACGAGGACGACCTGGACCTGCCGGTCTGGGCCGGCGTGCTGCCGCTGGTACTGGCGCCGCACAGCGCCGTGCCCGACGGCGCCTACGAACAGACGCCTGAGTACATCGCGAAGTGGCGTTGAAGCCAGCGACGCATCCGGATGCCGCGCGCCGATGCTATTTCCCGTCGGTCGCGCGTATCTGCGCGGGGATCGTGACGCCCGATCCGTCACCCGCCCTTGCGCGCCCGCATGGAATGTTTGATGCTTGAGAAAACGGCCCCTATGTCGTTCCCCTGACCGTTCATCATTCTGGAGCGCGATCATGACTTCCGGATTCGCCACTGAGTTTTCGCACGTCCATCCACAAGATACGCCCTGGGAGGATCAGGGGCTGCGCGACTTCTTCCTGTATCGCGATCTCGGCATCGGACAGGCGACCGGCGGCAAAGTGCTGGCGCAACTCGTCAAGGCAAACATTGCACCACAGGAAGGCACCGGCTGGCACCGTCATGAGGCCGATTTCCATATCGTGATCATGCTGAAGGGCTGGGCGCGCTTCATGTACGGCGACAAGGAAACGCTGGTCGCCGCCGGGGATTGCGTGCATCAGGCGCCCGGCATCGTCCACTATCTGTTCGACTACTCCGAAGATATGGAGTATCTGGAGATCGTCTCTCCCGCCGACTTCAAGACCGTGGGCGTCGAAGGTCCCTGCGCGGTGCCACCGGTCACGCCCTGGAACAGCGAAGCGGCCTGAGCGGGCCGCTGTGGAGGCGGAGCGGTCATGCGACCGCTCTCGCCGTGCTTCCCGCAAGCGGCGGACCTACCCCGTCACGCTGTTACGCCGTAACGGAAACACGTTTGTAGCAACCGGCTCATCGCCGCCGGGCCCATCGGCCTCGGTAACGCCGCTCGCAGCGGGCGCCGCGGGCGCGGAACCCGGCGGCGGACTGATCAGCGACGCAGCGGCAAGCTGAATCGGCGCCGCACGCGCGCTGACGACAACCGCCCGCGGCTCGTTGTCGTGAATCACACTGCGCACACGCGGGTAGATGTGCCGGTCCCAGCGCCGCCCGTTGAACACGCCGTAGTGACCCACGCCGGTCTGCACATGATGCGTCTTCAGATACGGTCGCAGCTTGTCGCACAGATCCTGCGCCGCCAGCGTCTGGCCGACCGCGCAGATATCGTCCTTTTCGCCTTCGACCGTCAGCAGCGCCGTGCGCCGGATCGCCGACGGGTCGACGCGCCGTCCGCGCACTTCGAGCACGTGCAACGGCAGCGCGTGACGCTGGAATACCGTATCCACCGTTTCCAGATAGAAATCGGCGGTGAGATCCATCGTCGCGAAATATTCCTCGTAGAACACGAGAATCGCGTCGGCCTTCTGATGGTCGCCCCTCGCGCGTTCGTCGTGCATGGTTTCGAATGAGTCGAGATGGCGCCCCAGGTTCATCGCCATGAATGCGGCCAGTTGCACAAACCCCGGATAGACCCGGCGCGTCGCCCCCGCAAAACCGAACGGCACGGCGCTGATCAGATTCTGTTCGAACCACTCGATCGGCTTGCTCTTCGCGAGCTCGTTCACGCGCGTCGGATTGACCCGCGTGTCGATCGGTCCGGCCATCAACGTCATGCTCGCGGGCTGCGCCGGATGGTTGTCGGCGGCCATCAGCGAGACTGCCGCCAGCGCGGCCACCGTTGGCTGGCACACCGCCAGCAGGTGCGCACCGGGGCCGATCTGGTCCGTGAAGTCGATCACGTGCTGCACGAATTCATCGAAGCCGAAGCGCCCTTCTATCAGCGGAACATCGCGCGGGTTGTGCCAGTCTGTGATGTAGACGTCGTGTTCCGGCAGCATGGTGCGGACCGTGCCGCGCAGCAGTGTCGCAAAGTGTCCCGACATCGGCGCAATCACCAGTACACGCGGCTGCGGTTGCGCTGGCGCATGGTCCTTGCGGAAATGGAGCAGCGAGCAGAACGGCGTCGCAGCACTGATTTCTTCGACGACCCCAACTTTTTTGCCGTCGACTTCAACCGAGCCGATGTCAAATGGAGGACGATGGTGCGTAAGGCCCGCAAGCGTGATCAGTTCACAGGTCGCACGCAGTGAACGGCCTTGCGGGGTATCGGCCAGGTCCGGCCACATTTCGAGGGACCGGTTCATCAGCGAAGCGCCGTGCCGGAAAGGCAGCGTCGCGTCGGCGAAGGTCTGGTAGGCAGGATAGGCAAACAGATTCATAGCCTTCGCACGAATGCCCTAAAGGAGTGAAGCCAACAACAGGCAATACGTATGCCAGGCAGGACTCACGCCCGGCCCGCCAGCCGCATCGCCCTGGCATGGCACTTGCGCGATTCCGCCCGGAGCGCGCGCTTTGCTGTTATTTGGTGCGCACTCCGCACAATACAGTGCACGTCTGTGTGCAGCGCGCGATCAGGAGATTCGTATGGCGAATACCACGCTTACCATCAGCAGCAAGAACTATTCGTCCTGGTCGCTGCGCGGCTGGCTGCTCACCAGACTCAGCGGACTGCCTTTCGAAGAGATCGTCATGCCGATCGACGATCCCGCCGCGCGCGCGGAACTGCTGCTGCTGTCGCCATCGATACTCGTACCGTGTCTGTTCCACGACGATATCAGGATATGGGACACGCTGGCCATAGCTGAATATCTGAACGAGATCCGCCCCGAGGCTGGCCTCCTGCCCGCCGACCGGCGCGAACGCGCGCACTGCCGCTCGATCTGCGGCGAGATGCATTCGGGCTTCAGTTCGCTGCGCTCGGCACTGCCAATGAACCTGAAAGCGCACTTCCCTGACTTCAAGGTGTGGGCGCGTGCGCAATCCGATATTGAGCGGATTGTTGCAATCTGGAGCGAGTGTCTCGCGCAGTACGGTGGGCCGTTTCTGTTCGGCGAGCGGCCGACTGCCGCCGACGCGATGTACGCGCCCGTCGTCACGCGCTTCGTGACGTATGACGTCAAGCTCGAACCGGAAATCGTCGCGTACGGACAGCGCATTCTCGCGCTCCCGGACATGCAGCAGTGGATTGCGGACGCGCAAAAGGAAGTGGAGGAAATCGACGAACTGGATGTCGAGTTTTGAAGCGCGGCTAGCGCCTGTTTAGCTCATCTTGGTCAGGCATCCTGCACGATCGTTCCCTGGTGGAAGACGATCTTCCAGTCGGCGCCGACGCGTTCCCAGACCGTCGAGCGGCGCGTTTCCCGCGCGCCCTGGCGCAGCGAGTAGGTCAACAGATAGACGTCGGCGGCAAGCCGCTGGCAGTGGAAGTCGCAGCTTTCCCAGTCGTCGTCGAGCGGCGGCGACGCGTAGCGCCGTTCGAGTTCGTCGAGAACAAACGCCCGGCTGTAACGCCTGCCGGACGCGCCCGTTTCCCAGAAGCCCGCGGCCGTCATCCTCTCGAAGTCGGCGCGCGTCGTACCCCACTCCGGACGATGAAAAACTGGCTCGCGGCTCGCCAGTTCGTCACGAACGGCGATCAGATCCGGTTCGGTGATGCGCGAAGGTTCACAAAGGGCGTGCGTCATGTCGGAAACTCCAGCTGGTGCCAGCAAGGTTTCAGGGGTCATGCCGCGCGATGCGGCATCCGAGGCAGCTATATCGTATTCCTTTCGTCTTCACCTTTGCTCACGACACGCCTCTACTTAGGCCTTGCCGGCACGACGGCCGCTACGTAACATTTGTTGTCACCCAAACGAGTCCCTGTCCGTGCCACCGACCTTTGACGAACTGGCCGCGCTCATTCGCGCCAGATTCCCGGATTTCAGCCCTCAATTCCAGGCAGGCGCTGCCTACCTGTTGAATTTCCCGGACGAAGTCGCAGTATCGTCGATGCGCAAGGTGGCTCAAGGCGCGAAAGTGCAGCCGGCGGCGCTCGTCCGGCTGTCGCAGACGCTCGGCTTTCCAGGCTGGAACGAACTGCGCGAACTCTTTGTCGCGCGCCTTCGCACGCGGCCCGAGCCACTGAGCAGCAAGGCCCGTGCGCTGGTGAAAGGCGGCTCGCGCGAGGCGCTGGCAACGAATATGGGCGCGGCCCAGCAACACAACCTCGCGGCAACGCTCGCGCAGAGCGGGGGCCGGATACCGGACGCGGCCCGTTTGCTCAAAAAGGCCTCTCATGTCCACATTGCCGGGTTCCGCTCCTGCTACCCGATCGCGTTTAGCCTGCTCTATGGCTACCGGCTGTTCCGCTCCACGGTGAGCCTTGTCTCCGGCGAGGCCGGTACCCTCGAAATGCAGTTGCGCAGCATCGCGAAAGGGCATGCAACAGTTGTTGTCAGCTTTGCGCCCTACTCCCGCGAAGCGGCCAGGGTCGCTGAGGCAGCGAAAGAGCAAGGCAGCCGCCTCATCGCCATTACCGACAGCGCTGTCGCGCCGATTGCGCTGAATGCGGACCAGGTGCTGCTCTTTTCGCACGAGAGCCCATCCTTCTTCCCGTCGCTCGTCGCGGCGTCTGCGATCGCCGAATCGCTTGTCGCGCATCTGCTCGCCCTTGAGGGCGAGGACGCCGTCAGGCAATTGTCCGACGCAGAGAAAGCCCTGCACGAGAAGGGGTCGTACGTCGGCTGACCGGATTCCCGGTCTGTGCTCGCCCAGCCAGCGCGCCTGAGCCCGCCGGGCGAGAGCCAGGGTTTCCCGCCCTGCAAATTTCTGTTGACGTCTTTTTTGGGGTAATAGTATCCGCCTTGACAACACATGTTTCTGTACGTATAAATTCAACATCGCATGTTGCGGCGTAGCGTGTTGTCGCCAGTCCCCCGCATCCTGAGGCAAAGAATGACGACCGTATTTCACCGCGCGCCCCGCGCAACACTTCCCGTCGCCGTGGCTGGCGACGGCATCGAGATCATCGATTCCAACGGCAGGCGCTACATCGACGCATGCGGCGGCGCTGCGGTTTCCTGCCTTGGTCACAGCAATCAGCGGGTCATCGACGCCATCAAGCGTCAGGCGCAGAAACTCCCTTATGCACATACATCGTTCTTCACGACAGACATTGCCGAAGAACTCGCGGATCGCCTCGTCGATGCAGCGCCTAAAGGGCTGGGACATGTGTACTTCGTCTCCGGCGGTTCCGAGGCTATCGAGGCTGCGCTGAAACTTGCACGTCAGTATTTTGTGGAGAAGGGGCAGCCCGAGCGGCGCCATTTCATCGCGCGCCGCCAGAGCTATCACGGCAACACGCTGGGGGCGCTCGCCATCGGCGGCAACGCATGGCGTCGTGAACCGTTCCTGCCGATCCTGATTGAGGCGCACCACGTCACCCCTTGCTACGCGTATCGCGAACAATGCGCGGGCGAGACGGAAGAAGCATTCGCACAACGTCTCGCAGACGAACTCGAAGCAAAGATTCTCGAACTCGGACCGGATTCGGTTGCGGCCTTTGTCGCGGAAACCGTCGTCGGCGCGACGGCTGGCGCCGTGCCGCCGGTGCGCGAGTACTTCCGCAAAATTCGTGAAGTCTGCGATAAGTATGGCGTTCTGCTGATTCTCGATGAAATCATGTCAGGCATGGGGCGCACGGGCTATCTCTTCGCATGCGAGGAAGATGGCATCTCGCCCGACATTCTCACCATCGCCAAGGGGCTGGGCGCCGGCTACCAGGCCATCGGCGCCACGCTTGTCAGCGACGAAATCTATAACATCATCGTCGCCGGCTCCGGCTTCTTCCAGCACGGCCACACGTACATCGGCCACGCCACGGCATGTGCGGCAGCACTCGAGGTGCAGCGTGTCATCGCGGAAGACAGGTTGCTCGACAACGTGAAGGCGCGCGGCGAACAGCTGCGTTCGCTGCTCCGCGGCCACTATGCGGATCACCCTTTTGTAGGGGACGTACGGGGGCGAGGTCTTTTTGTCGGCGTCGAACTCGTCCAGAATCGCGACACCAAAGCACCCTTCGACCCGCAGAAGAAACTGAACTCAGTCGTCAAGAGCGAGGCGATGAAGCGCGGGCTGATGGTCTATCCGATGGGTGGCACCGTCGACGGCAATCAGGGCGACCATATTCTTATCGCCCCACCGTTCATCTGCACGGAGCAGCAGATCGAAACCATCGTCGGCCGGTTGACGGATGCCGTCGACGCAGCCCTGTCTTCTATCGGCGCCTCGGCAACCCGCTAACGACTATTCATACGGTCGCCGGCGCGGAGTGACGATATGCGCGCCGGTGTCTCATGACGTTATACGTGATTTTCCAGTAGCGCCAACAGGTCGTCCTCGCTTGGGCGGGTACCCCAGTTGCGCGCGCCGGCTACGGAAGCAATGGCAAACCATGAGTGCGGCGGGAACCACTCGCGAATCAGAACGCCGTCCTGTCGAACGAGTAGCTGGCCCGTCTGTTCGCTAAACTCAGCGGACATCTGCTTGCCGCCAAGTTGCGCCGTAACCGATCGAGAGCTGTTTCGTGACATGGTGCCTCTCCAGGGTCATCAGCCTCAGGCCGACGGATCATCCGCGGCCGTCGCGACTGCGTGGCAAATACACCGCGCGGCAGATCAAGGATCTCTGACCAACACGGCTCACAGGAGACAATGCGCCTGCAACAGGCACGGCGCGCTGGGCGCGCTGGCAGCAGCGTGGCTGTTAGTGATCGCCGTGATTGCCGCGTCCGCCTTCATCGTGACCATGATTCCAGTCGTTTCGCGGGCCGTCGCCGCCATGGTCGTGTCCCCAACCATCGCGCGGACCGCGGTGGTCGTTGCCAGCTTCACGCCAGTCCCGGTCATCGTGGTGGCGTGCTTCCCAGTCACGACGTGCCCAGTAACGGTGTCCATCGTAGTACCGCTCGCCGTACCATCCCGGCGCGATGACGACAGCAGGAGGTGGCGGCGCATACACGACGGGAGGAGGTGCTGCATACACTGGCTCTGGTGCATACGCCACGCCAGGGATGCCGATGTTCACACCGACGTCCACGTGTGCGAGGGCAAGCGACGACATGCTGCCGCCCACTCCGGCAATCAACGCCATCGCAAGCCAGCGAGTGCTTGAGATTCTCATAACCGCTTCTCCGGATTGATATTGAGGGGACCGTCCGGTCACAAGGACCGGGGCGGCCCGCCTGGGTTTTTAGTAGCGGTCGCGATAGTGGTCGTGATCGTGATAGGCGTAGCCGCCTTCCGGCACGACAATACATCCGCTGAGCGCGCTTCCAAGGGATATTGCCAGCAGCATCAGCGCCAAGGTTCGTTTCATACGGTGCCCCGCTCGTTAGTGTTGAGTCAACTATATCGGGTGAGCAAATTACCGGTGTGTTTGTGTGTATCCAAACGTGTACTTTGAAACAGCTCACCGTGACGTATTCCTGGCGCGCCTGTGCAGCCAGCGATGCGCTGGTTACATGTGAGTTCGACGAGAGTGGGAACGTTGACGCCGCCGCTGGATCGATTCCGATGCGAGGCTGATCCCGGTCGATGCGGTGCGATTTTGATTAGAGACAACCACTCCGCTTCAACTATCGGACGCCATGCCCTCGATGCGTTGTAACGGCTGGTGGCGAACGTCGGTGCCGTGCACCACGTAGACGACGGATTCGGCGAGGTTGGTCGCGTGGTCGCCGATGCGCTCGATGGCCTTCGCGATGAAAAGATAATCCAGCCCGGCAGAGATGGACCGCGGGTCTTCCATCATGCAGGTGACCAGCTTGCGCATGAAGGCACGGAACTCGTTATCGATAGACACATCGTCGCGAATGATCTGTCTTGCCGACTCCGTGTCCATGCGCGCGAACGCGTCGAGCGCCCTGCGAAGAATCTGCAACGCCATCTCGCCCGAGTTCTTGATTTCAGCGATGTCGACGCTGCGTCCCGCCCGATTCATCGCAAGGCTGCGAATCCGCTTGGCGATCTTGCTGGCCTCATCGCCCGCGCGCTCCAGGTTCGTGACGCATCGGGAAGTCGCCATCAGAAAGCGCAGGTCGCGAGCAGCCGGTTGCCGACGCGCAATGACGTTGCTCACTTCTTCGTCGATTTCGACTTCCATCGTGTTGAGTCGACGCTCACCCTCGAGGACCTGTTCGACGAGTGGTAAATCGAAGGTATCCAGGGCATCCATCGCCGAGGCGATCTGCTGTTCCACGAGACCGCCCATCTCCAGCAACCGGCCGGTGAGCCGCTTGAGGTCGCCATCGAATGTGCTCGAAGTGTGCTTGTCCGACATGTTCGTTCCTGCGCGAAACTGCGAGTCCGATAATTCTGCGGCTGCGGGCGGCATCGTGACCCGAACCGTCATGCGTGTGAACGATTACAACCTCATCCGTCCTCGTATCCTTCTGGCATGCAAAGGACCCTGCGATGCAGGACCGCGATCTCACCCAACAACCGCCTCGGGCGACGTTATCAAATTCTCCTGAAGGGAACCTTATGCGCCGACTTCGTCGCGTACCAAAGCGAATATCGATCGCGCGGCGGGCGCCATGATGATCGGCACCCGGAATCGTGATCGCCACACGCTAGCGTCCGGCGCGTGGCGCCGCAGCGCGGACATTAGACGTGGCGCGGACGCGCCTCGCGACGCGTCGTAGCCGCAGCCCGCCACCACACCAGCGCCGCCGCCAGCGACATCCCCGCAGCCGTCCACAGCACGGCCCGCATGCCGGAGTCGAACGGGTCACGTGCGGCAAGCAGCATGCCGAAGATAGCGACGCCCAGCGCCGCCCCCGTTTGACGCGCCGAGTTGAGCACCCCAGCCGCCATGCCGGCACGGCTCTTTTCGACGCTGCCCATCAGCGCCGCCGTTGCCGCTGGCGTGATGAAGCCGCCGCCGAGACCAATCGCCGGCAATGGCAATGCAACAAGCCAGTAGGGTGATGCGGGCGTGGAAAGTAGCAGACCAAGAAAGCCGGCGGCCTGCAGCAGCAAACCGGTGAGCACCGGCCAACGGGCGCCGTATGTCTTGACCAGTCTGCCGGCAAGCATGTTGCCACCGGTCACCACAACGGTCAGCGGCAGAAACGCGACGCCCGCCCACAACGGAGCGTAGCCGCGGACCTGCTGGAAATACAGGCTGAGCACGAAGATGATGCCGAACGACGTCAGCGCCGTCGTCATGGCGGCGATCGCCGAACCGACGAACACACGGTCCGCAAAAAACGACAGCGGCAGCATCGGCTGTGAGCGTCGCGTTTCGATTGCGACGAACAGTATCCACGCCGCCACACAAAGGAGGATGCCCGCAACGACCGGCGGCGAGCGCCAGCCTGCGGCGCTGCCTTCGATCAATACGCCGATCAGCGAGCCAAGCGCCACGATCGCGGTCAACTGCCCGGCGAGATCGAGCGGCGGGCTCGTGGCGACCTGTGGGTCGCGGGCGATCCGCGATGTCAGCCACACGCCCGCGAGCCCGATCGGCACGTTGGCGAGAAAGATGCTGCGCCAGCCGAACAGATGGATCAGCACACCGCCCACCAGCGGACCGGCTGCGAGCGCTGCGCCACCCGCTCCGGCCCATAGGCCAATCGCCCGCGCCCGTTCTCCCGGGTCGGGCCAGGCGTGATTGAGCAGCGTCAGCGAACACGGCACCAGCAACGCCGCGCCGACACCCTGCAATACGCGCGCAAGCGTCAGCACCGTCAGACCGGGAGCGATGCCGCACATTGCCGAAGCCAGCGTGAAAACCACCAGCCCGGCGAGATAGGTATTGCGCGCGCCCCAACGGTCGCCGAGGGCGCCGCCCGTCAGCAGCAGGGCCGCGAACGTGAGCGTGTACGCGTTCACGATCCACTGCAGGCCGGCGATGTCGGTCGCAAGGGACTGTGCGATACGTTCGAGTGCGACGTTGACGATCGACGTGTCGAGAATGACCACGACGTAACTGATGCTCGTTGCCGCGAGCACGCGGCGCTGAAGGGCACGGTCTGACACGGCAGGCTTGTCCTGTGGGAAATCACAGGTTCAGTGTGGCCTGCAACGCCACGCAGATGCTTCGACGCGTATCGAAGCATCCGGTGCGCGCAGCCGACTATCATGTGAACGTCGACGGAGATCCTGTATGCCTGTCCAGCCGAACATCGCATCCACCGCGTTCCTGATTGCCGAGCCCGCCCGCGCAAACATCCTGATGGCGCTCGCCGACGGGCGTGCCCTGCCCGCCGGCGAACTTGCCTATGCGGCGGGCGTCACCGCGCAGACCGCGAGCACCCACCTCGCTAAACTGCTCGCGGGCGGCTTGCTGGCCGTCGAAACCGAAGGGCGGCATCGTTACTTCCGGCTTAGCGGCTCACACGTCGCGCAGGTGCTGGAGAATCTCGCGGCGATCCATCCGGTCAACGACGTGCGGCGTAAGCCCCTCACGCCGGAAGCGCGAAACCTGCGTTTCGCGCGCTGCTGCTACGACCATCTGGCGGGCGAAGTCGGCGTGGCGGTGACGCAGGCGTTGCAGCAGCGCGGCTTCATCGTCGCCTCCGCCGACAAACAGTTCGAGGTGACGCCCGCGGGCATCGCGTGGTTCGGCAGCGTGGGTCTCGACCTCGCAGCCGTGCGACCCACCCGACGCGGCCTCGCGCGCCAATGTCTCGACTGGACCGAGCGGCAGCATCATCTGGCCGGGCCGCTCGGCGTGCAGTTCATGAGCCTGCTCTGCGCAGAGGGCTGGCTGCGGCGCGCGAAGGCATCGCGTGTCGTGCAGGTCACGCCGAAGGGCTGGGATGCGCTAAGGGAACATCTGGGTATCGAAGGCCGGCTGGGCGAGCTGTCGCACGGACACTGACCGTCCGTGCAACGCGCGCAGGAGCAATCAACTGCGCAGCCCCATCTCGCTCGCACGCTCCAGCAGCAATTCGCGCTCGCGCAGGTTGCGGGTCATCGCGGCGGCACGTTCGAACTCGGCGCGCGCTTCGCCGGTGCGTCCGAGCTTCGCGAGCAGATCGCCGCGTACGCTCGGCAACCAGTGATAGCTCACAAGCGACGGCTCGTCGCCCAACGCCTCGACGATCTCCAGCGCTGCGGCCGGCCCGAAGGCCATGCCGATCGCCACCGCGCGATTCAGTTCGACGACCGGCGACGGCGCAACCTGCGCGAGCGCGTCGTAAAGCGCGACGATCTGCAGCCAGTCGGTTTCCTCCGCCGTTCTGGCGCGCGCGTGACACGCCGCCAGCGCCGATTGCAGCGTATAAGGGCCGCTCGCGCCGCCAAGCGCCACTGAGCGCTCGAGCGCGGCCAGCCCTCGACGGATCAGCAACGGGTCCCAACGGCTGCGGTCCTGATCGAGCAGCAGCACCGGGCGGCCCTGCGTATCGGTGCGGGCATGAGTGCGCGACGCCTGGATTTCCATCAGCGCGACCAGCCCGTGCACTTCGCTTTCATCAGGCATCAGCCCCTGGAGAACGCGCCCCAGCCGCAGCGCTTCGTCGCAGAGCGCCGGTCGCATCCAGTCGTCGCCGGCGGTGGCCGAATAGCCTTCGTTGAAGATCAGATAGATCACTTCGAGCACCGATGCGAGGCGCGCCGCCCGAGCGTCAGCCTGCGGCACCTCGAACGGCACGTGGGCCGCCTTGAGCGTGCGCTTCGCACGCACGATGCGCTGTGCGATCGTCGCTTCGGGCGCAAGGAAAGCACGCGCGATTTCGTCGGTCGTGAGGCCGCCGATGAGGCGCAGCGTCAGCGCGACCCGCGCCTCGGTCGACAGCACCGGATGGCACGCTGTGAAGACGAGCCGCAGCAGGTCGTCGCCGATATCGTCCTCGCGCGCCGCGTCGAGGCTATCGACAAAATCCGGCACGACGTGACTCTCCAGCGCGTCCATGTCGCGTCCGAGTTCTTCATGCTTGCGCGCGTGCAGCGCTTCCTGACGCAAGCGGTCGAGCGCGCGGTTCTTCGCTGTCGCCATCAGCCAGGCTCCCGGGTTATCCGGCACGCCCGCTTCGGGCCAGTGTTCGAGTGCGGCGATGAGCGCGTCCTGCGCTAGCTCCTCGGCAAGCCCCACATCGCGCACGATCCGCGCAACGTGGGCGATGACCCTGGCGGATTCGATCCGCCAGACCGCCTCGATGGCTCGATGGGTGTCGGCCGGAATCATGGCGGACTTCAATGAGCGCCCGCCGCGGCGGGGTCCTCCATATAGACCAGTTCCCAGATATGGCCGTCGACGTCCTCGAAACCGTGGCCGTACATGAAGCCGTGATCCTGCGGCGCGCGCGGCGCGGTGCCGCCCGCGGCCACGGCCTTCGCGACCAGTTCATCGACTTCCGCGCGGCTCCCGCACGAAAGGCACATGAGGACTTCCGTGCTCTCTTTCGCGTCGGCTACCGGCTTGCCGGTGAAGCCCTTGAAGAAGTCCTTCACGAGCAGCATCGCGAAGATGTTTTCGCCGATCTCGAGGCAGGCCGCGGAGTCGTTGGTGAATTGCGCGTTGAAGCTGAAACCCAGCGCCTTGAAGAAAGCCATCGACTTCGGCAGGTCGTTCACCGGGAGATTCACATAGATCTGCTTGTGCATGATGTTCCCTTGTTAATTGCGTGCTGTTGGCAGATTGCGTTGCGTCAGCCTGCTTCGGCGATGTTCTTCAGGTTGCCGAGGCCGTCTTCGAAATCCTTGCCGATCATGCGGTCCATGTTGAAGAACACGGCGATGAGCTTCGAGACGAACGGCACGGGGCCCTGCATCGCCCACGTGACCTGGATGGTCTTGAGCATGTGAGCCTCCTCCGATGCCTGCGCGCTACCGCTTGCCAGCCTGCAGTTCGCGGAACCGTTCAACCGGCTCGCTCGGCTCGAAGTCGTCCATCTCGTAGAGCTGGCGTACTTCGATCTCGCCGTCGGCGGTTTCGCCGAACGGTGCCGGGAAACGGCGTGCCCATTCCATCGCCTCTTCGCGCGAGCGAACCTGGATCAGCGTATAGCCGGCAATCAGTTCTTTCGTCTCCGCGAACGGGCCGTCTACGACCGTGCGCTTGCCGGCGCTATAGCGGATCCGCCAGCCTTTCGAACTCGGCTGCAGGCCGGTGGCGTCGAGCAGCACGCCCGCCTTCGCGAGTTCTTCGTGGTAGGTCGCCATCGCGGCGAACACGGTATCGTCGTCGGGCATCACGCCGGCTTCGGTCGTTGCGTTCGCCCGCACCATGATCATGAATCGCATCGCAGTTTCTCCTGTGGTTTGGTGAGGAAAGCCGTTTGTTTTGCTGGCTTCTGCTTACACGACGAACCACCCGCGAGCGGATCGACATGAAAAATGCGACTCCAGGGATATCCCTGAGCGATGTCAGGCATCGACTCTCATGTGGCCATCCTGGGTGACGATCTCAGGAATCGGCAGGCAGCGGGACAGCGACCGCGCCACGGAATCACTCCCAGCAAGGTCCGATCTTGCGGACTTCAACCGTGCACCATGACGCCGCCGGGCACTCTTTAGCGATCGCGACCGCCTCTTCGAGCGTTTCGCAATCGAGCAGGAAGAAGCCGCCGATCATTTCCTTCGCTTCGGCGAACGGGCCGTCGATCACTTTGCTGCGACCGTCGCGCACCTCGACGCGCGCGGCCTTATCCTGCGATGCGAGCGATTCCACCGCGCGCAGCACGCCGCGCGACTGCAGGCCTTCGGCGAAGCGGACCATCTGGTCGTAGATCTCCTGCCCTTCCTCCCTGGTCCGCTGGTCGCGCTGGTCGGTGGGTTCGATGATGAGCAACATGTAGGACATGGGGTCTCCCATGAATCGCGCGACGCGTCATGCGTCGAAACGGTGAGGGCGCGCGTGGCGCGAGAGTTGCCTGCCATCGCGGCCGCATCGGAGCGCGGCGGGCGATGTGTGCGATGGCAGTCTAGCAAGCGGATGTGGGGAGGTGCAAACGTCCCGTCAGGGACCTGCGCGCGCCGGCGGCGCGAACTCGACGATCCGCCAAAGGCGCTCTGGACGCTGCGTTATTGCGAAGCGGGAACAATTCCGGCTGGATCACCCAGCCGGAGTTTCAGCGCAGCAGGCTTACGCTGCGACGTGAGCCGCAACCCCGTAGCGGGCGGCTGCATGGTTGTGCGACAGATTCGGCCCGAGCGCGAGCCGCGCGTCGTTGAACGTTTTCCAGTCGCCCGCATCGGGCAACGATGGAATCGTGACGAGTTCCTGCTGGTCGAGCCCCGCGAGCGCGGCATCGACCATCTCGGCCGCCGACATCACGATCTGCTCGGGCAACGCGGAAACCGGTGTTCCCGCGCGGTCCCAGAACTCCGTGCTGGTCGCGCCGGGCAAAACGGCCTGAACCTGCACACCCTGCTCACTCACTTCGTGATGCAGCGACTGCGTCAGATTGAGCACGTACGCCTTCGTGCCGCTGTACGTGCCGTTCAGCAATTCCGGCGCCACCGCGACGATGGACGAGATGTTGACGACCACGCCATGACGTCGCGCCACGAAACCCGGCACCGCCGCCGAAGTGAGGCGCGTCAACGCCACGACGTTCAGCTGGATCATGCTTTCGAGGCTGTCCGGGTCCGAATCGATCAGCGTGGCTGTCGCGCCCACGCCGGCGTTATTGACCAGCATCGTGATGCCCGTGTCGGAACGCAGGCGCTCCTCGATGCGATGCAGATCCGGTCTCGCGGTCAGATCGGCGGCGACGATGTCGATATTGCGTCCTGTGTCACGCGCCAGGCGTTCCGCCAGACCGGCAAGACGCTTCGCGTCACGCGCCACCAGAATCAGGTCGTAACCGCGCCGCGCCAGGCGGTCGGCATAGACCGCGCCAATACCCGACGATGCGCCCGTGATCAACGCGGTGCCCTTCGTTGCTCGTGCTTCTGCGTCTTTTTGAGTTGCCATTTGAAGCTCTCCTTGTGAACGGCGGACCTGAGTGCCGCGCGCCCGAATCAATGTGAATAACGAACCCTTATCGCTCCGGACACGCCGCCTCGGGAAACGCATCTGGAATTGACATGAGCGAGTCTAGGCGCGTACGCTTATGTCTCAAATGACGTATTTACCTCGTTTTAGGACACAGCGATGAAGCGTATCGGCGTGGTGGTTTTTCCCGGATTCCAGATCCTCGATCTGGTGGCCGTGTCGGTACTCGAGCTGGCCAACAAGGAGGCGGAGCATCCCGCGTACGCAATCGAAGTCATCTCGGAACACGGTGGCCAGGTGCGCAGTTCGTCGGGTGTGCAGATCGACACGCAGGCCTTCGACGATCCGGCATTCGATACGGTCATCGTCTCCGGGGCGATGGATATCGCGCCGTCTACGCCGGGGCTGTGTGCGTTTCTCAACCGGGCGCTGACCGCGTCGCGGCGCACCACCAGCATCTGTACCGGCGCGTTCGTGCTGGCCGAGGCGGGCATTCTGGATGGCCGCCGCGTCACGACGCACTGGCGTTTTGCGCGCGAGCTCCAACACCGTTTTCCGCAGACCCAGGTAGACGAAGACCGGATCTTTATCGTCGACGGGTCAGTCTGGACGTCAGCCGGCATGACCGCCTGTATCGACCTGTGTCTCGCGCTGGTGGAAGCGGATCTTGGCGTCGAGGTGTCGCGCGCGGTTGCGAAGAAGCTGGTGGTTTATCACCGGCGCACAGGCGGCCAGTCGCAGTTTTCGGCGATGCTCGATCTCGAGCCGCGTTCCGACCGGATCCAGACCGCGCTGACTTATGCGAAAAATCATCTGCACGAGCGTCTGTCGGTCGAAGAACTGGCGGAGGTGGCCCATCTGAGTCCGCGGCAGTTCAGCCGTGCGTTTCGTGATGAGACCCGGCAATCCCCGGCCAAGGCGATCGAAAACCTGCGCGTGGAAGCGGCGCGTTCGATGATCGAAACCGGGCGTCATTCGCTGGATGTAGTCGCTGCCGAAACCGGATTCGTCGATCCGGAGCGGATGCGGCGCGCCTTCCTGCGCGCGTTCGGGCAGCCGCCGCAGGCGATCAAGCGGGCCGCGCGGAACTGAAGGCCGTGCGCAGATGGACAGGCCGGGCGGTTCGTCTGCACCCGATTCGATCTGTTGCCCGTTTCCTCCATTCGCCGCAGCCGGTCGCGCTGACTCGCGAATAATCCTCGACCTGCAGATGAGCGCCGCTCGACTGCCTTCCATCTGAGTTTGTGAGAACCGGCCGCGATCACCGCGCGCCGGGCAAGCCTCCCCCTTCGCTAACGATGGCGCCGTTGCCCATCGTCCGCGCGGAATGTCGTTTTCGCGCAAAAGTCACCCGTCAGACAATTACAAAAAACCCACAAAACATACGGTTTTGTTGCGAACGCTTACCATCTATGAAATGATAATGATTCGCATTTACGTACGCTTACCGGGCCTTTTAGCAAAGATCCGGGGGGATGAACTCGCGCGTGCGCCATGACACGCGCCGGGTTTGCGGCACGACGTCCGTGTTGCGCCGAGCCAGAAAAATGACAGTAACAACGACAGGAATCGAAATGCCTGGAACAACACCGCTCGCCGCGGCCATCATGACTGTTTTTGCGGCGCCGCTTTACGCTCAAACCGCAACGCAACCCACCGCACCCGTCGCACAGGCAGCGCAAGCGACACAGACCACACCCGCAGCAGACACCGCCGCCGACAGCAACGCCACACTGCCTGCAGTCAGGGTAACGAGTCAGGTCGACAACAGCCGCGACTTCCAGCCGGAGACATCGAGCGTCGGCGCCAAGGTTCCTACCGCACTGCGCGACATCCCGCAGGCTGTGGTGGTCGTACCGAAAGCCGTACTGCAGTCGCAGGCCGCGACGTCGTTCAGCGACGCACTGCGCAACGTTCCCGGCGTCACGATTGGCGCAGCGGAAGGCGGCCAGATCGGCAACAACATCAACCTGCGCGGTTTCACGGCACGCACCGATATCTATCTCGATGGATTCCGCGACCGCGGCCAGTACTACCGGGACACCTTCAACCTTGAATCGATCGACGTGCTATATGGCCCGTCGTCGCTGTATTTCGGGCGCGGGTCGACGGGCGGCGTGATCAACCAGGTCAGCAAGCAACCGGACCTCAAGCGCCGCGCCGACGTTTCGGTGATGGCCGGAACACACGACCGCTACCGCACCACCGTCGACGTGAACCAGCCGATCAGCGACACCGCCGCGATTCGCGTCAACGCGTTCGGTCAGGACATGGGTTCGACGCGCGACGTCATGAAGAACAAGGACTTTGGCGTCGCCCCGGAAGTGCGCTTTGGCATCGGCACGCCGACTGAAATCACCCTGTCCGCGCTGATCCAGCACAACCGCGACCAGCCTGACTACGGCGTGCCGTCGCTCAACGGACAGCCGGCGCCGGTCGGCCGGGGAACCTTCTACGGCTTCACCGACGACCGCACGATCCAGGACGTGCAGACGTTCTCTGCACGCATCCAGCACCGCTTCAACGAAAACCTGACGTTGCGCAACCAGACGCAGTTCAGCCACTACAGCACCGACGCGCGCGCAACCAATGCGGCGGCAGTGCTGACCGGACCGTTGGCCACCTCGACCGCGCTGACGAACGGGAATTTCACGTCGCTGCCGCTATCGCAGCTGTACGTCAAGCTGCAGGGCAAGGACCGCATCATCAACGATCACTCGGTCTACAACACGACCGACCTCGATGCGAAATTCACGACCGGGCCGCTCAGGCACGAGGTGATCACCGGCGTCGATCTGAGTCATGAGACGTACAGCAACCAGACCTACACGTCGACTGCAGCGGGCTTGCCGTCCAATACGCTCGCGATCGTCCCGCTGATCGATCCGACCTACACCACCCGCCCGTCCAGCACGAAGACCGTGGCGACCAACCTCGCCGAGTCGAGCGCGAACGGCATCGGCCTCTTCGCGAACGATACGATTTCGATCGGCGAGCACTGGAAGGTAGTCGGCGGCGTGCGCTGGGACCGCTATGAAGCCTCGATCAGCAATTCGATCAACGCGCCTTCGTACGCCACGCAGACGAACTTCTACACCAGCGTGCGCGGCGGCATCATCTGGCAACCAACCGACTGGCAGTCGTACTATGTGTCGTATGGCACGTCGTTCGATCCGTCGCTGGAAGCACTGACGCTCACCAACGGACAGCAGAATCTGCCGCCGGAAAAGAACCGCTCGTACGAAGTGGGTTCGAAGTGGGACCTGCTGGGCGGTGGCCTGTCGATTTCGCAGTCGCTCTTCAACATCGAGAAGACCAACGCCCGCACGCTGGATTCGACGGGCGTCTACCAGCTCGACGGCGATATTCGCGTGCGCGGTTATCAGCTTGGCGTTGCCGGCCACATCACGAACAAGTGGCAGGTGTTCGGCGGTTATACGTACATGGACGGCACCGTGCTGAAGGCGCTTGACGGCACCGCCGGCAAGACACCCGCGAACACGCCGCGCAACATGCTCACGCTCTGGACCACGTACGCGTTCACGCCGCACTGGGAAGTCGGCGGCGGCCCGGTCTACACGTCGTCGCGCTACGCAGCGAACACCAACTACGTGAAGGTTGGCGGCTATACGCGCTGGGATGCCATGGCCGCGTATCACGCGAAGAAGTACGACGTCCAGTTCAACGTGCTCAACATGACGGACAAGAAGTACTACGATGCGCTGATTCCGTCGGATGGCGGGCGCGCGGTGCCGGGTCTCGGCCGGACCTTCCTCGCGACGGTAAACTACCGCTTCTTCTGATCGCCCGAAGCGACGACCCACGAATCGCCGCCCGTTTCTCCACCAAAGAAGCGGGCGGTCTGACGCAGGAAGTATCCAGCCATGATTGTCTCCATTCCGGACGTACTCAGTCCCGCTGACGCCGCCACGATGCGCGCGCGTCTCGATGCCGCCGCCGATTCCTGGGTCGACGGCCGTGCGACTGCCGGTTACCAGGGTGCGCCCGTCAAGCGCAACCAGCAGATCGCGGAAGGTTCGCCGATTGCGCAGGAAATGGGCGATATCATCGTCGGTGCGCTGGAACGGCATCCGCTCTTCATCAGCGCCGCGTTGCCGAACCGTGTCTATCCGCCGCTTTTCAACCGCTATGAAGGCGGCATGCATTTCGGCAGTCACGTGGACGGCGCGATCCGGCTAGTCCCTGGGCATGGCGCGCGGGTACGCACCGACCTGTCGATCACGCTGTTTCTCACACCGCCCGACGAATACGACGGCGGCGAACTGTTGATCGAAGACACCTACGGCGTGCAGGAAGTCAAGCTGCCCGCTGGCCACGCAATCCTCTATCCCGGCACGAGCCTGCATCAGGTGCGGCCCGTCACGCGCGGCACGCGGGTGGCGAGCTTCTTCTGGGCACAAAGCCTCGTGCGCGACGACACGCGCCGCTCGCTGCTGTTCGATATGGACAACGCTATCCAACGTCTCAATGCAACAAACGGCGATGAGGCGGCAAAACGCACACTGATTGGTTGCTATCACAATCTTCTGCGACTCTGGAGCGAAACGTAACCTCCGGGGCGCAGACGCGTCTGCAACGGAGGCGGCGGTCCGAATGGCATCGCACGCGTGATCGCCCCGCCACCTCGACCACGTCATCATCACCGCGGAAAAGCAGGCCGGAGCAGACGAGCCGTGTATGGCTCGCGCTCTGCATGGTCCAAACCCGCCGGCACGTTAACCAAGCCGTGAAGGCCGACAACGAGGCATCTGCGGAGAGCGCCCAGATGTGCGCCCGCTTGCAAAATGCATAACCGTTAGACGACCTTCGACAGTTCATTGCGCATAAACAGGTCGCAAACGCCGGCCGTCGGCGCAGCATCCTGCGGGATAGCAAAAACCCTGCACTAAAAAAATGAATTCTTTGTCCGTTAACACGGAAAGCGGCGGTATCGGAGCCGATCAACAATCCCCGCCCGAGCGACACCATGACAGGCAAGATGCTCCTTCACGACTGGATTCCCGCGACGCTCACAGGAGCAAGCGGCCGCACGACGACGCGTGCCCGCTCGCCTATGCTGGAGGCTCCATGCAGGCGCAAACGGTCGTCGTTTGCCGATGATATGGCTTGCGCGCTGATCCCCACCGGCTCGCGCGTCGTGGCGATGCCTATGCAAAGAGCATGGGCCGCGCTACGGCTCACGCCAGACAACGACATCGCATCCGCCTTGAACCGCAAGTCCTTCGAATTCGTCATCAAGTGCGCCAATCTGGGGCATTGCATATTGCAAAGGCCACGGAAACCCGTACGTTTCGGTTCGCGACGACCGATTCATCGACCCGGGAACTCATTGCTCTGCAGAAATGCTTTTGCACGCGTCCAAACGGGAGCATGATCGGCTGACAGCCCGTATCGCGATCGTGTGCGCCATGTACGCATGAACGAAACACCTGGCAGAACAGGCATCAAATTGAAACTGTCGCGTTTAAGCCGTTCGATTCCCGGGAGCGGCACTCCGAGCGTCCCTTTGAGCGACGGCACCACGCCGCCGCAGAACCAGCTTTTTCTGTCGTACTTTGTCGGCTGGCACGCGCGCTATCAGGGAACCGGCGCAGCGGAGACGCTGATCAGCGCCGCCGCTGCGTTCGGTGCGGGCGCGCTGAGCCTGTACGCCCCCGTGTGGTCGATGTTTCCCGAGAGCCTGCCGCGAAGCGTGAGTCTGGCGAGCGCCATCGCAGTGGGCACCGTCGTGTTCATTGCCGCCTATCGGACCCAGGCCAGCAAGCGCTCCCGGCAGATGGCGACAGGCAAGCTGGCCTCCGCGCTGCTCGACACGAACCGGGAATGCATGAAGCTGCTCGACGTCAATGGACGCATGCTGCGCATTTCCGAATACGGCGCGACGCTGATGGACGCGCCCTCACCGCTCGAACTGGCGGGCGCCGACTGGCTCAGCTTCTGGAAAGGCGCCGACAGCGTGGCCGCCAGGGCCGCCTTCGACGACGTGCTGGCGGGCCGGGACGCGTCGTTTCGCGCGCTTTGTCACACGACGACCGGGCGGCCGAAATGGTGGGACAGCCGGTTGACGCCGGTTCGCGACAGCGGCGGCAAGGTGGTTGCCGTGGTATGCGCATCGTCTGACGTCACCGACGAAACCGAACTGCTGACGCAGTTGCAGGCGAAAAATGCGCTGATGTCGGAGATGGAAGCGCACATGCCCATCGTGTTCTATTCGTACAGCGCGAACTTCGACTATTTTCACTACATCACGGCAGGCTGCACCAAGGTGTTCGGTCTGGAACCGGCGGATTTCGTCAAGGATCCATCCGCCTGGATGAAACTGGTCGTCGATGACGATCTCGAGCCGGTGCTTGCCGAAATGAACCGCATCGTCAGGGAATCGACGGACGGACGGGCGCAATACCGCATCCGGAAGGCCGATGGATCCTTGCGCTGGTTGCGAAGCACCGGTTATCCGGTAAGCGACGAGAGCGGCAGGGTGTTGCGCATCGTCGGCATCACCGAGGACATCACCGCCGAGCAGGAGCGGATCATGGCCCTCGACCGGCTCGCCTACACCGACTCGCTCACCGGGCTCGCCAATCGGGCGGCGCTGCTGCGGGAGATCGAGGAGCGCTGCACGGCAGGCAAGCCGTTCGGCCTCATGTTCGTCGACCTCGACCGCTTCAAGGTGCTCAACGACACGCTCGGCCATGTGGCGGCTGACCACCTGCTGCAGAGCGTCGGCTGCGTCATCAGGAAGGCGCTTCCCTGCGATGCCTTCGTCGCCCGGCTGGGCGGCGACGAATTCGCTGTGCTGATCGGCAGCGTGCCGGACAAAGCGGGGCTCGGGCGGCTGGCCGGGTCTTTGCTGGCCGACCTGTCGCGCAGCCACCTCGAACAGCGCGTCGGCGTGTTCACGACGGCGTCCATCGGCATCTCGCAGTTTCCGGATCACGGCGCCAATCCCGAAACGCTGCTGAGCAGCGCGGACGTCGCGATGTACGCCGCCAAAAAGGCCGGCCGCAACAGCTTCCAGTTCGCCGGCAAGGAAGCCGCGGCGACGATCGACGATTTCGAACTCGAGCGCGATTTGCCCGAAGCGCTGGTGTCCAGCCAGTTCCTGCTTCACTTCCAGACTATCCATGAGCCGG
This sequence comes from Paraburkholderia sp. GAS448, assembly GCF_050435685.1. Taxonomy (NCBI): domain Bacteria; kingdom Pseudomonadati; phylum Pseudomonadota; class Betaproteobacteria; order Burkholderiales; family Burkholderiaceae; genus Paraburkholderia; species Paraburkholderia sp. GAS448. The sequence goes on from NZ_JBNDKT010000001.1 coordinate 387,539, forward strand.
CCACGCTCGCCGTGTGCGGTGTCGAGGCCTTGATCCGCTGGCGGCATCCCACGCGTGGCCTGATCCCGCCGGGCGTATTCATTCCGATCCTCGAAGAAACAGGATTTATCGCCGACGTCGGCGTGTGGGTGCTCGACAGCGCGCTGAGCCAGCTGGCCGCGTGGCGACGTGCGGGCGCTACGGGTCTTTGCATGTCGGTGAACGTGTCGGCGAGGCAGCTCGCCGACGATGTCATCGTGAGAGAGGTCGAGCGCGCGCTGAAGCAATACGGCGTCCCGGCTGATCAACTCGAAATCGAGCTGACCGAAACGGCGCTGATGCAAAACGCGTCCGAAGCGCAAAAGACGATCAATGCGCTGAAGCGGCTCGGCGTGCGGATCGCCATCGACGATTTCGGCACCGGCTATTCAAGCCTGATGTACCTGGCCGACTTCGCGCCTGAGACGCTGAAAATCGACCGCCATTTCACCTCGAAGATCGCCCACGACGCCGCGACCCAGACCATCGTCGAAGGCATCATCGGCCTGTCGCGCAAGCTGGGGATCAAGGTCGTCGCCGAAGGCGTCGAAGCGCAGGAGCAACTCGACATTCTTCGCCAGGTGCAATGCGACTATGTGCAGGGTTACCTCCTGAGCAGGCCACAGCCGCCCGAGGCGCTGACCGACGCAATCAGCTCCGGCGAGGCCAGCGAAAGAGAGACGTCGCGCAGCACCAGCAACGTGAGCTGACAGACACACCGCGTCGGTTCACGCGAACATGTCGATACCCTTGACCAGCCGCTCCGAGAGCCGCGGCTGGCGCAACTGTTCGAGCCACCATTGCAGCGCGCGTCCTTCGTGGTCGCCACGCCATGCAACGTACAGCACGTTCGGTTCGCGCGGGTCGGCAGTCTGCTTCTCCACCAGTTCACCACGTTTGAGCAGTGACGCAACGCGATGGCGCGGCAGCCAGCCGACGCCAAGCCCGTCGCGCTGCGCCAGTACTTTCGCGCGCATGGCCGGCACGGCCAGCGCCGGTTGCCCGCCGACCACGCCGTAGGCCCGGCCGACCGTTCTGCGCGACGAATCCGCCACCACGACGGCCCGATGCGCGACGATCTGCTCGCGCTTTAGTGGCCCCTCGACGGCTGCCAGCGGATGGCGCGGCGACACCGCAAACACCCAATCCATTACGCCGAGTTCGAACCAGCGCAATCCGGGAATCGCCGGCGGCTCGTTGGTTGCACCGACGATCAGGTCCGCGCGCCCGTCGCGCAGCGCTTCCCACGTGCCGGCCAGCACCTCGTGCGTAAAGCGCAGCGTGACCCCGGACTGCAGGGCGTCGAAGGCCTTCACGACCGGCATCACGAACTCGAATTCGAGAATTTCGTCGGTCACGATCCACAGCCGGTCCTCCCAGCCGCTCGCGATCTGGCGAACGCGCTGCGTCATCCGCGACACGTCCTGCATCAGCCGTGCCGCCTCTTCCGCCAGCATGTGGCCAGCCGGCGTGAGCTGCAGACGGTAGCGCCGACGGTCGAACAGCAACGCGTCGAAGCGTGTTTCGAGCTGCCGGGCCGCGTGCGACACCGTCGAAGGCGCCTTGCCGAGCCGCGCCGCCGCCCGCGACAGGCTGCCGCTGTCCCGTATCGCCTCCAGTAAGGCCAGTTCCTCCTCAGACAACATGTTCAACTCCGTCGAACGAGTTCGTCGGGAAAATCGTACGGCAAAAGGTGGGCGCCAGTCCACCATGGCATCACGTCAACAGAATGTCCTCCAGCAAAACGCTGGCCCGTCATCGGAGAAACCTGTCATGAGCCTGTTCACTCAAGTCGCACGGCATGTCGGCGCCGCCGCTTTGCTTGCCGGCGCACTGCTGTCCACCTCGAAAGCGGCGACGAATCCGCCCATCGAGAGTCATTCGATCAACGCGAACGGTATCGAGCTGCACTATCTCGAAGCCGGAAAGGGCGACGAAACGCCCGTCGTGCTGCTGCACGGCAATGCCGAATCGAGCCACATGTGGCTGCCGCTGATCAAACAGCTGGACGACCGCCGCGTCGTGCTCGCGCCGGACCTGCCCGGCGCGGGTCAATCGTCGATGCCGGAAAGCGGCTATGACAAGAAAGCCATGGCGCAGGACATCCATGCGATGGTTCAGCAACTCGGCTACCGCAAGGTGAAGATCGTCGGCCACGACATCGGCCTGATGGTCGCGTATGCGTACGCGGCGCAATATCCGGACGAAGTCGAAAGCATCACGCTGATGGATGCGTTCCTGCCTGGCGTCGGCGACTGGCAGAAGGTCTGGCTGCTGCGCGACAAATGGCACTTCAACTTCTACGGCGAAACGCCGCTGAAGCTGGTGCAGGGTCGCGAGCGGATCTACTTCGAGCACTTCTGGAACGACTTCGCCGCCGATCCGTCGCACGGGCTGTCGGAAGCCGATCGCCGGCGCTACGCCGCCGAATATGCGCGACCGGGCCGGATGCGCGCGGGTTTCGAATACTTCCACGCGTTCCCGCAGGACGCTGAAGACTTCGCCGGCTTCGCGAAAACGCCCCTGCCGATGCCTATGCTGGTTCTTGCCGGTGAAAAGGCGTCCGGCAGCTTCCTGATCAATCAGGCACGTGTGGTCGACAACAACGTGCAGGGCGTGATCATCAAGGGATCGGGGCACTGGCTGATGGAGGAAGCGCCAGAGCAGACGATTCCGGCGATCGTCCAGTTCATCAACGCGCCGCCGGCGCAGCAGGCCGCGCAGTAAGCGGCAGGAAGAGGCCGAGGCGGACATTCGCCTCTTCACGACGCTGATCCGTTTCGACGCTGTGTACGTCGGCCACTTCATCGACGCGGCCAGAAATGCTCAAAAGGCCGCAACCCGTTTATCGCGGCGCGACTGAGGCGCGCGCCGTTCCCAACCATCGACCTTCGACCGTGCGGCTCGCCGCTTGGCCGTGGCCTGCCTCATCCGTCAATCAAGGAAACATCATGCTGAAGTTCTATTTCCATCCGTCGCCGAATCCGCTGAAAGCCGCGCTGCTGCTCGAGGAACTGCAGACGCCTTTCGAACTCATCGCCGTCGATACCTTCAAGGGCGAGCAACACAGGCCTGAATTCCTGAAGGTCAATCCGAACGGCAAGGTACCCGCCATCGACGACGACGGCGTCACCGTTTTCGACTCGCACGCGATCCTGCTGTATCTCGCAACGAAGCATGGCCAGTTCGTGCCGGCCCCGCCGGCCCAGCATGCGCAGATGCTGTCGTGGCTGCAGTTCGTCGCGACCGGCCTGTCGCCGTTCTCGGGCCAGGCCGTGCACTTCCTGCACCACGCGCCGGAAGCGCTGCCGTATGCACGCAACCGCTATCTGAAAGAGGTCGAGCGTCACTACCGCATTCTCGACGCGCGTCTCGCGCGGTCGAAGTATCTGGCCGGCGACGAATACACCATCGCCGACATGGCGCTGTGGGGCTGGGCGAATTTTGCTGGCTACGTCCTCGGAGAGAAGGGTTTGACAGACTACCCGAACGTCAAACGCGTGGTCGATGAAATCTCCGCACGTCCCGCAGCCGCGCGTGCACAGGCGCTCAAGAACAGGCTGACACTGAAGGCAGAGTTCGATGAAGAAACGCGTCGCGCGCTGTTTCCGCAAAACGCTGATCTGACCGCGGCGTAAGTCAGGGACAGGCAACTCACGCGATGACCGGCTGCGCATGTGCGCGGTGCTTCAGTCGGCGGGCGGTTTGTTGGCGTCTGGATGGGGGGTAATACTGATGTATTGCTTCAACTCAGTTTGGTGAACTGCCAGCAGGTTGAAGACCAAACCCCCAAGCTTTCTCGCGAATTCATCATCAAGCCTGAAATGCTCGTCTTCGAGTGGCCACGGAACCGTAAGAGCGGCTTCCATCCGTTTTTCCATTGATGCACGGCTTACCGTGCAGACATTGAGGGCTTGCGCATCCTCATCGTAGGCGATGACCACACACCGCGGCGGACGTTCGTTTGTATCAGCCAATTGATTTACCTCTCAGGCAGTTGGCATAGCGTTCCATTGCGCGGGTCTTGCATACACCCCAGCTTGAGGGCTTTGCGGCGTACCATGCGCTGCATTCAGCCATATCCGCACGAAGCTGAAGTTCACATTCCGCTTCTTCGGCTGGCGTCAGGAATATACCGGCATCCTGTTCAACGTTGCCGCTTGCTACCTCGTCGCCTAGCTTCAAAGGCTGCGCATCGCCGAGCAGTGTAGATATATGGCCGCTATCGTCGGCCACCTCGCCGCCGCCGTCATCCGCGCCGGAGTCAATGCTGAGCGCGGCACCGGCCATGGCCTCAACCACGCCAGGCAGATCGCTGCCGCCGTCACTTGCGGCCATCGCACCGCGTGCAGCGATGAGCTTGGCTTCCTGCATGGTCGGGTCGTACGGGCTGGACAGAACCGGCTCACCATTGAACAGCCCCGAGTATGGAACCGCCCTCACCATGCCACCGCCGCCACCCGACGACGGCCACCGCTCCGGCGCGGGCACAGGACGAGACACCAGGGGCCGGGAGCGCCATTCGCGATTGACGACGGGCACCAGCCGACCGTCCGCCACCAACTTCCGGAGCATGCTTTCGACGCTCGCGTTGTCCGTGGGAAGGTCCCAGTGAACCACATTCAGGATATCGCTCAGGAACGACTGAATCGTGTCTAGTTCCGTCTCGCCGGTCACGGTTCTCAAGTCTCGGCGTGGCCGGAAGTACCAGTCAAAATCTTTCCGGTCCTGCTCAAGCTGCTTGCGTTTACCGCCCCGCATGAAAGCGAGCCATTCTCCGGATGGACTGCGGTATTCGCTGGCCAGCACCAGCGTACATTGCCACCCGGTCTCCAGCGGGACCGAGAGCGTATTCCATTGCGACATAGGCGAACCTGCTTTGCTCGTTGTAACAGGCGATTCCTGGCCCGGCTTGGTGCGTCAATACCTTGCCGGGTCGCTTCAAATCGTGACGGCGTAAACCTGGCAGATTGCCGGAAGCCCATGTTTTTGGGATATCCGCCGCATTTTTTCGGCGGAAGATTGTCTATCGGCCCGCATGTACCAACGAAAAAGCCGACCCTTGCGGGGTCGTGCGGGCCATTCGCAATGTTCGCCTGTCTGACGAACGCGACCGGGCGCGGATTCTTTATCTCCGCGCAACGACGGCGGCGCTCGCCGCACAAGGTGTCGAGACTGTCTGGGCCGATCAGCCGATAGGTGCACACCCGATCCGCGATCCGGAAGGCAATCTAATCAATACCTTGGGCGCGTGATGTCGGTGAATTGAGCAAGCGATGGATTCGATTCACCGCTTGCCCGATGCAGCGACAGAGACTGGGAGGCAAAGCGCTAAAGCGCACTCCCCCAACGCTCGGCGAGCGTCTCGTGCAACAGCGCGCGCACCGTTTCGACGGCAACTTCGTTCTGCCTGTCATCGCTGGTGATCGCATGGAGCGACGCGAAGGCGCATCGATGACCGCAGACTGAACCAAGCCAGTCGAGCGATCTCGCCGACTGCGTGCAAAGCAGGAGCCGGCACGATGCCGACAGCGCCGCGAGCAGGCCATCGATTCGCCGTTGCCCTCGATGCCCAGCCCGGGTCGCAGCCAGGCATGAAGACAACCAGTCGAGCCTCTGTTGCTCGGGTGCGTCGAGATGGAGCAAAGCGAACTGCGGCACATCGCCAAAGCGTTCGATCAACGCCTCGCGAACCGCGCGCGGTGTGGTGTTATCCGTCACCGCGCACACCTGCGTAAGCGGCGACGGCGGCTGAACCCAGATCCCTGCTCCAGGCTCATGGTCGCAACCGTGCTCATCTGAAGTTCCAGTCAGCGGATCCATCAGTGCCTCCGTCGTTCGATCAGGGCGCGCCCACCAACAGGCTTCAGCCGTTGCGGAAGATGAAGCTATAGCCGTTCAACGCCGGCACACCGCCGAGATGCGCATACAGCACTCTCGAACCTTCCGGAAATTCGCCACGGCGTACCTTGTCGATCATCCCGTGCATCGACTTTCCCTCGTAGACGGGATCCGTCAGCACGCCTTCGAGACGCGCGCATAGACGGATCGCCTCGAGCGTGCCTTCATTGGGCAGCCCATACTCGGGACCGCCGTAACGCGTATCCAGTACGACGTCCTTGTCGGTGATGTCACGCTCCAGCCCGACAAGCCCTGCGGTGTGCTTTGCGATGCGGGTGATCTGCTCGTGCGTCTTCTCCGGTTTCGCTGAAGCATCGATACCGATCACGCGATCCGCACGCCCGTCCGCCGCAAAACCGACGACCATCCCCGCCTGCGTGCTCCCCGTCACCGAACACACGACGATGTAGTCGAACTTGAAGCCCAGTTCCGCTTCCTGCTGCCGGACTTCTTCTGCGAAGCCGACGAACCCCAGGCCACCGAGCGGATGTTCCGAACACCCTGCGGGAATCGCGTAAGGCTTGCCGCCCGCTGCGCGCACGCTTTCGAGTGCGTCTTCCCAGCTCTTGCGGATGCCGATGTCGAAACCGTCCGCCACGAGGCGCACGTCCGCCCCCATGATCCGCGACATCTGGATGTTGCCGACACGGTCGTACACAGCGTCGGAATAGTTGACCCAGTTTTCCTGCACGAGCACGCACTTCATGCCGAGATGCGCGGCGACGGCCGCCACCTGACGCGTCTGGTTCGACTGGATGCCGCCGATCGATACGAGCGTGTCGCAGCCCTGCTCGAGCGCTTCCGGAATCAGGTACTCGAGCTTGCGCGTCTTGTTGCCGCCGAACGCGAGACCGCTGTTGCAGTCCTCGCGCTTGGCGTAGAGATGCACCTTGCCCCCAAGGTGATCGCTGAGCCGCTTCAATGGCTGGATCGGCGTCGGGCCAAACGTCAGCGGATAACGGGGGAAACGTTGCAGGTTCATGGACTGGCTCCGGATGGTCGAGATGCGGTTGAGAGGACACGGGCCTCGACGAGCCGGAGCTATTCATCGGCAGGACGAAGCGGCGATGAATGAAATGTTAGGCAAGAGCTGCCGAAATGAGCTTGCGAAAAAAATTGCTGAGGCCTACGTTTAGTAGGTGCGACAAAACATCTCCGCTTCTGAATTGCATGGATTTGAACATGAACGCAACAAAATTTCGCGCCGAAGCAACGCGCGACGAAAGCGCGCTGCAGCAACTCGACCGCATCGACCGTGCGATCCTGCGACAGCTACAGAGCGACGCGTCGATCTCGAACGTGAGTCTCGCGGCAAAGGTGAATCTGAGCGCGCCGGCCTGCTTGCGACGGGTCGAACGGCTCAAGGAGATGGGACTGATACGGGGGCTTGTCGCGCTGCTCGATCCGAAGGCAGTCGGTGCGGGGATGCTGGTCGTGATCGGCGTCGTGCTGGACCGGTCGACGCCCGAGTCGTTCGCTGCATTCGAGAAGGCCGCGCAGAAAGTGGTCGGCTGCATGGAATGCCACGTGGTGACGGGCGAGTTCGACTATTTCATGCTGGTCCGCACGAAAGACAGCGACAGCTTCAACCGGCTTCACGCGGAACAGTTGCTGTATCTGCCCGGCGTGCGGCAGATACGAACGTTCATGGTGCTCAAGGAAATCCTGTCGACGACGAAATTTCCGATCTGACTGCTAGCCGTGCATCCATCCCGCTCAGATCGCGGGCATTGAAGCATTCCGTGAACGCATCGATGCAGGCAAGCGCATGTTGCACCATGTCTGCTTCGTCGCTGCCAGTGGCATCGGCGTGCTGCGGCTCGAAGAGCGTGTTCGGGTTATCCATCACGCCGCCGTCAGATGCCCACCTTATGCGCGGTAAAAACCAGCCGAAGTCCGAGCGCCCCGACTGCTCCGGCCGCAATGCGGTCGACCCAAACCTTCGCCTTCAGATAAAGCTCGCGCGGACGGCGGCTCGAAAAGCCGAGCGCGACGACGGTGTACCAGCCCGCTTCGATCGCAAACACCATCGGCGGCAGCAGGAAGTAACACCACGTTGGCGGATGCTGCGGCAACAGCGCAGCGAAGATACTGCCGTAGTAGATCGCCGTCTTCGGATTGCTCAGTTGCGTGCTGAGCCCGATCCAGAATGACTTGCGCGGATTGCGCCCGGGACCGGACGACGCAGCGTCGACCGTCAGCGGAGTTCTTGCGCCGCGCCAGATTTTCGAAGCGATGTAGACCAGGTACAGGCCGCCCGCCACCTTGAGGCCGACATACAGCCATTCGACCGCCGCCAGCAGTGTATAGAGCCCCGCGAGCGCAATGCCGCTGAAGAACACGCCGCCGAAGCCCATGCCCAGTGCGGTTGCGAGGCCGTCGCGGCGCGACAGACCGATCGAGTTGCGCGCGACGATCACGAAGCTGGGCCCGGGGCTCATCGCGCCGACCAGCAGCGCGGCAAGGATGGCGGCAATCGCCGTGGACGGGTTCATGCGCGGCTCCTGAACGGGTAGAGACGATGATTCTACAGTCGAAAGAGCGCCCGGGCGCGTCCTGTGACGACCGGTCAGGAGGCCGGGGAAGGAACGGCAGCGTCAGCGCGCCGAAATGCCGGAACACGGCCACCTTTGAGCGGCGACATCTTATCCGGCGTCATGTGCCACGAGTCAGTCGTCATCCATCGCGCCAACGTTTCGTCGTCGCGCTCGCGGCCTCTCTCAATGCGTCTTCGAGGCGATCGTTGCCCCAGAACATGTCATCGCCAGCGAAGAACATCGGTGCGCCGAACACGCCGCGCCGCTGTGCCGTTTCCGTCTGTTCGCGCAGGCGCTGTTTGTTTGCGTCCGAGACCGCCGCCTCGATGATCTGCGCTGCGGGCAAGTTCAACGCGGCGAGTACTTCCGTCACAGCGTCGGGTGTGTCGATGTCGCGGTCGACGGCAAAATTGAGTTGCATCATCCGCCGCGTGTATTCGTCGATCCACGGCTCGTCCGCGCCCAGCATCGCGACGCGCATCGGCAACAGCGCGCGACGCGGGAAGGTTGTCGGCGGTTGCCAGGGCACGCCGTATTTCATGCATTCGCGTGCAAGGTCGCGCATTGCATAAGCGCCCTTTTCCTTCTGCAGCACGAACGGCGAACTGTCCCAACCGAACGACCGGAAAATCGGGCCGAGCAGGAAAGGCTTCCATGCCACCGTCACGCCATGCCGGGCCGCCAGCGTCTCGATGCGCATAGCACTCAGATAGCTATAGGGACTGCCGCACTCGAACCAGAACTCGAGCTTCGCGGGTTGGGCTGGATTCATCGCGGTCTCCGGAGTCGGTCAGTCGTAGATAACGAGGCAACGTGCCTCGATACTTTCGCGCAGCGGCGCATCCGCGGGCGCGTCGGGATGATCGAAAGCCGCATGCGGCGTGTAGCGGGCGACGCCGCTGATCTGTGAGTCGTACTGCTTGAACACGAGCGCTTCGTGCCGGTCCATCGCCGAAAAATACGACCAGCGGTGCCGGGGCGCGTACTGCGCCAGATAGATCTCTCCGGTGCGTCGCGGATAGCGCACGTCCGCGACGACAAGATCAGCCACATCGACGGACCGCGCATCGCAGACCGCAAGCGGCGTATCGAGAACCGGACCCTTGATCGAACGCCATACATTGACGATGCTGTAGCGCCCCACCCCTGCACAAGCCATTGCGTCGCCCAGCACGAGTGACAGCCGGCGGCGGCCGGATGCCTCGGTGTAGTCGTTATGGACCGCGCCGTTCGCGGCGGCCGGCGCACCGCTGCCGGCCCGTCCAAATCCGAGCGGCCGCCGATCCGCTTCGCGTCGACGCACAAGGTGATCGAAGACATACCCGCGCGTGGCGCCTGTGACAGCACACGCCAGTTCTGCGACCTCCGGATAGTACGAGCGGACAATCTCGTCACGGTCGTCGAAATCACGCAGCGATGATGGCGCGTCCCAGAGTTCGAAGCCTTCCGTGTGGACGGATCCCGGCGCCGATGCCAGACGTCCATCGACGACGCGCATCAGGCGTTCGTCCCGTGTGTAGTTTTCCCATGGCGCGCCTTCGGGCGGATCGAACGCATAGTTGTAGGGTCGCTCGCCTGTCGGCTGCAGATAGCCAAATGTGGCTTGAACAGATGGAGACTGAATGGCTGCCGGCCTGAACCGGAACGCGGATGAAACGTCGCCTTCGGTCTGGATGTAAGGTCGCTGCGAGTAGTGCGGTTCCGCGATGCCGGCGGACGGATTGACGTTCATCGTGTGGCTCCTGGAATGCCGTCGCTGGTGCGGTGGCCCGTCACCCATTAAGCCTCGCGGACATCACCACGCTCAAGCGCAGAACGCGCACTGTTCACATGCACCGTATGCATGCGAACACTAGCTGTTGCCTCGCGCTTCCGACGTAACCCACTCAATCACGGCGGCGACGTCCGGCCGCGGCGCGTCCTCTGCCTGGATCAGCCAGTAAGCGTGATCACCAGGCGGCCCCTGTAACGACGTCGGCAGCAGCATCAGACGCTGGTCGGACAGCATCGGGCGAATCAGTTCGACCCGTCCCAGAGCGACACCCTGCCCGGCCATCGCCGACTGCACGACCTGATCGTACTGGTTGAAGCGTAGGACACCCCTGGGCTTCACGCCGCTCCAGCCTGCCGCGGCCAGCCAGTCGTCCCAGTGCAGCCAGGGCCGGCCGGGGTCGTCGAATTCCAGCAGCACCTGGGCCGCGATGTCTTCCGGCGAACGGATACCGCCGCCAGCCAGCGACGGATGTGCCACCGGTGCAACCGTCTCGCGGAACAGCAGCGTGGCGCCAGGGTGAGCCGACGACCTTGGACCATAACGGATCGCCAGATCGACGCCTTCGCTCGCCAGGTCCAGCAGGCGGTTACTGGCCGCCACCCGTACGTCGATATCCGGGTGCCGTTGCTGGAAGCGCCCGAGCCGCGGCAAAACCCACAGGCCCGTCACACCGATGCTCGCACTCAGCGTAACGGGCGGCCTGCGACCGCGCGCGCTGACCGCGCCGACGGCATCCTGCAATTGCTGAAGCGCGCCGTTCGCGCTGCGAAAGAGCCGCTCGCCTTCCGGGGTGAACGCGATCGAGCGATGACCGCGAATCAGCAGCTTTACGCCAAGCCGCTCTTCAAGCGCCTGCACCTGGCGGCTGAGCGCAGACTGCGTCAGACACAGGTCGCCGGCCGCGACGGTGATGCTCATCCGGCGCCCGACCGCAACAAAGCCTCGCAGCGGCTCCATCAACGCAGCCAGACCGGGCAGTGACATTGACATGCGCGCGCCTCATGGGAAGGAGAGAACCATCGTACCGCGCAAGACAGGCGTCCGGCATGCCGGCCGGCCCCTTACGATTGGGGGCGTCGTTTTCGTCGTGTGGCGCCCGCGGCGATAGGCGCGCGCAGAGAACAACGCCCACGCACGACAGAACGTCCAGCGACCGGATAACAGGCGCATGACAGGCGGATGACCACCAGATAACAACCTGCTAACAACCAGGTGGAAACCGGATGGCGCTTGAGAAGCAGCCGTGCGGCACGCTCCCGCAACCACGAAACGCATGCGATCACGTCCGATCAAACCTCCGGCGTGACCCTTGTTCGAGTAGACTGACCGACGTTGTCGTCATGGTCTTTTGAGTCAACTCACCGGGCTGGCTCGGTCGCGCAAGGAGGCGTTACCCATGCATGCAGTCCCCACGCTCGAAAGCGGCACCCGCAACGATGCTGCTTCCGGAGCAAGCGCGGAGGCGCCCGTGCGCGACCTGCGCCGCGTCCCTATTCATCCCGACCACTGGTATCCGCTCGCGTGGTCGCACGAAGTCAAGCGCGGCAAGGCCCATGGCGTGCGCTTCGCCGGCCAGCCGATCGTGATCGTGCGCACGGAATCCGGTGCGGTGTTCGCGCTGGAGGATCGCTGCGCGCATAGACAGGTGCCGTTGCACGCAGGCGTGGTCAACGGCGAATCGATCCGCTGCTGCTATCACGGCTGGACCTACGATTGCACCGGCCGCTGCATCGACGTGCCGTATCTGGGCCGCGAGCGGCTGCCCAATGGCGTGCGTTCGTATCCGTGCCGCGAAAAGGAAGGCCTGATCTTCGTATTCCCTGGCGACGCTGCGATTGCTGAAGAACGGCCGTTACCCGAACTGGGTTCGGTGGCCGACAAGACGTACAAGACCCGTCGCTTCGGCCGCGAGGTGAAGTGTCACTATTCGTTCATGCACGAGAACCTGATGGACATGAACCATCAGTTCCTGCATCGCAGGCAGATGGGTCAGATGCGCGCGCGTTCTCTGGGACGCCGTCGCGGCGACGACTGGGTCGAAGTGGACTACACGTTCGCGCGGATGGAGGGCAAGCAGCCGGTCGGCGAGGCGCTCGTGTTCGGTCAGAGCCGTAAGGACGGAGGGCAGAACGACAAGGACGTCATGACGGTCCGCACCTGCTATCCGTACCAGACGCTGCAGATCCGCACCGCCGCGCAGAATCTCGTGATGGATCTGTGGATCGTGTATGTGCCGCTCGACGCGGAGCAGCGTACCAACCGCACGTTCGGCCTGCTGTCGATCAAGAAGCCAGGCATTCCCGGCGCGCTCGATCTGGCGTGGCCGTTGCTGGTGTGGTTCACGGAACGCATCTTCAAGGAAGATCGCGAGATCGTCGAAGCGGAACAGGCAGCGCACGACAAACAGGGCTCGGACTGGAATCACGAGGTGTTTCCTGTGATCCTCGAACTGCGGGATCTGCTGCGGGAGCGCGGTGTGCTGGAATTGACGCCACGCGGCGCGAGTCACGAAGCCAGGGCAGAGGCCTGGCAACCGTTGACGCGAATGCCGCGCTGATCGTCATCGACATGCAGACCGGCATACAGCTTCCGAAGCTGGGCCGGCGCACCAATCCGCACAGCCGGGCAGGTTCCCGACGCGGGCGGCGGCCACGGGGCAATAGCACCACAAGACCAGCGCAGCAGTCAGATGCCGGTCTTCCCGGTCAACTCCTCGCGCAGGAACGATGTGAACGCGCGAATCGTGCTGGAGCGCTGCCGATGCTGCGGATAGACGGCGTATAGCCCGAACGGCGGCCGCTCGAACGCCTGCAACACGGTAACGAGCGTACCGACCTTCAGTGCATGCGCGACGATGAACTCAGGCAATAACGCGATGCCAAGGCCGGCGGCAGCGGCATCGCGGATCAGTTCGCCATTGTTCACATGCAGCCGGCCATCCACTTCGACCGCCTTGCGCGCGCCGCCGATCACGAACTCCCACGTCACGGGACGCTCGTGCCCATACAACAGACATTCATGCGTATCGAGTTCTAGCGGACTCGACGGTTCGCCGCGCCGTCTGCGGTAACCCGGGCTGCAGCACGCCACGACGCGCAGGTCGGCGATCTTCTGTGCGATCAGCGTCGAATCGGCCAGCATGCCGATGCGGATCGCCATGTCGAAACCTTCGCCGATCACATCCACCGAGCGGTCGCTCAGCACGATATCGAAGCGCACCGCGTCGTTACGCTTCAGGAACTCGGTGACAAGCGGCGACAGATGCGTCATGCCGAACGACATCGGCGCGCTCACGCGCAGCAGCCCACGCGGCTCGGCGTGTTGCGACGACATCGCCTGCTCCGCTTCTTCGACTTCGGCGACGATGCGCCGCGCGCGATCGTACAGCTCGCGGCCGAGGTCGGTCACTGCCAGCTTGCGCGTATTGCGCACCAGCAGGCGCACGCCGAGTTCGGCTTCGAGCGCCATCACGCGCCGGCTCACGAACTGCTTCGACAGCGACAGCTTGCGGGCAGCCGCCGTGAAGCTCTGTGCGTCGACCGTGGCGAGAAAAATTCTCAGGTCATCCAGTTGCATCGCTTCCAACCCTCATCTGCCACCTCGTCTGCCGTGCAACCTGCCCGCCGATTGTCCACCCTGATGAGACGATCTGTCATTTTCAGGCGTGATTATAACGCCCTGAATTGACCTAAACTTGCATCACATCGCGACACCGACGGCCACCCGAAGCACCGGCCATCGACGCGCCACACAACTGGAGAACCATCATGCTGGACATTCGCAAGGCAGATCAACGCGGTCGGGGCGAGCACGGCTGGCTCAGCTCGCGTCACACCTTTTCGTTCGCGCAGTATGTCGATCCGCAGCAAGTCGGCTTCTCGGACCTGCTCGTGATCAACGACGACCGCGTCGCGCCCGCCCGCGGTTTCGGCAAGCATCCGCACCGCGACATGGAGATCTTTTCGTATGTGCTGGAAGGCGCGCTGGAACACGCAGACACGATGGGCACGGGCTCGGTCATCCGTCCCGGCGACGTGCAGTTGATGAGTGCAGGCACAGGCGTCGCCCACAGCGAGTACAACCACTCGAAGAGCGAACCGGTGCATTTCATGCAGATCTGGATCGCACCGTCGACGAATGGCGCGGAGCCGCGTTATCAGCAGAAGCACTTTTCGGCGGCCGACAAGCGCGGCGCCCTGCGTCTCATCATCTCGCCGGATGGCGCGAATGATTCGCTCGAGGTGCGCCAGGATGCGCGTGTCTACGCCGGGCTCTTCGATGGCGACGAACAGGCGCGCCTCGAACTGCCGGCCGAGCGCTTTGCCTACATTCATGTGGCCCGCGGCAGCGTGTCGGTGAACGGTACCCGCCTGAATGAAGGCGATGGTGCTCGTGTTCGCAACGAATCCGCGCTGACCTTCTCGGAAGGCGACGGCGCAGAAGTGCTCGTATTCGACCTCCGGCCGATCGAAGTGTCCGCCCTCTGGTCCTGATGTACTGATGTCCTGATACCCGATAGATCGGTCCAAAGGAGAAACACAAAATGAACGCAACGATTGAACGCAACAAGGACGCCCTGATTCTGGTGGCGCGTGTACTGCTAATGGTGCTGTTCGTGCTGTTCGGCTGGGCGAAGCTCACGAACTTCGGCGGAACGGTCGGCTACATGGGATCGCTCGGCGCGCCGATGCCGGCCGTGTCGGCCGCCATTGCGGCGGTGATGGAATTCTTCGTCGCGATCGCGCTGATCCTCGGCGTGTTCACCCGGCCGCTGGCTCTGCTGTTCGTCCTGTACACGTTCGGCACCGCACTGATCGGCCACCATTACTGGACGCTCGACGGTGCTGACCGGATGATGAACATGATCAACTTCTACAAGAACATCAGCATCATGGGCGGCCTGCTTCTGCTCGCCGTCACGGGTCCCGGCAAGTTCGCGATCCAGCGCAGCTAGACGTTAGAAGAGTTGTGACGCTCTGACGGGACGCCGACGGCGTCCCGTTTTCGTTGACTGCAGCATGAACGATCAGACCGATCGCATCGTGCGCCGGAATGCGGACGGCGTCGCCCCGACTGCGGCGCGGAAGCGATGGCTCAGGTGGCTCGAATCGGCGTAGCCGCAACGAATGGCGACCTGTTCGAGCGGAAGGTCCGTGGCGCGCAGCAGGGAGCGGGCGCGGTCGAGCCGCTGCTGCGCGATCCACGCATGCGGCGGCAGACCGAACGACGTGCGGAACATCCGCGCAAGGTGAAATTCCGACAGACACGCGACATCAGCCAGCGCGCCCAGTGTAAGCGGCCCGGTCAGATTCGCGTCGATGAAGTCGCGCAACCGGCGCCGCGTCGCCGGTGACAGGCCACCCTTCAGCCCCGCATGTGGCCGATACACCGATTGCGCCTGCAGCAGCAGGCTCAGCACTTCGTGCGAGGTCTCGTTGGCGCGCAGGCGCCCGTCCGGATCTTCCCAGGTCTCGTTCGCCAGCGACTGGCAAAGCTGCGCAATCTGCGCGTGTTCGAAATAGGTGCGATCGGCCAGCGTCAGTTCGCGCGGCTCCCGGTCGAGTTCCAGCACGGCGCGACGCGTGAAGTGTTCGGGCAGAAAATACAGATGCATGAAGTGCATATGACCGCGCACCCACCAGCGCGACTCGTGATCGCCGGGCAGCGCACAAAGGCGGCTCGGTGCGCCGTACAGTCCGGGCAGCTTGTGCCGCTCGGTTCGATAGCCGCCGTTCAGATAGCACGACAGCGTGTGATGGCCCGGCTGCTCGTAGACCGTCTCGACTTCCAGCGTATAGCGCCGCCAGATCGCAATCGCCAGCTGATCGCCCAGCCACGCGAAGCGCTCGAGCGTCGCGTTCGACTCGCCCAGCGTCCGACACACCGAGTGCATGCCGAAGGGCGGCTCAGCGAGATCGATCAGCGCATCGGGCGGACGGGGGTTCACGGGGCGTAGGTGGCATGGCGGGCTGGAGGGTTCGAGTATAGGGTGAACGCCGGGTAAACGCGTGCACGGCACTTTGTTCACCGGCAAAAGAGCGCAATCCTGGACAAATCCGAAGACGCGTTGCGGCGCATAGTCGGGCTCCCGAATTTGCCGCCTTTGCGCCTCGCCTGCCATGAATCTTTCGCTCTACGCCCTGACCGTGCTGATCTGGGGCACGACCTGGATCGCCATCAAGTGGCAGCTCGGCGTGACGCCGCCACCGGTTTCGATTGCGTGGCGCTTCTGGATTGCGGCGCTGGTGCTGTTCGCATTGCTGCGCATCATGCGCCGCCCGATGTGGCCGCCGCGCGCCGCGTGGCGCTACCTCGCGGCGCAAGGGCTCGCGCTCTTCTGCGTGAACTTCCTCTGTTTCTACTATGCCGAGCAGGTCGTGCCGAGCGGACTCGTCGCCGTGGTGTTTTCGACCGCGCCGTTGCTGAACTCGATCAACGGCCGCCTCTTCATGGGCCGCAGCTTGCAGCCATCGGTGATCGTCGGGGCGTTGCTGGGTCTGATCGGGATTGCCTGCCTGTTCGAGCAGCAGATGGCTGACCATGCGGGCGACCTCGTCATGTGGCGCGGACTCGCGATCGCATTTCTGGGGACGATGTGTTTTTCGGCGGGCAACCTGCTGTCGAGCCGGATGCAGGGAATGGGCCTGCATCCGCTCGTCACCAACAGCTGGGCGATGCTGATCGGCGCGAGCGTGTTGACCGTCGGCAGCCTCGCCGCCGGCCTGCCGTTCGCACTGGAGCCGGGGCCGCGCTACCTCGGCGCGCTGCTGTATCTCGCGATTCCGGGATCGGTGATTGGCTTTACGGCTTATCTGACGCTCGTCGGTCGGATCGGGCCGGAACGCGCCGCGTATTGCACGGTGCTGTTTCCGATTGTCGCGCTGCTGGTGTCGACCGTGTTCGAGGGTTACCAGTGGTCGGTTCTGGCCGTGGTCGGGCTGGTGCTGGTGGTCGCGGGAAATCTCGTCGCGTTCGACCTGACGCGCCGGATGTTTGGCGGACGCATCACGAAGCGCCCGGCGTAGCCCCCCGCAGACGCGGCGGGTCCTGCGCCCGCCGCCCGGGCCACCGCTTTCCGGTGTCAGGCCGCGGCATGCAACCGCCGGCTGCAACACCCAGCTTGTAGCGGTCGGCCGCGTGATTCCCGCAAATACAGGAAACGCTTAATACAATCATTCGAAGATATTTCACGCCCTGCGCCTTGCCTGGCAATCGTTTGCGCATTGAGGGGTAAACCATTCGCCGTCCCTGCCGATAAGGCAATTTCCATTCGAAGGGGACAAACTTGAAACTGCTAGTCAGCCTCCTCGTTGTGTCCGTGCTCGCCGGGTGCGCTCAGTTGCAAGCCGGCCGCGCCGACGCGAACGCCGATGCGCACGCCGACGCCCATGCCGCGCCGGCCAACCTCGTCGACTTCGTCATCCCGGCGGACGCGCTCGGTGCCCGGGATCCCAAACTGACCGAAATCCTCACCAAGGTGGGGAGCGTAGCCTCAAAGCAGTCACAGTCGACGACCATAGTCGTCGCCGCTCTTCCGCAGGACTTTGCCTATCTGAACCAGTCGATCCGGCGAGGGATTGCGCCTCAGCGGACAAACTCGATCCAGCTGGAGAACCTGGCCGTTGGAAGCTGCCAGCCGTACAGCATTCAGGTCAGACCGACCGAATAACCCGGGGCCACTCGCCATGCTTCGATTCACGCTCCTCGTCGCGACATTCGCCTCCGCGACCGCGCTTGCCGGCCCACCGGCGGACGATGCTTCGTCGCATGCTACGGGCTCGGTAGCGGCAAAGCCGGCCGCAGCGGCCGCCAGCCCGAACCAGCTCCTTCCGCCGCTCCCGCCACTGGCTTCCCTGCCTGCCGCTGTTGCTGCGAGCGTCGACGAGGCACCCTCCACGCCGGGCGGCAGCCCGTCTGCGAAAAAGTCGAAGCGCACTGTTGGCCGGAAAGCGCCCGAAGCCCCCGTGCGGATGGTGGTTACCGACAAGTCGCGTCAATATCTCGCGGACGTGGAACGGCAACTCGATGCAGTGCTGCAAGCCGGTCCATCCGACCGGCGCTCTTCAACGGCCGCGCAGGCGGTCGCCTTGTCGCGATAGCCAGCCGCCGGAGGCAAGCTTGATGATGAACATGTCGCTGTTTGTGCCGTTGCGCTGGCTGCGGATCGGTCTCCTTTCGCTTCTGGCTGTGGCAGCTGCCGCATTGCCGGGCGTCGCCCATGCGGATGAAAACTGCTTCGAGGAAGCGGGGGTCTATCAAGGAGTGAACCCCGTCATCCTGAAGGCAATCGCCTGGTTCGAGTCGAAAGGCGACCCCGAGGCCGTGCATCGCAATGCCGACGGTAGCGTGGACGTCGGCCAGGCGCAGATCAACTCCGTGCATTTCGGCGAGCTGCGCCGCAACGGCGTGCCTCCGGGCGCGCTCAGGAACGCGTGCGTCAACATCTATGTCGCGGCGTGGATGCTGAAGCAGAAGATGCTGCGCTATGGGAACACCTGGCGGGCAATCGGCGCTTTCCATTCGGAGACGCCCAGGCTCCGCGACCAGTACGCACGGGACATACACGCCGTGCTCGTCTCCTGGGGCAACGCGGAGTAAGGGAAAGGACGTGGACGAACGAATCGCCCTGCTTCGTTGCTGGCCGGCTGCCGCCAGATGCGGCAGCCATAGGCTTTCTGCGATTGCAGTTAGACTATTCGTCATGGACAAGTGCCGTTACTGCGAAAAAATCCGTGACGAACTGGATTGCCACGGGCCCGAATGCCGAAGAGCCATCGCCAAGGCTCTGCGGCGCCGGCGCGCGGGGCTACCGATGGTGCCGAACGTCATCCGCAATGAGATTCCCGCTGGCGCATCCACCGGCGAGGTCATTACCGTACTGTCGCGCCAGCGCCTGCGCGCTCGCCGCGGCAACGAAGAACGCCGGGAGCGCAAAGAAGTAGAGGGTGGTGACGGAGACTGAGGGAGCGCGACTGCATCGATAAAGCGTAGCGTGGCTCCAGATTCCCGTCTCCCGGTGGGGCTAACAATAGCACCACAATTTTCATATCCTCGCGTGGATCGACCGGGATCGAAAATCGCAGATCGCCGGCCGCACACGCCAAAGGAGCCACGAACTTGACCACCGCCCCCATCCACGTTCGACCCGTCACACGCGACGACTTCGACAACTGGCTGCCGCTCTGGGACGCGTACAACGCGTTCTACGGACGTTCCGGCGAAACCGCGTTGCCGCGCGAGATTACCGATCTCACCTGGTCGCGCTTCTTCGATGGTTACGAGCCCATGCATGCGCTGGTCGCCGAAAACGACGGCAAGCTGCTGGGCCTCGTCCATTACCTGTTCCATCGACACACGACGATGGCCGGCCCGATCTGCTATCTGCAGGATCTGTACACGGTGGAAGCGGCTCGTGGAAAAGGCATCGGCCGGGCGTTGATCAACGCCGTGTACGAGCGGGCGAAAGCGGCGAACTCGCAGCGCGTCTACTGGCAGACGCATGAAACGAATCACACGGCGATGCGGCTATACGATGACGTCGCCGACCGTTCAGGCTTTGTGGTCTATCGCAAGACCTTGTAGACGTCGCACGACGACCCACGAGCAGAAAGGGCTCGCCTTGCGGCGCGCCCTTTCTGCTTTCTTCTACGCTAAAGCCTGAATCAAATCTCCAGTTGCTCCAGCAACTTGCCCTTCGTCTCGATCCCGAGCAAGTGCACGGTGATCGCCGCGAGGAACGGCACGGCCGCGACGATATAGAACGCGACGTCGAGATTGCCGCCGATCATCGTCTTCGACACGGTGGCCGGCGCGAAGATCGCCGCTACCTTGAGCCATGCACCGCCGACGCCACAGATCAGCATGATGGCGCGAAGCACACCGGGGAAATCCGCCCAGGCGGCGGGAGGCCGCCCTACTGTGCGGGCGCGCCGTGTACGCGCTGAACCACCATATCCGCGATGTCCTGGGCCGTGTGCTTGATCGTCGAGGCTTCGTCGTGGCCGGCCAGCACGAACTTCGCCAGCGCCACATACGGATTGAGTTTGACGATCGCACCGGGCATATGCCCGCCCGAACCGCCGTCGACGTCTTCGTAGAGCGGTTGCTGACCTTGCGTCGCGAGATCGTTGACCGCCACGGCCACCTGCAGGCTACCCTGCCCCGCGCCGAAGCCCACCACCGCGCGCCGGATCCGGTTGCCCTCGTCGACGCTCAGAAACACGCCGCGCACGACCCAGCCCCCGTCCGGCGGCGCCACTCCGGGCGGCAGACGGCGCGCGTCAATGCCAGCCTTCTTCAGATCGGACGTGATCCTGTCCGCCATGGACGAAACGATCTTCCGGGCGTGCACCTGCGGATCCTCTTCCGGCACCACCGGACCGCGAGGCAGCAGATTCCCGATCAGGTGCCGCGCGCGCTTAGGGGGGCTCTCGTCGGGTTTGATGGCGGCTGCATCGAGATCGAAATCGGCCACGTAGACAACGGGCGCAGGCATCGTGTTCGGCACGGTGTCGGCGGCTAAGCCCGCCGACGCGATCATGCCCAGACACGCCGTCGCCAGGGTGAAGCGCCAAAGGGTGTGTTTCATCACCTGACTCCGCGATCGCTGTGTCGACGCAGCCATGCTACATGGGCCGGCCAGCCAGCGGGTCAGGTCATTGAAAGCTTTTACCAGGAGCCTCTGCCGTCCGGCCTTACTTGAGGTCTTTCACCAGCGAAGCCCGAACGCTCGAGTCGATCGTGTGAACCGGCACCGGGTAGTTCGGATGATCGCTGCCGATCTGCAACGCCGCACCGTCCCGCAGGCGCGCCTTCATCGACGGCGTCAACTCGAAGCGCACAAAGTGCACCGCCGAGGTCTTTTCGTCGTTCTCGCGCTCCAGATCTTCATCTGCGATGGCATACACCGGGGGCTCGCCGTCGACCTGCAGGAACACGCGATCCTCGATGCCGATCAGCCGCCCCAGGGCCGCGCGCCGCTCGATCTCGTTTTCATACTCGATCTGCATCGTCGCTTTCAGGTTGCTGCCGTCTGGCACGAGCGGCAGGTAAGCATCGAGTTCGCCCTGGATGCCCTCTTCGTCGAAAATTTTCTCGATGTGAAGCATTTCCTGGATCTGATAGCGAATCGTCGTTTCGTCTTCGAACAGGAACGTCACGTGGTTGCCGAGCGGGACGGTGCGCAGTTTCTTGTGTTCGATCACCTGCTCGCGCAGCGTCTTGCGCGACTTCGCGTACATTTCAAGCGATAGCAACGAATTGCGGGCAATGCTCATAGCGCTTTCCTTGCGATTGCGGTGTTGTTGGGGTGCTTGCGGTTTGCGGTGTCAGATGCCGTAGGCCTTGCGCAGCAGCGTCAATGGATGCGCGAGCGTGGCCCGGCGTGATCCGCTTTCGCCGATGCCCTGTTCGATGTGGTGTCCCGCCAGCTGGCAATCCGACGAGATGTAATCGGGCTCGGGCTGCGCCATCGCCTTGAAGACCGGCTTGCCGATCTTCATCGCCATGGCGTGAAACTCTTTCTTCACGCCAAACGTTCCGGCATGACCGGAGCAACGTTCGACGACGTCGATCTGCGTGTCCGGCACGAGCTTCAGTGTTTCGAAAGTCTTGCGGCCAATGTTCTGCACGCGAGCGTGACACGGCACGTGATACGACACCTTGCCGAGCGCTCTCTTGAAGTCCGTCTTGAGCAGCCCGTCGCGATGCCGCGCGACGAAGTACTCGAAGGGATCCCAGAACGCTTCACTGACCGCGCGCACGTCCTTGTCGTCAGGGAACATCAGCGGCAGTTCGTGTTTGTACATCAGCACGCAGCTCGGTATCGCGCCGATGATCGCGTAGCCTTCGCGCGCGTACCTCGCGAGCACGGGCATGTTCTTCTCTTTCTTGGCCGCGACGCCTTGCAGGTTGCCCTGTTCGAGCAGCGGCATGCCGCAGCATGCCTCGCTCGCGACCAGTTCGTACGGAATATCGTTATGCGCCAGCACGGCGAGCAGATCGTGGCCGATGCCCGGCTCGTTGAAATTCACATAGCAGGTGGCGTAAATCGCGACCTTGCCCGGCGTGCGTTCACCGTCGCGAACCTGCGCAGCCTGCGACTTCTTCGCCGTGCTGCGGAACTTGTGCGCCGCGAAATCGGGCAGCCATGCATCCTTGTCCACGCCGAGCGCTTTTTCCATTACGCCGCGCGCCACCGTGGTGTGATTCACCGCGTTAACCGTCTGCGTGACGATGGGAATGCCTGCGAAGTGACCGAGCGCGTCGGTGTTGGAGAGAAATTTGTCCCGTATCGGCACGTCGCCGCGCCGGTAGTTGACGGCCTTGGCGCGCAGCATCAGATGCGGAAAATCCACGTTCCACGGATGCGGCGGCACGTATGGGCATTTCGTCATGTAGCACAGATCGCACAGATAACACTGGTCGACGACCTTGCCGAATTCCCGTTTATCGACATCGTGCGCTTCGCCGCTATCGGTTTCGTCGACGAGATCGAACAACGCCGGAAACGCGCCGCACAGCGACACGCAACGCCGGCATCCGGCACAGATATCGAACACGCGCGCCAGCTCCGTGTCGAGCGAGTTCTGGTCGTAAAACCCGTCCGAGAGCCAGTCGAGCGGGTGACGGGTGGGCGCCTCGAGACTGCCTTCCTTGTGGGGCATGGCATCAGGCTCCTGTGCGAAGACGATGCAGTGGGACGAAGTTCAGACGAAGAAATGCCGCACCGCGCCGCACGCGGTGCAGCCACTCAACGGGCGCAGCCGGCAAATGAAAGCCGCAGGCAGTACGGCCTGCCGGCCTCAGCGCGTGGACGACGCCAACGCGCCCCCGACCCGGTCAATGCGAGTCGTCATTTACCGCCCCACCGTGACGCGCTAGTCGGAGAGTACTTCGAGCGCTTTTGTATAGCGGTTGGCGTGGCTGCGCTCGGCTTTCGCCAGCGTTTCGAACCAGTTCGCGATTTCGTCGAAGCCTTCTTCGCGCGCCGCTTTCGCCATACCCGGGTACATGTCCGTGTATTCGTGCGTTTCGCCCGCGATCGCCGCCTGCAGATTCAGACGCGACGAGCCGATCGGCAGGCCAGTAGCGGGATCGCCGACCGCTTCCAGATATTCGAGGTGACCGTGTGCGTGACCGGTTTCCCCTTCCGCCGTTGAGCGGAACAGCGCGGCGACGTCGTTCTGTCCCTCCACGTCCGCCTTCGCAGCAAAGTATAGATAGCGGCGGTTCGCCTGGGATTCACCAGCAAACGCGAACTTCAGATTCTCTTCGGTCTTCGAACCTTTCAGTTGTGACATCTGAACCTCCTTCCAGCCTGTATTGTGGGCGCGCGATTGGAAGAGCAATCGTCTGCATGAGCGCACGGCAGCACGCGCGCGTCTCTACCGTGCCTTCTTAATCTAGAAGCTGTGAAACCTGTTCCCCAATAGTGTTTTTCAATGCCTTCGATAGTCGATTGTGTGCTTTTTGACGCGCTTGTGGTGAATTTCCGGGCAGGTTCTACAACGTCGAGAATTGCTGTGCTGCAGCACGGCGACGCTGCTGCGCAATCCGTTACATCTATCGTGCCGAAGTTTCGGGAACGTCTTGCATAAGCAATGCTCCGACATAGACTTGTTAGGTCTTTCTGCTTTTTTGCCGGAGCCGGTTATGCGTCTCACCATTTTGATTAACGGGTCCGATCCCACCGTGAATCATGACTATGCTGTTCTATGGCTCGATACCGATCAGCATCGGTGGTCGAGGGAATCGCACCAGGGGATCGACATGCCGCCATGGGGCGAAATGCGCGACGTCGATGGCGTCACGATGCTCTGCGCGCCCAGCACGGAGGCGCCGCTTTGTACGCTGCGCGGTTTGCATGTCGACCGGAAGCAGCGTGTAAGCGCGGCGCAGGGATCGGCAGCGTGGTCCTCGCCCAAAGCTCGCGCACCGACGAACGGATACTGGCGGCTGCAGGCTGTCGACAGACAACCCGTGCATGCCGAGCATGGCGTCTTCGATGGCTGAGTTGCGCCGCTTTTTTGCGGGGCGTGCCTGGTTTCGTGAGCGCGCCCTTTTTGCGTGTGATGGAATGAGCGGCTCGCGCCGTCGAATGGTGTCGGATGCAGCGCATCGAGATCGATACCGTCCAGACAGCGCACGTTGATCGCAGCGGTTTTCGTTCCGTCCGGCGCCGTACCGAAAGCAAAAGCTTCGACTCCGCATGCCGTGCAGAAGCGATACCGGATGGCAGTTAAGTCGCTCTTAAGCTTGCGCGCCTAAAGTGGTGACTCCACGTATTCGGGTCGCTGCAAGGCGGCCCTTTTTTTGTCCCTCCTGTTTTTCTCGTCTCCCCGGCTGTTTCCTTATTTGTTTCGTATGCCGATGTAACGGTCAGCGTTCGACGCGACGGACGACGCTATACTTGCGCCCCGCTCATCGATCGCTCCGCATATGAAGAAGCTGTTTTCCTGTCTGTTGATCGCAGTCGCCGGCCATGCTATGGCCGCTGCGCCCTCCTGCACCGGGTTCGCTCCCAACGATCAGTTCCCCGTGCTGACCAATCCACGGATGACGCCGAAAACGCGCGTGCTCTGCTACGCCGATTTCGCGGTGCTTCATTCCGGTATTACGCACGGGCCGCTGTGGTCGGCGGAACATCTGACGCGTGATCACATCGAAGCCGCCAAAGACATGGTGCGCACCAACAAATTCTTCGAAGACTCGCGCCTGCCGGAGGGCGAAGGCGCGACGCTCGCCGACTACAAGCGCAGCGGCTTCGATCGCGGTCATATGAGTCCGGCGGGCAATCGCTGGAATGAGGAAGCGATGGCCGAGTCCTTCTCGCTCGCGAACGTCGTGCCGCAAAATCGCGAGAACAATCAGCGCCTGTGGTCGCGCATCGAGACGGCCGTGCGCAGACTCACGACAAGGTACGACGATACCTATGTCATCACGGGGCCGATGTTCAACGGGCAGCAGTTGCAGACCATTGGTCCGACCCGGGTGTTCGTGCCGACGCAGCTGTTCAAGGTCGTCTACATTCCATCGAAACAGATGGCGTTCGCGATCGTGGTCGATAATGTCGCGACGAATCGCTATGACATGCACTCGATTCACGAAGTCGAATCGATGAGCGGCATTCGCTTTCCGGGCATTCCGGAAAATCTGAAGGACCAGAAACCTGGAGGACTAAAAGGTGTTTAAGGCTTACTCGAACGATGACGACGTCCTCAACATCCAGGGCGACGCCCTCACGGTAACGAACGGCGCGACGCGCGTTGTCGTCGCAGGCACGCTGGAACTCACGAAAGACAAACGCGGCCTGCAGGCGGCGCTCGCACTGAAGCAGGCGCTGGATAGTGTCGTCGAGTCCTTGCAGGCCGAAGGCACACTGCCCGACAGGATCAAGGACGAACCGGACGCGAAACCAGGTGTCATCGACAATCCGTTCAGTTAGCGTTTGTGGCGCACTCGCGCTTTCTTGATGCACGCTTAAAGAGACCCGCCGGTTTAATCACCGCGGGTCTTTTCTTTTAGCTGAATGCGTTTGGCCGCCGTTACGTTTTGTCACCAGAAGCGCGTCAACTGGCGTCATCGCCACCGCGTTAAACCGGCAGCGCTGAACATTCTCAGCCGCGATCCCACGGAGTCAAATAATGAAGATGATTTTCGCCGCACTCGCTTCCGCTCTGCTCGTTTCGACGGCATTCGCCCAGACTGCTGCGCCCGCTTCGGCGCCCGCGGCTGCAGAGGCGCCTCTGAAGGCTTCAAAGTCCGCCAGTCTGAATGCTGACGCATCGAAGAAGACCGACGCCACCGCAAACAAGACCGCGGCCGATGCTCCCGCGACGAAGCCCGCAGCCGGCGCGAAGAAGCACGTCAAGGTCGCGCACAAGAAACACGCTGCTGAACCCAAAGTCGCGCAGGACAAGGCGGGAACGGCAAAAGAAGTCAACGCTACGCAGGCTAACACCAAGGCCGATACGACAAAAACGCAATAACGTCATCGGTCAGGCGTCTTCCGGCGCGCCGAATATAACCGGAAGAGGCCATTCGAGGGCGAGTCGCGAGACTCGCCTTTTTTCTGTCCGCAAGCATCATCTTGCTGGTAGCTTGCCCGCCCACTATGCCCCCGCTTGCGGCTCGGCCAGCATCGCGAGTCTTCCCGCGTCGACGATCTCGATCTCGCCGTAACGCAGCTTCAGGGCGCCGCGCATTTCGAACTGACGCAGCACCTGATTGGTGGTCTGCCGCGATAGGGCCAGCATCATCGCCAGATCTTCCTGCAGTACTCTGAGCACGCTCCGCGCCGCGTGTGGCTCGCCAAAGTCGCGCGCCATCATCAGCAAGCGCCGCGCGATGCGTTGCGCAGCAGGCAGCAGCGCTGCGTCTTCGATCGCTTCAAAAGCGAGCCGCAGCTTGTGCGTCAGAAGCAGACCGAACGCGTGCCAGTAGTCCGGTCGTCGCTCGAGCAACGCAACAAGCGCGAAACGCGGCACATAAAACAACATCGAATCGCGTTCCGCCCAGGCATCGTGGGTCCGCTCCCGGCCGTCGAACAGCGCGATCTCACCGAACCAGTTGACTGGCTCGATGACCGCGAGCAGCGCTTCCTTGCCGCTGAAACTTGCAGCGCTGATGCGTATCGATCCCTCAAGCACGCAATAGAGGCCATCATCGGCGTCTCCCCGCATGAAGAGCCGGGTCCCGCTAGGCAGAGGCAGTACGCGTCCCAAAGCGACAAGCTGTGCCCGCAGATCTTCCCCGCATGCGGCAAACCACGCACTGTTGCCGAGCACGTCGATCAACGCGGCGTATCTGTCTGTGGGAAGATCAGCAAGTCGACTGGAAGAAAGACTCGAATTCATATCGCGACATCCGTGCTGAATTGTCGGCTACCCGATGGTTTGAAATCCTGTTGCACGCGATTATGGCGAATCGGACCACGGAGCGGCATCCATGAGAACGCTGACGGAACAACTTGGCCAGTACGCGGCCTACCATCGGGACCAGCGCAACATCGCGACTCATCTGGTCGGCATTCCGATGATCGTCGCCGCGCTCGCCGTGCTGCTGAGCCGCCCGGCATGGATGGCTGGCGGCCTGCCCTTCGCGCTTTCACCCGCGCTGGCGTTGTTCGTCACGGCAACCGTCTACTATCTCGTGCTCGATGTGCCGCTCGGCTTGATGATGGCAATCGTGTCCGCGCTGTGCCTCCTGGCCGGCCAGTGGCTCGCAGCGCAATCAACACCGACTTGGCTCAGCGCGGGCATCGGCCTTTTCCTGGTGGGCTGGGTGTTTCAGTTGGTTGGCCACATCGCGTATGAGCATCGCAAGCCCGCCTTCGTCGATGACGTGATCGGCCTCGCGATCGGTCCACTGTTCGTGCTTGCCGAAGTGCTATTCGGCTTCGGCTGGCGGCCCGCCCTTCGCGAGGCGATCGAAGCACAGGTCGGGCCAACGCGCATCAACGCAGGTAAGGCCGTGGCGCATCAGCATCAACATCAGCGCCATTAGCGCCATTAGCGCGGCGCGAAGCGCACCAGTCGCACGCTATGCAGTGCCGTGAGCGCAACCGCGATCCAGATCGGTATGTATGTCGCAAGTTGCTCTGCCGAAAGCGTTTCGCCGAGCAAGGTCACAGAGACGATCACAAGCAGCACGGGCTCGACATACCCTAGGATGCCGAAGAGCGCCATCGGCAGTAACCGGCTCGCCTTCAGATACGATCCGAGGGCCACCGTGCTCAGCGCGCCCAGCCCCGGCAGCAGCAGAAGCCACATATCGTAGCGGCCGCTCAGCATCGTAAGCGAGCCGCCTGCTGCGACGAACGCGATGGCAGCCGGAAACAGCAACGTGATTTCGAGCGCGAACGTCGTCAGCGAATCCGCCTTGATTTTGCGCCGCAGCACGAAGTAGGGCGGGTAGCCGAGTGAGACGAGCAGCGTCGGCCACGAAAATGCGCGCGTCACCCACAATTCGTGGGCGACGCCCAGAGCCGCAAAGCCGACCGCGAGCCATTGCAGCGTGTCGAGCCGCTCGTGGTAGTAAAAGCGGCCGAGGAGCACCATCGTCAGCGGTAACAGAAAATAGCCCAGCGACACTTCCAGCATTCGCCCATGCAGCGGCGCCCACAGGAAGACCCACAGTTGCGCGCCCAGCAGCGCGGCGCTGACGATCATCAAGAGTGCGATTTTCGGTTGTATCGCAGCCCGCGCCGCCAGTTCGCGCAATTGCGGCAGACGCCCGCGCAGCGTGATCAGCAGCCACGCGCCCGGCAGCGTCCAGATGATGCGCCACGCGAAGATGTCGAGGCCGGTCAGCGGCGCGAGAAGCTTCGCGTAAGCCGATAGCAGCGCAAACAGGGTCGACGCGGCGACGGACAGTGCAATGCCGCGTCCCGGTTCATACTGATTCATCGGCTGGCCTGCCGCAACGATAGTCCGGCAACGCGGGAAATGGGGGCGCATACGTTCGCCGCGCCGCACGTGGACGCGATTCTGTTCTTTTTCATCGTTTCGATTGTCTCTGACGGACGGTCTCGCGAATGACGTGTGGCGCCGCCTCGTGAATGCAAGCCGGCATTCTAGACGGGTTGTCACACAGATGGCCCACTGTATTTATTTCGTGCGCATTGGCGATTGATGAACTAGAACGTAACTTCATCGGTCCTGCGAACGCGCCGCCGATCCCTTTCAGAACGTCAGCGCACGCGGCAAGCGCGGTTCTTGCTTCAAAGCCTGTCTTTATCGACACAAACGCAGACGCTTTCGTCCACCTTCCTGTGCACATCGACTCGCGATGCGCGCCCACCGCACGGCCAGCAGCCGTCACCTGAAAGAGGACCCCTGCATGACTCAGCCTGCGCTATTGCAAGATGTGTCGCCCGGATTTGCAGCGGATATCCGCGCCGGCCTGACACACTCCCCGCAGAAGGAACTGCCTTCCAAGTATCTCTATGACGAAGTGGGTTCCGCGCTCTTCGAGGTCATCACCGCTCTGCCCGAATACGGCGTCACGCGCTCGGAAGAGCGACTGCTGACGCGGCACGCCACCGACATCGTCGCGCAGCTTTCCCCCGATGTGACGGTCGCCGAACTCGGCAGCGGCAGTGGCCGAAAAACGCGCCGGATTCTGGAAGCACTGTGTAAAAAGCGCCCCACTTCTTACTGCCCGATTGAAATTTCGCGCACCGCGTTGCAACTCTGTCGTCGCGAGCTGGGTGATATCGAGCGCATTTCGATCGTCGGCTATGAACGCGACTATCTCGCCGGGCTTGCGGAAGTCAGCGAAAAGCGGCCGGCTGGCGAACAGTTGCTGGTGCTGTTTCTCGGCAGCACGATCGGCAATTTCGCCCGGCTTGCCGCCACGCGCTTTCTGCGCGATATCCGCATGATGCTCAAGCCCGGCGATGCGTTGCTGCTGGGTACGGATCTCGACAAGCCCGTGCCGACGCTGATCGCCGCGTATGACGATCCGATCGGCGTCACCGCCGCGTTCAACCTGAACCTGCTCGCGCGGGTCAATCGCGAACTGGGCGGCGACTTTCCGCTCGATGCATTCGAGCACGTCGCGCGCTTCAATCCCGAGGCGCGCAGCATCGAGATGCATCTGCGCGCAAAGCGCCGCGTGAGTGCGCACGTGCGAGCGGCGAAACTGTCCGTCACGCTCGAAGAAGGCGAGACGATCTGGACTGAAAGCAGCCACAAGTACCGCGCGGAAGAAGTCGACGCCATCGCGGACGACGCGGGATTCGCGTGCCTGCGTCAGTGGGTCGAGTGTGATTGGGGATTTGCGGAAAGTCTGCTGGTCGCGCGCTGACGTCCCGCGCGGCGGGGTTGCGGGCGAAGCGGCCGGTTCTCTGGCCGCTCTCGCCGTGTGTGCTCCGCGCGTGCAGGCAGCAACGCCTGCAACAGGCCATCCTCCGCCGTCCGCGAAGAGGTGTGCCGTAAAACGGGCGCGTCGTTTCAGTGCTGTTCGAAGCGCTCGTAGCGCTTGTCGGTGAACCGCTCTTCGCCGGTGACTTCCGTCACGCGCGCCGCAGGCGGCCCGTGGCGCAGCCAGGACAGCATCCTGTCCACCTGATTGGCGGGCCCTTGCAACAGGGCTTCGACTGAGCCGTCGTCCCGGTTCAATACCCATCCCTTGATGCCGAGCGCGTGCGCCTGGCGCACGGTCGCATGACGGAAGCCGACGCCCTGCACGTGACCCCGCACGCGCACGTAATACGTTTCGATTCGCGAATCCAGATCCGGGCCGGTCATGCGGACATCTCCTGACTATCTTTTCAACCCGGCATTTTAGTCGCGTCGTGGCGATGCTGCTGCCCGCGTCGAACGTCTTCGCGTGGACTGTCAGCTCCGGTGACCATCTCACGCGCGCCACGTACAATCCGACGACGATCAACCAGCGCTGCCCGCAATCGCGCAGCGCCCTCACACGCCAGACAGGGAAGTCAGAAAAGAATGACCGATCAGAATCGCGACCTCGTGCTCGTCACCGGCGCGTCCGGCTTTGTCGGATCGGCCGTCGCCCGTATTGCGCAACAGAAGGGCTGTGCAGTGCGCGTGCTCGTCCGCGCGACGAGTCCGCGACGCAATGTCGAAGCGCTCGACGCGGAAATCGTCGTGGGCGACATGCGCGACGAGGCGTCGATGCGCGCTGCGCTGCGCGGCGTGCGCTATCTGTTCCACGTCGCCGCCGACTATCGCCTGTGGGCGCCGGACCCGTCCGACATCGAACGCGCGAATCTCGAAGGCACCGAGGCGACGATGCGTGCGGCGCTGAAGGAAGGCGTCGAGCGCATCGTCTACACGAGCAGCGTCGCGACGCTGAAAGTCACGAACTCGGGCCAGTCCGCCGACGAAACCTCGCCGCTCGCAGCCGACAAGGCGATCGGCGTCTACAAGCGCAGCAAGGTGCTCGCCGAACGCGCGGTGGAACGCATGATCGCCAACGACGGCCTGCCCGCCGTCATCGTCAACCCATCGACGCCAATCGGCCCGCGCGACGTGAAGCCGACACCGACCGGACGCATCATCGTCGAAGCGGCGCTCGGCAAGATTCCGGCGTTCGTCGATACCGGGCTGAATCTGGTCCACGTCGACGACGTCGCTGCCGGCCACTTCCTGGCGCTCGAACGGGGCAAGGTGGGTGAACGCTATATTCTCGGTGGCGAAAACCTGCCGTTGCAGGCCATGCTGGCCGACATCGCGAATCTCACCGGCCGCAAGCCGCCGACACTCGCACTGCCGCGCTGGCCGCTGTACCCGCTGGCGATCGGCGCGGAAGCCGTCGCGAGGATCACGAAACGCGAGCCGTTCGTCACTGTCGACGGACTGAAGATGTCGAAGAACAAGATGTACTTCACGTCGGCGAAGGCGGAACGCGAACTCGGTTATCGGGCGCGGCCGTATCGCGAAGGGCTCCGCGATGCACTGGAGTGGTTCAGGCAGGCGGGCTATCTGAAGGCTTGAGTTCGGCCAACCCGCACCTGCGAGGAAGGAGTCCTCGCGCTGTTCAAGCACTTTGTTACAACGTCGGCAAGACGGCGAAAGGTCAAAGGCGGCGCGTAACAGGTAAAATCGCGGGTCTTACCGGAAAAAGCCTCGCATGAATCTTCAAGAACAGATCGGCGCGCTTGAAACGGGCGTCGATCAGCTCATTCAAGTCGCGCTGGCCCCGAAAGCCGTGGCCGCCCAGGAAGCCACCCCTGAATTTCCCGCCGCAGCCGCTGCGCCGGACACGCACGCCGTGCAACCCGTGCCGGCATCGGCCACCGCAGAACCCGCCGCCAACGTTGCCACGGAAGCTGCCAGCGCGGATGCCACCACCGCATCTGCCATGGACAACGCGGCAGACATTGCCACCGAAGAGTTGACGCTGCTGGTCGGTCGCCCGGGCCAGAACGAAATCACGATGACGATCGGCGGAAAGACCGTCTCGCTGAACCCGGGGCAGATCGGTCAGCTGATCGAAGAACTGGCGAATGCGCGTGCATCGATGAAGCCGGAGCCGCCGGGCGCGATACCGCCTGGCTGGCGCTTCGCGTCGACGAAGAATCCGGTGATGGCCGCGCAGAAACAGTCGAACGGCGACCGTCTGCTGGTGATGCGCCATACCGGCCACGGCTGGGTGCCGTTCACGTTCTCGCCGGACATGGTCATCCAGATGTACATGATGTTGACGCAGCGTTGATGCAACGCTAACCCGCCTTCCATGCAAAAGCGGCGCGCGGTGCAATCGCGCCGCGCACCGCCTGACCGCACTCCCTCAGTTTTCCTGGCGCCCCTGCGTCGGCGCCTGAACGCGCGCCTTCCACTGGCCACCCTTGCCGCGCCAGTAACGCACCGCCGACGCGAACGTTGCACCGACGTAGAACAGCGCCACCAGCGGAAGGAACGGCGCCCACAGCGGGGAGCGGCCGTAGTAGCGCAGCATCGGCGCATACGCGCAGCACATCGCGGCCCAGGCGAGCCACGCAGGCCAGCCCAGCGGTCCGAGCACAATCGCCACCACCGGCGGTATCAGATAGATGATCGTCATGCCGGCCAGCGTGCCTGCCAGCAGCCAGCCCGAATAGTGCAGCTGGGTGAACGCCGTGCGCGCAATCATGTTCCAGATGTCGCGCCAACTGTCGTACGGACGCAGCGAAACGCTGCGCGCCGCGACATCCAGCCGGATCGGATGCCGGCCTTCACCGCGATGCTTGATGCGCGCCGCGAGACTGCAATCGTCGATCAGTTCGGCGCGGATCGATTCGATGCCGCCCGCTTCCTCCAGCGCCGTACGGCGCACGAGCATGCAGCCGCCAGCCGCCGCAGCCGTCTTGTTGCGCGGGTTGTTCACCCACGAAAACGGGTACAGCTTCGCGAAGAAGAACACGAACGCGGGAATCAACCCCTTTTCCCAGAACGAATCGCAGCGCAGCCGGACCATCAGCGAGACGAGATCGCGCTTTTCCTCGTCCGCGCGCACCACCAGCTGCGTGACGGCGTCGGCGGGATGGCCGATGTCCGCATCGGTGAGCAGCAGGTAGTCGGCGGGCAAACCGAGCGTTTTCACGGCCCCGATGCCCTGCGACTGCGCCCACACCTTGCCCGACCAGCCCGCCGGCAACGGCTTCGCCGTGAGCACCGTCAGGCGGTCAGGACATTGCAGTTGCAGCGCGGCGGCCCGGGCGGCGTCGGCAGTACCATCGGTGCTATGGTCGTCGACGACGATCACATGAAATGCGCCCGCGTAATCCTGGCCGAGCAGCGAAGCGACGGCTCGCGCGATCACGTCGGCTTCGTTACGTGCCGGCACCACAGCGACCACAGCAGGCCATGCGTCACCCTCGCCGCTTCGTGCCGGCACCGCGAGCGGCGCCGCGGGACGCGCCCGCCAGAAGCCGCCACGGGCAAACAGCAGGACACACCAGATCAGCAGCGACAGGCAGGAAAGGACAAAAAGAAACAGCATCATGCGTTACCCTCGACCGACACTGCCAGCCAGCCCACCAGCCCGCCTGACGACTTCGACAGCAACGCGCGTGCAACAGGAAAGTTTTCGTAGTGATCGACTTCCATCCAGCGAGCCCCAAATGCATTCAGTAATGCGGTTGTAAA
Organism: Paraburkholderia sp. GAS448; assembly: GCF_050435685.1. Taxonomy (NCBI): domain Bacteria; kingdom Pseudomonadati; phylum Pseudomonadota; class Betaproteobacteria; order Burkholderiales; family Burkholderiaceae; genus Paraburkholderia; species Paraburkholderia sp. GAS448. The sequence goes on from NZ_JBNDKT010000001.1 coordinate 421,366, forward strand.
CAACCACCGCAAGGCCTGATAGTTTAAGGGTTCCGCATGTCGGGTGCAGCGGTCATTGTTGCTGCGGCAGGTGTTGTATCCGGTGTGTTCAGGAAAGCAAGGAGGCCGCGATAGCGTTAGAATGCGCGTTTGGTTTCGGTGCGCCGGCTTTTTGTCGGACTTAATGCATCCATTAATATGATGGTCGCGGCGATAAAGTCATTGTTACCGGCTTCTTCGAGACCCGCGTCAGTCGGAGTTCGCCAGCCTATGCGAGTCATCCTTGCTCAACCCCGCGGCTTTTGTGCGGGTGTTGTCCGTGCGATCGAAATCGTCGATCGCGCACTGCTTCAACACGGCGCGCCGGTCTATGTGCGCCATGAAATCGTCCACAATCGCCACGTGGTCGATAACCTGCGTCAAAAAGGGGCGCGCTTCGTCGAAGAACTGGACGAGGTGCCGGAAGGCGCCGTCGCGATCTTCAGCGCGCATGGCGTGGCGCAAAGCGTCGAACGTGACGCCGAGCAGCGCGGGCTCGATGTGCTCGACGCGACCTGCCCGCTCGTCACCAAGGTACACGTACAGGGGCGTCAGTACGTCGGCGCTGGCCGCACACTGATCCTGATCGGCCACGCGGGCCATCCGGAAGTCGAAGGAACGATCGGGCAGATTCCCGGCAAGGTGCTGCTCGTGCAGAGCGAAGCCGAAGTCGCGACGCTCGATCTGCCGCTCGACACGCCGCTTGCGTACGTGACGCAGACGACGCTGTCGGTCGACGATACGCGCGGCATCATCGACGCGCTGCTGCGCCGGTTCACCGACATCGTCGGCCCGGACACGCGCGACATCTGCTACGCAACGCAAAACCGCCAGGCGGCGGTGCGCGAGTTGAGCACGCAGGTCGATGTGCTGCTGGTGGTGGGTGCGACGAACAGTTCGAACTCGAACCGGCTGCGCGAAATCGGCAGCGAAACAGGTGTGCCGAGCTACCTCGTCGCCGATGGTTCCGAAGTGAAGCCGGAGTGGTTCGCGAATGCGCAGACGGTCGGCATCACGGCGGGTGCTTCGGCGCCGGAAGAAATGGTTGAAAACGTAATCGATGCGCTGCGCGCATTGGGACCCGTCGACGTCACGACGATGGCGGGCCGTGAAGAGAAAGTCGAATTCAAGTTGCCGTCGAAGCTGACGCAACCACTCGCCGCACGCGAAGTTTAAGGAGGACAGATTGTCTATTCCGCTGCTACAGAAGGTCCGGGTGGGCGCTTACATCATGCGCCAGCACTTTTCGGGCAACAAACGCTACCCGCTCGCGCTGATGCTCGAGCCCCTGTTCCGCTGCAATCTGGCCTGCAATGGCTGCGGCAAGATTGACTATCCGGATCCTATCCTGAACCAGCGCCTGTCGCTGGAAGAATGCCTCGGCGCCGTCGACGAATGCGGCGCGCCCGTGGTGTCGATCGCCGGCGGTGAGCCGCTGCTGCACAAGGAAATGCCGCAGATCGTGAAGGGCATCATCGCGCGCAAGAAATTCGTGTACCTGTGCACGAACGCGCTGCTGATGGAAAAGAAGATGGACGACTACGAGCCGAATCCGTACTTCGTATGGTCGGTTCACCTCGACGGCGACAAGGAAGCACACGATCACTCGGTGTCGCAGGAAGGCGTCTATGAGAAGGCCGTCGACGCGATCCGCGAAGCGAAGCGCCGCGGTTTCCGCGTCAACATCAACTGCACGCTGTTCAACGACGCCGTGCCGGAACGCGTCGCCGCGTTCTTCGACACGCTCGGGCCGATGGGCGTCGACGGCATTACCGTGTCGCCGGGTTATGCGTACGAACGCGCGCCGGATCAACAGCACTTCCTGAACCGCGACAAGACCAAGCACCTGTTCCGCGAAATCTTCAAGCGCGGCAACAATGGCAAGAACTGGTCGTTCAGCCAGTCGGGCATGTTCCTCGACTTCCTGGCCGGCAACCAGACCTACGAATGCACGCCGTGGGGTAATCCGGCGCGCACGGTGTTTGGCTGGCAAAAGCCGTGCTATCTGGTCGGCGAAGGTTATGTGAAGACCTTCAAGGAACTGATGGAGACGACCAACTGGGACGCCTACGGCACCGGCAACTACGAGAAGTGCGCGGACTGCATGGTCCACTGCGGCTTCGAAGCGACCGCCGTGATGGATACGGTGGCGCATCCGCTGAAGGCACTGAAGGTCAGCCTGCGTGGTCCGAAGACCTCGGGCGCGTTCGCTAAGGACATCCCGCTCGACAAGCAGCGTCCGGCCGAGTACGTGTTCTCGCGTCACGTCGAGATCAAGCTGGAAGAGATCGGCCGTGCAGGTAAGGGCAAGAAAGTAGAAAGAACAACGGCAGCCGCAAGCTGAGCGTTGAGCAGGCTGCCTGCATTTGTATTCGTGCCGCTCGTGAATGAGCGGCACGCAAGGAAAAGAGCGCAACGGTGCGAACCGTTGCGCTCTTTTATTTTCGGGATAAGCGGATGGTCAGCTCAACAGCACTTTCCAGCCCCCGATCCGTATCGCGCATTCTGCCGCTCGCGGAAAAACTCTTCTGCCAGCCAGCGGTCAGCGTACAGATCAGCAACCATCGAGGGGCAGGCTGAGCTGATCAAGTTCGCAGTGGAGCATCGCAGACGCTAGCTTCGGGCCCGCTATGCCGATGTCGCGCAGCGAGCCCGCGGCGATCCCGCGGGTTCTGCCAATCAACCGGCGCTGCGCGCGTTGTGCTCGGTCAGGAACTTGATCAATCCGTCGATCCCGCCCTTGGCGAGTTGATCGGCAAACTGCGTCTGATAGACCTGGATGAGCCACGCGCCCATCATGTTGATGTCGTAAATCTTCCAGCCGGAGGCACTCTTTTCGAGCCGGTAATCGATCGAATCGTCGCCGCCGTTGCTGATCACGTGCGACTGCACAACGGTGTCCTTGGTCTCTTCAGCAGACGCCGACGGCAGGAAACGGAACTTGACGTCCTGGTCCCGCAATTGCGACAGCGAGGCTGCGTACGTTCCGACCAGTAGTTTCGTGAACTGCTCGTACAGCTGCTTCTGCTGCTCGGGTGTCGCGGTCGCCCACGCCTTGCCGACGGCAATTCGCGTCGTCCGCTGGAAGTCCGTGTAAGGCACGAAGCGCGTCTCGACCACCTGGGTGATCTTGCTCATATCGCCGCCGCGTGCCTGCGGATCGGCCTTCATCGCGGCGACGGTGCCCTCGACGGCACTCTTCACGACAGCGTCCGGTGCAGCTTGTGCGAAAGCCGCGCTGGAAACCACGGCCGCTGCGAAAAAAGCAGACAAATAACGTTTCATATGCTCGCTGGAACATGAAGGTGAAAAGGACAGCCACCCGGCGGCCAGGAAGCCGTTGGGGGCCAGTATACCGGCTTTGCACGTTGCGTCCTGTCCCGCACGACGCGCGCGAGGCCGCTGCGTCTGTATACTTGTGCCCTTCTGCCAAAAACGCCGTTAACGACAGGGCTATTTCACCTGTATGCTGAAGTCATCCATAGTTCGCCTCGTTGCGTGGTCGATACGCCTCTCGTGGCCGGTCATTGCGCTGTCGCTCGCACTCGCTGTCGCGAGTGGCTTCTATGTCGTGCATCACTTCAAGATCAACACGGACATCAGCCGTTTGATCGATACCGACGCGCAATGGTCGCGCCTCGAAAACGCGATGAATGCGGCCTTCCCGGACCGGGGCAAGACCGTACTCGTGGTCGTCGAAGCCGGCGCGCCCGAATTCGCCGATGCCGCCGCCAACAAGCTGACCGCGGCGCTGCAGAAGCAGCCGAAACAGTTCGTCGCCGTCTCGCAACCGGCCGACGGCACCTTCTTCGAGCATAACGGTCTGCTGTTCCTGCCGCTCAAGGACGTCGAATCGACCACTTCCCAGCTGGTCCAGGCGAGACCGCTCGTCAATTCGCTCGCTCACGATCCCAGTCTTACCGGCCTCGCCGGCATTCTGACGACCACCCTGCTGCTGCCGCTGCAGATCGGCCAGGTGAAGCTCGGCGACATGAGTCATCTGCTGTCGCAGAGCGCGACCGTGCTCGACGGCGTGCTGGCCGGTCAACCGTCGGTATTCTCGTGGCGCGCGCTCGTCGACAAAAGTGCGGCGACACAACCGGCCCGCGCGTTCGTCACGGTCCAGCCGGTTGTGGACTACGCCGCGCTCGAACCTGGCGCGCAGGCGTCGCAGGCTATCCGCGATACCGCCGCTTCGCTGCATCTCGACACGCAGTATGGTGCGACAGTCCGGCTGACTGGCGAACAGCCACTCGCCGATGAGGAATTTGCGTCGGTAAAGGACGGGGCCGTCGTCAACGGCATCGGCACGATGGTGGTCGTGCTCGTGATCCTGTGGCTCGCGCTGCGTTCCAAGCGGCTGATCATCGCGGTGTTCATCACACTTTTCGTCGGCCTCGCGATCACGGCGGCGCTCGGCTTGATGATGGTCGAGGCGCTGAACATGATCTCGGTCGCGTTCATGGTGTTGTTCGTCGGGCTGGGCGTCGATTTCGGTGTCCAGTTCGGCGTGAAATACCGTGAAGAGCGCAACCGCGACGACCGCCTTCCCGCTGCGCTGCTGAATACCGCGCATAGCATCGGCGTGCCGCTGACGCTCGCGGCGGTCGCCGTTGCGCTGAGCTTCTTCTCGTTCCTGCCGACTGCGTATCGTGGCGTGTCGGAACTGGGCAAGATCGCGGGTGTCGGGATGTTCGTCGCGTATCTGACGAACATGACGCTGCTGCCTGCCTTGCTCCATGTCATGCAACCGAAACCCGAACCTGTGTCGCCCGGATTCAGGCAACTTGCGCCGGTGGACGACTTCCTCGACCGCAACCGCAAGCCGGTGCTGATCATGACGCTGATCGTGGTGGGCGGCGCGCTGCCGTTGCTCACGCATCTGCGTTTCGACTTCAACCCGCTGCACCTGAAAGACCCGCACACGGAATCGATGGCCACGTTGTTGTCGCTCAACGACGCTCCCGAGGCTTCGATCAATAACGTGCACGTGCTTGCGCCGTCGCTGGCGGATGCGGACCGGATGGCCGCGAAGCTGTCGGCGCTGCCGGAAGTCGGCCGCGTGACCACCCTGAGCACCTTCATCCCCACCGACCAGCCGCAAAAACTCGCGCTGATCGCCAATGCCGCCCAGCAGCTGTTGCCCGCGCTGACGCAGACACCCGCGCAGCCCGCCACCGACGCCGTGCGCGTCGCCGCGCTCAAGCGCGCTGCGAACCAGCTGTCGCTCGCCGCCGACGATCATCCGGGGCCGGGCGCAGCCGAAGCCAAACATCTGTCCGCGACACTTGCGAAGCTCGCCGCCGCAGACGCCGCTACCCGCGACCGTGCTGAAACGGCGATGGCCGAATCGCTCAGGATAGCGCTCGGACAACTGACCGCACTGTTGCAGCCGTCGCCGGTCACCCGCGAATCCGTGCCGCCGCAGATCGCCGGCAGCTGGGTGTCAGCCGACGGCCACGCGCTCGTGGACGTCGCGCCGAAATTCAAGGCAGGCGCCGATCCCAGCGACGACACGATGCTGCGCCGCTTCGCCAAGGCGGTCAAAAAGGCCGAGCCGGGCGCGCTCGGCGGCCCGATCTCGATCCTGCATTCCGCCGACACGATCATCACGGCGTTCCTGCAGGCCGCCGGCTGGGCGGTTCTGTCGATTACGATCCTGCTGTGGCTGACACTGCGCAGGTTGGGGGACGTGCTGCGCACAATGATTCCGCTGCTCGTCTCGGCTATCGTCACACTTGAGTTGTGCGTCGTTTTCAACATGCCGCTCAACTTCGCCAATATCATTGCATTACCGCTGATGCTCGGCGTCGGCGTGGCGTTCAAGATTTACTTCGTGATGGCATGGCGCAACGGCCAGACCGGCCTGCTGCAATCGAGCCTCACGCACGCCGTGATGTTCAGCGCTGCCACCACGGCGACCGCTTTCGGCAGCCTGTGGCTTTCGCACCATCCGGGCACATCGAGCATGGGGCGGCTGCTGGCGCTGTCGCTGTTCTGCACGCTGGTCGGTGCAGTGGTATTCCAGCCAGTGTTGATGGGCAAACCGCGCCCGAAGCGCGTCCGTAAGAAAACTACAGGGATCGACGGATGAAGATGCACACCACCGCGCTGGCGCTTGTTGTCGCGAGTGCCCTTACCGGCTGCGCGACCGGCCCTGACCGCAAGCCCGGCGATCCGCTGGAGCCGATGAACCGTGCCATCTTCAAGTTCAATGATACGGTCGATACGGCCATCGCCCAACCGATCGCGAAGGGCTATCAGAAGGTGACGCCGCAGCCGCTGCGCACGGCGATCAGCAACTTCTTCTCGAATCTCGGCGATCTCGGCAACGCGGCCAACAACCTGCTGCAGTTGAACATCACGGACGCAACCGAAGACATCATGCGTTTCGCGTTCAACTCGACGTTCGGGATCGGCGGCCTGCTCGACTTCGCGACACCAGCGGGGCTGCCCAAGCATCATCAGGACTTCGGACTGACACTCGGACGCTGGGGCGTGCCGTCCGGTCCGTATCTGGTGCTGCCGCTTTTCGGGCCGAGTTCGTTCCGTGACGGTGCTGGCCTTATCGTCGATGTTCGCTTCAATCCGCTCAACTACATCGAACCTGCCTGGCGCAATCCGTTGTACGGCCTGCAATTCATCAGCAAGCGCTCGGATCTGCTCGGTGCCACCGACCTGCTTTCGCAGGCGGCGCTCGACAAGTACTCGTTTGTCCGCGACGCCTACACGCAGCAGCGCCGCGCGCTGTTGCGCGGAGCAGGTGCGCCGCCGGCGGCCCTGCCGGATTACGGCGAGCCGGACGATCCGGGCGCGAGCGCAGCGCCCGCTTCTGGCGCTTCCGGGACGGCTCCGGCCGGCCTTCCCGACTATTCCGACCCTGGCGATTCAGCGGCTGGTGCAGCGGCTGCGTCTGGCGCCCCGCAGGCGGCCCCGGCCGGTGCGCCGAACGCCACGGAACCAGGCGATGCGGCGGCCGGAACAGCGCCCGGGACGCCGAAGGCTGCGCCCTCGACGGGCTCGCCCGCGGGAACGACGCCGGACGCCGCGCCTTTGCCGAAACCCGCTACACAGTAATCCGCACGAACCACACCCACATCCGTGTGCGTTGGGGCAAAAGAAACAGCCCGGCAGGTGAAACCTGCCGGGCTGTTTCTCTTGTGCCTGCTGTTTCCTCGCTTCGTCGCCTTCGTTGCAAACAAAGCGCTGCTGCCGGACGTCAGTGCATCGTATCGGCTTCGACGCGCTCGATGGCGTCCTCGCCGACTGCGACCGGCGGTTGCACGGCCGGCCGCGAGTTCTCGCGAAAGCGGGCAAACGCCTCGTCGGCGTAGCGAATCCGCGTACGGCCGTGCGGCGCCGCCTCGCCGTTTTCATCGAGATTCACGAACACCATCTTCTCGACCGTCAGGATGCTCTTGCGCGTGATCTTGTTGCGCACTTCGCAGCGCAGCGTAATCGACGTGCGGCCGAAATGCGTTGCCGTCATGCCGAGTTCGATGATGTCGCCCTGGCGGGCCGAGCTGACAAAGTTGATCTCCGACATGAATTTGGTAACGACGCGCTGGTTGTCCAACTGGCAGATCGCGTAAATGGCGGCCTCTTCGTCGATCCAGCGCAGCAGGCTGCCGCCAAACAGCGTTCCGTTCGGGTTCAGATCTTCAGGCTTGACCCACTTTCTGGTATGAAAATTCATTTGGCATCCCGTCTTTCAGCGTGTTCTGGTCTGTTGATGTGCGGCCAGATTAGGGGTTAACACCTAGCATTATAACGCATATAAGGGTTTTCCCTTATTGCACGAGAACAACGGAACGAAGAGATGCCGAACGCGATCGACGATACAAGGAAGAGGGTGAAGAGGGCCGTCTGGCAGGCGACCCGATTCGGGCGCCTGTCAGTTCGTCCGCAGCGCCCCGGCCGCACCGAGTGTGCGGCGCGCCTGTACGAGTGACTGACGCGCAGCGCGGGCATCGGCGGCAAGCTGGATGAGTGAGCCGAGCTGCGAGGGCTGCCGCATCAGTTCCCGCAGGATCGGCCCAATCGCCGTGTGGCCATCGTCGCGTAGACCGGCCGTCGCGGCGGGCGGCAGGGTACGCCATGCCGGATCGACGATTGCGCGGCAGACAGCGAAGGGTAGCCCGTGAGCGGCAGCGATCGCGCCTGCGATGTGCGACTCCATATCGACGGCGAGCGCCCCGGTCTTTCGGTGCAGTGCCTGCTTGGCGTGCGCGCTGGTGAGCGGTGCCATGACCGCGGCCAGCGTCCCGCGGCGCAACCGCGCGCCCAATGGCGTAACGCTGAGCGCGGCCGCGAGGCGCTCCGTCCACGCAGCGTCTGTCGCCACGCGGCCGAACGGTCCGTCGACGGCATCGGCCACGATCAATGTTCCCGCTTCCAGATCCGGCGCGAGGCCACCCGCCGTCCCGAAACTGACAATGCCGCTGCAACCGCGCACCAACGCCGCTCTCAGCGCGCGCTCGAGCAGATCGGCGCGCGCCGCAAACACCACGTCGACGCCCTCGCCGCGTGCGATGCGCGCCTCGAATGCCATGCCGGTCACGGCGATCACCGGCAGGGCCTCGCCGGCCGCAGATGTCACCGGCACGATCAAATCCCAACCGTGACGCGCGTGGTCCGGTAGCGCTTGAGCTGCCGGTAACGTGCAAGCGCCCACAGCGGGAAGAACTTGCGATAGCCGTGGTAGCGCAGATAGAACACGCGCGGGAAGCCTGTGGCGGTAAAACGGGTTTCGTCCCACAGACCGTGATCGCGCTGCTCAGCCATCAGGTACGCGATGCCGCGTTCGACAGCAGGATGATCGACGGCACCCGCTGCCATCAGGCCCATGAGCGCCCAGGCGGTCTGCGATGCGGCGCTCGGCGCCTGCTCGTAGCCGCGATAGTCGAGCTTGTAACTGGTACCGTCTTCGCCCCAGCCGCCGTCGGCGTTCTGGATCTTGACGAGCCATTGCACCGCGCGCACGAAACGCGGGTCGTCGTGCTTCATCCCGGCGGCGTTCAGCGCGCACAGCGCCGTCCACGTGCCGTAGATGTAATTCATGCCCCAGCGGCCGTACCAGCTGCCGTCGGCTTCCTGCTCCCTCAGCAGATAGTCGTAGGCGCGGCGCGAAGGCTCGCTCGCCGACGGCATTTCGCCGAGTTGAGCCAGCATCGACAGACAGCGGCCCGAAACGTCCGCCGTGGGCGGATCGAGCAACGCGCCGTGATCGGAGAACGGAATGTTGTTCAGGTAGTACTGTGTGTTTTCCGGCTCGAACGCGCCCCAGCCACCGTCGCTGCTCTGCATGCCAACCACCCACTCGCGCGCCCGCGCAATCGCTTCGTGGTCGACATTCGATTTCGTGAGCGCGGCCGCGCGATCCATCGCCATCACGACCACCGCCGTATCGTCGACGTCCGGATAGTGCGGGTTCGCGTACTGGAACGCCCAGCCGCCAGGACGCACATCAGGACGACGCGAAATCCAGTCTCCGCGCACCCCGAGAATCTGCAGCGGACGCAGCCATTGCAGGCCACGCAACGCGGCCTCTTCGGCACGCGGGTCGCCGGTTTCGAGCAGCGCGTGCGCGGCGAGCGACGTATCCCACACCGGCGACAGACACGGCTGGCAATACGCCTCGTCCTCGCGAATTACGAGCAGCTTGTCGATCGAGCGGCGCGCGACGGCGCGATTCGGGTGATCGGCGGGATAGCCGAGCACGTCGTACATCATCACGGAATTCGCCATCGCCGGGAAAATCGCGCCGAGCCCGTCTTCACCGTTCAGCCGTTCATCGACGAACGCCACGGCGGCGTCGATCGCGCGCTGACGCGTGTACTTCGGAAACAGGCCGTCGACCATCCGCAGCACGCCATCGACGGCGCGGAAAAAGGCAAACCAGCCCTTGCTCTGATGCGGCGCCTTCCGCGACAGGCCGACGGTAACGGGAGCCCCGCGGAACAGTTCGTCGATCCGCACGCCGCGCGGGTTGCGCGCCACCGGACGCTTCGCGTTCAACACCAGGAGCGGCACGATCACCGTACGCGCCCAGTACGACACTTTCGACAGATGGAACGGAAACCACTTCGGCAGCGACATGATCTCGACCGGCATCATCGGCACCGCGTACCACGTCACCACGCCGAACAGCGCGAGCAGGATGCGTGTGAACACGTTCGCGCCTTCCGCGCCGCCATGCGCGAGGATCGCGTCACGGGCACGCCGCATGTGTTCGGCGTCTTCGGCGTCGCCGATCATTTTCAGTGCGAAGTAGGCCTTTACGCTGGCGCTGATGTCGAGCGCGCCGTCGGTGAAAAGCGGCCAGCCGCCGTTGGGCAATTGTACGCGGCGCAAATACCGGCCGATCTTCTGTTCCAGCTCGAGATTCGGCTCTTCGCCGAGATAGTGGACGAGCAGGATGTACTCGGCGGGAATTGTCGCGTCGGCTTCGAGTTCGTAGACCCAGTGACCGTCGGGGCGCTGCGCGGCGAGGATCGCGTCGGTTGCGCGCGTGACTGCGGTCTCCAGCGCGGCTTCGGGCGAATGAGCGGAAGCGGCCTGAGTTGCACCTTGATTGGTATCTTGAGTCGCGGCCTGAGGCACAGCGTCCGTGTGTGTCGCTTCCGTCGCCGGTTCAGGCATCGGGGGCGTAGCGTCGGTGTCCATCGTCGGGACCTGGGATAGATCGTTCATCGGCGTTCCAAGGGTTCATTCAGCAGCAGATCCGCAGCCTTCTGGCCTGAGCGGATCGCGCCTTCAATCGTTGCGGGCAGGCCGGTGGCCGTCCAGTCGCCCGCGAGCATCAAATTGTTCCAGCGCGTGCGCGTGGCGGGGCGGCGCATTTCCTGATCCGGCACTGACGCGAACGTCGCACATTCGTCGACGACGACCTGCCAGACCGGCATTGGCTGAACCGGCAGGCCCGCTGCGAGCGCCACCTCGGCCCAGAGCGTCTTCGCGAGTTCGTCGCGCGGCTTATCGAGCAGACGCTCCGCGCCGTTGATCGTGACCGACAGGCGGCCGTCGGATGCGAAGAGCCACCCGGCCGTCGCGTTGACGAGCCCCATCAGCGGCGGCAGCCCGAACGGCGGCTCGACCGCGAAGTGCGCGCTGACGACAGCGCTAAAGCGATCCGGCGCCTGCACACCCGGCACGAGCGTCTGCGCGACCTCTGGCGGCACGGCGAGCACCACCGCGTCGCTCGCATTGAGCGCAATGCTTTCATCCGCGAAATGCAGGGACGCCACTCGACCTGACTCCGAGAACGTCAAATCCGTGAGCTGCGAACCGAGCCGGATGTCGGTGCCGCCGTGCTGCAGCAGGCGCAAGGCCGGATCGACGAAGGCGCTGCCCAGCCCGCTCTTCGCCATAAGCGGCCGGCACGCCTCGCCGCCAGCCAGCAGCGCTTCGCGCAAAACAGCGGCGGCCAGTTCGGCCGTGCCGTCACGTGGCTCGACATTCAGCACCGCCAGAAACAGCGGCCGCAGCAGGCGATCCCAAAGCACGCCGTTGCAGCGCATGGTCTGCGCCATCGTGCGGCCGGGCTTCGCGAACAACAGCGGCGCGAGCGACAGGTAATCCACCGGTTGTGTGTCAGGCACGCGGGCGGCTGCATCGAAGAGCCACAGCGGCAGCCGTCCTGCCGACGGCCTGACGGTCCAGCGGATCCGGGTAGCCAGGTCCATGAACGCGAACTCAGGTTGCGTCGGGCCTACGAGCTGGTCTGCGGCGCCGATCGCCCGCGCATAGTTCAGCGTGGCATGATTGCCGGACCACACCAGATGATTACCGTTGTCGATCGTCGCGCCAAGTGACCGATCGTAATAGGAACGGCAGCGGCCGCCTGCCTGCCCGGCGGCCTCATGTAATACGACGCGCGCGCCGCGCCGCTGCAATTGCACCGCAGCGGCCAGGCCGGCAACGCCTGCACCGATCACATGAACAGTTTTCGGCATCAGAAGAACGCATACCGCGCGACGATCCACAACAGCCGCGCCCGCGGCTTGCTCACTTTCGTGCGCGGAATGTCGAACCCGCGCTCGACCGTGCGCTCGAGCAGGCAACGATAGACACCCGACATGATGCGCGGGGCGCGGACACAATTTCGCGGCTGGGAATCCATGATCTGGTCCGCCCTGGCGAAATGCGCCTTTGCGCGCTCGACGAGCGGCGCGCACGCGCGCGGCAGCGAAGGATCGTCGGCGATCGTGTGCGGATCCACGGTCGCGATGCCCTCGCGCGCCAGCAGTTCGCGCGGCAGATAGCAACGGTTGATGTCCGCGTCTTCGTCGATGTCGCGCAGGATGTTCGTCAACTGCAGCGCACGGCCGAGATGATGGGCCAGCTCGCGCCCCGGCTCTTCCTGCATCCCGAATATCCTCACCGACAAACGGCCGGCCGCGCTCGCGACACGGTCGCAATAGAGGTCGAGCGTGGCTTCGTCGGGAGCCACGATGTCTTCGGCGGCGTCCATCGCCATGCCGTTGATCATCTCGTGGAAATCTTCGCGCTGCAGGTGAAACGTATGAATGTGACGGGTCAGCGCACGCAACGAAGCGCGCGGCGCACCCGCATAGCACGCGTCGATATCGGCGCGCCAACGCTCGAGCGCGGCGGCACGCTCGGCGCGTGGCATATCGCTGTCGGCGATATCATCGACAGCGCGACAGAAGGCGTAGACCTGATACATCGCATCGCGCTGCGCCGCCGGCAGGATGCGCATTGCGAGATAGAACGAGCTGCCGGAGGTTACGGCAGCGGCGTCGGTTTCTGTATCGTCCACGACAAGCTTGGAAACGGCCAAGACGATCTCCGCTGAAGCGCCCGCTGGCGGTGCTAAGGAAGCCAGCCGGCAGGGCATGCCGTCCGCGCGCGCGGACACGCGCGAAACAATACCGGCAGGGACGCCGGAACGGCGAAAAGTATAACAACCTTTGGACTGCGCCGCAGTTCAGGGGCTGGGATGACCGCCCGGAACCGCTCAGATAAAGGCCACGGAGCGGTTTCGGCCCTGGCGCTTGGCGCTGTAGAGCGCCGCGTCGGCTTCATTGATGAGCACTTCATAGGCCGGCACGCCGGTGCGCGCACACGCGCCGCCGACGCTTGCCGTCACCGGCACTTTCGCGCCCTGCACGTCGACCGGCGTATCGCCAATGGTCTGACGGATTTTTTCAGCGACCAGCATCGCGTCTTCGAGCGGTGTGCACGGCAGCAGCAGCGCAAATTCCTCACCCCCGAAACGCCCGAAAATGTCCTGCACCCTGACCACTTCGGCGACCCGCTGCGCCATCACGCGCAGCACCGTATCGCCAACGACGTGGCCGAACTGGTCGTTGATTTTCTTGAAGTGATCCAGATCGAACAGCAGCACCGACAGATCGCCGCCATAGCGCTGCCAGCGGGTGTATTCGTCGCGCAGCCGGGCCTCGAAATAGCGACGGTTCGCAATGCCAGTAAGCCCGTCGCGATCCGCGTATTCCTGCAGCTTGGCGACCGCCTCTTCGCGTTCGCGCTGCACGATGCTGACTGCGGTGACGTCGGAGATCGTGACACACACGGCAACGATTTCACGTTCGCGCGTGAGCGGCATGAACGTGCAGTCCTGCTGCATGAAATCGACACCACCGGTAATCGGCCGGTCATGGTCGAAGCGGAACAGGTAGGGACGCTGTTCCCACGAACTGAACGCGAAACTGCCGAGCTGGAACACGCTCTCGAGCTTGCGGGTAAGCCACACACGCGGCAACTCGGGAAAACTGGCGAAAATCGACTTGCCGACCACCTGTTCCGCCGACAACCCGCTGTGGTCGTGCATAAAACGATTCCACATCAGAACCTTCATCTCGCGGTCGAGCACAAAGATGCCGAAGCCGACACGTTCGACAACCAGATCGCTCAACAACGAGACCGTTTCATTCATAAGCTGGAAAGCAGCGCATCGAGCGCCTCATTCATGTGACGGATCGAATCTTCCGTCATCAACATCACAAGATGCGCACGGAAGCTCTGGTCTTCCAGCGCGAAATTCACTTCGACCAGCAGCGCGACTTCCCAGGCCAGCACGTTGGCCTGGAACACCTCGTCGAGCGACATCGCCGCGCCGAGCAGCCCCGGCGCCGAAAACACCGGGGTGCGGCCCAACTGGTCGAGAATGCACGACACGCAGGCGCCCGTCAGGATGTTCGCGACGTCGTAGACCAGTTCTTCCTGCGAGACCGTCTCGTACGCGGAACCGACATACGGATCGTTCACGAGCGCGCAAAGCTGCGCGATGCTGCCGCTGCGGCAGATCACCAGTGCCTCGCCCTTGATATCGGAGCGGAATCCCTGCCGGACGGCCGTGACTGGCTCGTCGATGCCCGTCATGTCGCGCAGCGTGTTGGCGGCCTCGCGCACGGCAACCACCCGCACGCGGGGTACCGACAGCTCGATGAAGGTATCGAGCAGAGTCGCGAGACGGGTCGCGGCCTGGCCCATCGCCAGGTTGGCGACCTCCTGCAGCGCGTCGCGCTGGTCTTCGTTGAGGACTGGCTCAGACATACAACCCGTACTCCTTGAGGATGGGTAGTAGCACCTCGGGGGTCACCGGCTTCGCGACGAACGCGATCGCACCGAGGTTGCGCACACGCGCTTGCGCCATCGGCTGGACGTCCGCTGACACGACAATCACGAACGTGTTGAGATCCTCATGCTGTAGCGCTTCCAGTACCTGAAACCCGGTCATGTCGGGCATGGTCAGGTCGAGGAACATCACGGAAGCCTTGCCCGCGCGATACAGTTCGAGCGCCTCAATACCATTCGACGCATAGGCGATCTCGATGTCCCAGTCCGCCGGAAGTGCTCGGGTGAGCACCTTGCGGGCGAGGAGTGAATCGTCGGCGATCACAATGGGCAAGGGCATGGTGGCGGGTCTGAAGACAGGATAGGCTCGTGCGCGTTAACGGCAGAATTCAGCCATTCTTTAGCCTGCCGGCCTGGCAGCGCGAGAGATGAGCGGAAGCAGGGTCGAACTGGCGCACGCCTGCGGCGCCGTGTATGGCGAAAGCGGCGTGCGCACGACAACGCGCGCGGGCGCGAAGGACAACGACGATGTCCGGCATGTTCGACTACCCCGTACGTGAACCAACGCGGTAGCGGACACCGGATAACCGATGCTTCATGCCCCGCGCGCATTTCCGCGAAGCCTGTTTAGCACGCATTAAACGCGCAATAACGGACGGGCTCTCGCGGCAGATACGTCCGAACATGGCGGACGCATTAATTTTGTGGACTGATTTTCGAAGTAAACAGGCGAAAAGGCAACCCGCCAAAATCGTATCAGCGATTAAAATCGACCCGTATTATTCGCCATCGAATATAAATTCTTCGCACCAAGACAATGAATTCCGGTTTTTCTACTTTTGTGTACGTTTGCGCTTCCAGATTCGTCGCTGTTTCGAAAAAATCCGGCTAAAACACGAAGTCTTGCGGGGAAATGAGATGGATTTGTCCTCCAATGGCCCCGGGCGCCGGTTTCTTCTCGTTTATGATGTAAGCGGTAATGCCTCTACCCGCCGCCCGCGCACCCGTTTCTGACGACCTCCAGCCCTACCGACGATGATTTCTGACCGGCCCGACCTGCGTCACACGAGCCGTCCCCCTTCGAACCGGCAAAGCGAAGCAGTATTTCCAACCGTCCCCGAACATCATTTCGCGGTCCGGCGCATCACGCTGATCGTTCTGCTGGTCGCGACCATCGTGCTGCCCTGCGTGTATGTGGCGGCGATGGCGTACAGCAACCTGAAGGCGCGCGAAGCCGAGGCAACCGATGCCGCGTTGCGCACCGTTCGCGTCGCTGAAGAACACGCACTGAAAGTCTTCGACATGAACGAAGCGCTCGATGCGCGCATCGTCGACCTCATCAAGAACCTCGATGACGACGCCATTCGAGAAAACGAAGCCGATATTCACGAAAAGCTCCGGACGATGGGTGGCGGCTATCCGCAGGTCGCCGCGGTATCGATTTTCGGGCGCGACGGCATATTGCTCGCGAGCAGCCGGTTTTATCCGGCGCCGCGAATATCGATCGCCGAACGCGACGATTTCACCGGCGTGCGCGACAACAAGGCCATCGAACACATCTCGAAGGTGATGGCTGGCCACGTGGCGGGCGAGCAGGTGTTCAACACTGGCGTCGCACGGCACGACGCGAACGGCCAGTTTGCAGGCATCGTCTCGGTCGCGCTGCGGCCGACTTACTTCAGCGCTTTCTATCGGGAACTGCTCGGTGGCGAAGACGCCCCGATGACGCTCGGCCTCACGCGTTCCGACGGCGCCGTGCTTGCACGATTTCCGCCGAAGCCGCGCGAGGCCGCAACCGTTACACCGCACACCCCGTTCGCCGACGCCCTGGCGGAAAGCCGCCGCGCAGGCGTCGTGCGAATGCCCGCCGCCGGCAGCGAAGGCGGCCTGATCCTGGCGTTTCGCCGCGTAGGCTCCTATCCGGTGTACGTATCGTGCGGCTATCGGACGTCGGCGATCTGGGCCGGCTGGTACCGGTATCTCGGTCTCCTGATCCTGTCGATGTTCACGCCGTCGATCGTGCTGTGGTGCGTGATCTGGCTGTCGCTCAAACGGCTCGGCGCCGAGGAAGAGGCGTGGGAACGCTGGCAGGCGGAAGCGTCGATGCGCCGGTCGATCGAATCCGCGTATCGGCAGTCGCGCAAGATGGAAGCGCTCGGAAATCTGGTCGGCAGCGTCGCCCACGACTTCAACAACCTGCTGATGATCATTTCGACCAATGTGCAGATCGCCCGCCGGCGCGGCGCGCCTGGGCTCGACCGCGAGCTGTCGGCGGTGGAGCGGGCACTGAAGAGCGGCCAGTCGCTGACGCGGCAATTGCTCGGCGTCGCGCGCAAGCAGCCGCTGCGCAACGAGACGATCGCGGTCGAGCGCTGGCTGCCGGCGTGCCGCGAGCTGCTGGACGCGTCGCTCGGGGCGAAGGTCGCGCTCGTGACCGACGTCGACGCCGGGGTCTGGTCGATGAGGGTCGACGTCGCGGAACTCGAACTTGCCTTGATCAACATCGCTGTCAACGCGCGCGACGCGATGCCAAACGGCGGCCGCTTCACCGTGCGCGCCAGCAACATCACCTTCCGGCACGAAGATGGCATCCCGCTGACGGGCGATTTCGTGCAGCTGTCACTCGAAGACACGGGTGTCGGGATGCCATCCGAGGTGCTCGCGCGCGCGTTCGAACCACTCTTCACGACCAAGCCGAAGGGCATGGGCACTGGCCTCGGCCTGCCGCAGGTCTTTGCCTTCTGCGAACGCTCCGGCGGCCTCGCTGCCATCGACAGCGCGACCGGCGCGGGCACCTCGGTACGACTGTATTTGCCGCGTGCCAAAGGCGCGCCGGAAGCAGCGCGGTCCGTCGAGCCGCGTACCGAAGAGACGCCTGCGCCGAACGGGCTGCGCATCCTGCTGGTGGAAGACAACGAGGAAGTAGCGGCCGGCACCGAAGCGCTGCTACAGATGATGGGCCACCAGGTGACCTGCGTGTTCAATGCCGACACTGCGATGCGGCTCTTCGACGACGCGCACGCGAAGCAGGCGAGCACCGGCGAACCCTTGCCGTTCGATATGGTGATCTCCGACGTCCACATGCCCGGCGCGATGAACGGCATCGATCTCGCGGAGGCGGTGCTGTCGTTCAGGCAGAAGCTGCCGGTGATACTCGTGACGGGCTACGCCGAAGAGCTGGAGCGTGCCCGTCACGTGGACGTGCGCGTCCTGTCAAAGCCCTTCGATATCGCCTTGCTCGACAAGATCCTTCAGACAATTCAGAGCGATCTCCAGTCGACCCAGCCTGCCGGGTAACTTCCGGCTTCGCGGCGCACGTCTGCCGCACACCCGAATTACCTGACGTTTGTAAAAGCGCGCCGGCAGGGCAGCGGGCGCGCCGCAACCCGACATGCCGATTACGTAAGCAGGAAGGCTCCACGCGCCGACCCGGCGAGTCCGGCATGATCGTTGCGGTTACCTGATCGATTGGACGGCGGCGTGATGACGCATCGCCCGGTCCGGATCCACCGGACCGATCCGACGAAAATCGAGGAGGCAACCATGCAATACACCGTGATCGGATTATTTGACACCTACGCTCAAGCAGAAGGCGCGCGGGACACGCTCGTTCAGACCGGGTTCCCCCGCGATGCCGTCGAACTTCAGGCGAATCCCGAGCCGCCGCCCGCTGCGGGCGTGGATCCGGAAGCCGCCAGCCACAGCTTCATGATCAACATCGAGCGCTTCTTTGCGAACCTGTTCGCATCGGGACCGCGTCCCGAAGACAGCGTACGCTACACGGAAGCCGTCAGGCGGGGCGCAGTGCTGGTGTGCGTGAGCGTGGCGAGCGAATCTCACGCCGAACTGGCCCGTCGCACGCTGGCGAATCTTGGCGCCACGGACATCGGGGAACGCCCGCCCAGCTGGGATTCGCCGATGGAGTTCCCCGACGATGGCCGCGAGCGTTCGATGCTCGATGAGCTGGGTATAGGCGCGGCTGCGTCCGTGCCGCCCACTGTGCGGCGCCCGTATGAACCTGTTTCGGCGGTGTCCCGACCGATACACGATCCTCTTTCACCCCCTCCCCCGGTTCCTCCTGCGACCACCCGACAGCCGCTGGATCTGCTCGATCCCAATGATCCGCGCAATGCTGCGGAACCTGTGCAAGTCGAGCCTCGCGAACTGCCGCCCGTTCGCCCTGCACCGCGGATGGATCAGCCCGCTGCAAGGGCTGTCGCGACTGCCGCAGCGCCTGGATCCGGTGCGTACATGACTCCCTCTGCGCCACCTGCGGGCAGTGGCGGCATCGGCGCACCGATCCCCGATGAATTCCTCGAATATGAAGAGGATTTCCGCGGTCACTACGACGAGCAATTCGCCAAAGAGGGGACTCGCTACGAAGACTATTCGGGCGCGTATCTCTATGGCGCGAAGATGGGACAGGACATACGCTACCGCGATCGACCTTGGGACGACGTCGAGCCGGAAGCACGCCGTGACTGGGAAGCCACGCCTCAGGGCGATACGTGGGAGCGCTTCAAGGCTGCCATCCGCCATGGCTGGGAGCGCGTGACGGGCCACCATCACGTGTGATCGCAGAACATTGCGAGGGACTGACTGTGGGACAGACCGCGCCTCCTCGCTGGCGTAAGCTGGCGGGATCGGGCGCGATCTGCGGTTTATCGCATGAAGCGGCTCGTGCGGATTTATCGCGTTCCGCCGTGTGTCTTGACCCTGGCGACATAACGATCGACGAACGACTGCAGGAATTTTCGCGTGTCGTGGTTGACGATCTTGCCTGTTTCGTCGATCGCCGGGGCATTGTGCTTGATGAACATTTCCAAAATCGAACGAAAAATCGGCGGGTGCAAGCAAGCGAGGTCAACGCCTTCGCGAGCTACCTGTTGGTCGAGTCGCGACGCAGGCTGCGACGGTAACCGCGATCTGATAGGCCATATTCGTTTCCTCAGTTTGTGCGCATAAACCGAGCAACGGTCCGAAGTGACAATCATAGGCGGTCAACGCATCGCGTAACTTACAGGGATCAAAATCGGCTGGGCGCGCCGCAGTTCACAAGTACCCGCGGCGGCATCGACGGCGTGCGTGTGGGGGTCGCATCTTGCGCGGCCGGTGGACAACTTGACCAATGCAAAAGATATCCACAGATTCGTTGAATAACCTTGTGGATAAGTGCCCTCCAAACCTTGCCAGTCAAGGCGCGCTACCGGCATATCTTGCTGGCAGCAATCGTCTTCCGGCCGTTAGCGTCGACAACCCGTCACCGCGAGGCGCCGACGTTACAACTTAAATCTGAACTCGCCACTGGCCGCGTCATCGAACTTTTAAGGTATCGATATTCGAGGGATTGCAAAGCAGATTCCCCTCACAAACTGCAGACGTGTTGTGACCGGACAGTGCTGCCCAGCCGCAGTACGGTATCACGGAGGGTTCAACCATGACACAGAACTATGCAGGCAGATCACACGACGAAGCCGTCGCGGCGCGAAAGGACAAGAAACAGAAAGCGCAGGAGCAGGCCGGCGGCGATATGGCAATCGAAGGCACGGAAGCCGACGCGAAACACAGTTGCGGCGAACTGTCCGAAAAGGGCAAGCAGGTCTGGCGGCAGGGTAGCGGACTCGACGGTGGCGGGAAAATCTAACGGGTAGCTTCGAGCCTGACTGACTGTATGAATCCGGTCAGCGTGACACCGACTGGCAATTATCAACAACAGGAGGCCATATGGCTTACCGACCAGAAGCAACCCGCCCGCTACGCGACAGACGCATCGAATACACGGTTGCTGATGACGCACGCGCGGAACGCCGCAAACAGGATGCGGTGCATATCGATTCAACCGCCGGAAAGTGGCGCTATCGCCCGGTTCCCACCACGCCGAAGATGCCTGAATAATCCAATACGCTCTTCGGCTGGTATGGCGACGCGGTGCTTACTCAGGAAACGCGATGTCCGCGTCGACCAGTTGCCAGCCATACGCTTCGGCGTAGTGCTGTGCCTCGACGGCGCTGGCGAAAAGCGGCATGTCCGCGCGTCCCTGAAAGGGGTAGATGATCCGCTTGTCGCTCAGGCGGATGACCTTCAGGGTCGGCACCGTCCCGCTCGACGTCCGGCATGACGACGCCGCTACGTTGTAATCCGCGCGCGTAATTTCGCGCGCGATCCGATTCTGCTGCATCAATCTCTCCCCAACGTGCATAAAGGCCCTGCATTCAGGCCATCCATCGCAGCTCGTTCAAAGTCCGACAATCGACTGCCCTGCAATCTGTCCGTCGATCACGCGCTCCGCATAACTCGCAGATGCTCGACGCGCTTCCCCGGCAGCCCGGAACGGCACAGGACTCGAAACACGAAATACGCGACTGGCGGTCAACGTATCGTTGTCACCGCGTCGGCAGATTCGCACGGCAGCATCAAAGCCGTTGTCGTAGTGGCGTGAACCGTCGTCGCCGCGCGGCTGATGCGGATAGACAAGCGGGTAAATCTCGAGACCCCGGTAACTTCTGATGGGGTTGTCCATGATGACTCCAGTGATCGTTTTCGCTGTGAGTAGACGAGAACGGCAACATACCGAACGCGTGAGAGACACAGTGACGATGGCGGGCGCGCAAATAGCGTCGGGCAGATAATCCGCTCGATCCGTCATGGCGTCTTTGTGGAACAGCAGACCCGTTTGAATACGAGCCGGTGGGGGAACGAAAGAATCGTGTTCGATCTTGGGATCGTCGATACGCGAAGCTTTTCGCTTCATCGCACGAGCGATCGACGGAGGGAAAGCGGGACAACCCACTGTAACACGTATAGCCTGCGGGCAGTCAGATCCTTTCGGATCGCTCACGACCAGACGGCATAACGAAAAGGGCGCCCACACATGGACGCCCTTTCTTCTATCGGCTCATCGTCTGGTTGTGGCGATGTGTTGCGATCGATGGACAAAGGAAAGATACGCAGTATTGACTTAAAAATTACGATATTGCCACGATATTTTGTCGATTATAGTAATAATTGAATCGATAACTCTGTGTGCTCCTGGTGCCGGCCAGCTCTCTACTTCCGGGCCATGACCGCAGGCAGGGGCTGGGATCGGCATGCTTGACCGCGCCGCGAGAGTTACGAAACAGGCAATAATCTAGTGTCGACGCGAGTCTTGCCGACGGCAACCGCCCACGAAAATCTGCAACCGCGTTGTCATAAATCCATCGGTCGTCCGACTCATCCCAATTGAGTGGTCGAGTCGTAACCCAGCGGGAAGGCACAATTCCCGTTCGCGTCTCGGAAAACGTGCGAGAGAATGACTGGCTGACGAGCCCGAGCCGACACCACCCAATCATGAACATGATCGATCGTCCACCCAGCAACCATCGCAACCATGCGACCACTTCGACGAGCAGCGCTGAACGTTACACCCAGGAGCACACGACGCATGCCCCTGAAGGGTCCCGTTCCGGTTCCCGCTGGGCAACCAGGTTGTGGCGTTGGGCCACCTGCCAACGGTGGCTCGCATGACGACGGCATCACGTCCCGCGTTGGACGATCCCGTTTACCTGACAAAGCTTCGGCGCGACCTGTTGCGCTTCGCCCGTCTGCAGTTACGCGACGCGGCTGCGGCCGAAGACGCGGTCCAGGAAGCACTCGCCGCGGCGTGGACGCAGGCCGACCGCTTTTCGGCGCAGTCGGAGCACAAGACGTGGGTGTTCGGAATCCTGCGCCACAAGCTGGTCGACACGCTGCGAGCAAGACAACGCACCGTCAACCTGTCGGCGCTCGAATCGGAACTCGACGAAGAATCGCTGCTCGACCGCGAACTGTTCAAGGACAACGGCCACTGGTCGGCGCAGGCGAAGCCGCGACCATGGCCGACGCCCGAAACAGCGTTGCGTCAGCAGCAGTTCTGGCAGTTGTTCGAGATGTGCCTCGAACACTTGCCGGAGCACATCGGACGCGTATTCATGATGCGGGAGTTTCTCGATCTGGAGACCACCGATATCTGCACCGAACTCGGCATGACCGCGAATCATTGCAGCGTCCTGATCTACCGCGCGCGGTTGCGGCTACGCACGTGCCTGAGCGAGAAGGGCTTTTCCAGCGAGGATGCGAATGGGGAAGTGTAAGAACATCACGCGCCTGCTTTCCGACGCGCTCGACCGGCCATTGACGGTTGGGGAGTGGGTCTCCATCCGGCTTCATCTGCCGACGTGCAGCGGCTGCCGCAACTACCGCAAGCAGATCAGCCTGCTGCGCACGGCATCGCGCGAAGCCAGCGGCATCGCACGCACCAGTGAGACCGGCGGCGACGAATGACGCACGGTGTGCATCAACGCTCATCGGGCGGCGTCGAGCGATATCGTTCGAAGAAGCGGGCGTGAGACGCTTCGTCGATACGGATGTCATGGCGGTCTTCGCTTGCGGGATGTTTCGCGAGCATCGCTTTCGGACGGATCGGCCGAGGCTGGAAATTGCCGCCGCAGTTTGGGCACACGTTGCGCAGTAGCGTCAGCGCACAGACTTCGCAGAAAGTGCATTCGTAACTGCAGATCATCGCGTCCGATGCGTTCGCCGGCAGGGTTTTGCCACAGCCTTCGCAGGAGGGTCTCAGTTCGAGCATCGTTGTGCTCCGCATGGTGAACAGAAAGCGCGACTGCGTGAACGCAGTTCACGCCTCGTCGACTGGTTCAGTCTAGCGGTGTTGCGTGTCCGTGATGCGCCAGTCATCGCTCAATTGCTGCCAGGCCCGCGGAGCGCGGAACAGGTCGATTGTAGCGGGCACTGAATACAGCGACATCGAAGCTGCCCGCCGCGTGCGAATCGCCGACGTGCTGTTCGAGCGCGCAATGCCTCGCGCGCGCGGCGAGATCCGTGATTTGCTTATGCGAATCCATCGGTTCGCTTTTCGCTGCACGCGCCTTATCGTTGGGCGCAACCGGGCCGCTTCGCGTCCGTCCCAACTTCGAAGTCATCGCTTATGTCACGATCCTTGCCGTTGACGCGCCGTGCGTTCCTCGCCGGCGTAGGGGCCTCGCTGGTAACTGCAGCCCTGCCCGTCTTCGCAGATACGCGCGCTAAAGAACTCCGTATCGGATACCAGAAAGCTGCCAATACGCTGGTGCTGCTCAAGTCGCATCAGACGCTTGAAAAGCGGCTCGCGCCGCAGGGCATCACGGTCAAATGGACAGAGTTTCCAGCCGGCCCGCAACTGCTCGAAGGGCTCAATGTCGGCGCGATCGATTTTGGGTATGTGGGCGAAGCGCCGCCCGTCATCGCGCAGGCAGCCGGCGCGAATTTCGTCTACACAGCGTATGAAATTCCGACGCCACACGCCGAGGGCATTCTAGTGCGCCAGGACGCGCCGATCAGATCGATCGCCGATCTGAAGGGGAAAAAAATCGCCTTGAACAAAGGCTCGGATGTGCACTGGTTCCTGGTCGCCGCGCTCCAGAAAGCCGGTGTTAAGTACACTGACGTCCAAACAGTCTTCCTGCCGCCGGCCGACGCACGCGCCGCGTTCGAGCGCGGCGCCATCGACGCGTGGGCCATCTGGGATCCCTTTCTCGAGGCGGCGAAACGACAGTCGAATGCGCGCTTGCTCGCGGACGGCTCCGGCATCGTGAGCCATCACCAGTTCTTCCTGAGTGCGCGGCCATACGCGCAACAGAATGGCGACGTGCTCGCGAGCGTGCTCGACGAAGTCGGCAAGGAAGGCGACTGGGTACGTGGCCACTATGCCGAGGCGGCCGCGCAACTCGCACCGATCCAAGGCCTCGACGCGAGCGTGATCGAGACGGGGCTGCGGCACTATGCCCACGTCTTCAAGCCTATCGACGCCCAGGTCCTCGCCGAACAGCAACGCATCGCGGACACCTTTACCGAACTGCGCATCATCCCGACGAAGATCGTGACGAAAGATGCGGTGCTTGCGGTGAGGGCGTAATTTGCGGGCTGGCGCGTGAGCGGAGCAGGTTAGCGCACCCGGCTTCGGGCGGAAACGTCTAGCGGAAGAGCGCCTCGATGGCCTCGGGCGGGCGCCCAATGACAGCGCGCCCGTCTCTCACGACGATCGGCCGTTGCAGCAGGACCGGATGGCGTTCGATTGCTTCGTATAACTGAGCGTCAGTCAACGCGGGATCGGCAAGACCGAGGTCTTTGTATTCCGGCTCGGTGTCTCGAAGCATATCGCGCACCGGGCACGCCAGCATCTTGTTGAGTTGCTTCAGTTCCGAAACGGTGAGCGGGTTCCTTAGATACTCGACGACGTCTACCGGTTCTTTCGCCTCGTTATAGACATCCGCGACGAGGTCGCACGCGCCGCGCGATTTCGAACACCGTGGGTTGTGATAGATCGTGATCATGGTTGACTAAGGTTCGGTTGGTTCGTGAAGGCTCACGGAAGCATGGATTTTAGCGGCTCGGGAGAGGCGGCCGGAGATCATGGCTGACTTAAGCGCGTTGCCCTCATTGGGTGCGGAATGACGGAGAGGTTATCTCGTCGCGTTTGTGACTGGTTTCCGTAGCTCAAGGATTTTGTTCATGAACAGGAATCGCGAGGCAAACCAGGTTTCGCGTGGCGACGCCGATCGAATGACATCTCAGCCTGAATCCGGCCGTGGACTAAGCACGCTGAAGTGCACAGCTTGCTATTGAGTTCAATGTCTGGCCCGTCCGACACTTCTCACGTTCCGCCCGTTTCGCACGCTGTCTGAGACTTCTCGTCTCTCGATGCGCCGGTTGAGCTGCACCATCAACGGACTTTGCGGACGCGAATACCGCGTGGTACGACCCGTCACTCAGAAGGTCCGTGCCTGTACTTATATTTGCTGCCCTGTTCGCGCTCGATGAAGGAGCGGCCAATTGCCGTGAGCAAGGCAGCGATGCGATCCCGAGGAACCGGTTGGTCGCCTGCCCGGTATCGAGACGCGTGCGAAGCGTCTCGTTTTCCGTCACGTGCGAAAGCACGATCGACGTGTTGGGCAGATGTCATCTGTTCCGACTACTCCACATTAGTGCCAGGCCACCATCGCAACCAGAATCCAGGCGCTCCTTGCCTTGGAGCGAGATCGGCTGCCGATGGAAGTTTATGCGCATAAAGCCGGCTCATCGAACACCGTCCCAGCTACGCATTTTCGAGAGAACAGGCCCAATTCGCCCCGCGGTCGAAGCATACGTACCGACGCAGGCTAAATACCGGCGAATGAGGGGCCTCGCGCCTCACAAGCAAGCCGAAGTTTCGTCACCTTGCTCGTCATGAGATCCGGAGCACCCGTGACAAAACAGCTTGCAGCTGATCATCGCTAAATCACCGAGGTCTGTTTATGCGCATAAACCTTGGCCAACTGGCTATTGGTCGCATTCAAACAACGAAAATGATTGAAATAGAAATTCATCACGGTAAAATCCATCAGCGTCTAAAAAGGAGGTGAAGAATTGGCAGCTGAAATCATCGCGGTCACGCAACAAAAGGGTGGGGTCGGCAAGAGCACCATTGCGATGCATCTGGGCGCCGCCTTCCACGAAAAAGGCAAACGCGTTCTGGTTGTGGATGCCGACGGCCAAAACACCCTCGTGCACTGGGCCAGCGCCTCCTCCGACAGCGAATCCGGTATTCCCTTTCCCGTTGTCAATCTGTCCGAGGCGGGAGGACAAATCCATCGGGAGATCAAGAAGTTCGTCGGCGACTACGACATCATTGTCGTTGACTGCCCACCATCGATCACGGAGAAGGTCTCCGGTGTCGTATTGCTTGCCGCCACGGTCGCCGTCCTTCCCACCTCATCTTCGCCTGCCGACTATTGGTCCAGTCTCGGCCTCGTCAAGCTCGTTCAACAGGCGCAGGTCATGAACGAAGATCTGCGTGCGGTGTTCCTCCTTAACAAGACCGAAGAGAAGCGAATGCTGACGCGTGAGCTAAAGCGTGCGCTGGAAGGACTCGGCTTTCCTTTGCTGAAGACCCAGATTCCGACCCGTGAGGCCTACAAGCAGGCGATGGCGCTCGGACAAACCGTTCTACAGATGAACGACCGCGGGGCGAAACTCGCTAGCTATGAGATAAGGGCGTGCGCCGATGAAATCGCCGCCTTGCTACCCTGAATTTATGCGCATAAAGGACCCTGAATGAAACCCTCTCAATTTGCTAAAGGCTTCCAGGCACGTCCGGACACGACCAGCAGTGAAAAACGCACCGCACTCGATCGACTTAACGCGATCGACGGTCTGGTTCAGCGCAACGTGCCAAAGACCCCGGATCTCACGGACCGACCCAGCCAACCCGATATCAAGCTGGTTCAGGAAGAGGCCGACGAAACTCAGTCGTTGAGCGAGTCTCCGGCATATCATGTCTGGCGCGTCGAGCATGGCTATCGTCCGGGACAAGTCATCGAGCTTGCGCTGAAGGCCATCAAACCGAGTCCGTTTAATCCCCGGCACTTCTACCTGAAGTCGTCGATCGCGGAACTCGCCGTCAATCTGGCGAAGCAGGGACAGCAGCAGGCAATCCACGTCATCCCCGATTACGACAACCCCGGCACCTATTACGTCAGCGACGGCGGTCGCCGTGTTCGCGCACTGAAGGAAGCGAACAAGGAGACGGTCAAGGCGATCGTCATCGATCTGCCGATCGGCATCCAGAGCTACAAGCTAGGCTACGATCTCAACGTACAACGAGATTCGCAGACGGTCTTCGATAACGCAGTAGTCTGGAAGCGCTTTCTGGAAGACAAGCATTTCCAGAGTCAGAAGGAACTTGCCGAGCACCTTGGCCTCGACGAATCGACGGTTGCCGTCGCATTGTCGATCGCGAAACTTCCAGAACCTGTCATGCATGAGATGGTCGCCCGGCCGGATCGTTTTGGTTCGAACATGGCCTATCAGGTCGGTCGGTATCACAGCGCGCGCGGTGCCGACGCAACACTGCGTCTGATCAACAAGATCCTGTCCGACGATCTAAGCACGCGTCAGGTCGCGGACATCGTCAAAGGTCGCGCCACTGCGCAGGAAAGCACAAAACCCGCAGGGCGCCAGCGCTACGCACAGCGACTCGACATCAAGCTCGACGGCGTTGCGGTGGGGGATTTGAAGTCGTACGGGGATGATCGACTGGAACTCCGGCTGCGCGGTCTGTCTCGCGAGAAACGCGACGACATCCTCAAGCAGCTTGAGCAGATGTTGTTGTCGAAATAACGGAAATCGGGCCGAAGACGTGCCCGGTAACCAACTTCAGGCTTCAGGCACCGCCTTCACGGGAAGCACCGTATCAGGCGGCCCTCGACTGGCTCAATGTGAAAGAGAGCAAATCGCCGTCGGTGGGTTCGCCCCAGGTCTTGTGGGCAAGCCAATCAAAGAACGCCGTTTCAGCCAGCTTCGAATCGAGGCCCCGGCGACGCCAGTCGTCACGCATGTGCGTGCCCAAAGTCGGGAGTTCATCGTTTTCGAATGACTGACGCGCCAACTCCCGCTCCGACTCGCCTTGCTCGTCGTAAAGCGCCCGAGCTTCCTTGCGCCGATATGCGGAGTATTCGCCGAGCAGTCGCGCCTTCAGGTCGTCCGCAGGCACTGCTGCCGCTCCACCCTTGCTGCCGCCAGCCGAAGGCAACGCATCGACCGGTGGCGCATAACCCTTCTTCAACGCGTCCTTGAAGAGCGCGGGCGCACTGCGCACGGGCGGCAACGTCGTGCTGCGCATGCGCTGTTCGGTCATCTGCAGCGCGGCGCGAATCCGGTTTTCCTCACTATCGGCGTAAAGCGTCTGTGCTTCCTTCAACGGAATGCCGATTTTGACCATCCGGTCGACGAGCGTGCTGTCGAAAACGTTAGGATGTTCGTCGAGCGCGAGCATCGGTTGCTTTCGCTCCGTCACCCGGAACTGGATCTCAGCGACACGACGGCCTTCGCGATGTTCGATCAACTCGACGAAGATGTTCGTTACCGCGTTCACCTCGGCGATCGCCGGGCGCAGATAGTCGCGTTTGAAGTATTTATATTCCCGTTTGGCCTCGTCACCGGCTTCGGTATCCGGCGTGCCCGAGAGAATAGGGCGCCACCACTCCCACGACTCACGCATCGTCAGATGGCTGGGATTCGTTAGATAGCGAACACAGATTTCATACAGCGCGAGGCCCGCGCTACTGCGCAACTGGCTCTGGAACTGCAGACTCAGACGCGCGTACTGCACCGGATCGAGCAGTTTCTTTTTGATCTTGGGCGCGAACGAGAATTCGACCCACACACGGCGAGTCGCAGGATCTTCGAGAATTTCGGCGTCGGCGATCAGTGTGGAGATACCCCACTTACGGCCAGGCTTCTGGCTCGACGTCCCCGTGCTCCATTCCACCTGGACGGACACCATCCGGCGCAGGTGCTCCTTGACCAGAGCGGTATCGTTCGAATCGAAAGCCGAGTTCGCGACGATGTCAGAAAGCAGGGCGCGGTAGGTATCGCCTGATTCGTCCGCCTGCTGTGCAACCGCGAGCAGCACGTTGAACAGTTTACGGGTGAGCAGCGTGATTTTGCCGCTCTTGGGCTGAATGGCGATCGCCTCTACAGCTTTGCGTAGTTCCGCAGAGCTCGGGCTCACCACATCGGTCTTCTTCGCGCGCTTCGTGGCCATGCGTCGGGTCGAGGAGGGATTTGGCGAAAGGATACCGGCTGCGGTGATGCGCGTCTACAGGGACTCTCTCACCGTTCCCGGTGAAGCGTGTTTACGAATCTCGACTCACCTCGAGTTAGTCCCGAAAATGCTCACCTTATCCATATAGCAATCAATCCGTGCAGCTTTGCGCGTCGCGGGATCGACAAACGTGCCCAGAATCGAAGCATCCACAAGGCGCTCCTTCGGCTCCCGTATCGACTCACCTTTAGGCTTGTCGCAATTTTGCGACGGGAATTCCGACCACGAAGAGGTGGTTTAAAACTCCGGCGAGGAGCGTACGCAGCTACACGGTGAACCCCTCGGGACTCGGTCCGTCACCATGACCGCAGCGGAGCCAAAATTGGACTGCGCGTCAGTCGATTCAATTGGTTGTGTGCCGCCCCAAGACCGGAGGAGTACTACGGCCTCAATCGCCTGTGATCACCCAGGTCCGCTCCAACAGCCGCCCTCGAAGCGGCCAGCGACCCAGACTAACGCCCCCTCGCCGCCCGGCCGGTCGTGTTCTTCGGGCGAGACGGCTCATCGTACCGGGAACCGCTCGTGGACAGGCCGCCGGCGCCGCCAGACAGCGGCAAACCGCCTGCAGGTCACAGGCACGCCTCGAACTGCGGATAGCATCTCACGATCCAGGCACGGCGCCGCTCGGCCTCTCGCCTGATCCGCCAGAACGCCGCCTTGCAGACCTTCGCTTCTCCCATTGCGACTGCCCGGAAAACCGACGGTAGCGTGAAGAGACGATTACCAGGCCGGTCCCGGCACCCCGACATCAAACGGCGATGCACAGCAATGGCCGTCGTAATACGCGCAAAGATCGGGGCGCGTGTCGGTTGGTCCTGAAAACTCTCACCTTTGCCAGCCGTGCATGCCTGAAAATACGGGGCTTGCCGCCGCCGAGTGGGCAAAACACCCGCATTTGACTCCCGAAAACTCTCACCATTGGCCCAAAACGGGTGGCCAATCCACCGCCCCCGCCTGCTCCCGAAAACCCTCACCTTTGGTTCGACAAGCGAAAATGTCCAATCATTCCAGGTACTTACCCTCAACTTATTGGCTCCAGGAGCCATTCGACCAGGTCCCGAAAAACCTCACCTGAACCGCACGGCTCCCCCGAATCGCCGAAATCAGGAACGCAACAATCAGGTCCTGAAAAATCTCACCCTTCGATGCTCAGCGACCTCGAATTCGCCCTCACCGATCAACTCCAGGCGTGCTTTCCGTGGAAGTGATCGCAAACTTGCTCCCGAAAATGCTCACCAAAGGCCATCAGAAGGAGAAAAATCCCTCCTGAAAAGGCTCACCTTTACCAGCAATCGGCCAAACGTCCAGGATTTCGCGAGGCTTCGCACTAAACATCCCGAATATCCTCACCCATCGGGGCTGTTGACGAAGATCGTGCCGCCCGGCCGCGCACCCGACCCTTCAAAATCCGGCCGCGACCTCCCGTAAATCCTCACCTCAGCCGCCAGAACGCCCAAAAATCAGCGATTCCGGCCGTTGACTCCCGAAAAAACTCACCTTCGAGTCGCATTTCGTCCTGTGATCGCTCACCAATCGCCTTTACAAGCCCGAATCGGGGCAAAAAAGACGGCTCATTCGACGTCCCGGAACCCCTCACCCCTCAATGTCACTGATTTTTCGGCATGCGCTCCGTACAGACTGGGTATGCGCGCAGTCAGGTCCCGTAGAAACTCACCTTTGCGTTTCCCCTGGTTTTACGACCGCTCCCGAACCCGCTCACTACCTGTCCCGGACCACCTCACCGACGTCCCCGAACCCCATCACTCCAGGATCCTGCATCGCCTCACCACCTCTCCCGTAAAGCTTCACCTCACTTCCCGCAAACCCTTATCTGGAAAGGATTTGCCGTGGCGTTAACGTTTTTAACATGGGTTCAAGGGTGTTTACTTCTACTACTCTCAACAAGAGCCCCGCGAGCTTCCGCAGATAAACCGCACTCCACAACCGTCTCCAGGATATGCAGCCTCGTGAAACAATGCCAAGTGCTTGGGAGGCATCGAAAACCCCTTTCTTTACAGAAGCTTAGCGACTATTCTTCGATTTGTTTCACAGAAAATCCCCATCGTGTAGCACAAGAAGCGGACACGGACAGGAAAAGCGTCGTCAGCACACAACGATTTTCACTGCAGACCCAAATTCGTAGCAAATACTACGTAAATTGTTATGATTCATCGAATCCCAGCTCGCTCGAGACATACATGAATCCAGACGAAGAACGCCAGGCGATCCGCCAGGAACTCGAATCGATGCGCGAAAACGGAGCGCGTCGGCAGGAACTGTCGCTGCATGCATGCAAGCGACTTTTTTTTGACCTTGGAATCCGTCCTTCGATGGCGACGGTGCGCGACCTCACCCAAACAGGTAGCGCGAGCGACATCCCAAAGGACATCGATAGTTTCTGGGAACGGATTCGCTCTGTATCGAAGGTACGCGTCGGTGCTGGTGCGATTCCTAAATCGCTTGAAGATCGGGCGGGCGAACTGCTCGGCGCCCTCTTCCAGGAAGCGATGAGCCACGCCCGTTCGACGTTGGATGAAGACCGCGAATCCATGCAGTCCGAGATAGCGGCTGCCGAACAGAGAATCCGCGAAACCGAAATTCGCCGGGACGCTTCGGAAGAGGCTGTCCAGCGCGCAGAAGCGCGCGCCGACTCCGCATGGAACCGGATCCGCGAACTGGAAGCAGAACGGGCAGCGGCAACGACGCATGACGCCGCCCATCATGAAAGCCTTCAGGCAACAGTCCGCCGTATCGAGGCCGAAAACGAGACGCTGCGCAAACGTCTCGATACCGAGCAAGCGACCAATGCGGGTCTGCGGGATCGCATCGACGCGCTCCACGCCGAATTGCGTCAGAGCACCGAGCACTACGCCCAGCAGATCAAGGACGCCGTTGCCGAAGCCGAACGACGGGTCAAACCCATGCTGGTCGAACTTGATTCGTTGCGCAGCATGGCGGCGACATATCAATCCGGTGTACGCGAAGCAGGTCGCAAGGAATTCGACTTTATTCAGCAGATCGCTTCAGCCAAAGCGCGCGCCGACCGACTGGACGCACAATTACGCGAACAATCGGACGAAATCGATGGGCTGACCACGGAAATCGCGACGCTGCGCGGACAACAGCGCATCGATCCGGCTGTCGCGAGCGTGATCTGTGAGCTCGCCAATGCCGGCCGGCTCACCGCAGACGAACTCTCCAGCATCGGAACCGCGGCTGACAGTCTGGCTTCTCTCCCTCAACGCTGTCCGAAATGCAATGAAGGTGAGCCAGAGCTCTCACACGTCGATCACCGCTACGAATTGCAATGTCCTGAATGCGAACATTCGTCCGGGATGGGCGGCTCCAGACTGGAGGCGATCGCTCGCTTCCTCTCGCCGTCTATTTCCGCGCCCGCGTGAATGCCGCAGAGCGGCTTTCCGGACCTGCCAGCCCATAAGGTGAGACGATTCGGGAGCTCAAAGGTGAGCCGTTGCGGGGGCATCATCTAACCGTGGCGCGCGCCGGCGGGCTATTCCGGCTCTGTCGACGCGGCCGGATTCGGGCCATCAATTGCGCCCGCTTCCTGTTGATCTACCCAGTTTCGCCACGCGCGATGCAGCCGGTTCGCCGATACCGGCTGTATGAAGCCGAGCCACTGGCCAACCAGTTCAGGTGCGACGCCGCTTTCAAACAGGTCCGCCGCGAACGTATTGCGCAGCGTGTGCGGACTTGCACGCGCTTCTCGCGATCGGGCGATGCCCGCAGCTTCGATAAGCGCGTCGACTGAACGCAGCATCGTTGCCTTGTGCATCGGGCGTCCCGATGGGGAGGCCGGAAACACGAGATCGCCCCGCAGGTCGGAGAGTCGTCGCTCAGCGAGCCATGCATCCATGATTGCCACGGCGAATGGAGACAGCCGGGTGCGCCGCGCGAAAGCGGGATTTGCGGCGTCGATCGTGACCCATGGCGACCCTGGACTGACACAACTAACAGCAAGCGCACGAGCCTCGCCGGTTTTTATCCCGCCGCCGAGAAATACCGCGATCAACGCGCGGTCCCGACGTTCCCGCCATCTCGCAGCAGCCGATAGCTCGGTCAACGGCGCGAATAGATGCGCGACCAGGATCGCGCGCTCAGCTAACGTGAGGAAGCCGGTGGGCTCGTTGTCGCGTGCATTGCGCCACGCCGCTTCACCGTCCTGAGCGATGAATCTTGCGGGATTCGTCGAAGCCATTTCGACTTCCCGCACGTGATCGAGCACACGTTCGATCAGTCGCAAATACCTGACGCGCTGCGGTTTTCGAATCTCAAGGCTCGCTACGAAATTAGCGATGGTGCGCGTGTCAACCGTCGTGAGGCTCTTGCGCCGAACCTTCAGCCAGTCGAGAAATAATCCCCACTGCGCGCGATACACGTCTGCGGAAGAACTGCGGAAATTCTGCTTTGCGAGCCATGCGTCGAACGCAATGCGCGGATCGCGGCGCCAGTCTTCACGTTGCTGGTCGAAGAGATCGGCGCGTGGCATCTGCCGGTCGGGCGAGGAGGAAGGGTGTGAAGCGACCATGATCCGAATATCCGTTAGTTGCGTCGAAGTGTAGGTCATCCCGGCTGCGCCTTCCAGTCTCCGTCCGGCACATTTACATTTCAGAAGCCATTTCGCATCCTCGACGCGACGACTGGTTGTAGAGTCGACTCTTCCCCGAACGCTTTGCCTTGCCGTCTTCGACTCCCGGGAGCGCGTTTATGGCCGTTGCGGTACGTACGGTCTGCTTGTACGACCATCCGCCTCGCTATTCTGGGCGCTGAACCGGAACATCTTGCTAAGGATTGCAGATCATATTCGATCGCGTGTTCAAGCTTGTGGCGGTTTGCGCGTTGTTCACCGGGCGAACCCGCCACCTGCCTGGAGAGCCTGCGCCGCTTGTTTTGCAGCGCGCGCTGCCGGATTTCTACGTCGAGCACGAGCTGTACGCATCGATGGAAAGTCCCGTGCAGCGCCGCTGATTCTGAGCGAGCTGCACGGCCACATTCTCGACGTGTTCAACGAATATGGCGTTCAGATCATGTCGCCACACTTCGAAGAGCAACCCGACGCGAACATGGTGGTTCCGAAAAGCGGCTGGTTTCCAGCGCCGGCACGGCCGCCCGCTCAGGTGGGTACTCAGGCAGCTGGGGGGGATGCACCGGCCAGTCGGCCTGCCACGTCAACCCCTACCGGCTCGACCCGCGATAGCGTACAGGAGTCACCGCGCTAAAACAGCGCCGGATCATCCGCCCCACGGCCGTGCCCGGCGACCGGCTACGCCCGTCGCGTGCCTCGCCGCAGCCTGGGATGCCGTACGCTCCGCTTCTTCATACGTGCTGACTGCGAACGCGAAAACAGCCGGCAATGCATTGGACGAGCCGAAGTCCACCGACTCATCCGTTTCCGGATAAGGCAGATCGTCTGGCCGCTGAAACAGCCCAAGCATCAGCGCGTCGTGCCGGCTGGCAAAACCCAGGTCGGCGAGTGCCTCGGCTTCGATTGCATGCAGCAAGCGCCACGTAAGCGGTACCTGCTGCGCGATGTAACGCGCCGCGATATGACGCACGATGTGTTCGAGATCGCGGGCCGCGGCGTTAAAGCGCAGCGCGGCCAGATCATGGTCGTTCGGGTGGTTCATGTTTGGCTCCATCAATCTCTGTATACTGTACAAATATACAGTGTTTGATGCAACCTCAGCCATTCGGCCGAG
This sequence comes from Paraburkholderia sp. GAS448, assembly GCF_050435685.1. Classification (NCBI taxonomy): domain Bacteria; kingdom Pseudomonadati; phylum Pseudomonadota; class Betaproteobacteria; order Burkholderiales; family Burkholderiaceae; genus Paraburkholderia; species Paraburkholderia sp. GAS448. The sequence continues at coordinate 456,316 of NZ_JBNDKT010000001.1, forward strand.
GCGCGAGCCGGCCCGCATTGCGCTATCGTGGAATGGTTTCTGGCGCGCGGAGGCTTAACCGTGAATCACCACCAGCAGGGCTTTCGCCTCGCCCTTTCCCGCATTGCGTATCGCGTGCGGCTCGTCGGCGATATAGCGCGCCGTGTCGGCGGCTTTCAGCTTGCGCGTCGCACCTGCCGCTTCGATTTCGATCGCTCCCTGCAGCACAGTCAAATGCTCGCGCGTACCCGGCTCGTGCGCATTCGATACCAGCGCTCCGCCCGCCTGCAGCGTCAATTCGTACCACTCGAACTTACCCGCCAGCTCGATCGGCCCCCACACCCGCAACTGATAGCGGGCCTCGTGCCCGCTCAGCGTCGGGATCTCGTGCGGGCCGGAAACGGCAATGGCCTCCGGCGCCTTTTGCTGCGCGAACAGCGAGTCGAGACTGACGCCGAGCGCGTTCGTCAGTCGCCACGCAACTGCGATGGTCGGGTTCGCCTTGTCGCGCTCGATTTCCGACAGCATCGACTTCGATACGCCGGCCGCGCGGGACAGTTCGTCGAGCGTCATCCGCCTTTCGCTGCGCAACCGCTGGATCTGTTCGCCGACGCGCGGCGGCGCAGCAACCGTCGAACCGGACTGCGGGCCGGACGCGGCAGGCGCGGAAAGTGTGGAACTGCGCCGGGTCCCGGAACTTGCCATTTAATGACCTATCGTTTAAAGTTGTTCGACATACCGAATTTTAGTTCGGAAAAACGAATTTGTCCGATAAAGCTGACAGCCGACTATAACAGGCCGCCGGCACGCGGAACACTGTGACGGCGAGATCCGCCGACCCATTCAGGAGCCTGATCCATGCGTGATCCCTTTCTCGCCCATCTGCGCAGCACACTTGACCAGATCCGTGCCGACGGCTTTTACAAAAGCGAACGTGTGATCGCGAGTCCGCAATCAGCCGAAGTACACCTCGAGGCCGGCGACGACGTGCTGAACTTCTGCGCGAACAATTATCTCGGCCTCGCGAACGATCCGCGTCTGGTTGCGGCCGCGAAAGACGGCCTCGATCGAGATGGCTTCGGCATGGCGTCGGTGCGCTTCATCTGCGGCACGCAGACCGTCCACAAGGAACTGGAGCGCGCACTCGCCGCGTTTCTGCAAACCGACGACTGTATTCTCTACTCGAGCTGCTTCGATGCGAACGGCGGCCTGTTCGAAACCTTGCTCGACGAATCCGATGCCATCATCAGCGACGAACTGAATCACGCAAGCATCATCGACGGCGTGCGGCTGTCGAAGGCAAAGCGCTTTCGCTACAGGAACAACGATCTGGCCGACCTCGAGGCGAAGCTGCGCGAAGCCGACGCTGCCGGTGCCCGCTTCAAGCTGATCGCAACGGACGGCGTGTTCTCGATGGACGGCATCATCGCCGACCTCGCGGGCATCTGCGATCTGGCGGACCGCTACGGCGCGCTTGTGATGGTCGACGATTCGCATGCGGTGGGCTTTATCGGCGAGCATGGCCGTGGCACGCCGGAGCACTGCGGTGTGCTGTCGCGCGTCGACATCATCACCGGCACGCTCGGCAAGGCGCTGGGCGGTGCCTCGGGCGGCTATGTCGCCGCCCGCAAGGAGATCATCGAGTTGTTGCGGCAACGCTCGCGGCCCTATCTGTTCTCGAACACGTTGACGCCGAGCATCGCCGCTGCGTCGCTGAAGGTGCTCGAGCTGCTCGCTAGCGACGAAGGCGCGAAGCTGCGCGAGCGCGTGCGCGCGAACGGCGCGCATTTTCGCAGCGCGATGAGCGCCCTTGGCTTCACGCTCGTGCCTGGTGAGCATCCCATCATTCCCGTTATGCTTGGCGATGCGCAGCTCGCATCGCGCATGGCGGACGCGTTGCTGCATGAAGGCGTCTATGTGATCGGCTTTTCATTTCCGGTTGTGCCGAAAGGCCGCGCGCGCATTCGCACACAGATGAGCGCCGCACACACGCCAGAGCAGATCGATCGTGCCGTCGATGCATTCGCACGCGTCGGCCGCTCACTCGACATTATCTAAACGGGGCGAACACATGAAAGCACTCGCAAAACTCGAACGCGCTCCGGGTCTTACCCTCACGCACGTGAAGAAGCCTGAAGTCGGTCATAACGACGTGATGATCCTCATCACCCGCACGGCGATCTGCGGAACCGACATTCACATCTGGAAATGGGACGACTGGGCGCAGAAGACAATTCCTGTGCCGATGCATGTCGGGCACGAATATGTCGGCGAAATCGTCGAGATGGGCCAGGAGGTACGCGGCTTCGCGATTGGCGACCGGGTATCGGGTGAAGGTCACATTACGTGTGGGTTCTGCCGCAACTGTCGCGCAGGGCGCCGGCATTTGTGCCGCAATACCGTTGGCGTTGGAGTCAATCGTGAAGGCGCGTTTGCCGAATATCTGGTCATTCCGGCCTTCAACGCGTTCAAGATTCCGCCTGAAATTTCCGACGATCTCGCCGCGATCTTCGATCCCTTCGGCAACGCCACGCATACCGCGTTGTCGTTCAATCTCGTCGGAGAGGACGTCCTGATTACCGGCGCCGGCCCGATCGGCATCATGGCAGTGGCGATCGCGAAGCACGTCGGTGCGCGCAACGTCGTGATCACTGACGTCAACGACTACCGCCTGGACCTCGCACGCAAAATGGGTGCGACGCGCGCGGTGAACGTATCGCGCGAATCGCTGCGCGACGTGATGAACGATCTGCATATGACCGAAGGCTTTGACGTGGGTCTGGAAATGTCCGGCGTGCCGAGCGCCTTCACGAGCATGCTCGAAGCGATGAATCACGGCGGCAAGATCGCACTGCTTGGCATTCCGCCCGCGCAGACTGCAATCGACTGGACGCAGGTGATTTTCAAGGGCCTCGAGATCAAGGGCATTTACGGCCGCGAGATGTTCGAGACCTGGTACAAGATGGTCGCGATGCTGCAAAGCGGGCTCGATCTGTCGCCGATCCTCACGCATCGCTTTCCGGTCGACGACTACGAGCGCGCCTTTGCGACCATGCTCTCGGGCGAAAGCGGCAAGGTCATTCTCGACTGGACCGCCGCCTGATCATTGAGCGATGTACTGCTTGCGGGCGCCTCAGCGCCTGCAGGCGGCTTGACGAATTCCGCCTGGATCCGGACGTGCACATCGTCCCCCACGGCTGGATACCATGTCGACAGGCCGAACTTCGCACGGCTGAAACGGCCCTCGGCTGAGAACCCGAGCGTGTCCTGTTTTGTCAGCGGATCGGGGGCGAAGCCGTTGAACGTCGCCTCGAGCGTGACAGGCTGCGTGGTGCCGTGGATCGTCAGATCGCCCGTCAATTTGCCACTCGCGTCGCCTGTGCGCTCAAAACGCCTGCTCACGAACTTGATCTCCGGATAGCGCGACACGTCGAACATATCGGGGCCCTTCACCATTCTGTCGAGAAGCGGAACGTTCGTATCGATACTCCCGGCATCGATCGTGACCGCTACCGTACTCCTGTCCAGACCGCCTTCATTCCAGTCGAGCTGCGCTGTGGCGCGATCGAAACGCATCGTAAAGCGCGAATATTTGAAGTGGTCAATGTCGAACGTGACGCTCCAGTGATGTGGATCGAGCTGGTAACGTCCGGTCGGCACGCGCGCCTCCGTCGTGCTCACCGAATGCGTGACGACCCGCAGCGGCGTGCAGGCCGCCGTCACGGCGACCGCAGTGATCAATAAAGCGCGTGCAACTGGCGCGGGGACAGCGGAGATCCTCATGACGTTCATTCCCTTAGTCGATCTTCGTCACACGATAGCGTAAGCCTGCCTGACCAGCAAAATCCATCGGGTACTTGACGACGGAGAATGATCGTTCTACTCTTTGCTCATGGCTACTTCCGATGACGATCTGTCTGCAGCGAGTCCGCGCGAGCGGCTGCTCGAAGCCGCTGAAGCGTTGATCTACGCTGGCGGCATCCATGCAACTGGCGTCGATGCGATCGTCCGCCAGTCGGGCACGGCGCGCAAAAGCTTCTATACGCACTTCGAATCGAAGGATGCGCTCGTCGCCGCCGCGCTGACGCGGCGTGACGAGCGCTGGATGAACTGGTTCGTCGAGGGCACCTTGCGCAGCGGCAACACCGCGCGCACGCGTCTGACCGGCATGTTTGACGTGCTGCGCGAGTGGTTTTCATCGGATGATTTTCATGGCTGCGCGTTCCTGAACGCCGCAGGAGAAATCGAAGCCGCCGACGATCCGATCCGTGTCGTTGCGCGCGAACACAAGGTGCGTCTGCTGCAATTCGTCCGATCCGTATGCGACCAATACGTCGCTACGATCAATCGGGACGCGCACTGTGCTGCGCGGCTGTCACGTCAGTGGCTGATCCTGATCGACGGTGCGATCGGTGTGGCGCTCGTGAGCGGCGACGCTGATGCCGCGCTCGATGCTCGCGCCGCGGCCGAACGTCTGCTCGAAGCCGAATCCGCAACCCCTGGCTCGCCTTCACGGCGAGCGCCCACCCGACGTAAGGAAAAGCCATGACTGAACCGGTCGAAACCCGTCCGCCCGTTCCGCCCTTCACACGCGAAACGGCGATCCAGAAAGTGCGCGCCGCAGAAGACGGCTGGAACACGCGCGACCCGGAGCGCGTGTCGCTGGCGTACACACCGCAGAGCGTGTGGCGCAATCGCGTGGAGTTCGTCACGGGGCGCGCGGAGATTGTCGGATTGCTGCGTCGCAAGTGGGCGAAGGAGCTCGACTATCGTTTGATCAAGGAACTCTGGGCATTCACGGACAACCGCATTGCGGTGCGCTTCGCCTATGAATGGCACGACGACTCGGGTAACTGGTTCCGCTCGTATGGCAATGAGAACTGGGAGTTCGATGAGAACGGCCTGATGGCGCACCGTCATGCGAGCATCAACGACTTGCCCATCCGGGAAGCGGACCGGCTGTATCGCTGGCCGCTTGGCCGGCGTCCCGACGACCATCCGGGTCTGTCGGAACTGGGCCTGTAAAAGCTCACCTTTGGCGGACCGTACGTCACCGAACCGCCATCGGCTCTCCATGCTTGTTCTGTCCGGCGGCACCCTGCGCAGTATGCGTGCCTGCCGTCCCGAGCGGGTCTTCCACGTCGCGGGTGCGCGTTCCGGGACAGTGCGCGACGGGTGGCACATAAAAATGCTGGACAGAACATTGATCACGTCGGCACTCGACCGACGGCGGAGAGGACATGCGTTTGTGGCGGGCGAAACACAGGATAGTGCGTGCGACGGTGGCCGTGGCCGCCGCCGGCCTCGCGACGGCGACCACGGCGCGAGCAGCCGAGTGGTGCAAGGGCGGCGTCTGGGTCGACGCGATGCTGGGCTCGTATCACATCAATCCTGATCCTGACCAACACTTCGAGCAGTTCAATCCTGGGCTTGGCGTCGAATGCTGGCTCGGCAACGAATGGGCGCTGACAGCCGGTGGCTTTCGCAATTCGCTCCGACGCCCGTCGTGGTATGGCGGCGGAGTCTGGGCACCCGAATTTTCACACTGGGGCTTCGTTCGACTCGCCGTGATGGCAGGCATGATCTCCGGCTACAACTATGGCAACTGGGGGCTTGGACACAATCACACGATTGGTCCAGTGGCAGCGCCGATTGTGATGCTCGACTACAAGCGCGTCGGCGCAAACATCATTCTGATTCCGCCGATCCCTTCCGATAATCTTCCGTTCACTTTGGGCTTTCAGGTGAAGGTGAAGTTTTAGACGCTATTGGGGGACCACTACGAAAAATACGATGGATCCATCTGTGCTCGGACAGCCCACACAGTTTTTTCCGTGACCCGCACCAGAACGCACGCACCCTCGGGCCACCACCTGGCGTGAGAAGTATCGCAAGTAGAGTGTGCTAACTATGCATCTTGATATCCGCTCTCTGACAGTCGCTGCCTGGCAGCCTGCAACACGGAAAGGTGAAACGTTCCAGGATGGTGAGGAATTCCAGGAGATGCCGCGATATAGGTGAGCGATTCCAGGAGGTGAGGAAATCCAGGAGACACGAGAAAAATTCAATACGGTGAGGATTTCCAGGAGTCGGAGCTTCCGCGAAAAGGACGAAGCAACTGGATCGACGGAATGACACGGTGATGCATTGAGCGTCCGCTAGCTCAACGGAACCGCAATGCATCACGCGAGATGCGCCCGGTCCGACGATCGAATCAAGTCCGTCGCGCCGGGCGATGGGACCGCAGGCGAGTGCCGAACATCAACCCTGGGATGCGTTACTTCGACAGATGCAGCTTCTTCGACAACACCATGCCCTTCTGCGGGCTGACCAGCCAGATCGCGCGGATATTGGCGTGTAGTGTCGAGGTTCTGGTGGTGATGTCGGTGGGCTCTTCGTTGGTGGGATCGCTGTGCTCGCTCCGGTCGTTCAGGTAGGGCGGCACGAGGCTGCAGATCAACACGACCGCGAAGTCTCCATTCGCTTCGGAGAACGCTGACGGGGAGAGCGTCACGCGTCCGCGAACGGTGGTCTTTCTTCCTTCGCCCGAATCCAGTTCGATCAGGTCGATATGCTGGATGTATCCCTTGGCCTTCGCCTCAGCTGCCACCACAAGCCCTCGGCCCCGCGGTCCCGTTATCGTCTTCCTGAGCAGGATCACGCCGGGAGTCTCGTCGCCGGATAGATCGACGTTGACCGTCAACAGATGCGTCTTTGACCGGTACAGTATCCCGTAGGGCGCGGGTACGACAAACGCGAGGTCGCGATTGAGCCCGGCCTTCGTCAAATCGGGATCACGCGGTTTCGTGTGGGTCGGGACGTCGATCAGTTTCCGCACGCGGTCGCTCAACGAAGGCGAGTTGGCTTTGCGACTCTCCTTCGCCAGGGCGTCTCTGACCGCAACCGGGTCGTCGCCAACGAAAGGCTGCGTCGACAGGACACCGGTAGAGGCAGACGTTTCAGCTCCGCTCGCCTCGGCAACAGCGGCTGCTTCTGATGACGTTCCGGCGTGTGCCAGCAACGACACGCAGGCAAAGACGCAAACGGCGGTCGAGCGAATCAGCCTGGATTTCAGATTGGACACGGCAATACCCCTCCCCTGACGAGGCAAGTCTATTGTAACGCCCTGCACGGTCAACCCGAACGCGCAATCCCCACGCGGCGATACTTGCCGGCTGTTGCCGCTTCGTGTCTCTCCCGCTGTTAACGCCCGACACGCCGCTGCCGCTCCTTCGATCAGCTATCGCCTTCAATCGCCTCGCGCACACGGTATGCCCTCAAGAATTCCGTCGGTTGGGCCGTTATCCCCAGGATCATGTCTACCGTAACACGGAGCATAGTTTGAACAACAAGAGGCTGGCTTTACCCATCGCCGGAATCGCGTGCGCACTCTCGCTGGGGGGATGCGTGACCACCGGAGAAGGGCGAGTCGCAGCGCAACCGGTACGCACAACCGCCGTGGTGGCTGCGCCGATGCGGCCCGGTCCGCCTGTCGCACCGCCTCAGCCCGTCGTGCGGGAAGAACTGATGCCCGAGCGCAACGATGTCTATGTCGCTACCGCGACCGATCGTGACGTCGTGTACCTGGGCGGAGACACGTATATCTGGGTGACGGACGCCGGCGGCCGACGTCGCAGGCAGTTCTACGCTCATGGCGACAGGCGTCGGGAAGTCTTCCATCGTCGGGATAATCTGCGCTCGGCGATGGTCTCGCCGCGCGAGGTTCATCCGGTCGTGCGGCACGCAGGTGACGACCACCATCGAGAGGAGCCTCACCATCGGGAGCCGATGCGCGCGGCAGCGACGGATGAGCACCGCCACGAACCAGGCCGTCACATGGCAGCTAACGAACGGGGACATCATCCGGATACGCCGCATCAATCGGCGCAACGACCGAACCATCCGGTGCGCGAAGCGGCGGCTGAGAATCCGGGCGCGGCCCATCGACCTGCACCGGGCGGGCAGCCTGTTGTGAAGACGGTCAGCAAGTCATAGGCGGCGTTTCGCGAAGCACAATGCGGAGGAGCACGATGCATTCGCATCGCGCCTCTTCTGCGGGTTGATCATGGCAGGAGGCTGACCGGGCACACTCACCCCAGGCACATCAAAGGTGAGCTTTTTCGGGGGCGCGCCAATGATTCAGCAGTGTTGTCTCATCGATACCTAACGCCGCAAGAGTCTGATGAGACTGGACGTGCGCGCCGCCTCGCGATTTCTCCAACGTCAGCCTGAATACCTGATACGCGTTGCGCTGCAGATTGCAGCATCGCTATCTGGCAGCAACGAGATGCCGCGCTTGTTCATACTTATCGGGTAGCCGGCGACGCGCAAAGGTGAGGAATTCCAGGAGATGGAGTCGTAGAGGTGAACGAATCCAGGAGGTGAGCCAACCCTGTTTTTCGCGAGCACCTTTGATAAAGGTGAGGATTTCCAGGAGTCTGTATTTGCCTGAAACGCAAGGTTGGTTCGGCTGACTGTATCCGCGCGAAATGGGCGATCGACGGGCGTACACGGCCTTACCCATGTCGACGCCAGGTAGCCGCGTTCCCCTGCCCGAAATGGCGCCTCAAGCCCACGCTTACTGCGCGAAGTCAAACCTTGTTCTGCGCCGGTTCGGCCTCCAGCGCCGCGACCATCTCGCGTGCGGCGCTCTGCAGTTCGGGAACATAGCGCCGCGTTGCCTCCGCGAGCGTAACCGCGCGCGACAGAAACACCACATTGAGACTCGCAAGCACCCGCTCACGCGAGATGATCGCAACAGCGACCGCGCCGATCTTGCTCTGGGCAGCCCAGTCGCCGTGGTTGGATCCGAACCCGTCGGTTCGAACCCGTTTGATGAGACTACGGATCAGCGCATCGTTGGACGCGAGCGCTTTCTGTTCTTCGCCGCCCACGCCCGAGCGCAACAGGTCGAGAATGTCCTCCCGCTCGGCGTCCGGACACATCGCGAAATAGGTGCGGCCCGCCGCGGTCAAGAGAATAGGCAGCCGCCGCCCAACCATCGACCGGTGAAACGAAAGTTGACTGAACCGGTGGGTGGTTTCGCGGATGATCATCGCGTCGCCGTCCGGCGTCGTCAGGTCCGACGGCCATGCCACGCGTTGCAGCAACTGCCCCATGATGGGCGGCGCGATGGTTGCGATTCGCTCGTCGTCCGTGAATCCCTCGCTTAGCGAACGAACATTGAGCGTCAGGCGAAAGCTGTCGTCCGACGTGCTGCGCCGTACAAACCCTTCCTCGACCAGCGTTTCGAGCAGGCGCCGCACCGTCGTGCGGTGCAGTCCGGTCAGATCGCTGATCTGCTGGCTGGTGGCGCGGCCGCTTTCCATCGCGTTGAGGGCCTGCAGCACCTGCAGGCCGCGCGCCAGGCCCCGCACGTTCGTGTACGTCGTCACGCAAAAATCTCCTTTATTTTCAACTATGTGCATTCTATGCACATTTTTCAGATTTTGTTGAGGCAGCAGGGGGCGCGCTCCTACACTCGCCTCAAAGCAAACATTCAAGGAGATGCGGATCGTGGCGGGCGTTGCCTTCCACGACGCGCGCAGCCCGCTTCGGGCAATCCGTTGCGCACCGCTGTCTCCCCCGGATTTTCGCTGATCCAGCCCGCAACTGATGCGACCACGGTCCATTCCGGGCGCAAGAACAGGAGACAGACATGACCCCCGCCATCGACATGGCGGCCGGTAACGGCCGCCCCCAGAGTGTGAACACCGATGTCGCCATCGTCGGCGCAGGCCCCGTCGGCTTGATGCTTGCCAACATGCTCGGACTGCAGGGCGTGCGCGTCGTGCTCATCGAGAAGCTGGAACAGATCATCGACTATCCGCGGGCGATCGGTCTCGACGACGAGGCCTTGCGCGTGTTCCAGTCCGTCGGGCTCGTCGACGAACTGCTGCCGCACACGACGCCGAATCACTGGATGCGTTTCACGCTGAAGGGCCGTTGCTTCGCATCGATTGAACCGCGCACTGACGAATTCGGCTGGTCGCGCCGCAACGCCTTCATTCAGCCGCTCGCGGATCGCATTCTCTGCGATGGTCTGGAGCGCTTCGAACACGTGCAGGTCCTGCTCGGCCACAGCGTCGACGGCTTCTCGCAGGACGATGCGGGTGTGACGATCGAGGCAGTGGATAGCACGGGCCAAAAGAAGTCGATTCGCGCGGCATACATGGTCGGCGCCGACGGCGGCAACAGCTTCGTGCGCCGTGCCCTCGACGTGTCCTTCGAAGGCCGCACCAAACCCAACCAGTGGATCGTGGTCGATGTGCGCAACGACCCGATCGGCTCACCGCATGTCTACCTGCATTGCGATCCGGCGCGCCCTTACGTGTCGGCGGCGTTGCCGCACGGTATCCGCCGTTTCGAATTCATGGTCATGCCGGGCGAAACAGAGGAAGAACTGTCGAAGCCGCAGAACCTGGCGGCATTGATCCGCAAGGTCGTGGCCGAGCCCGACAAGGTCGACTACATCCGCAAGCGTGTCTACACCCACAACGCGCGTCTTGCCAGCACCTTCCGCGTGAAGCGCGTACTGCTGGCGGGCGATGCCGCGCACATCATGCCGGTGTGGCAGGGCCAGGGATACAACAGCGGCATTCGCGATGCGAGCAATCTCGGCTGGAAGCTGGCGATGGTCGTGAAGGGTCTCGCGCAGGACAGTCTGCTCGACACCTACACGATGGAGCGGCGGACCCACGCGCGTTCGATGATCCATCTGTCGGAAGTTGCCGGCGACATTTTCGCGCCCGCGAGCCGGTTGGGCACGCGATTCCGTGACGCGTTCGTGCGCACGTTCAACGTCCTGCCCTCAGTGAAGCGCTATTTCGTCGAGATGCGTTTCAAGCCGATGCCGCGCTACGAATCCGGTGTGGTGTTGCTGCCCGAGAGCAGGCGCAAACACGGATTTCTCGCGCGCATGCTCGAGCGCTCGGGCCACACGGCGCCCGGCCGTCTGCTCGGGTTGATGAGCGAAAAGCGCGAGTCGTTCATCGGACGTCTCGTGTACGGACGCGATCCCGCCAGTGCATCGCCCGTTGGACGCATGTTCATCCAGCCGTCCGTGCGGCTCGAAGATGGCCGCGTGGTGCGACTTGACGATGCGTTAGGGAACCGCTTTGCGATCATCGGCTGGGGCGCGGATCCCACCTACGGATTGACGCCGGCAGCGCGCGCGATCTGGGAGGGTCTTGGCGGATGCTTTGTGATCGCCAAGCCCGATACGCAACTGAGCTTCCACCACGACGTGCCTGAAGGCGTGATCGCGCTCGGTGACGTGGATGGCCGTCTGAAGGACTGGTTCACACGGGTGCCGGAGTCGGTCGTGCTGCTGCGTCCGGACCGTTTCGTAGCCGGCATGTGCTCACCGCAGCGCGTCTCGCAAAGCATCGCCGATCTCGCCGGCAAGCTGGCCTGGGTGGCGGATGCACCGGAACAAACCGTGCCGGTCGACGTGTCCGTGGCGCGAAACGCCACGCCCGTTTGCGATGGCCCCCTCGTCGCCACGGCCGCAGGAGTCTGATATGCCGATTCTTCTCGAATGTCTCTCGCACACCCCGCTGCATGGCTACCACGATCCCGCGCCGCACATCGTCGCGGAAGTGGAGCGTATGCAGCAAGAGGCCCGCGCGCGGGTCGAAGCGTTCGATCCTGAACTGGTGGTGGTGTTCGCACCCGACCACTACAACGGATTCTTCTACGAAGTGATGCCGCCGTTCTGCATCGGCGTGGCGGCCACTGCAATTGGCGACTTCAAGAGTCTTGCCGGTTCGCTCGCTGTTCCGCAGGACGTGGCGCTCGCGCTTGCCGAGGTCGTGCTGGCGAGCGAGGTCGATGTGTCGGTGTCATACCGCATGCAGGTGGACCACGGCTGTGCACAGGCGCTCGAAGTGCTGACCGGCGGCCTCGACCGCTACCCGGTCGTGCCGGTCTTCATCAATTCGGTGGCGCCACCGATGGCGTCGTGCCGCCGTTCGCGGCTGCTTGGCGATGCCGTCGGCCGCTTCCTGTTGCGAACCGGCAAGCGTGTGCTCGTGATCGGCTCCGGCGGAATTTCGCACGAGCCGCCTGTGCCGGAAATCGCGAGCGCCAGCGCGGAAATGGCCGAAAGACTAATTGCCGGACGCAATCCGTCGGCGGAATCGCGCGCAGCGCGGCAGGCGCGCACGGTGGCGGCGGCGAAGTCCTTCACGGCCGGCGATAGCCATCTGCATCCGCTCAACCCTGAATGGGACCGCTGGTTTCTCGATCTGCTCACCGCTGGCGACATGAGCGCAGTCGATGGCATGACCAACGACGCGATCACGCGGCAGGGCGGCAAGTCGGCGCACGAAATCCGCACGTGGATCGCCGCTTTTGGCGCGCTGGCGGCATACGGACCGTATCAGGCCTCGCTCGATTATTACCGGCCGATTCCGGAGTGGATCGCGGGTTTCGGCGCGATGCACGCCCGCCCCGCGGGACAGGGACAGACAGCGCTACACGCACACCCCACTCACATCGCCGCGACGCTGGCGTAGCAGGAACAGGAGAACTTCATGTCTGACAACGAAACTGCGCACGAAACCGTGCTTGCACTGGCCGCCCGACTGCGCGAGGCCGAACAGTCGAGGCGCACGATCGCCCCCGTGCGCAACGAGATCTCGCCCGACGATGCTGCCATCGCCTACGCCGTGCAGCGCGCGAACGTCGACGCGCGATGCGCCAAAGGAGAACGCATCGTCGGCCGCAAGATCGGTCTGACCTCGCCTGCGGTGCAGCGTCAGCTCGGCGTCGATCAGCCGGACTTCGGCACGCTGTTCGCATCGATGGCATACGGCGACAACGAGCCGATGTCGCTTTCGTCGCTCATCCAGCCCAAGGTGGAAGCCGAGATCGCACTTGTGCTGGAACGCGATCTCACTGAAGACAGGCACACCTTCGCCGATCTGATCGGCGCAACCGCCTATGCGCTGGCCGCGATCGAAGTGGTCGACAGCCGGATTGAAAAATGGGACATCCGCTTCGTCGACACCGTCGCGGACAACGCATCGAGCGCGATGTTCGTGCTGGGGAGCCGCCCTGTGCTGCTGCGCGATCTCGATCTCGCCGGCTGCGCGATGACGCTTTCGCAGGACGGCGAGGTGCTTTCGCGAGGCGCCGGCTCCGCCTGTCTCGGCAATCCGCTCAACGCGGCCGCGTGGCTCGCTGACCGCATGGTGCAACTCGGCACGCCGCTGCGCGCGGGCGACGTCGTGCTGACCGGCGCGCTCGGACCGATGGTGGCCGTGACCCGCCCGGGCACGTTCACGACGCAGATCGAAGGGCTCGGCAGCGTGCGCGCCACCTTCACCGACTAACGACTCCACCAGGGACTGACATGACATCCACCAAGCTCAAAGCCGCGATCATCGGCTCCGGCAATATCGGCACCGATCTGATGATCAAGATCATGCGCCACGGCAAACACCTGGAAATCGCGGCGATGGTCGGCATCGATCCGGCATCGGACGGTCTCGCGCGCGCAGCGCGTCTCGGCGTCGCCACGACGCACGAAGGCGTGCAGGGGCTCACGCGCTTGCCGGTGTTCGAGGATATCGACTTCGTATTCGATGCGACCTCCGCTGGCGCGCACGTCAAGAACGATGCGTTTCTGCGCTCGCTCAAGCCCGGCATCCGCCTGATTGACCTGACGCCCGCGGCGATCGGCCCGTACTGCGTGCCGGTCGTCAATCTCGACGCGCACCTCGACAGCCGTAACGTCAACATGGTGACGTGCGGCGGGCAGGCGACCATTCCCATCGTGGCGGCCGTGTCGCGGGTCGCGAAGGTTCACTACGCGGAAATCGTTGCGTCGATCAGCAGCAAGTCGGCGGGCCCCGGCACGCGCGCCAACATCGACGAATTCACCGAAACCACCTCGAAGGCAATCGAAGTCGTGGGCGGCGCGGACAAGGGCAAGGCGATCATCGTGCTCAATCCGGCCGAGCCGCCGCTGATGATGCGCGACACGGTCTATACGCTGTCGGAGCTGGCGGACCGCGCGAAGATCGAAGCGTCCATCGAGGACATGGCGCGCGCCGTCAATGCCTACGTGCCCGGCTACCGCCTCAAGCAGAAGGTGCAGTTCGACGAGATCCCCGCCGACGCGCCGCTTCTCATTCCTGGCCTCGGCCGCTTCAGCGGACTGAAGACTTCAGTGTTCGTCGAAGTCGAAGGTGCTGCGCACTACCTCCCGGCCTACGCCGGCAATCTCGACATCATGACCTCGGCCGCGCTCGCCACCGCCGAACGCATGGCCCAGTCGCTCGTGAACGCGTAAGGAGCAGATTGACATGAGCAAGAAACTTTATATCTCCGACGTGACGCTGCGCGACGGCATGCATGCCATCCGTCATCAGTATTCGATCAAAAACGTGCAGGACATTGCCCGCGCGCTGGACGCCGCGAAGGTCGACAGCATCGAAGTCGCGCACGGCGACGGATTGCAGGGTTCGAGCTTCAACTACGGCTTTGGCGCGCACAGCGATCTCGAATGGATCGAGGCGGTGGCGGACGTCGTGAAGCATGCGCGGATCGCGACGCTGCTGTTGCCCGGCATCGGCACGATTCACGACCTCAAGGCGGCCTACGACGCGGGTGCGCGGATCGTGCGCGTGGCCACGCATTGCACCGAGGCGGATATCTCGAAGCAGCACATCGAATACGCGCGGGAACTCGGCATGGATACGGTCGGCTTCCTGATGATGAGCCACATGACGACCCCCGAAAAGCTCGCCGTCGAAGCGAAGAAGATGGAAAGCTACGGCGCGACCTGCGTCTATGTGGTGGACTCGGGCGGCGCGATGAACATGAGCGACATCCGCGCGCGCTTCCGCGCATTCAAGGACGTGCTCGATCCGGCGACGCAGACGGGCATGCACGCGCACCACAACCTGAGCCTGGGCGTTGCCAACTCCATCGCCGCGGTGGAGGAAGGATGCGACCGCATCGATGCGAGCCTCGCCGGCATGGGCGCGGGCGCGGGCAATGCGCCCCTTGAAGTGTTCATCGCGGCGGCGGAGCGTCTCGGCTGGAACCATGGCGCCGACCTGTACACGTTGCTCGACGCCGCCGACGACATCGTCCGACCCCTGCAGGACCGGCCGGTACGTGTGGACCGCGAGACGCTGGCGCTCGGCTATGCGGGCGTTTATTCGAGTTTCCTGCGCCATGCCGAAGTGGCGGCGAAGAAGTACGGCCTGAAGACGGTGGACATCCTCGTCGAACTGGGGCGGCGTCGCATGGTGGGCGGCCAGGAGGACATGATCGTCGACGTCGCGCTGGACCTGAAGCGCGAACTCGACGCGCAAATCTGAAGTACCCGGACCGAACCCGCGCCCGGCGGCGGCGAAGTTTTCGCTTCGCCTTCGCCGGACGCATGGGGCTCGATTCACAGCGTGATCGCCGCCAAGAGCGATGCTGAAAAACTCATTGGAGACTTTTATGAAGACGTCAACGCCGGCCCGCGCAAGCGGCGCCCTCACCATCGGATTGTGTCTTGTCGTCGCGTTACTTGAAGGACTCGATCTACAGTCAACCGGGGTCGCGGCCCCGCGCATGGCGCGCGAATTCCATCTGGCTGTTGCGCAGATGGGTTGGGCTTTCAGTATCGGCGCGCTCGGGTTGCTGCCGGGCGCGGCCATCGGCGGGCGTCTCGCGGACAAGCTCGGTCGCAAGCAGGTGTTGATGCTCTCTGTTGCTCTCTTTGGGATTTTTTCGATCGCGACCACGCAGGTCTGGGACCTCAATAGTCTGCTCGCCACACGCTTTTTGACCGGCCTTGGGCTGGGCGCGGCCATGCCGAACCTGATCGCGCTCTGCTCGGAAGCCGCAGAGCCGCATCAGCGCAGCACGGCTGTGGGCGCGATGTATTGCGGCATGCCGTTCGGTGCGGCGCTGGCCGCGGTGATCGGCATCGTCAGTCCCGGCGACGAAGGCTGGCGGCACATCTTTTACGTCGGCGGTATTGGGCCGTTACTGATCCTGCCGCTGCTCGCCGTGTACCTGAAGGAATCCGCGCATTTCGTCGCGGCAAAGTCCCGCGAGATGACGCATCGGGAGTCCCGATCCGGCGTGGCACATGCGCTGTGGGCCGAAGGCCGGGCCGGCACGACACTCGCGCTGTGGGCCAGCTATCTGGGCACTTTGATCGTCCTCTACTTCCTGATCAACTGGCTGCCGTCGATGGTGTTGAGCCGCGGTCTGACACGCGTGCAGGCGAGCGTCGTGCAGATGATGTTCAACATCGGCGGGGGCATTGGCGCAATCGTCATCGCGAACATGATGGATCGTATCGGCCGGCGCTTTACCGTTACAGGCATGTATGTGGGTATCGCGGTGGCGCTCGCGGTGCTCGCCAGTGCGACCGGCAGTGTGTCGACGGCTTTCGGCGGCCTGCTCGCCGGACTCTTTCTCGTCGGCGGGCAGTCGGTGCTGTATGCGCTCGCGAGCACGATCTATCCGGTGCAGGTGCGTGGCACGGGTGTAGGCGCGGCGGTGGCCGTGGGTCGGTTTGGCTCGATCCTCGGTCCCCTGATCGCAGGCCAGTTGCTCGCAACCGGGCAGAGCGCTTCGGTGCTGGTGATCGCGAGCATCCCGCTGATCGTGATCGCGGCGATTGCGGCGCTGCTCGTGATCGCACGGTTCTCGCGTGGACAGACGATCGCCCCTGCGCCCCAGGCCGATCACGCCTAGCGAGCGGTTGGGTCCGCGTTCTTTCGATGGGCATCGGACGCAAGGGCGAAGGCGCGATGGCCCTGGATGGCGGCAAGAAGATCGACTCGGGCAGGAAGAGGAAACGCCGGTCCTGCCACTTTCGCCCTGACTAACAGGCATCAACCTGCAGCATCAACGCAGCATCAACCCGAACAAGGAAACATGAAATGACAGCCAGTACACAAGCACTGAGTGAAGCGGCAACAAGCAGGTTCGTCCGCATCAAGGATGGCGATCTCGACCTGCAGTTGCACTACAACGATGCCGGGCACGGCGACGAGACCGTGGTCATGCTGCATGGCTCCGGACCGGGTGCGAGCGGTTGGGCGAACTTCAACCGCAACGTCGATGCATTCGCCAACGCCGGCTATCGCGTCATCCTGATGGATTGCCCGGGCTGGAGCAAAAGCGATCCGGTCGTCTGCAAAAGCTCGCGCTCCGAACTGAACGCCCGCGCCTTGAAGGGCCTGCTCGACGCGATTGATGTCGGAGGACGGGTTCACATCATCGGCAACTCGATGGGGGGACATAGCGCCGTGGCCTTCGCGCTCGCTTATCCGGAGCGGGTAGGCAAGCTGGTGCTGATGGGCGGTGGCACCGGCGGCCCGAGCCAGTTCGTGCCGATGCCGACGGAAGGCATCAAGCTGTTGCAGGGCCTGTACCGTGAGCCGACGCTCGACAACCTCAAAAAGATGCTGAACGTCTTCGTGTTCGACACCAGCACGCTCACCGATGAACTGATGCAGGCGCGACTGGAAAACATGCTGGCACGGCGTGACCACCTCGACAACTTCGTCAAGAGTCTGGCGGCCAATCCGAAACAGTTCCCGGACGTCGGCCCCCGCCTCGGAGAAGTGTCCGCGCCGACTCTGGTGATCTGGGGGCGTGACGACCGCTTCGTGCCGCTCGACGTGGGTCTACGCCTGACCTGGGGCATGCCGAACGCTGAACTGCACATCTTCAGCCGCTGCGGCCACTGGGCGCAGTGGGAACATGCCGACAAGTTCAATCGGATGGTGCTGGATTTCCTGCGTCATTAAGCGGAGCTGCGGTCGCAAACCCGACAGGGTACGACCGCGCATCGTGTGGCAGCGAGCGTTGCTGTGACCCGTTGACCCGGCTGCAGGAAAGTAGCGCCGGACGATGAGTCCGGCACGCGGCTGTCGTGCAGAAATTGGCTCACAGGTCGGCTCGGCGATTCTGCGGGCCTGTGGCCAACCTTCAGTTGTCTGACAGATGCGTGGTCAGGAAGGCACGAAACTTGTTCTGCGTCGGGACGATCTTTTCGACGCAGTCGTCATAGTCTCCCCCTTGCGACCTGTCCGGGCCGTACATGCCGCGGCATTGCGCGTCGAGGGTGATCGTTGCGCCGCTGCCCTTCCTGATTCGCGTGGCCGAGTAGACGGGTTTGCCTGAGCGGGTCGGCACGTCGGATTCGATTGCAACCTCATCCGCGCGGATCACTGACGTCGACGTGTTCTGCTCGATGTAGCGCTTCGTCAGCGCCCAGGCCTTGTTGCACTGTGCCTCGTCGCGGCACTCTACCGTGGCGTTCCGCTGTGCGGTGTCCAGGTTGTTCTCGGCGCGCGAAAACGCGTTGTCTTTCTCCGCCTGCTTTTCGGCAGACATGCAGCCGGTGAGTGCAAGCGCAGCCAGCGCGACGGCGATTTTCGTTTTCACAGATTGGGCTCCCAGACCAGATCCAGATTTGGAGCCCGATTATAGACACCCCGACGAACGGTCCGCAGTTACGGGGCCGGCACGGGTCGGTTCATGCGGTTGCCACGCTCACGCAACGCCCCGCGCATCCTCATGTTGCGGCTTCGCGGCCGCGGCCAGCCGACATTCCTCGATCAGCCCGCGAAACGTCGTCGCGTTGCGCGTGCTGTGGACGAGACCGGCGTCCGTGGTGTTCTCCGACGATCCGCCCAGGCCCATGATAATCGTCGCTGGCGTCTTTCGGCCGGTTATGCGTCGCAGAAGATTGCGCAGATAGGGCGGCGACTCGGCGGCATCGAGCGTCACGACGCAGATGATCGATGCGCTTCCGACATCAGGCGTACTGGCGTGACCGTTGCGGAAGCGCTCGTACGTCGTCGAGGCGCACGCGATCTTCCGGCGCGCAAGCAGCTGGACGACAATCGCCGCCGCCAGCGCGTCGAATGCGCCTCGTCCGGAGATGCACAGGACGAATGCGTCGGGCGCTGGTTCGGACTCGCCTGCTTCGCGGGAAACCTCGCCATCGAGCCGGGTGACATGACTCGCGACGGGCTCCGCTCCAGGTGCGCCGGACGGCTCGGCCGGCGCAGGCGTATCGGGTGCGCCTTCCACCGTTTCGAGATTCTCGACGATATCCGCGAGCGCCTCGTTGATCCGCGCGAGCTGCTCCGAAGTCAGCACGCCGCGCAGCGCATCGTTGCGCGCGAGGCGCAGCCCCTCCAGCGCGACATGATCGTAATAGTCGACGAGCGACATCTCTCCCAGCAGCCGGTCCGCCTGCACGATAGCTTCGTGGGGATCGTCCGCGAGGAGGCGTTGATAGAAATTCTGCGCGGGCGTGAGCGCAGGCTGATCGCCCAGCAGGATGGTCAGGAAATTCAGCCGGTCGGCGTAACGGCCGAGCGTGACGACGCACAGCGTCAGCGGCGTGGATAGCACGAGGCCGACCGGACCCCACAGCCAGCTCCAGAAAATTGCCGCAACGATCACGGCGAGCGGCGACAGCCCCGACCGATGGCCATACAGCAGCGGCTCCACGACCTGTCCGGCCACCAGGTCCACCACGACGAACAGCACCAGCGTCCATACGGCCATCGTCCATTGCGGCTGGATAGCTGCCGCGAGAGACACGGCCAGCACGGCCGCAATCCAGATGCCGATGTACGGGACAAAGCGCAGCAGCGCCGCGACAACGCCGAACAGCAGCGCGCCCGGCACCCCGAGCAACGCAAGGCCGACGGCGATGACGGCCCCCACGCTCAGATTGAGGCCCAGTTGCGCGACGAAGTAGCGGCTGAGACGGACCGCCGCGTCGTTGATGGCGGTGGTGGTGCGATGCAGGTCTGTGGATCCGAACAGGCTGATCAGACGATCGCGCAGGTCTTCGCGTTGCAGCAGGATAAAAATGGTCACGACCAGCACGATAAAGGTCGTTTCAAGCGGTGCGATCACGGGTGAGAACGCACGCTGCGCAAGCTGCAGCGGCGTAGGGGCCGGCTCATGAACCTCGACTGGCGCAGGTACCGGCGGCGCGTTCTTCGCGGCCCGTCCGGTAGGCCGCGGCGTGTAGGGCCGCGATGGGGCGACGCGTTGCAGCGTCGCCGCTGCCTTGCTCAGCAGCACATCGGCGCGGCCGACGGTCTTTTCCTGAACCGTCTCTATCTTTTGCTCGATGGCCACCTGGTACTGCGGCAGATCGGCGGCGAGCTGGACGACCTGCGCGCCGATCAAGGCGCCGACGCCCAGCAATACACACAGCGCAAAGAGCACGGCAACGAAAATCGACGGCAGCTGTCCCACGTGCAGACGCCGCAACGCGTTCACCAACGGCGCGAGCAGAAAGCTGAGCAGCACCGACAGCGTGATCGGTATCAGGACGGCCCGGGCGAAATACAATCCGCAGACAACGACGACGCCTGTGACCACCGATGCCAGACCATGCAGGGTCGGCGTGCCGGGCGGATAGACGCGGTTGGGATGTCCTCGCGGCGGTAAGGGGAGTTTCATGGTCGTACGTTCGAGGTTGCAGGGCGCGTCATCGTAATGGCAGGAGCGTGACCCCGGAAAAACGTCGCGGCAGGGAGCACTCAGCGTACACCTGATTGGTCGCAGCAATGCTCATGCCCGCCGCGTGGAGATAGTATGGACCATGCGCTCCGATCGAGCCGCTGACGCGGTAGCAATTGTCCCGGCAAAGCAACCCAATCCGGCGATCGCGTATTGCCGCAAGCTTCTCTCGCTGGATGTGCTGCTCCCCCTGTTGCCGCAGATGCTGCCGTAAGCGCCAGAGGTGAGCACATTCGGGAGCCGGTGCCGGCCATTTTCCGGTAACCTGCGATGTGCTTTCTCCCGATCAATCTGAATGTGCGAACGTTGTCGCAATACCGGTTGCGATATCGCGAGCGGCTCCGGTGGATAAAAACAGGACGTGACCGATACTCAGGCATCCCCTCTTCACGCCCGTGGCGGGCAGACAGACCCCATGCAAACCCCGCAACGGAGTCAGACGCTGATGCTTGCCGCGCGGCTCTCGCTGGGTAGCGCCATCGCGCTCGGGCTTGCGCGGTTCTCCTACGCACTCCTCTTGCCGGCAATGAAAGTCGATCTGGGCTGGAGCTTCGCGCAGGCGGGCGCAATGAACACCGCCAACGCACTCGGCTATCTGCTGGGCGCGCTGGCGTTTCCGCGCCTCTCGCGCCGCTGGTCGGCGGGGGCATTGTTCAATGCCGGTTGTCTCGCTACCGCGTTACTGATGGCGACGGGCGGACTACTCTCCGATACGCATGGTTTACTCGTGCAAAGAGTGGTCACGGGCATCGCCAGCGCCTTCATTTTTATCAGCGGCGGCGTGCTGGCGGCGCGGCTTGCGTCGGCAAGTCCACGCGATGCCGGGCTCGTGCTCGGGCTGTATTACGGCGGCACCGGGTGGGGCATCGTGGCGTCCGCGTTGCTGGTTCCGGTGACGATCGTCGGCGCCGTGCACGGCTGGCAATTTGCGTGGTTCGCACTGGCCGTCGCCTGCGCGGTGTTTTCGATCATTGCGATCCTCGCCGCACGAAAGATCGAGGGCAACGAAGGTGCGCCGTTTCCTGCGCGCGCCGCATACGCCGCTACCCGCTCTCATCCGATGTGGCCGCAGTTTGCGCTGGCGCTGACGGGCTACGGTCTCTTCGGCGTGGGCTATATCGGGTACATGACCTTCATCGTCGCGCTGCTCCGCAATGCCGGCATGAGCGCGGTGGTGGTGACAGGGTTCTACGTGCTGCTCGGCGCGGCAACGATTGTGTCGGCGAGACTCTGGTCGAGCCTGCTGGATCGCGTACGCGGCGGTCAGGCACTGGCGATTCTCAACGCGTTGCTCGGACTGGCAACGCTGATGCCTGCGCTGTTCACGCAGCCGCTGGTCGCGTTTGTGTCAGGGGTGATGTTCGGCGCGACATTCCTGTCGGCCGTTGCCTCGACGACCGCGTTCGTCCGTCACAACCTGCCAGCTGGTCATTGGGCCAAAGGCATCAGCGCTTTCACGATCGTGTTTGCGTTCGGCCAGATCGTCGGGCCGATGGTGATCGGCTGGGTGTCGGACGGCGCGGGGCTCGCGCGCGGACTGATCTATTCCGCGCTCCTGCTGGGCGTGGGCGCCGTGCTGGCGGCCTGTCAGAAGCCGCTAGACGCACGGCGTAACTGAGCGACGAGGCGCTGGGCCGCGAGCCTCGCGCCCATCAAGAGTCTTACTTCTGCTGACCGATTTCGTGATTGGCCAGGATTTCCAGCGCGCGGACCATCGCCGAGTGATCCCACGCCTTGCCACCGTGCGCCACGCACGCATTGAAGAGCGCCTGACACGTGGCCGTATTCGGCAGCGATACACCGAGCGATTGCGCCGTCGACAGCGCAAGGTTCAAATCCTTCTGGTGCAGTTCGATACGAAAGCCCGGGTCGAAGGTGCGTTTGGTCATCCGTTCACCGTGCACTTCCAGAATCCGCGATGAAGCGAAGCCGCCCATCAATGCTTCGCGCACGCGCGCCGGATCGACACCGGCCTTTGACGCCAGCAGCAACGCCTCGCCTACCGCCTCGATCGTCGCGGCGACGATCACCTGGTTCGCCACCTTGCAAACCTGTCCTGCGCCGACGTCGCCGATCAGCGTGACGTTCTTGCCCATCATGTCGAAGAGCGGCTTGACGCTGTCGAAGCTCGCCTGCTTGCCGCCGACCATGATCGTCAGCGAGCCGGCCTTCGCGCCGACTTCCCCGCCTGACACCGGCGCGTCCAGATACTCGGCCCCTTGCTTCTGCACGCGCGCGGCATATTCGCGCGTGGCCATCGGCGAAATCGAACTCATGTCGACGACGGTCTGGCCTCTTCGCAGTGCGTCTGCAAGCCCCTGTTCACCGAACAGCACGCGTTCGACATCCGGCGTATCCGGCACCATGATGAAGATCACGTCCGCGTGGGCTGCGACGGCTGCGGGGCTGTCGCACGCGACGGCGCCAGCCTGCTTCAGGTCGTCAGGCACGCCGCTGCGCGTGAAGGCCGCGAGCGACACGCCATTCTTGAGAAGATTTGCGGCCATGGGCTTGCCCATGATGCCGAGACCGATAAATCCTGCCTTTTGCATGTGATCCTCCGTTCGTTGCCAGGCCTGTCGAGCTGTCCCGCTCGCCCAGCTTACTCGTGAATGAAATGCTTATGGACCGCCTGCGCCGCGCCCCTCAACAGGCCGAGATCCGCGCAGACGGCGACGACCTGGCAGCCCATCGACAGATAGCGTTCCGCGTCGGCCTGCACCGGCGCGAGGATGCCGCTCGCCTTGCCGCCGGCGCGCGCGCTCGCGAAGATGCGCTCGATGGCCTGCTGCACGTCCGGATGATTCGCGTTGCCGAGATGTCCGTACGCTGCCGCGAGATCGGACGGGCCAACGAACACCGCGTCGACGCCTTCAACCGCGACGATTTCGTCGATCGCTTCGACGGCCGCGCGACTTTCGATCTGGACGATGACGCAGATGTTGTCGTTCGCGACGTCGAAATAGTTTGGCACCGTGCCGTAGCGGTTCGCGCGATGTCCGACCGACACACCCCGTACCCCCTGCGGCGGATAGCGTGTCGCGGCGACGGCGCGGCGGGCGTCCTGGGCACTGTCGACAAACGGAATCAGGAAGTTATAGAAACCGATGTCGAGCAGCCGTTTGATGCCGACGCTTTCGTTGGACGGCGGCCGCACGACCGGCGCGCTGCGGCTGTCCTTGAGCGCCATCAACTGGGGGATGAGCGTGTTGACATCGTTGGGTGCGTGCTCGGCGTCGAGCAGCAGCCAGTCGAAGTTCAACACGCCGAGGAGTTCAGTCACGATCGGGCTGGCTAGCGACGACCAGCAACCAATCACGGTCTCGCCGCTCAATACCGACTTGCGAAATCCATTGGGTAACGGCTGATAGGGTGAAGACGCTGTCATTCTCTGTTCCTCCAGCTGGAGCTTCCCGAAAGCCAGCCCGGTCGGGAGGCGATGGACGCAAAGTTGTCGCGATTGCAAATCAAGTTCTTGATTTGTTATCGGTCGTCGTATGTCTACTTGGGTAGGTTATACCGTTTTATCCTGGGACTAATACGGTGGTTAACCCTGATAAATACCTATCTTAACGACATTTTATTTTCGGGTAGAGGGCTCGATAGTTATACGACGACGTATATCAATATAGGACAATCGCGGCCTGACCGTGCGTCCAGGCCGCGGTTGGGCAATCGTCCGCAACCTCATCCATGTTAGTTCCGGGCGTGCGCCACTCCAACGCGGCATCGCGTCAGTTTCGACCGGCGCCTGTCATTTTCCGCACATCCTCGCGACGAAAGCCATGAAACATCACGCCGGAGGTGTTGTCGAGAGCGCTGATGTTGTGTTGCCGGACGTGGCCCGTGCGACGGTTACCCCGAAGCCTGCCGCGCTGAGCGAGTGGACGGCGCCTCAGCAGCCCTCATCCGATCCGGGCTGTTAACGCGAAACTGGAGCTTGTATGAAATCGATTCGACAAATGGTGCTGTGCGGAATGCTTCCGCTGGTTCTGGCAGCCGGTACGGCGCACGCGCAGGGCATCGGGCACAGCGGCATGTACACCATGCCGCCGAACTGGGGGATGATGATGGATAAGCTGACTCCCGAACAGCGGAGCCAGGCCATCGACATCCAGGAAAAGATGATGAAGATGGACATGGAGCATCAGCAGGCCACGGCGCAGATGGAAATGAAATACGCGCAGGCCATGATGCAGTTGCAGACTGAACTGCTGGATATCTTCAAGGGGCATTAACGTCGCAGCGGTGAACGGCCGAGGCCGCCGTGGGCGCGAGACAGTCACGCGCCCACACGCGCTGGCTCCCGGTTCCGTTTGTGGCGTTTCTGAAAAGTCATGAAATCCGATCGGTTTGGGGTAACCGCGTTTGTGTTCGCAGGTGGTGGCAGTCTCGGCGCGATCGAGGTGGGCATGCTGCGCGAACTGCTCGCACAGGGCGAGCATCCGGGCTTCGTCGTCGGGGCGTCGGCCGGTGCGATCAACGCGGCGTACTTCGCCGGGCGGCCGGACAGCGACGGCGTCGCGACACTCGAAGCGCTGTGGCGCAAGATCCGGCGGCAGGACATCATGCCGCTGTCGATGCTCGGGCTGCTTTCGATGATTCTGCGTACCCGTCCGCATCTCGTCGAGGCACATGCGCTGCGCGTCCTGCTGGAAAAGCATCTGACCTATGAGCGGATCGAGCAGGCGCTGTTGCCGCTTCACATCGTCGCGACCGACCTGCTTGCGGGTCACGAGGTCGTGCTCTCTTCGGGACCGGTGGTGAATGCCGTGCTCGCCAGCGCGGCGATCCCCGGTGTGTTTCCGCCGGTGCGGATCGACGGGGTGGATCTCGTCGATGGCGGCGTGGCCAGCAACACGCCGATCGCCGCCGCGATCAAGCTTGGCGCGACGCGCATCATCGTGTTGCCCGCCGGCTTCGCATGTGCGTTGCACGCGCCGCCCACCAGCGCGATCGCGCAGGCCATGCATGCGCTGACGCTGGTGATTGCAAGGCAACTCGTGCGCGATCTGGAGTACTACGGGACGCGCGCGCAGATCTATGTCGTTCCGCCGTTATGTCCACTCGATATATCGCCGTACGACTACACGCAGTGCGCTCAACTGATCGAACGCGCCGCGCAGAATACGCGCGCATGGCTCGACGACGGCGGTCTGGACCAGGCGTTCATTCCCGGCGAATTGCGCGACCACGAGCACACGGCGGTGGCGCACTAGGGGCAAGGTCGCCCTCGTCCACCCACTTCGCGACGAGTTGGACGTTGATCGGCAACCAGTTGGAGCTGAAGCGAAGCGGCACGGAGAGTCCCGGATTTCCGCTCCATCAGACGCTGGAACCTGGCGGAGAGGTTGCCTGGATCCGCTGCAGCGTTTGCCGATCGGCCTTGCCGTCGAAATAGTTGCGCAGCGCTTCCAGAAATTGCTCGTTGTCCGGAATGGCACGCTCGAACAAGCTCATCGACGACCAGAACTTCAGGTAATCCGGGTAGCCGAAAATCTCCTCGATCGAACGCCCTTCGATCAGGTTGACGAGTCGCGTGCACTCCCGCAACCGGTCGCCGAGTATTGGGTGGCGCAGATAGGCCTCGGCTTCGGCGAGCGTCGAGATCGCGTACCGTTGCGACATGGCGCTTTCCCCGAGGCCCTGGATCTGCGGAAACACGAACCACATCCAGTGACTTCGCTTGCGCCCGGCACGCAATTCATCACAGACCTGCGCGTACACCGACTGCTGCGCATCGACAAAGCGCTGGAGATCATAGGGGTCGTCCATATCGGCCTCCGTTCGTCGACCTTCGGTAGTTTTACACCCAAACGCTGTGGCGTGAAGGCTTGGCCGAGTCAACCAGAATGGCAGCGCTTCCTGGATTTCAGATCGACGCGCCCAACGCTACGCCTTATTGCGCAAAAGTGATTTCGATCCAGGGGACTTCTGTGGTGAGAGGCAGCTACCTAGACTCGGTTTAGCCGTCAGGGCAAGCCGCACATACACGAAGGCGCTTGCACGACTCGCCCTCTAACCTACCGGAGCTGACCATGTTGAACAGAACGTCCCTCGCCAACCTCGGAGACGCATCTCCCGCAACCCAGGACGCGCAATACTTCGAGTACACCTCATCTGCCAATCCGATTGGCGCGAAGCTCATCTCGCGCATTCCGTTCTGGAGTTTCCCGCCTTCGCTGTACGCAGACGGCGCAACGCGTGTGGTGCCACTCGACCTTTCTGCCGAACTGGGCTGCCCGAGCCCGGCAACAGGTCCAGGATTGAGCGCCAGCTTTCTGAGAATCAATACGGGCGACGAACTGACACTTGCTCCTGACGCGACGTCGCAGGTTTGCTATGTCATCAGCGGGACCGGCAGCATGACCCAGGGCGAAACGACCTTTCCTTTCGCGCAGGGCGACTTTTTCACCCTGCCGGGAGGCACAGCCGCCGCGCTGTCGGCCAGCGCGACCGCCACGCTCTACTACGTCAACGACGCGCCGTTGCTGACCTACCTCGGCACGACCGGCGTGCGCGCACGCTTTGCTCCGACGCTCTATCCGGCCGCACGGGCGCAGGCCGAACTGCGCAAGGTCGCGCAAGACGCCAATGCGGGCCGCCGCAACCGTATCAGTGTTCTGATGGGCAACGCCAACTTCCCGCAAACGCGGACAGTCACGCACGTGCTGTGGGCGATGTTCGGCATCGTGCCGCCCAACTCGGTACAGAAGCCGCATCGCCATCAATCGATTGCACTCGACTTCATCGCCGGAGGCCACCCGGGCGTCTACACGCTGGTCGGTACCAGACTGGACGAGAACGGCAACATCGCGAATCCGACCCGCATCGATTGGGAATCCGGGATGGCGTTTGTGACGCCGCCGGGATACTGGCACGCCCACTTCAATGAAACGAACGAAAACGCCTACGTGATTCCGATTCAGGATGCCGGCCTGCACACGTGGCTGCGCACACTCGACATCCAGTTCGCGCGCCAGGCGTCAGGATCCTAGGTGAGTCCGTCGTCCCAGTACGGCGGCTCGCCGATCACCTCAGCATAGAAATCGACGAACGCGCGTACCTTCGACGAAACGATCTTCTTGGGCGGATAGACTGCCCAGATCGCGGGTTCGGCTCGACCGGTGCGCGCTTCCCATCCTGGCAGCACGCGGAGCAGGCGTCCCTCGCGCAATGCCGGACCCGCGAGCCAGGTCGGCAGGAGCGCGACGCCGCATCCGGCCAGCGCCAGCGCCAGCACCGCTTCGGAATCGTCCCCACGGAAGCGCCCCTTCAGTTCGACGAGCCGCTGCTCCGAGTCCGCATGCGTGTTCCCCTCGCGCAGGAAAAGCCACTTGTTGTCCGGTAGCAGGGACAGGCGCAGCGAATCGTGAGCCGCCAGATCGTCTGGGATAGAAGGCGTTCCATTCCGCTCGAAATAGTCTGGACTACCGCAGACGATCCGCCGATGCGGCGCAAGACGTTTTGCCATCAAGGACGAATCGGGCAGCGCCCCGATGCGAACCGCAACGTCGATGCCGGCTTCGATCATGTTCAGCGTCTGGTCGGTCACGACGATGTCGAGATCGATATCCGGGTTGCGCCTCATGAATTCCGGAAGATGCGGCACGACGTGCAGGCGCCCGAACGCGGAGGGCATCGTGACACGTAGCAAGCCCTGCGGCGTCCGGTTCAGGGCCGACGTGACCTGGCGCGCGTCATCGAGCGCCTGCAGTGCAACGAGCGCGTGCTCACGAAAGACCCGGCCGCCCTCGGTCAGCACGAGACCTCGCGTCGACCGGTTGAAGAGGGCGATGCCCAGATCCTTTTCCAGTTCGCTCACATATCGCGAGATGGTGGAAGTCTTGACGGCCATTTCATGGGCCGCCTTGCTGAAGCTCTGCAGTTCCGCTGCATGAACGAAGGCGCGTACCGCTGCAAAATAGTCCATGGCGTTCAGGATGCGGGTCGGGTAGCAGGTAGTGTACCGGCCAGAAGCGCCAGCGGCGCATCGCTTTGAGCGAACGGTGAGGACAGGAAGGCGACCTGCTCACCTCCCGAAAAGTCTCACCGTAACGCGACGCTCGCGATCAAGGAGCGTTGATGAACTCCGCAATCTCGTCGTTCAACAACGCGCCTGCCTGACGATGGGGCGAGTGTCCGCAGTCCGTCAGCTTCGTCAGTTGTGCATGATCGACATGCTGCTGGATCAGATCGATTTGCGCCATCGTGCCGTATTCGTCGTCATAGCCCTGCAAGGCGAGTAGCGGACACTCGATAGACGCGAGCACTCCGGTGATGTCCCAGCGACGGAAGTCGGCGTCGAGCCAGATATCGTTCCAGCCATAAAATGCGGAGTCGACGTCGTCATGATAACGGGCGAGCTTCTCGCGAAAGTCGGACGTTTCATAAGCGACTTTTGCTTCCGCGATGGCATCAACCGACTTCTGCTCGACGATCACGTGTGGCGCGACGACGATGACGCCACCCAGCGTCTTCGGGAACGCCGCAGCGTAAAGCAGCGCAATGGAGCCGCCGTCGCTGTGTCCGACGAGCCACATACGGGCGCGCTCGGCGGCGTCGATCTCAAGCGCATCGAGGAAGGCGGGCAGCACATCGTACGCCTGCCGGTGCATGAAATCGACAGGCCATTTCACGTCATGCTGGCGTGGCGTCGAACGGCCATAGCCTGGCCGCGAATACACGAGGCCGCGAAAGCCGAGCCTGTCGCAGAGCGTTTGCGGCCAGTCCTTCCACAACGCGATGGAGCCTAGCCCCTCGTGCAGAAATACGGCAAGCGGCGCATCGGCGCGTTCCGGATTCAGCCACTGGTATTCGAGGCGCAGCGGGCCGCGTTCAGCGGTCGCGGGCAACTCCGCGAAAGCGATGGAGGGCGAAAGGTTTGGGGCGAGGCGGTCCATAGGCAGTCAGTCTGGAGTTGAACAGTGTGCGCTCGACATGTTACGTTGGTTCAACGCAATTCCATCAAGGCGATTCGCGCAACTTGAAACGCTGGATCTTGCCCGTCGCCGTTTTCGGCAGATCCTCGACGAACAGGATCTCACGCGGATACTTGTGCGGCGCGAGCCTTGCCTTGACAAAGGCCTTCAGCTCAGCGGCGAACTCATCGGTTGCGGGCACGTCGCGTTTCAGGACGACAAACGCGCGCGTCTTCGTGAGCCCGTCGCGCGTCACACCGACGACTGCGGCTTCCAGCACGTCCTCGTGCTGCATCAGCACCATCTCGACTTCGATCGGCGACACATATTGTCCGCTGACCTTCAGCATGTCGTCGCTGCGGCCTGCGTAGACGTAGTTGCCATCCGGCAGGCGGCGGTACTTGTCGCCGCTCTTCAACCATTCACCGAGAAAGGTCGCACGCGTTTTGTCGCGATTACACCAGTACATCAGCGCGGCGCTCGGCCCCTTGATGTAGAGATCGCCGATTTCGCCGTCCGGCACCGGCTGGCCGCTTTCGTCGCGCAGTTCGATTTCGTAGCCGGGCACGGCCGTGCCGGTCGTGCCGTAGGCGACGTGGCCCGCGCGATTCGACAGGAAGATATGCAGCATTTCCGTCGAGCCGATGCCGTCGAGAATCTCGCAGCCGAAGTGCGCGGTGAAGTGCTCGCCGGTTTCTCGCGGCAACGCCTCGCCGGCCGACGTGCACACGCGCAGGCGCACGTCCGCACGCGGCGGCAGCACCGCCGAGGCCAGCATGCCGGCGTAAAGCGTGGGCACGCCGCAGAAGATCGTCGGCTTGCGGCGGGTGAGTTGCGCGAAGACGGCTTCGGGCGTGGGGCGTCCTGCCGTCAGCACGGCAGTCGCGCCGACCGACAACGGGAACGTCAGCGCATTGCCCAGGCCGTACGCAAAAAACAGCTTTGCAGCCGAATAGACGATGTCGTCTTCGCGGATGCCCAGGATGCGCTTGCCATACAGTTCGGCTGTCCAGTAGAGGTTGGCATGGGTATGCACCGTGCCCTTCGGCTTGCCAGTGGACCCTGACGAATACAGCCAGAACGCGATGTCGTCCGCGTTGCTTGCGTAGGGCGTGGCACGCGGCGCGGCTTTGTCAACCATCTGGCCGAACACGTGCTCGCCTGGCAGGTTGCTCTCCTGCGGCTGCGAGACGATCAGCACGCACCCTTCGTTAGACGTATCCGCCAGCGCCTGCGCGACAGTGGGAAGCAAGGCGCCCGTCGCGACGACCGCGCGCGACCGGCTGTGGTCCAGCATGTACGCGTAGTCGGCCGGCGTCAGCAATGTGTTGGCGACCACCGGCACTGCGCCCGCATAGAGCGCGCCGAGAAACGCGACCGGCAGGTCGATCGTGTCCTGCATCACCAGCAGGACACGCTCTTCAGGATGAATGCCGAGATCGCCTAGCACCGTCGCGAAGCGGCGTGCCCGCCCGGCAAGCTCGCCGTAACTCGTCGTGCTGTCGTCGTCGATATAGGCGGTCTTGAGCGCTCGCGCCTCGTTCAATGCGAACAGGTGCGCCGCGAAATTGAAGTGCGCGGGCGGCGCTACGACGGCGGGGTGATCGCTTGCGGCAGCCGGCTCAACGAGAGCTTCCATGCTTGTCTCCTGACGTGGGCGACGCGTGTACGGCTGCGTTTGTCGCAAGCCGCCACGCGTTCTGTAGGGATTGATGCGGAATTGAGCGTTGCGTTCCGATTCGTTCGGCGCTTCAGGTGTCGAAGCTGCCGGTCGATTGCTGAAGTGCTTCGATCGTTGCGGCCGGCGCCTGGATGGCTGCACGTCGATGATAGAAATTCAGCGCGCGCAGACCGCCCAGTTCTTCGCCGCCGCCGGCGCGCCCTGGGCCGCCGTGCAGCGACATCGGCATCACGTTGCCGTGGCCGGTCTGGCTTTGCGCCACCGACGGCGAAATCGCATGAACGCGCCCATGGGTGTCTGCGAGTTCCAGCGCGAGGCGGGCAAGGCGTTCTTCGTCGTTCGAATAGACCGATGCGACGAGCGAGCCGTGGCCGCGCCGGGCCAGCGCGATCGCCTGGGCTTCTTCCAGTTGATCGTCGGCTGTGTTGATGTCGTAGCCGCAGAGCGTGGCGACCGGGCCGAACACCTCGACGTCGTGGATGCGCTCCGCGTTCTGCGCGTCGTCTACCACCAGCAGGTAGGGCGCGAGACAGGCGGCGACAGTTGGGTCTGCATCGATGAGTTCGACGTTCGAGCCATCGAAGGCAACGCGCGCCTCTTCGCGCAACATTGCGATGCCGGCGCGCACGTTATCGTATTGCTCGCGGCTCACGAGCGCACCCATCCGCACGGATTCATTGCGCGGATTGCCGACGGTGACCTTCGACAGCTTCGCGACAATGGCATCAGTGGCAGCGGCGAGGTGCTGCTTCGGTACAAACGCGCGGCGGATAGCCGTGCATTTCTGGCCTGACTTCACGGTCATTTCGTGCACGACTTCCTTCACGAAGAGATCGAACGCTTCGGTACCGGGGGCGGCGTCGGCGGCGAGGATCGCGCTGTTCAGGCTATCGGCTTCGACGTTCAGGCGCGCACCATGCTCGATGAACGCCGGGTGGGCACGAAGTTTCGCGGCGGTTTCCGCCGACCCGGTGAACGAGACGACATCGAACGCCTCGATCTGATCGAGCAGACCCGCCGAACTGCCGCAAATGACGGATAGCGCGCCCACAGGCAGGATGCCCGCTTTCACGACGTCCGCGACCATCCGCTGTGTGAGCCATGCCGTCGCCGTGGCCGGCTTGACGATGACGGGCACGCCCGACAGCAAGGCCGGCGCGGCCTTCTCCCACAATCCCCACGACGGGAAATTGAACGCATTGATGAACAGCGCGACGCCGCGCGTCGGAGTCAGCACATGCTGTGCTGTGAAGGACTTGTCCTTGCTGAGGCTCGCCGCGGCACCATTGCGCAGCGTGCGCACCTCACCGAGCGTCGCGCCGAGCTTCGCGTAGTACGACAGCGTGAAAATGCCGCCGTCGATATCCACCGCCGAATCGTTTTTCGTCGTACCGGAGTTGGCGAGGGCGATCGCGTAATAGTCGTCGCGATTGGCCTGCAGCACTTTCGCCAC
Organism: Paraburkholderia sp. GAS448; assembly: GCF_050435685.1. Taxonomy (NCBI): domain Bacteria; kingdom Pseudomonadati; phylum Pseudomonadota; class Betaproteobacteria; order Burkholderiales; family Burkholderiaceae; genus Paraburkholderia; species Paraburkholderia sp. GAS448. The sequence continues at coordinate 488,870 of NZ_JBNDKT010000001.1, forward strand.
TTCTGCAAGCAGGGCGGCGCGGGCGGCGTAGCTCAACTCACGGAGCGCGGCACCGCCTTCGGTTCGCGCATAACCGAATGCTTCGGGCAGATCCAGGCCGTCGCTGGACACGCGCGCGAGCGCTTCGCCCGTCACCGGATCGACGAGCGGCGTGCCGTCGCCACGACCGGCAACCCATTTGCCGGCGACAAAGTTTTCTAGCAGTTCGGCCATGACAAGCCCTTATTTCAGATGTTCGGCGGAACGGGGTCCCGCTGTGGCTCCGGCGCGCGGCTTCTGATGCGCCGGAATGGGTCCAGTGGACGTCGTGAGCAGAGGAGCGGTGCTGTTGCGGCTAGGCAGCGGCGGTGTCCTGCTTCGTGAACTGGATGGCGCCTTCCGGCAACAGATAAAGGATCAGCGCACTCCCGTTGGCCACCGTGGGACGGTGAGCGCTTCCCGGGCCGTAGACGCACCATCCGGCAGGATGACCGTCGAACGTCGCGCCTTGGGTGAGGGGCATGATCAGATCGATCTCACCGTTCGGATGGACGTGATGCGGGCCCGCGATATCGCTCATGCTGACGACGTCCACCGAGAAGCCGTGTGTCTCCGGCAGCGCCTTGAAGATGCGGCCGTAGCGGATGCCGCCGGCTTCGCGGTCGCACAGCCAGCCTTCCTTCACGCCGGTGCGGCAGGCGTCGGACAGTTCGGCAAAGGCTGGGCCGTCGGCCGGATATTCGGCGTTCAGCCAGTCGGCAAGATCTTGATCCAGAGGGCGCTGCGCGACTCGTTCAGTCACACGCGCAATCAGGGCCTGAAAATGACTGGGGGACATGCTTGTCTCCACTGCGCATCACGCGCAGATCGACGCCTAAGCGAGTACTGCACCCTCGCCAGGCGCATTTTTGATGTGGGGCAATAAAAAGCGAAACAGGTGCATTAAACTTAGCCTGCGACAAACTGCATGTCAAGCACTATAATTCATCAACAGCTTTGGGGAGAAGGTGTCAACATGAAACAAACCGCCGCTGCACAGCCAGTGGAGCCCGGTGAGCAGGACGCCGCGCTCGAAGAAGGGCGCGAGGGCCGCGATCCGTTTCTGGTCGGCATGGGAGAGCGCGTGCGGCTGCTGCGTGCCCGCCGTGGCCTGACAAGAAAGGTGCTGGCGAGAGAGGCCGAAGTGTCGGAGCGCTACCTCGCGAATCTGGAGTCGGGCGTCGGCAATGCGTCGGTGCTGTTCCTTCGTCAGCTGACGAAGGCACTAAATTGCACGCTGGCAGAAATTGTCGGGGACGAGACTACATCGTCGGCGGACTGGCTGCGCATCCGCGAACTGCTCTACGGCCGTGATCACGACACGCTGAAACGGGCCCGCGTTGCGCTCGAGGAAATGCTGGCCACCGCCCCGCAGGACCCGAACCGGCGCAACCGGATTGCCTTGATCGGCCTGCGCGGCGCCGGCAAATCGACGCTCGGCCGGATGCTGGCCGACGAGCTGAAAGCGCCATTCGTCGAACTGAACCGCGTCATCGAGCAACTCGCCGGCTGCCCGCCTTCGGAGATCCACTCGCTCTACGGAGCGAGCGCTTACCGTCGCTACGAGCACCGTGCGCTGGAGGCCGTGATCCAGGAGCATCCCCGCGCGGTGATCGCGTCGCCGGGCGGCCTGGTGTCGGAGCCCACCACGCTGAAGGCGCTGCTCGCCCACTGTTTCACCATCTGGCTGCAAGCCACGCCGGAAGAACACATGCGCCGCGTGATCGCCCAGGGCGATCTGCGGCCGATGTCCGGCAACAAGGAAGCGATGGATGACCTGAAGCGCATTCTGGAAGGGCGCGCAGAGTTCTACGGCCGCGCCGACATGACGTTCGACACCAGCGGCAAGCCGCTCGCCGATTGCTATCTGTCGCTGAGGGACCGCCTGGCGGCGCGCCTTGCGTCCGAATAAAAGTGAATTATCCTGCTAGTGAATGGCCGTCCGGAGAAACCCTTAATAAGAACTAAAGTGCTTTACCCGGCAGAAAAGATGCACTATCGTACATTCAACCAACTCGCAATGTACGAAGGAGACATCCATGTCAGTCGCTCAATCAGTGGAGCAGGGCGCCGCGACCTCGGCCGCAGGCCAGGCAGCCGCTTCGGTGCCGGCGTCCGTTGCACCGTCGGCTGGTCCGCGTGTCGAATACCGCACAGAGCCGTCCCGCTATAAACACTGGAAGCTGACATTCGATGGTCCGGTCGCGACGCTCGGCATCGACATCGCTGAAGACGGCGGTATCCGCGAAGGCTACAAACTCAAGCTCAATTCGTACGATCTGGGCGTCGATATCGAACTGCACGATGCGATCCAGCGCATTCGCTTCGAGCATCCGGAAGTTCGCACGGTCGTCGTCACGAGCCTCAAGGACCGCGTGTTCTGCTCGGGCGCGAACATCTTCATGCTCGGGCTGTCGTCGCATGCGTGGAAGGTCAATTTCTGCAAGTTCACCAACGAAACGCGCAACGGCCTCGAAGATACGTCGCGCTATTCCGGTATCAAGTTTCTCGCAGCAGTGAACGGTGCGTGCGCCGGCGGCGGCTACGAAATGGCACTCGCGTGTGATGAGATTTACCTGGTCGACGATCGCTCGTCGTCCGTCGCGTTGCCTGAAGTGCCGCTGCTCGGCGTACTGCCCGGCACCGGCGGCCTTACCCGCGTCACCGACAAACGCAAGGTCCGCCACGACCGCGCCGACATCTTCTGCACGATCGTCGAAGGCGTGCGCGGGGAGCGCGCGAAGCAATGGCGCCTCGTCGACGAGGTGGTCAAGCCGAATGCGTTCAAGCAGACCATTCAGGCCCGCGCGCTCGAACTGGCCGCGCTGAGCGACCGTCCGGCCGACGCGAAGGGCGTGGCGTTGACGCGCGTCGAGCGCACGGATCGCGAAGACGGCCTCGGTTATGCCACGGTCGATGTCACCATCGACCGCGTCAAGCGCACCGCGACGTTCACCGCGAAGGCCCCGTCGGGCGATCAGCCCTCGGACATCGACGCAATCGTCGCCGCGGGCGCGAACTGGTGGCCGCTGCAGTTCGCACGCGAACTTGACGATGCGATTCTTTCGATGCGCACCAACGAACTCGACATCGGCACGTGGCTCTTCAAGACGGAAGGTGACGCCCGCGCGTTGCTCGCCACCGATGCCACGCTGCTGCAACACAAGGACCACTGGTTCGTGCGCGAAACGATCGGCATGCTGCGCCGCACGCTGGCGCGCATCGACGTGTCGTCGCGCTCCCTCTTCGCGCTGATCGAACCGGGTTCGTGCTTTGCCGGCACGTTTGCCGAACTGGCTTTCGCGACCGACCGTACCTACATGGCCGCGCTGCCCGGCAATGAGGACGAAGAACCGGCCATCACGCTGTCTGAGGTGAACTTCGGGCTGTATCCGATGATCACCGGCCAGTCACGCCTTGGCCGCCGCTTCTACGATGAAGCCGGTCCAATGCAGGCTGTTCGCGAGCAGACCGGCAAGCCGGTCAAGCCGGTGGAGGCCGAGCGGCTGGGTCTCGTGACCGCGTCGCCGGACGATATCGACTGGGCCGACGAGATCCGTATCGCCATCGAAGAACGTGCGGCGATGTCGCCGGATGCGCTGACGGGCCTCGAAGCCAACCTGCGTTTCAATGGTCCCGAGACGATGCTGACGCGCATCTTCGGCCGGCTGTCCGCCTGGCAAAACTGGATTTTCAACCGGCCGAACGCAGTGGGCGAGAAGGGTGCGCTCAAGGTGTACGGCAAGGGAAGCAAGGCGCAATTCGACCTGAACCGGGTTTAAGCCGCAGTCGAGGCGATCCCCGTCCGCGCGCACCTTCACTGATCACGCACAGCAAGCGCCCATGCCTGAGGAAACGAACATGTCCACGATCAATTACAGCGAAAAGATTCCGAATAACGTCAACCTCGCCGATGACCGCACGCTGCAGCGCGCGCTAGAACAATGGCAGCCGAACTTCCTGTCATGGTGGGGCGATATGGGCCCGGAGGGCTCGCCCAATTACGACGTCTATCTGCGCACGGCGGTGAGCGTCGATCCGGGCGGCTGGGCGCACTTCGATCACGTGAAGATGCCCGACTATCGCTGGGGCATCTTTCTCACCCCGGGCGACGCAGACCGCAAGATCAACTTCGGCGAGCACAAGGGCGAAGCGGCCTGGCACGACGTGCCCGGCGAGCATCGCGCGAACCTGCGCCGGATCATTGTCACGCAGGGCGACACGGAACCCGCATCGGTCGAACAGCAACGGCATCTCGGGATGACCGCGCCTTCGATGTACGATCTGCGCAACCTCTTCCAGGTGAACGTCGAGGAAGGGCGCCACTTGTGGGCAATGGTGTACCTGCTGCATCGTTACTTCGGCCGTGACGGTCGCGAGGAAGCGGATGCGCTGCTCGAGCGCCGCTCCGGCGACGACAACAATCCGCGCATTCTCGGCGCCTTCAACGAACGTACGCCGGACTGGCTGTCGTTCTTCATGTTCACGTACTTCACCGATCGCGACGGCAAATTCCAGCTGTCCGCGCTCGCCGAATCCGGCTTCGACCCGCTCGCACGCACGACGAAGTTCATGCTGACCGAAGAAGCGCATCACATGTTCGTCGGCGAATCAGGCGTGTCGCGCGTGATCCAGCGCACCGCGCAGGTGATGAACGAACTCAAGACCGACGACGTCAACCAGATCCGCGCGGCTGGCGTGATCGACCTCGAAACGCTTCAGCGCTACCTGAACTTCCACTACTCGGTGACGATCGACCTGTTCGGGGCGGATCATTCATCGAATGCAGCGACCTTCTACAGCTCGGGTCTCAAGGGCCGCTACGAAGAAACGAAGCGCGACGACGACCATCAACTGAACGGTCAGCGCTACAAGCTGCTGGACGTGCAGGACGGCAAACTCGTCGAGCGTGAAGTGCCGATGCTCAACGCGATGAACGAAGTGCTGCGCGACGATTACATCAAGGATTCGGTGGCAGGTGTCGGGCGCTGGAACAAGGTGCTCGAAAAAGCGGGCATCGATTTCCGCATGACCGTCCCGCATAAGGCATTCAATCGCCAGATCGGCACGTTTGCCGGGGTGCGCGTGGCGCCCGACGGTCGCGTCATGAACGAAAGCGAATGGCAGGCGAATCAGGCCAGGTGGCTGCCGACGCCGGAAGATCGCGCGTATGTGGCGTCATTGATGGGGCGTGTCGTCGAACCGGGCAAGTTCGCAAACTGGATCGCACCGCCGGCGATGGGCATCAACCGTCAGCCGATCGACTTCGACTACGTGCGCTTCAACTGAGTGTTAGCTGAGCTTTAACCTGGCATCAACCTGGCATCAACCGAGCAATACCAGGCGTACGGACGTGATGCAATTGACTGCAACGTCCGTACGCAGGGGGAGACAGATATGAACGGCCCAGCCCCGATACAAGTGCTCAAGCAGCATCTGATCGACCCGGAGATCTGCATTCGCTGCAACACATGCGAAGAGACCTGCCCTGTCGACGCCATCACGCACGACGACAACAACTACGTCGTCAAGGCCGACGTGTGCAATGGCTGCATGGCCTGCGTGTCGCCGTGTCCGACGGGAGCGATCGACAACTGGCGCATGGTGCTCAAGGCCGACGCATACAGCATCGAAGAACAGTTCACATGGGACGAGTTGCCCGCGCAGAACACGACGGCGAGTGCGGCGCTTGATACCCTCGCGGCGCAACCAGGTGCCGAAGGCGAGTCGACCGAAATGTCGGATGGCATCGAGGTCGACACCGTGCGCGGTTCGACGCTGCCGCCGTGGTCGGCAGCGAAACCCTATGTGAACCTTTATACGCATAAAGTCCCGGTGTCGGCGACGGTAGTCGGCAACTACCGGCTAACCGACGAGACGACCGCGAGCGACATTCATCACATCGTGCTCGATTTCGGAACGATGCCGTTCCCGGTGCTGGAAGGACAGTCGATCGGCGTGCTGCCGCCGGGCGCGACGAAAGACGGCAAGGCACATCATGCGCGGCAGTATTCGATCGCAAGCCCGCGCGACGGTGAACGCAAGGGCTACAACAACCTCTCGCTGACGGTAAAGCGCGTGACGCAGGACTATCAGGGCAACGAGGCAGATGGCGTCTGCTCGAACTATCTCTGTGACCTGAAGAAGGGCGACAAGGTCGACGTAATCGGTCCGTTCGGCAGCACATTTCTGATGCCGAATCATCCGAACTCGCATCTGCTGATGATCTGCACCGGCACTGGCTCGGCACCGATGCGGGCGATGACGGAATATCGGCGTCGTCGCCGTCTGAAGGGGGCAACTGGCAAGCTGATGCTGTTTTTCGGGGCGCGGACCAAGGAAGAGTTACCGTACTTCGGGCCGCTCGTCAATCTGCCGCGCGACTTCATCGACACGACGTTCGCGTTTTCACGCACGCCTGGTCAAGCAAAGCGATATGTGCAGGACGCGATGCGCGAACGCAGCGCGGACGTGGCCCAGTTGCTTCGCGATGCGAACACCCACATCTATGTGTGCGGACTCAAGGGCATGGAAGACGGTGTGTTGCAGGCGTTGGGTGATATCGCGGAACAGAACGGCCTGGAATGGGACCCGTTGTGGCAGGCGCTCAAGCGGGAAGGGCGGCTGCATCTGGAGACGTATTGAGTGTTGCGGCGGTGGTTTCGGGATACCCGATTGATTGGGTATCCACCGATGCAGACGTCGCCGTTATCCACATGCAGCGCTAAAGGTGAGACTTTTCGGGATAGAGCGAACGGTGCGTCGCGCGCTGCCGGCTAGCGCACCGCTCCACCGTTAGCCGTGGCCTGTGACGAAAAAACAGCGTAACGGCGAGCGGAACGAAGGCATGCCTGACCATCCGGTCAGCACGTCGCGAACAGCCGGTTACCTGCGTGCGACCTCGCGCAGAAAGTCGGAGACTTTCGCGAGACCAGCCTCGAGCACCTGGCGGTTGTTCGTATAGCCGATCCGCACATAGCCTTCCATATCCATCGCGCTACCCGGCGTGAACATCACACCCGTCTTTTCGAGCAGTGCGATACAGAAGTCGCGCGACGACATGTCGAGATCGAAACGCACCAGCGCAGTCGTGCCGGACTTCGGTTTGACGTAGGAGAGCAGCGGTTCCCTCGCGATCCACGCATCCAGCAGCGCCAGATTGCCGCGCAGGATGTTGTGGTTGCGCTTCAGGATCGCGTCGCGGTTCTCCAACGCAATCGACGCGAACAGGTCGTTCAGCATGCCGACACTGATCGTGTTGTAGTCGCGATGAATCTGCACGCGACGAATCAGGTCCACCGGCGCCACGATCCAGCCCACACGCAGGCCTGCGAGCGACCACGTCTTCGACACGCTGCCGGTGCTGATGCCCTTTTCGTACAGGTCAGCGACCGATACCGTGAAACCATCGCCTTCCTGGTCGGTGCCGCGATAGACCTCGTCGCACAGCACCCAGGCGCCACACGATCGTGCAATGTCGACGAATTGCTCGAGGAGCGCGCGGTCCATCAGCGAACCGGTCGGGTTGTTCGGGTTGTTGATCGCGATGATGCGCGTGTTGTCTTTGAGGAGGCGCTTCAGTTCTTCAAGATCCGGCAGGAAGCCGTTTTCCTCGCGCAGCGGCAGGATATCGACGTTGGCGCCATAACTGGCGGGGATCGAATAGTGCTGCTGATACGTCGGCAGCACTGAGATCACATGGTCGCCCGGTTCGACGAGTGTCTCGTACACCAGCGCATTCGCGCTGATCGCGCCGTGCGTGATCAGCACATTCGGGACCTGCTGCTTTTCGTACAGCGACGCCACGTTCGAACGCAGCCGCTCGGTGCCGTCGATTGCGCCATAGGTCAGCTTGAGCGGCAGTATCTCGGCGAGGATCGAGTCCCGCTTGCCGGACATCTCCAGCAGTTCTTCGACCGTGAGCGACTCGACGCAGGTTTCCGCGAGATTCAGCTCGCAGTGATTCTCATAGAGATCCATCCAGCGTTCGACACCGAATTCCCTGATTTTCATGACTTCCGTCCTCGAATTGAAGAAGCGCGTGCGCAGCAGGCTGTAGTCGCGAAGAGCGGCGACCGGTCGTGATCCAGTATAGACTGAAAAGTCTATACTGGACTGGTTGGAATTAAATGAACGGGGCGACTCGTCCTCGCCGACGCGTCCGTCCAATGGTGAGATAGTTCGGGAGCCGACGGGCGTCTATGCGAGAACAGGCGTGGCCGCCGGATTCGCGGCTGCGTCCATGGCAACGCATCTGCACGCCGTAAAGGGACCAGTGTGTGTTGCATGATGATTGTCGTTTGCCGTGTAGTTGTCTATGGGCATCAAGGGTTCGGCGACGAGCGGTGAGAGTTTTCGGGAGGTGGCTCTGGAGCCTCGTGATTTGCGTTTTCGGTGCGCCTATCGAGGCTCGCAAAACGTGATCGCGAGTGGCTTCGACTTCCTCACCGGTCCGTTCGCGCAATGGCAGGAACAGGCATCCCACAACGCCCTTCATTCGCCCGGAGAGCCTTGTAGATAAAGGCTGAGCGGGAATCGATGCGATCGCGGTCGCGTCACAATAATCTGCCAGATGAACGATGCGAAGCTATCGCGAACGGTGGCGTCGAACACCTTTGTCAGTGCATTGGTCTGCCCGGTCGCACTATCGCATGCGACACGATTCGTGCCCTAAGGTGAGATTTTTCGGGAGCGTGGGAACGGGACATAACAGACGGACTTCGTCTGCCCTTGCGCCAACAACACACAATACTTTTTGCGCATAAAGCCAACGCGTGAGAACGCGCCGCCAGCACGCCCGTTATCGTTCACGTCGCAGTCAAGGAACAAATGCAACCAGCTCGCGCAGTTCATCGATATCGAATGGCTTCGCGAGAATCGGCACGCCAAGATGTTTCGCACGCTCGAGTTCGTCGGCGTAGCCCGTCATCAGTGCGATCCGTTGCGTGGGCCAGGAACGTTGTACCGACTCGGCCAGATCGATGCCACTCAACCGGCCTGGCATCTGGATGTCCGACAGCACCAGATCGAACGTATCGCCTTCGGTAAGGATCTCGAGGGCGGCGTCGGCGGTCAGTTCATGGCGCACCCTGCACCCGAATACTTCGAGGACGGCGGCGACACCCGCTGCGACCTCTTCGTTATCTTCGACCAGCAGCACCGAGCCCTGTGTCGCGTCGGCGTCGTCGAGCGTCGCTCTCGCCGGCGGCTCGACCGGCGCAACCGCTCCGTGATAGCGGGGCAGATACAGGCGCACCGTCGTGCCTCGTCCTGGCACGCTGTCGATGCGTGCCGTCCCGCCCGCCTGCTCGCACGCGGCCAGCACCTGCGCAAGTCCCAGACCCGTGCCGGCGCCGCTCACCTTGGTCGTGAAGAGCGGTTCGAACGCTCGTTGCGCGACACTCTCCGTCATGCCTTCGCCATCGTCGGACAACGACACCAGCACATAGTCGCCGTCGGGCAGCATGGTATCGCTCGCGGTCAGACGTACGTTCTGGCCGCGGATCACGAAGCGGCCACCGAGCGGCATCGCGTCGCGCGCGTTCACGGCGATGTTGAGGATCGCGAATTCGAGTTCAGTCGCGTCGGCGAGCACAGGCCAGAGATCGGGCACGACCTGCACACTCACCTGCACCTTGTCGCCGACGGCCGTCTGGACCAGATCGGTTGTCGCCGGCAGCCAGCTGGCGAAGCCCACCGGTTCCTGCTTGAGCGGCTGCTTGCGCGCGACGCTCAACAGGCGCCGCGCCAGCGACTGTGCGCCAGCGGTCGCACGCTCGACCGCCACCACTTCCTTTTCCAGATCGTTGAAGCCTTTGCGACGCGCAAGCCCCATGTTCGTCGAGACCACCATCAGCAGATTATTGAAGTCATGAGCGACATTCGCGACGAGATTGCCCAGCGCACCCATCCGGCGCAACTGCCGGCTCGACGCTTCCGCTGAAAGACGCATTGCCACTTCGGCTTGCCAGCGCTCCCAGGCGGCCTGTTCGGCCTGCAACTGACGCAGCGAGAACAGCACGAGCACGCATAGCGCGATGCACGGCACGGCGGTGATGGCCGCGATCAGCAGGTAATGCTGCCACCACTGAGTGAAGAGCGCGTTCGTCGAGTAGCCTGCCACGACGTAAAGCGGATAGTTGCCGACGCGCCGGAACGACAGCAGTCGCTCGACGCCATCGACCGTCGACGTCATGCGAATGCGGCCAAACAGCAGGTTGTCGTGCAGCGCCCGCGTGAAGGGCGTGTCTTCGACTGGCATGACGTCCAGTTTGCCGGCGGGATAACGCGAAAGGATGGCGCCGTCGCGCCGGTACAGGCCAATCGCCACCGACGGATTTTCGCTGACCAGATCGTGATAGAAGTCGAAGAAGTACTTGCGCTGCAACGCGATCGATACGACGCCGAGAAAGCGTCCGTCTGCGGCGGCCGTGCGTCCCATGTTGGTGGTGAAGACATCCGCCTGGCCGATCGCGCCGCGCATCGGCAGCGAGAAATACGGCTCGGGACGGATGGCGCGCGCGGACTGGAAGTCATCGCGATTGGCAATCGAAACGCGCGGCACGGGGAAATAGCGGCTACTTGCCAGCACATCGCCGTTTGCGCCGAACAGGGAGATTGCCGCGATTTGCGGAAAGTCGCCGCCGATCGCGGCAAGACGCCGGTGCACCAGTTCTTCCTGCGCGCGGATCTGCTGGTCGTCGCTATCGTCGAGCAGGTCGACGATTCGTGTCGCGATCTCGCTGTTCAGATCCAGCACCTTGATCGCGTGCTCCTGTGCCACCCGGACAAGCCGGTCGATGACGTCGTTCGCATCAATCGTGCGGCGCTGGTAGTCGTAATAGCCATAGCCGATCAGACACACTAGCGGAATCAGCACGGCTGCCGCGAGGACGACCCGCAGAATGCGCCGCGTCTCGGCAAAGTTACGCGATGGCAGGGGCAGGTCGAGTGGTGTGGACTCGGTGGGGCGCAAGCTCGCAGTCTCCGTTGGTAAGCAAATAGACATCGTACCCGGTACACGCCCTCGGGCCGCAATTCCCGGGCAGAGAGACAGCGATTCGGACCGGCAATGGTGAGAACATTCGGGAGCGCTGGCGAGGGCGTTTTGTATCAAAGGTGAGGATATTCGGGACCGGAAGACCGGTGATCGTGTCAACGGCTATGGCGCTGGCTCGTGCTCAGGCGGCTGCTGCAAAGGAATTCTCCGCAGCAAGCTGGCATCGATCGCAGGCGGTGGTGTACCGTGCGTAGAGTCATTCATGTGAAAGAGGAGTTTTCATCGATGGCACGCACCGGACATACCGCAATCCTGGCGTCTGGCATGTTGCTTGCCGCGCTGCTTTCCACTTCCGCGGTGAAAGCGCAATCTCAAACCCAGGCGAGCTGTCCCAGCCCCGCCGAAGCAGAGCAGAACCGCCGGGCCGTGCTGACTTTTCAGGAGCAGTTTTTCAATCAGCATGACCTGAGCGCCGCGGATCGCTACGTCGCCGAAAACTATGTGCAGCACAATCCAACGGTTGCGGACGGTCGCAAGGCGCTCATCGAAACCTTCGCGAAAGTCTTCGACAGGAACCCGCAGGCGCATTCGCAGATCATCCGCTCGGCGGTCGATTGCGATCTGGTGTATGTCCATCTGCATTCCACAGCGAATCCAGCGGATCGCGGCCTCGCTATCGTGAACATCTTTCGTGTCAAAGGCGGCAAGATTACCGAACACTGGGACGTCATCCAGTCGGTGCCCGAGCAGTCGGCGAACACGAATACGATGTTCTGAGCATGCCTCGATGAAGCCGCGCATACGAAGCGAAGCTGTACCGGGTGTCGAGCGCGTCAGCTTGCATCACATCGACGAACGATTAACGCGATACGCATAAAGTCACCACCTGTACCCCACTTTCGTTTTTTTGCGAATTGATCGCCGGGATTCTGTGCGAGCATAAAGACGCCGGGCTTTGCGTCGTCAACACGCATACGCCCTTGGTCAATAACAGGCTGACGGCATTCGATCAGCCAACGCTGCACCTCTCGCAAGGAATCTCGCCGTGAAAGTTTCTTCCTTTCTCGCGGCGTCGGTACTGGTTTGGCAGTCTCTGCTGCCGGTGGCATCGCACGCGCAATCGCAACTGAATTACACGACCTCCTGGGCATCGGCTTCGACAAATCGAACAACCTGTATATCGCGCAGAACAACTTCGGCCCGCGTCCGTTCGGCTCGGGTTACACCGGCGATGGCGCGGTGCTCGAAAGCTACAGGTTCGGTACGCGCTCGCTGAACTGGCATCTGTATGGCCTGACCTTCGTGGACAGCGCGGCGTTCGACCCTGCATCCCCCAACGACGTCTATACGGGCTCGAAGCATTTCACGCTCGAACTATAGCCGGCCGCCTGGGCAGGAATGGTCGTACAAGGCGTACACGATGAACCGCTTCGACTATCCGGACGACCCGTCGCTGCATCTGCCGCGCAACGTGCGCGGCTCGCCGATGTTGCGCAGGATCAACGGCAAGCTGTATCTGTACACCCTCGACATGAATGCGCATTACCTCGCCGTCTATCGCTTCGAATCCGCAACCGAAGGCGAGATCGCGATTCCTTCGGGGCTGCTCGCGCAGAATCCGGTGCCGGGCAGCTGGCCCGCCGGTCAGCCGACACTTCGACCCCGTAGGCAATCCGGTCTATCAGTATTCGGCGTCGAAGATGTTCTCGATGCCGCAACCGTTCACGCGCATCGCACGCATCGTCTATATCGCCGGGGCGGACACGATGTATATCTCCGGTTTCACAGCCGCCGTGCCGTGGGACAGTGCGCACTGGAAAGAGGCGGGCCCCGTGCTCGCGCGCTACGACAACTGGACGAGCGGCACGCCGACGATACAGTACGTGATCTCGCTGCCGTGGAGCACGCAGACTTCGCCGCAGGTCACGCCAGTGGGAGTCGCCGTGGCGGGCAACTACATTTTCGTCGCGGAACTCTAAACGCCGAAGGTCGATGTCTATGACGCGCGCACAGGCCAGCCGGTCGGTTACATGACGCCCGGCGCGAACGTCGGCAACACGTCGGGCTGGGTCGACATCTATCTCGGCATCAGCGCGGTGCAGCGTGCGAACGGCGAGTATGTCGTGGCACTGGAAGACGACGCGCGCGCCAAAATCCTGACGTACCGATGGACGCCGTGACGTCGGTGCTGCGACGAATGGACGATCATCCGCGATCGGTATATAACAACATTACCGATCCGTTCAGCGGTCATTCAACAGGGAACTGTCCATCATGACGCGCGATGTGTCGAACAAACCGGAAACAGGCGAACGGCCTGACCTGGAACACCTGGACGCGGCTGTCAGCCACGTCGATCAGCTGGTGTCGTCGGGAAATATCGCGGCCGGCGCCGCGAAGGGCATCCTGTACAGTCTGATCGAAACGCTGGGTACGCTCGTCGGCGATCCCGACCTGCCAGCGCATGCGCGTTCCGGCTACGAAGGGCTGCTCGAAACCGCTCGCGAACTACGGGCCAAACTCGAACATTAGCCACCCCTTCGGGCGCCAGCCGGCAGTGGCTCGCTTCGGCGGGTTGTCTGGTTGGCTCGCGTCCGTGAGTCGGTTCGCCGGTTCAACGGCCGGCGTGACGTTCACCGGTCTCTTCTTTTGCGGCGGTTTTGGCGCGGCCGCGGTCTGTGATAAAAAGACGCAACGCTCCCACTTACCCGCCTGCCATGTTTTCTGTCTCCGAAGCCGTGCTGCTTGCGCTCGGCATCGCCGTCGTGCTGATTACCCCAGGTCCAACGAATACGCTGCTTGCCGCCGCAGGTCTGCGACAGGGCGTCCGGCGCTCTGTGCCGCTCATCGGCGCCGAGCTGGCAGGTTATATCGTGTCGATTTCGGTGTGGGGACTTTTTCTCGTCCAGGCCGCACACGCATTTGCCTGGCTGCCGTCGCTGCTGCGCGTCGTGAGCGGCGTGTATATCGCTTACCTCGCCGTCAACATGTGGCACTCAGCTGTCGCGTTGCCGACGTCCGCGCAACCTGCAACGGGTCTGCGCACGCTCTTTGTGGCAACGCTGCTCAATCCGAAGGGGCTGCTGTTCGCGGGCACGATCTTTCCCGCTGCCGCATTTGCCAGCGGCGCAGGCTACCTGCAGGCAATGAGCGAATTCGTCTGCCTGCTCGTGCCGGCTGCGTTCGCCTGGATTGCGTTCGGTGCGGCGCTGGGCAATGGCAAGCTCACGTGGCTGAATCCCGCCAAAATGCAACGCGGCGCCTCGATCGTGCTCGGGGTGTTTTCCGTTTCACTCGCCTGGGCGGCGTTTCATCGCTAGCCATCGGCGCGTCGAGCGCCTCATCCGGCAGCGCTGAATGCAGCCAGCACATCCTTCGGCGCCGACGTAATCTGCAATTCCGGCGTGCCGTGCCAGTCGGCGCAGCGCTGAAGCGCGCGCCGCAGGTCCGCGGTCAGGCGCCCGCTCAGCCGCACGTTGGGCTCGAGATGGAACGATTTGAGTTCGAAGATGCCGCTCGCCCGATGAGCCTTCGCATCGACTCTGCCGACCAGTTTTCCGCGACTCAGCAGCGGCAGCACAAAGTAGCCATACTTGCGCTTCGCGGCAGGCGTATAGCACTCGATCGCGTAGTCGAAGTCGAATAGCGCGGCCACGCGTTTGCGATCCCAGACAACAGGATCGAACGGCGACAGCACCGTCGTGACAGTCGACGCGAGCTGCCCGTTGCTGGCGTCGTCGATCATCGGTGCGAACTCGCGGTGCACGAACGTGTCCTGTTTCCATCCTTCCACGCGCACCTGTTCCAGTTCGCCTTCGTCCGCGAGCGCATGCAGCGCGTCCCCATACGGCCGGCGCGGCAGCCGGTAGTAATCCGCGACCCAGTCGGCGCGCGCAATGCCGAGCGCGCGGCAGGTGCGCCGCAGCAGCTCGAGCGAAGCAGCCTCGACTGGCTGCAGGTCGCGTGCGTCGTCCCAGCCAGGCAGCACGCGTTCAGTCAGGTCGTAGATACGATGAAAATTCTGGCGCGCGGCCACCATCAGCTGCCCCGTGGCGAACAGCACCTCAAGATGACGCTTCTCCGGCTTCCAGTCCCACCAGCCGTTGCCTTTGCCGCCTTCGCGCGCAAAATCCGCTGCGCGGACCGGGCCATTCAGGCGGATATGGTCAAGCAGGTCGTCGATGTCCGCGCGATGGCGCGCATGCCAGTCGGCAGCGTATTTCCAGCCCATGCCGGCCGGATCGAGCATCCGGTGACGCAGTAACCCGTAATCCTCGATCGGCACGAAGCAGGCTTCGTGCGACCAGTATTCGAACAGCCTGCCCTCGGCGAGATGGGCGTCGAGCCATTGCGGATCGTACGCGCCGAGCCGGCTGAACAGCACGAGATAGGGGCTGCGCGCGACCACGTGGATCGTGTCGATCTGCAACTGCGCCATGCGGCGGATCGCAACCAGGACGTCGTCTTTCATCGCCTTGCGGCGCGGTGGAACGAGCAGGCCCTGGGCGGCCAGATGAAGGGTGCGGGCAGCGGAGAGCGGGACGGTCTTCACGTGGCGGCGGTCGGCATCGTGACGTCAGTGGGCGGCTGCGCCGTCAGCCGGCGGACGCGTTGCCGGTTGCCACGCAGGACAGCCGTTACTGTAGCCCGAACGTGAAAAGAGGGTGGATGCCGGTCGCGTGATCTGCGCCGGCGCGGGTGTTCAGTGCGAGACGAGATCAGCGGTCATGCCCATGATGATGCCGGTCCCAGCCGCGATGCCGGCCGTGATCGTGCCATCCGCGTCCACGGCCATAGTCCGGGTAGTAGCCGTAGCCGTACACCGGCTGCGGCGCGTAGACAACAGCCGGCGCCGGATACACGACGGCCGGCGCAGCGTACACCGGGCCCGGTACATTGACGAACACCCCGACATCCACACCGCGCGCAGACGCCGCCGTCGTTGCGCAGGCTACGGCGAGGCCTAAGCCTGCCAGCACCATCGCACGTTTGATCATGCTTGTTCTCCTGTTTCGTCGATCCAGAGCAATCGAAAGCTGTCGATTGGCTAACCGATATATTACAAAACAGAAAGCATGGCAGGTGCGAACAAAACTTCTTTTGTGTAACAGCAGGTAAATCGCCTCAGGCGGCACGCCCCGGCACGACGAAGGGCTTTACGCCCCGAGCGCCACCGCCTCGCCTGCGGCAACCGCGAGCATTTGATGAATCTGCGCCACCACGGCCGCACCTTCGCCGACGGCCGCCGCTACGCGTTTGGTCGATCCTGCACGCGCATCGCCGATGGCGTAGACACCCTCGACGGTCGTCGCCAGGTCGCAGCCCGATCCGGCACCGAGACCGGTCAGCACGAAGCCCTTCTGATCCAGTTGGACACCGCATGTACGAAGCCATTCGGTATTCGGATCGGCGCCCGTGAAGAGGAACAGATGGCGCGTGTCGAAACGACTGGTGCCGTCCGGCAGCGGCGACTTCAGGATGACGGAGGCGAGCCCGCTTTCGTCGGCTTCGAGCCGGCCGATTTCCGAGCGCGGATGGATGGTGACGTTAGGCAGCGACTCGATGCGGTCGATCAGATAGCGCGACATCGTCGATTCGAACCCGCTCTTGCGGATCAGCACGTGGACATGCTTCGCGTGCGTCGCCAGATAGACGATGCCCTGACCGGCCGAATTGCCGCCGCCGACCAGCACGATTTCTTCGTGCTTGCACAGCTTCGCCTCGACGGGCGATGCCCAGTAGTACACGCCGCGTCCGTCGAACCGTTCGAGGCCTTCGAGTGCCGGCCGACGATACACCGCGCCGGTCGCGATCACGACCGCGCGCGACAGCACGCTGCCGCCGCAGGTCAGGGCGAGCCGATGCGGTCGTTCTTCGCAGTGCAGCGTCTTGACCTTTACCGGAATCGCCACGTGTGCGCCGAACTTCTGCGCCTGCACGAACGCGCGGCCTGCGAGCGCCTGGCCGGAGATGCCGGTCGGAAAGCCGAGATAGTTTTCGATGCGCGAGCTGGCGCCTGCCTGGCCGCCCGGAGCGCGGCTGTCGAGCACAATCACCGACAGCCCTTCCGAGGCTGCGTACACGGCAGTCGCGAGTCCAGCCGGCCCGGCGCCGACGATTGCCACGTCGTACACGTGCGACGCGTCGAGATCGGGCAAGAGGCCGAGGCAGGTGGCGAGTTCGGGATCGCTCGGGTGATACAGCACGGAGCCGTCGGGGCAGATCACGAGCGGCAGGTCTTCGGGGCTTGCTGCGAACTGCTCGATGAGCCGAAGCGCGTCTTCATCGCGGTCATCGATGACCGTGTGCGGATGGCCGTTGCGCGAAAGAAACCCTTGCAGCGAAACGAGCCGCGCGTCATTGCGCTTTCCAACGAGAATCGGGCCACCGGCCCCTTTCTCGATCAGCGCCACGCGGCGCAGGATCAACGCCCGCATGATGCGCTCGCCGAGTTCGGCATCCGCGACGATCAGTGCGCGCAGCCGTTCGGGCGGGATCAGCAGCGACTCGACCGGCGCGGTCGCCGTGCCGTTGACCAGCGCAGGCCGTCCCGACAGCTGTCCGACTTCGGCGAGGAAATGCCCCGCGCCATGTTCGGCAACGAACAGCTCGCGTCCGAGGCCGTCACGCTGGGTCACCCTGACTGAACCTGTCAGTATCACGAACATGCCGGGGCCGACCTCGCCGGTGCGGAACAGCAGGTCGCCCGTGTTCCACTGTTGAATCGAGCCGAAACGGCGCAGGCGGTTGATTTCCTCGCAGGTGAGTTGCGGGAACATCTGATGGTGCCGGGTGTTCAAGCTCGAGAATGGCGCTTCGGCGACTACGGTTGGTCGCTCAGGCGTCACCTCTTGTCCTTCAATGTCCTGAATCGCAAGCATCAAACGGCTCCTTGCTTTTTCCATATGACGGGGGGCGAACGCTCGTTTGACCCGGAACGGGCCAAAGCGCGTAAAGCGGGCGCACAAGGGCGCGAGGGCGCTATACAGCCTTCGGCGCGACGCCCACGTCGACATCGCGCGCCGCTTCGACCTCCAGCGGCTCCAGCTGATGACCGGCGTCGCGCCACGCGTCAAGCCCGCCGCGCAACGGCACGACGTCGGAGAAGCCGGCTTCGCTCATCTGCTTCGCCATCCACGCGGCCGAAATCTCGTTCGGACACGAGCAATAGATTACGACCTTCTGGTCATGGGGATACTTCGCGATGATCTGGTCGAGCTGACGCTCATCGGCGGCCACCGAGCCCGGGATCACGAACGGATCGAGCTTGCGCTTTTCATCCGAGCGGATGTCGAACACCACGGGCGTTTCGTTCGCGGCGATCAGGTGGTCGAGTTCGTCGACATCGATGCGCGCGGTCGCGAGCTTCCTGATCAACTGACGCCGGCGGTACCAACGATAAGTGCAATAGAGCAGCAACAGCACGCCGACGACCACGGCGGTCATCCGTCCGAGCCGGCCTGCACCGGCAAGCAGCATATCGATCTGCGACGCGAACAGGGCGCCGAGGATCAGCCCGAGACCCGACCACAGCGCAGCGCCGATGCTGTCGTAACTCAGGAACGTGCGATACGACACCCCCATTGCACCGGCCATCGGCACGGAGACGATCGACAGCCCCGGCACGAACTTCGCCACCGCCAGCACGCGCACGCCCCAGCGGCCGAAAAAGCGCTCGGTCTTTTTTACACAGGTATCGCGCGACAGCGACAGCTTGCAGAGCGTCTTCAGCGTGTCGCCGCCGTAGATGCGGCCGGCCAGATACCACAAACTGTCGCCGATCAGCACCGCAAAGATCGACAGCACCAGCACCGGCAGCAGTTGCGCGCCGATCGATCCCGGATGCAGCGCCGCCATCGCCCCGAACAGGACGAGCGTAGGCATTGCGGGCACCGGCAGCCCAAGTGACGACGCGAGCACGTTGGCGAACACCAGCCAGGGCCCATATTGTTCGACGAGGTCATGTAGCATCGGCTTACTTCCACGGCCATTCTGGCCAGAACTGAAGGTAACAAAAAGATTATGGACGCATTTTCCAGACGTGCAAGCGCGCCCGAATGTGACGTGCAGCCGAACTGGACCGATCAGGAGACGACGGGAGAGAAGCAGGTGAAGCGCGGCGTGCGGAATGGATTATCCGGCTAGCCGGTTAAACGCGACATGCAGGGAAACAACAGAAGCGTGCAGATGTGAACAGACAACAAGGCGGCATTCGTGGAACCAATGCCGCCTTTGGTGAAACCGGGTTGCACCGTGTGACGGTTAGCGGTTGTGCTGCTCTCCAGGCAGTTCGGCGCCGTGGGCGCGAATGGCCGCGATCAGCTCCGCTGGGGTTATTTCGTAACGCACTTCGCGATGAATGCCCGGCTTGCGTTCATCGACCTCGACCAGAAGAATGCCTTTGCCGTCTTCTGTCGATTCGAGGCGCAGCGAGCGGAGTTCGCGCGCCGTTGCGTCGTCGTATTCGGTGAGCAGGGCCATTGACCCGGAAGACCCGGTAATGCGCATCGACGTTGTCCTCGTTCCGTTGTTGAGAAATCATTGTACGGGCTGACCGGCACTCCGTCTGTCGTGCAGCGCTCACAGTCCGGCATCTTTCGATGCCCGCGGCGAGGCTGACCGGAACGAGGCGCGCGATCTGCCGCGGCTTTGTCAGAGCCAGTTTAACGCGACTCCCCGGATCGCCGGCTGCCTTTTTGCGTGCCCAGCCGCGGTGCACGCGCGCGCTGCGGGTTTTCGGCCAATGTCACGGCGATGTCGTTTGGCTGTGTCAGGGCGGCGGCGTCAGTGCGCGGGGTCCGGCGGGTCGCGCTCGCGCGAAGGCGCGTCGAACCGGAGGAAGAACTCGTCGAGCTGGGGCGGTGCGACCGGGGTGCCGGCGAGCATCGCGTGCACCTGGCCGCGGTGGTGGATCTGGTGCACGAAGAGATGCGGCAATACCGCGCCTGTCGTCTCGCGCGTCACGCCGATGCCGGGGCCACGGTCGATGCGGACCTCTCGTTGCAAAGTGTCGTCATCGAGTGCGTCGCAGAAGGCGATCAGCTGGCGATCGCTTTCCTGCTGCGCCGGCCACAGGTCGGCGGCGCGCGGATATGGCAGTTCGTTGTCGAAGATGGTGAGGCCTGCGCCGCCGTCCACAAGGGCGTCGATGTAATACCTGTCCACCAGCAGGATGTGATTCAGCGTCAATTGCAGCGACGGAAAGAAGCTCACGCGCCTCGCCGCGAAGGCCTCGTCGGATAGCGCGAGACACGCGCGATAAAGACGCGCATTCGACCATGCATTGTTGCGTGCCATGTCGGCATGATGACGGGCGAGCAGCGAGACGGTTGGGCTCACGTCGGCCTCCGTTGGATGCGTTGCAGATGGGTTGCCCAATGGGTGCGCGGCTCTTGCGTCGCCGCGCTGGTCGAAGGAAGCGTAACACCGTTTTTTGGGCGCGATGCGACGTGGCGCCCTGCGTTTCGCGGGTCGCTGCGCTACAGTAAAGGTCGATTGACGGCAGCGAGGCTGCATTGCATGGAAGCGCTGCCAGAACCTGCGAGTGCCTGATGAAATACTGCACACTGATTCCGAGTCCGTTGGGCGACATCCTTCTGCGCGCCGAGGACGACGCCCTGACTGGCCTGTTCTTCGTCGGTCAAAAGTATTGCCCGCAGGAGCGTATCGACGAAGGGCGCGAGGACGCGTCAGGTATGCCGCGTCTGTTGCGTCAGACGCAGGAAGAGCTTGCCGAATACTTCGCGGGCGAGCGGCAGCATTTCTCGGTCAACGTGCGCACGACAGGCACACCGTTCCAGCAACGCGTCTGGAGCGAACTCGTGAAGATTCCCTATGGACAGATCGAGAGCTACGGCGGACTCGCTGAGCGCCTCGGCTTCGATGCGGGTAGCGCTCGAGCAGTCGGGGCTGCGAACGGGCGCAATCCGGTATCGATCATCGTGCCGTGCCATCGCGTGCTGTCGGGCACGGGCGATCTGACCGGTTACGCGGGCGGTATCGAGCGCAAACAGGCGCTGCTTGCGCTCGAGCGCCCTGGCATGAGGTCGGCGATACAACTGAGTCTGCTCGATGCCTGATCGCCGGCATTGACCATCGGCGTTGCCAGGGAGAAAGAGACGTGCGCGAAACAGCGGGGAGCAGCGAGGACACGGCACAAGCAGGCAAAAAAATAGCCCGTCCATCAATGGGCGGGCCGCTAAAACGCCGTTGTTACTCGGGTCAGCCAGCCCGCACAAACTGGGCGCTGACGGGGTTCATCGTGACCCGTTGTCCCTGTCTTGTCGAGGTGGTACTAACGCCGATCTATCAGATCATTGCGTCTTCTTCGACGGGTTCGTTCAACTGTTTGTGGTGGCGCGCGGGGTTGATGCCACACGCGCAGACGATGCCGCGCGCGGTGCTGGCGCGGCATGCGCGACCGTGAAAAGCCGCACGGCCTCGTCGAGCACGTCGGCCTGTTCGGAGAGACGTTGCGCGGTGGCGGCAGCCTGTTCGACGAGCGTCGCGTTCTGTTGCGTGGCGCCGTCGAGATGGGACACCGCCTGATTGACCTGGCGAATCCCTTCCGCCTGTTCACCGCTTGCGTTCGCGACTTCGACGATGATCGACGAAACGCGGCTCACGGCTTCGTCGATCACGCGCATCTGCGCGGTCGTGCGCGCGACGAGTTGCGTGCCCTGCGCAATCTCCGTGACGTTGGCATCGACCACGGTCTTGATCTCTTTCGATGACGCCGCGCAACGTTGCGCGAGCATCCGCACCTCCTGGGCGACGACAGCGAATGAGCGTCCTGCTTCGCCCGCGCGTGCCGCTTCCACCGCAGCGTTCAGCGCGAGGATATTGGTCTGGAACGCGATGCCGTCGATCACGCCGGTGATGTCCGCAATCCGCTTCGACGCGTCCTGGATGCCGGTCATGGTCTGCTCCATCTGGCCAGCGATATTGCCGCCGACAGCCGCGGCCGCCTGCGCCTCGTTCGCGAGATCGAGCGCGCGCACGCTGGCGTCCGCATTGGCCTGCACGGTCGTCGTGAGTTCTTCCATCGTGGCGGCGGTCTCTTCGAGCGACGCAGCCTGCAATTCCGTGCGACGCGCGAGGTCGACATTGCCGCTCGAGATTTCGCGCGCGGCGTCGAGCATGCCGTCGATCTGCGAGCGCACGTCGTACACGATCGCCGCGAGATTCGCCTTCAACTGGTTGAGCGCCTGCAGCACGTCGCCGAGATCGTCCTGACGCGCGACGAAGAGATCCGCGGTGAGATCGCCGGCCGCCATGCGGGTCGAGAACGTCGACATCTCGCGAAGCGGCTCGCCCAGATGACGGGCGAGCAACTGCCACGAGATCGCGCTGAAGAGCGCGGTGACGCCGAACGCGACCCAGAACGGCACGGGCGGCAGGCCTTGCCACGCGACAGCGCCAGCGACCAGCATCGCGAGCGGTGCAGCAGCGTAGCCAATGGCGGTGCGGGTCGCGACCGGCAGACGCATGGCCGCCTGCAGCTTGCCGATCAGGCCGGCGCGCACCACCGAGCCGCGCAGCAACCGGTACGAACCGGCGTTGCCCGCGCGCAGCTTTGCATAGAGCGCGTCGGCCTTGCGGACTTCATCGCGTCCCGGCTTCACGCGCACGCTCAGATAGCCGACCACGGCGCCCTTGTCGACCACGGGCGTCACGCTCGCGTGCACCCAGTAGTGGTCGCCGTTCTTGCGCCGGTTCTTGACGAGCGCCGACCACGCACGGCCCGCACGGATCGTCGTCCACATGTCGGCGAAGGCTTCGCGAGGCATGTCGGGATGACGGATCAGGTTGTGCGGCTGACCGTTCAGCTCCTCGCGGGTGTAGCCGGAGACCGCGATGAACGCAGGATTGCAGTACTGGATGCGGCCGGTGAGGTCGGTCGCGGAGACGAGCATCTGTGACGACGGGAATTCGAATTCCTGCTGCGTGACGGGCTGGTTGTTGCGCATTGATTTCCTTGCTGTAGCGGGATGCGCACACGGCGCAATCCAGACGTGCTGTCACTTCTTAACGGCATTGACCCCGGGCACTTTAGGGTTTCCTGGTAAACCGCTCAGGTAAATGCCCATCGGAGCCGTTAGTGCAGGGTTGCCGTGCGTCAGTTCGCCGCAGCTGTCGATATCGACCGTCTTGACGTTCGATACCCGGCGTGACGTCGCTTGCCTTTAGTGCGGCATGGCGACCATCGTCGGCTGTGCGTAGGTGACGTTTGCGGCGGGCACGACGGCGTAAGCCGGTTGTGCGCGCACGACTGCGTACCCGGCGGGCACGAGCACCGGCATCGGTACGGACGCGGCCATGTACGTCGAAGTCGGCTTGGGTGCCGGCACCGGAACGGTTACCACTGGCGTAGCCGGCACTACGTAGGTCGGTTGCGGCGGCGCGTAGTAATAGACTGGCCGCGGCGGAGGCGGCGTGTAGATGACGACGGGCATGGGGTGCGTGACATACACGACCGTGCGCGAAAACGCGGCCGATGAGAAGGCAAGGCTGGCTGCCGCGACGGCCGACATACTGATCAGACGAATGTTCATGTTCACTTTCGGACTCCGGATTCATTCACTGGCGGTGTGCGTCTTCGCGTTAGCGAGGCGCTCCGCCGATGGGCTCACAGCGTGTTGCCGCTGAAGCGGTCTGTTCGAACGCTTGTGGCGTCGACGGAGTGAACGATACGCAACGGTGCGTCGAATGTGGAGCGACAAGTTATTTCATTTGATGTCGCGTGTTTTGACGCGGAAACCCTGCGACCAGCCGTGACATACGGCGACATGATTCGTCACGGTTTTGCAATCGCATTCGTGAGGCGGGAGTCCTAAGATTCGGCCTGCCATCGATCGGATCGCCGCACTTCGCAGGCGACGAGCGTTGGACAGAGCACGGAGAAAGCAATGAAACTGACGCTGGCAATTCTCGCCTTGTGTATCGTGACGACAGGGGTAATGGCCCAGACGACTGCCCAGCCGATGGGCGGTTCGCCGCGGATGGAGCGAGCGATACAGCAATTGCAGATGCGCTTCTCGACGGCGAACACCACGCACGACGGCAAGCTGACGAAGACCCAGGCGGCCGCCGGCATGCCGATGGTGGCGCAGCATTTCGATGAGATCGATGCGCAGAAAGGCGGATACGTGACGCTGCCGCAGATCGAAGACTTCATGCGTCAGCACGCGACGTCGGGTTGATAGTCTGCCGTCGTGACGCGGCGTGGTCGCGGGGTGCGTGTGCCTGGGCCGACCAGGTTGACGACCTGCACACTGTCGCCCGTCAATGCCGACCATCGCCGCAAACCAGGCAAGGACATCGTCGAAGCCGCCGTCGAGGCGGCGCGCCTGCGTTTGCGGCCTATCATGATGACATCGTTCGCGTTCATTCCTGATGTCGTGCCGCTCCGGCACGCCGCGTGCCGCGCCGCGCACGAAGCCGCAGCGGACAGGAGACGGCAGGCCAGAACCGATCAGGCATGGAAGGAGCCCGCACATGGATCGACCAGAAAAGATCATCGTGCTCGACGACGAAGCCGAATTGCGCAACATGCTGCAGCGCTTTCTGACCGGGCAGGGTTTCGAGGTGCGCGTCGTGGCCGACAGCAAGCGGCTCGACCGCTATCTATTGCGCGAGCCGTTCGACCTGCTGGTGCTGGATTTGATGATGGAACCGGAAGACGGACTTTCGGTGTGCCGCCGCCTGCGCGCCGAAGGCCAGACATTGCCGATCCTGATGCTGACTGCGAAAGGCGATCCGGTCGACAAGGTCGTCGGCCTCGAAATGGGCGCCGACGACTATCTCGCGAAGCCGTTTCTGCCGCGCGAACTCGTGGCACGCATCCGCGCGCTGTTGCGCCGGCAGAAGATGGCAGCGGGTGAGCCGACCGTTACATCGAACAAGGTTCGCTTTGGCGATTTCTGTCTGGATGTCGGCAAGCAGATGCTCACGCGCGCGGGCGAATCCGTCGAGATTCATTCGGCGCAGATGCTCTTGCTGCATGCGCTCGGGTCATCGCCGAACCGGCCTGTGAGCCGCGACAACCTGATCGCGCGCACGCGTGGCCGCGATCATGACGCGCTCGATCGCAGCATCGACGTGCAGGTGCTCAGGCTGCGCCAGATCGTCGAAGACGATCCGTCGAAGCCGCGTTTCATCAAGACCGTATGGGGCGTCGGCTACATGCTGATGGCGGATATCGAACCATGAGGCGGCTCATGCTTCCGCGTTCGCTGCTCGCGCGCAACATCGCGCTGCTGGTGGCACTCGTCGCCTTGACCCTGGTGTGTTCGTTAGGCGTGCTGCTGCACTACATACAGCGTCCGCGTATCGAACGCGCGGCGGAGGTCTTCGCCGACTATGTGATGACGCTCGACCGTATCCTCGCGCCCATGCCGGCCGACGTGGGCCATGCGGTTGCAGCGCGGCTGGACGGTCAGCCGCAGCCGCCCGCGAACGCGGTGACCGAAGCGCCACCGAGTCTGCTCAACCTGTACCGCACGTATCAGCGCGACGTATTTCTCGAAGAACTGCGCAAGCATCTTCCCGCCGACATGCCAGTGCGCTGGCAGACGGCGGACGGGCAGCGCCTGTGGATGCGCGTGCACGTCGCGGGCACGCCCTGGTGGATCGCGTTGTCGATGAACGAAGATGCGCAGACGAGCGGCATGACGACGGCGATCGCGCTGTCGCTCGGCCTTGCGCTGCTGGCGGCGCTGACCGGCTATCTGATCCAGCAGCGCATCAACCGCCCGTTGCAGGAACTCGCGAGGGCCGCGCGGCACGTGAGCGCAGGCGAGGCGCCTGTGACGCTGCCCACTGACGGTCCGACCGAAATCGCGCAGGTCAGTACGGCCTTCAACCAGATGACCGAGGCGTTGCAGCAGGCCGAAGCGACGCGCGCGCTGATGCTGGCGGGCGTCTCGCATGACATCCGCACGCCGCTGACCAAGCTGCGGCTTGCGATGGCGATGGCCATCCCGCCTGGCGGAGACGACTCGTTTGTCGCATCGGCGGAAGGCTATCTCGACCAGATCGACACGATCCTCCAGCAGTTCATGGACTACGCCGGCAGCGGCGAGCGCGAAGTCGCCCAGCCGGGCGACCTCAACGCACTGATCGGTCAGCTTGCCGCGGATTTCGCGGGACTGGGGCATGAGTTCGAACTGTCGCTCGGTGATATGCCGATGTTCGCGTTTCGTCCGATCGCCATGATGCGGCTGTTGATGAACCTGATGCAGAACGCAGTCGTATATGGCCGCACAGGGCTCGCGGTGCGCACGTGGACTGAGGCGGAGGTGGCGCACGCGGCGATCGGCGACCGCGGCAAGGGGATTGCGGCGGAAGAACTCGAGCAACTGAAAGCGCCGTTCAGTCGCGGCCGGAACGCACGGGGACATTCGGGCGGCACCGGGCTCGGGCTGGCGATCGTCGAGCGCATTGCGCGCCTGCATGGCGGGACGTTGCAGTTCCTGCCGCGTGAAGGCGGCGGGCTCGAGGCGCACATCGCGTTGCCGCTTGCGGGTAAGCCGGTGAACCAGGCGCAGGCCGCCAGCCGTTCGGGCGGCCTTCGATAGCGTGTTACGCCGGTCTGCTGTCGATCAGCATACCGACGCGTTCCGCGGCGGCTTCCAGCAGGCGGTTCGTCTCCGCGTATGCCTGTGATTCGGGCCTTTCCTGCGGCGCATCATCCTCTGCTTTAAACATTTCCTGCATAACGGTGACGGCTCGTGCTCAATGGCGCGTCATTGATCCTGTCAAAAATGATGCATTTATCGCAGTAAAAAAGCTTGCATTTCCCGCAGGAAAAACTACCTTGATTAAACAAAATAGCTTCTGGCTCGGCACCGGAGGAGACACATGCCGGCTACACGTATGATGATTGCGCGTCGTGCGGGCGTTAGCGTGGCCACGGTCGATCGTGTGCTGCGCGACGACCAGGCCGTGCGTCCGGAAACGGCAGAGCGCGTCCATCTCGCGCTGGCTGCCCTGCGCGACGAACGCGCAAGCCGCGGTCGCCCCGCCAAAGTCACTACGTTTCGCGTGGCCTTCGTTCTCCCTCAGGTCAATTCGCGCTTTCTCGATCACGTCGAGCGCGACATCGCGCTGTCCGCCAGCTTCTTTCGCGAGCACCGCATCATGCCGTCGTTTTACCGCTCTGATTTATCCACTCAGCGCGACACCGTCGCTTTCGCCGAACAGGTCATCGATTACGACGCACTGGTGCTCGTGCCGCTCGATTACCCCTGGGTGGAACGCCTCATCGAGGATATGAGCGAAGCGGGCGTGCCCGTGGTCACGGTGTTCTCCGATCTGCCTGGAAGTCGCCGCGCTGCGTATGTCGGCGTCGATAACCGGATTGCCGGGCGCACCGCCGGACTGTTGATGGGCCGCTTTCTCGGCTCTCGAATCGGCACGGTGGCCGTTCTATCGGCGTCGTCGAGGCTGCACGATCAACTTGAACGACGCACCGGCTTTTCGCAGGTGCTGGAGGAGGACTTTCGCAACCTGCGCTGGATTGCCGAGCCGGACTTCGCCGAAGACGACGATGGCGCGGGGCTCGCGGTGCAGGGCCTTCTCGCACGTCACCCGGATCTGGTCGGCGTCTATGCGACGGGCGGCGGCATCTCCGGCATCGCGACGGCATTGCAGGAATCCGGCGACAAGTCGCACCTCGTTCTGATCGGTCACGAATGCACCGCGGAGACCCGCGCGCAGCTGTCCGAACGCGCCATCGACGTGATCCTCGATCAGGATGTGCGCGGCATCGTTCACTGGGCCGGCCTCGCCGCCATCAATTTTCTTAACGACGTCCGTGGCGCGCTCGCCATTCCGACGCCGGAAACCCGAATCTATCTTCGTGAGAATGCGCATGCCTGAAGCTCGCGACACGCGGACTGCTTTCTGAATCCGCTGGAGCCGAAACACAGCGCCCGGCGCATGGACGCTGATTGACGTCAGGTTGGAGACCCATGAGAGACAAGGAGAAGACAAATGTTACGTCTTACGTCAGCAAGGGTGATGGCGGCGGCCATTCTATCGCTGGGACTCGGCATCGCAACGGGCGCGCATGCGCAGGGCAAGCAGTTGACACTGTGTTGGGCGGCCTGGGACCCGGCCAACGCACTGGTCGAACTGTCGAAGGATTTCACGGCTAAAACCGGCATCAAGATGAAGTTCGAGTTCGTCCCATGGACGAGCTACGCCGACCGCTTCATCAACGAACTCAACTCGCACGGCAAACTGTGTGATCTGATCATCGGCGACAGCCAGTGGATCGGCGGCGCGGCGGTGAATGGCCACTACGTCAAGCTCAACGATTTCTTCGCGAAGAACAAGATATCCATGGACGACTTCGTGCCCGCGACGGTCGTCGGTTATTCGGAGTGGCCGAAGAACACACCGAACTACTGGGCGTTGCCGGCAATGGCCGATGCCGTCGGCTGGACCTACCGCAAGGACTGGTTCGCGCGGCCGGAACTGCGCGCCGAGTTCAAGCAGAAATATCACCGCGAACTCGAACCGCCGGCCACGCTGGATGAGCTCAAGCAGACTGCCGAGTTCTTCCAGGGGCGCAAGATCGACGGCAAGACGGTGTACGGCGCCTATATCTTTACTGAACGTGGTTCGGAAGGGATCACGATGGGTGTGACGAATGCGCTCTACAACTTCGGTTTCGAATACGAGGACCCGAAAAAGCCGTATCACCTTGACGGCTTCGTCAACTCGCCTGGGTCGATCAAGGGGCTTGAGTACTACAAGGCTCTCTACAAGTGCTGCACAGCGCCAGGCATGACGAACGCGTACATGCAGGAAGGGCTCGATGCATTCAAGTCTGGTCAGGTCGCCATGCAGATGAACTGGTTTGCGTTCTTCCCAGGACTCTACAAGGACCCGAACGTCGGCGGCGACAAGATCGGCTTCTTCGTGAACCCGCGTGAGACCAGGCAGTTCACGCAACTGGGCGGACAGGGCATCTCGGTCGTGTCGTACTCGGACCACAAGGAAGACGCGCTTGAATACATCAAGTGGTTCGCGCAGCCCGATGTGCAGAAGAAGTGGTGGCAGTTAGGCGGTTATTCGGCGGCGAAGTCGGTGGTCGACGCGCCGGACTTTCCAAAGAGTGCGCCTTTTGCCCCCGCGTTCCTGAAGTCGATGGCGATCGTCAAGGACTTCTGGGCCGAGCCCGCCTATGCCGAACTGCTGCTCGACATGCAGAAGCGCGTCCATGACTACGTCGTGGCCGACAAAGGTAGCGCCAAGGAAGCGCTTGATCTGCTGGTTAAAGACTGGGACAAGGTCTTCAAGGCCGAGGGCAAGTACTAGCGCGGTTCCGGACTGGATCGGCGACGGTCGGCGAGATCGTCGCTGATTCGCTTAAAGGAGTCAGGCATGTTGGCAAACAAGCCTTTTCCACCGCAGGGTCTCGAGTCCCGCGCATCAGGACGCGTTGCGATGCGGCTGCGCGGGCTGTCGGACAGGACCATCGCGTGGCTGTTCATTCTTCCGACCATCCTGCTGCTGCTCGCGATCAACATCTTTCCCTTGATCTGGGCGCTGCGGCTGTCGTTCACGAATTTCAAGTCGAATATGCCGAGCGTGCCGGCACGTTTCGTCGGCATCGACAACTACGTCGATATTCTGACCGACGAAGACATCTGGTACGCGATGCAGGTCACGGCGCGCTTCGTGTTCTGGTCGGTGGGGCTGGAGGTGCTGCTGGGCTTCGGCCTCGCGTTGCTGATCAACCGGCAGTTTCGCGGCCATAGTTTCTGGACCACGTTGATCCTGCTGCCGATGATGTTGTCGCCCGCGGTAGTCGGCAACTTCTGGACGTTTCTGCTGCAGCCGCAAACGGGTCTTTTCAACGACATCGTGAGTTTCTTCACCGGCGTCCCGCCCGGTTCGTTCCAGATGATCGGCGACGTGGGGCTCGCACCATGGACGATCGTGATGGTCGACACGTGGATGTGGACGCCTTATGTGATGCTCA
The DNA here is from genome assembly GCF_050435685.1 of Paraburkholderia sp. GAS448. Taxonomy (NCBI): domain Bacteria; kingdom Pseudomonadati; phylum Pseudomonadota; class Betaproteobacteria; order Burkholderiales; family Burkholderiaceae; genus Paraburkholderia; species Paraburkholderia sp. GAS448. The sequence goes on from NZ_JBNDKT010000001.1 coordinate 518,881, forward strand.
TCTGCCTCGCGGGGCTGCGCTCGATTCCGGACTATATCTATGAGGCTGCCGAAGTGGATCGTGCGACGCCATGGCGTCAGTTCTGGTCGATCACGCTGCCGATGACGCTGCCGTTCCTGATGCTGGCGGTGCTGTTTCGCGGCATCGAGAACTTCAAGATGTTCGACATGGTGAACCTGTTGACATCGGGCGGACCGGGGTCGGTGACTGAAACCGTGTCGATCACGCTCAAGCGTGCAGCGTTTGAAAAATGGCAGACAGGTTACTCGTCGGCCCTCGCGATCATTCTGTTTGTCACTGTTTTTGGCGCGGCGAACATCTACGTCAAGGCGCTCAACCGGGTGAAACAGCGATGAGACCGACCACCTCCCAACACTCCGTGGTGGCGGCTTCGCCGCGCGGCAAGCGGTTTGCGGCCGTCGTCGTCATCAGCTACGCACTCATTGCCACATTGCCGATGGTGTGGATCTTTCTGACGAGCTTCAAGACCCAGGAAGACGCCATTGCCTATCCGCCCGTCGTGCTGTTTCAGCCGTCGCTGGAAGGCTACGTCAATCTCTTCACGATCCGCTCGCGCCAGACGCCGGAGTTCATCGCGAGTCTGCCGCCGGCACAGACGTGGTACGAGCGCGATGTGCGCAAGCGCAATATGGTGATCGCCGGGCCATCCAAGGTATTGCCGCGTTTCGTGAATTCGCTCGTGATCGGTTTCGGCTCGACCTTTCTGGCGGTGTTTCTCGGTACGCTGGCTGCCTATGCGTTCTCGCGTTTCAGGGTGCCGCTAGCCGACGACCTGCTGTTCTTCATCCTGTCGACCCGGATGATGCCGCCGATAGCGGTCGCGATTCCGATCTACCTGATGTACCGCGCGTTAGGGCTTAGCGACAGCTATCTGGGCATGATCGTGCTGTACACGGCGGTCAACGTGTCGCTGGCGGTCTGGCTGCTCAAGGGCTTCATGGACGAGATTCCGCGCGAATACGAAGAGGCGGCGCTCGTCGACGGCTATACGCGCTTGCAGGCCTTCGTCAAGGTAGTGCTGCCGCAGGCGATCACCGGCATCGCGGCCACCGCGATTTTCTGCCTGATCTTTGCGTGGAACGAATATGCATTTGCGTCGCTGCTGACAAGCGGCGATGCGCAGACGATGCCGCCTTTCATCCCGTTCATCATCGGCGAAGGCGGACAGGACTGGCCTGCGGTTGCCGCCGCCACGACGCTGTTCGTGCTGCCGATCCTCTTCTTCACCGTCGTGCTGCGCAAGCATCTGCTGCGCGGCATCACCTTTGGAGCGGTGCGCAAATGAAACGAGAAACTGTTCCGTTGCGTGGGCGTCTGCTGCGTCGCGGCTATAGCGAAGGCGCGTCGACCGTGCTGATCGGGCTCGGCGTGGCGATGCTTGTGCAGCCGTTTTCGCTCGCGCTCTTCACCTGGTCGTTTCCGGTCATTCTGGCGGGAGCGCTTGCGTTCGTCGTCACCAGCCATTTTCCTGACTGAGCCATGTCCACGATCGTTCTAGCCAACCTTCATAAACGCTTCGACGATTTCGTCGCGGTGCGTGACACCAGTCTGACGATCAACGCCGGTCGCTTTGTCGTGCTGCTCGGTCCTTCTGGCTGCGGCAAGACGACGACGCTGCGGATGATCGCCGGGCTCGAGTTGCCGACATCCGGCCAGATCCTGATCGACGGCGAAGACGTGACCGCATTGCGCGCGCGGCAGCGCGACATCGCCTTTGTCTTCCAGATGTTCGCGCTGTATCCGCATATGACCGTGCGCAACAACATCGCCTTCCCGCTGAAAAACGAACACCTGTCGCGCGACGAGGTTGCGAAGCGGGTGGATGCGGCCGCCCGCATGCTGAGAATCGGCGACATTCTGGATCGCAAGACTGGCGGCTTGTCCGGCGGCGACCGGCAACGCGTCGCGCTTGGGCGCGCGATCGTGCGGCAGCCGAAAGCGTTCCTGATGGACGAGCCGCTCGGCACGCTCGATGCCGATTTTCGCGAGCTGATGTGTCTCGAACTGCGCAAGCTTCACAACACGCTCGCCGCGACGACGGTGTACGTCACGCACGATCAGAGCGAAGCGATGGCGATGGCTGACGACATTGTCGTGATGAACAAGGGCGAAGTGCTCCAGGCAGGACCGCCGCACGAGATCTATCACTTTCCTGCAACCGTGTTTGTCGGCAATTTCATCGGCAGTCCACCGATGAATTTTCTGCCGGTCGATGGCGGCGTCGCTGCAGGTGACGAGCAGGTGAGCTTGCACGGCGCGGCCGTTCCCGTACCGCGTTGCGATGGGGCCGCCGCGCGCGTGTTGCTGGGGATCCGGCCGGAACACATCGTTATCGAGGAGCAAGGCCTGCTGCGCGGAAAGGTCATCGCCGACGAATATCTCGGCTCGCATCAGGTACTCGTGATCGAAACCGCGTTGGGCGTCGTGCGGGTGCGTGCCGGCAAGGATGATGGCCGCCCCGCCGGCTCCCCGGTCGGCCTGTCGTTCCGCAAGGAGCGCACGCTGCTCTACGACGCAGAAACAGGACGCCTGCTGCCGGGCGCCGCACATACGATTCCCGCAAACGGAGACGCTCATGGCTGAGGTCGAACTGCGCAACGTATCGAAGCGCTTCGGCGACATCGTCGCAGTGGACGACCTGTCGATCGATGTCAAGGACGGCGAGTTCCTCGTGCTGCTCGGGCCAAGCGGCGCGGGCAAAACCACGACGCTGCGTCTGGTCGCCGGGCTCGAGCGGCCCGAAGCGGGCGACGTGCTGATCGACGGCGAGGCGGCGACAGGCGTTCACCCGTCCGACCGCGACGTCGCATTCATTTTCCAGCAGTACTCGCTGTATCCGCATCTGACGGTGTTCGGCAATCTGGCCTTCCCGTTGCGATCGCCGAGAAGGCGCACCAGCGAGGCGGAGGTGCGTGCGCGCGTGCAGGCGGTGGCGGAGATGCTGCATATGGAATCGAAGCTCGACAACATGGCGACCCATCTCTCCGGTGGCGAGATGCAGCGCGTGGCGATCGGACGCGCGCTGGTGCGTCAGCCCAAGGCGTTTCTGATGGACGAGCCGCTCTCGTCGCTCGATGCGAAGTTGCGGGAAGAACTGCGGATCGAGCTGAAGCGCCTGCATCACACGATCGGCGCGACGATCATCTACGTCACGCACGACCAGGTGGAGGCGACGACGCTCGCGGATCGCATCGGCATTCTCGAACACGGTCGTCTGGTGCAACTGGGTACGCCGCGCGAGGTGTACGGCAACCCCATTTCGCTGGGCGCCGCGCAGCGTCTCGGTTCACCGCCCATCAACCTGTTGCCGCCGGCGCTGTTCGATTCCGCGGCGGTTCCGGCGGGCACCGCGACCGTCGCGATCCGTCCGGAGGACATCGTGTTGCACGACGGCAATGCGCGCGATGCACGCGACGCGCTGAATCTTAAAGTACTCGAATATTCGCCGCTGCGGCATCTATTGATTCTCGACCGCGAAGGAACCGCGGTGGTGGCGACAACTGTCGCCGAACGCAATTTCACTCCCGGGCAGTCGGTGGGCGTTTCATTGCCACCGCGCAGCCTTCTCTATTTCCGTGCCGACGGCAGGAGGATTCCGACATGAACGGCAAAACGGTCATGGCGTGTATCGACGCCGCATACGCATCGCTGAAAGAGCACACGGACGAAATTGCCCTGCTCGACCAGCAGATTGGCGACGGCGATCACATCTTCAACCTGCTGCGCGGCATGGAGGCGCTGCTCGCGGTGCGCACGGAAATCGAAAGCGAGGCGTTCGGCCCTGCGCTCGACCTGGCAGCGGGCAAGGTACTGTCGACGGTGGGCGGGTCGTCGGGGCCGTTGTTCTATTCGTTGCTAAGCGGCATGTCGAAGGCGACCGCGGACAATGCGATGGATGTTGGCGGATTTGCGCGCTTTTTTTCAGCGGGCGTGGATGCGGTCAGTCAGCGAGGAAAGACGGGCGTCGGCAGCAAGACGATGATGGATGTTCTGATCCCGGTCGCGCGGCGTTTCGATGAACTGGCGGCAGTTGGCGCGTCCGCGCGCATGATACTCGACGCGCTGCCCCCGGTGGCCGAGGAGAACATGCTGGCCACGCGTGACATGCTCGCGACAAAAGGTCGGGCATCGTTTCTTGGCGAGCGTTCGCGCGGACACATCGATCCTGGCGCGCGTTCCAGTCAGATCATGATTGCGGCGGTGTGTGCGCGTCTCGCGCAAAACAGAGCGTAAAGGAGCGGAGACCATGAAGAAATTCATCAACCACGTCGACGATTTTCTCGCCGAAAGTCTGTCGGGATTCGCCACTGCCCACGCCGACCTGGTCGTGCTCAACAACGAACCGGTGTTCGTCAGACGCAAGGACCTGAAGCCTGGCAAGGTCGCGCTGATATCGGGCGGCGGCTCAGGGCATGAACCGCTCCATTCAGGGTTTGTCGGTTATGGCATGCTCGACGCCGCCTGTCCGGGGCAGATCTTCACGTCGCCGACACCGGACCAGATGATGGCGGCCGCCAAGGCCGTCGATACTGGTGCTGGCGTGCTGTTCATCGTGAAGAACTACTCGGGCGATCTGATGAACTTCGAAATGGCGTCCGAGATGTCCGAGGTGCCGAATGCGATGGTCCTCATCAACGACGACGTCGCGGTGGAGAACTCCAGCTATACGACAGGACGGCGCGGAGTTGCGGGCGCGGTGATCGTCGAAAAGCTGGTCGGCAGCATGGCCGAAAGCGGCGCGAGTCTGGAGCAATGCAAGGCGTTTGGCGACCGGATCAACAAGCATACGGCCTCGATGGGCGTCGCGTTCACCAGCTGCACGGTGCCGGCTGCCGGCACGCTGACGTTCAAGATCGGCGACGATGAGATCGAAGTCGGCGTCGGCATTCATGGCGAGCCGGGCAGGCGGCGCGCAAAATTCGCGTCGGCCGATACGATTGCCGGGGAGTTGCTGACGGCTATCGTCGACGATCTCAAGCCAACCGCCGGGGCGGAATTGCTCGTACTCGTAAACGGCCTTGGCGGCACGCCGCTTGGCGAGCTTTATCTTCTCTTCAATTCAACGCACACGTGGCTACAAAAGCGCGATCTGAAAATCGCACGCGCGCAGGTGGGCGCGCTGACGACTTCGCTCGAGATGGCGGGCGCGTCGATCACCCTTTGTGTGCTCGACGACGAGATGACGAAGCATTGGGACAGCGCGGTACACACACCGGCGCTAAGGTGGGGCGTATAGCGCCGGGGCGAAAACGCCGTCGACGCGAGTCTTTTGCGCGGCGCGGTGCGTCACACGCCAAGAAAGGCCGCGACGCAGACAGCGATCCCCAGGGCGGCCACGCCAACCGACATCCGCTGCATCCATTTCTTGCGGGTGAGCAGCGTGATGGCCGCGAGCGCGATGGAGATCTGGATCAACGTCGTCGCCTGCGCCCATCGATGATGCTGGTGTAGAAGGGATTCGCTGGCGGCGTTGTCCTTTTCTACTTCCTTTTCGATCGCCTCCGCGTGCGCCCGGATCGGCTCCTTTTCGGACTTGTAGCGCTGCGCGTCCGCCACAAAGCGCGCGTGCGCTTCGGATGACGGATCGCTAAGCGCTGCGCCCAGTTCGGCCAGGTTCTGCTTCTCGCCTTTCGCCTGATAGTAGGCCCACTGATTGGCCGCTTCGGTCTTGCGAATGGCTGCTTCGTTCTTGTAGAACAGCGCGAGATTCTCGTTGGCGCCGCTCTGGTACGAAGAGATCGCGCCGATGCTTGCGAGGATGGCCGTCATCACGGCGATGCGCGCGGCGCCCCGGTCGGCGGTATGCGCGCCGGCATGTTCGACCGCGTGGTCGTGGGGGCCATGGACTTCGAACTCGTCTGACATTGATAGTGGTTATAGACCAGAAAGTGAGAGCTTACCGCACGGCGCGGACCCGCTAAAAATGTGGCAGATTCCTGCCCGTCTGCGTCAGAGATGCTTGTAGAAAAACGTCGTGCCGCAGAAACCGCCATCGGGCATCAGTCCGTATTTTGGCACGATGCCCGCGCGCTGCCAGCCGGCCCTTTCGTACCATCGCTCGGCGTCGCCTCCGGTCACGGTGTCGAGCACGAGCACGGTTTTGCCTTCGTCGCGCGCTACGTGGTCGATGGCTTCCAGGACACCATCGCAAACCGCCGTTCCCGCCCTGTCAAACGGGCTGGTTCGGAAATGGCACTTTCCACCTGCGCATCTGTCGTACTCACGGCCACCGACCATCGTTGCGAGGTTCGTGGGTTCTGGCCGATCTTTCCAGTTAAGGAGTCGTGTATGCCGGCAAAACCGACGTCGAAACCGAAATCGAAGACAAACGAAACTGGCAGGAAAGAAAGTCGAAAGGGACGCGAGGCAACCGCCACCGTGACACCCAAACAGAAGACGCCTGCTTCTTCCATGATATCGCGCGCAAAGCAGAACAGTGCAGGCGCGCAAACGCCTTTCTCGCCGCGGATGCTGGAGCGGCCGGTGTTCGCGCAGCCGCAGCCGACGGCAGATCCCACGGTGTTCAGGGTGCCTCATCCGTCCGATGACGCGGCATACAAGGAGATCGACAAACTCAACGCCGAGCACAAGCTCTTTCCCCTGCCGTTTCCTGCGCCGCGAGGAGGCGTCGAGCCGCAATTGTCCCTCGCGCAGGTGCTCGGCGGCGACGCCACGCAGATCGACCGGATCGTCGCATCTGGGCAAATCGTGTTCCACGCAGTGGGTGATTGCGGCAGCACAAAAGGTCCCGCCACGCAGAACGAAGTAGCGGACAAGATGACCGCAGACTTCACCGAGGCAAGCTCGGGCGAAATTCCACGCTTTGCATGGCTGCTCGGCGACGTGGTGTACAGCTTCGGTGAAGGCAGGTACTACTACGATCAGTTTTACGAGCCCTATCGGAACTATCCGGCGCCGATCCTCGCGTGTGCGGGCAATCACGATGGCATGGTGTCGCCCGAGGCATACGCGACAAGCCTCGCTGCATGGTTGCGCAACTTCTGCGCCGAGACGTTTGGCGTGACGCCGGAGGCGGGCGGCCTGTCGCGCACCGCGCAGATCCAGCCTGGCGTGTTCTTTACGTTCGATGCGCCATTTGTGCGAGTGCTGGCGCTCTACAGCAATACGCTGGAGGACCCTGGCGTGATCGCCGACAGCAATATCGGCAAAAGCCAGCTCGATTTCCTCGATGCTGCGTTCAAGCGCGTCAAGGCCGAAAACTACCAGGGGGCCTTGCTGATAGCGGACCATCACCCGCCCTATTGTGCTGGCGGGCACGGATCGAGCGCGGACATGCTTGCCCAGATAGACGAGGTGTGCCGCGCGAACGGCGTCTGGCCGCACGCGTTCCTGTCAGGTCATGCGCACAGCTATCAGCGGTTCACGCGAGTGCGAAGTGCTGACGGCACCCAGATTCCCTACATCGTGTGCGGAAACGGTGGGCACGGTCTGGTAAAGCTCGCACCGTCGGGCAGCCCTGCGCTCCGCGCGCCGCAGGTCATACAGACAGCCTCGGCCGACACCGATCAGGTGGTGCTGGAAAACTACGATGACAGTAACTATGGCTACCTGCGCATCGTCGTGACAGCGACCCAGCTTCGTGTCGAATACCATTCGGCTTCAGATGGCGCCCACACGAAAGCGCCCAATGACTACGTGACCGTCAATCTCGCGGACCGCAAGATTGCGCACTTCGTCGCGCGTGATCTGGGCAGAACGCAAGCCGCGGCGGCGGCGCGCGCGTTGATTCGTCGCTGACGCGCATGATCGGGCCACGCGGTTCGAACCCGCTGGCCGGATTGTGCGTACCTCGGCGATCTTTGCCTTTGAATTTGCCACGCACGAACGTGCACAGGCATACGAGTGCTCACTTCGCGTGAGCGACTTCAGGAACATCCACCGGCGGTTCGAGCGCAGCCCATCGCGTCCAGCCCGGCGCGATATCAGGGGCTTTGATCCGCAACGCGCGAGAGCCATCGACGAAAACGAGCGACTCGATATTGAATTGACCTGCGTCTGTCGCGTCCGGGTTGCTGACCGCACCAAGCTGATGTGTAAAGTCCAGGTTGCCTTCGCGCAACAGATTGAGATAAGTCTCGCGGTCGGCGGTGGCAGGCTTGCGATCCCACCGGTTGAGTAGCGTAGCTGCGATTTCGGCATCGAACATCTTGATCTCTCCTTGCCTGCGCGCGTGGAGCGCGCCGCTGGCAAATGCGATGGGCACTCCTTGTGAGATGCCTCTTGCAGTAGGGAAGACACCGTGTATTCGCTAACTATACTGGAAAAATGAAGGAATGGTGCAATGCACCATGAAAGCTCGCTAGAGGCACTCTTCTGTTGCGCATGCGCGGCGAGAGGCTGTTCCAAATAGTGGTGTCTTTCTGCGGCCTGTCACGCGAATTAACACGACTGGCCGTGAACATTACGAGGATGGCCCTCATAAAACCAGCGCTTGTCGCAGGTGCCCGACGGGCAGGGGCAGATCTGCAATAGGGGTCGAAGTGCAGAACGTGTTGGTGGCTAGTTGCAGGGAAAACGCCTAAGCAAAGATTGCGGGAAGCTCGTCGACCGTCACTGAAAAGTAACGGGGCATCGTGATAATCAAGCTCCTTTCACGAAGGACGGGTACTCCCACTCTCCGATGGATCGCGGGAAGCCCGAGCAAGCGAACATGACGATACCTATGCTCACTACACATCGAGGATATCGACTGAAGGCGAGCGCCGCGCCAGCTCGCGACGGTCTCCATGCGGCAGACCTGATCATTGAGCATCCTGAGCGCCCGCCTCAAAGCTTCAGCGCCCTCGACTACTTTTACGACGGTGAGCAGGCCTTGACCTACGCGACCGCCTGGGGGCGGATCTGGGTTGACATGAAGACGTAAGCACATGCTTCCGCTTGATGCGAGCGGAATGATAGTCGGCCGATTACGTGTGGCATTGATTTATGCGCATGCAGTATTTCGAGCAACGCGGACGTTCGCGGGCAGTGGGTACACGCTTCGTGGATGCACGAGTACCAGGCGCGCCGATAAAGCGTGTACCGTCCAGGCGATACAACTGCCGTTATGACCTGGCAGGCCGTCCCGTCTTGACCGTTTCGACGGCCGAAACCGCAGCGAGCAGCCGTTTGGACGGCGCCGACTCGAGGAGCAACAGCCCGGCCCGCAACAACTCGCTCTTCTTCACGGACACGCCGGCTTCGAGGCATTTCTCCTTCAAGGCCGCGATTTTCGCGTAGTCCGATTTGGGCATCGTGAAGCTGTCGCGTACGACCTTTTCCTTCTTCACGCGCTTTGACTTCTCTTCAGCAGTCGCGCTAACCGGCGCGGCTTCAGCCGCCGCCGCGCGCTTCCGGCGTTCTGCCTTGGGTGCTGCTGCCGGTTTTGCCTTTACGGCCGCCTTCGGCTTTCCAGCCGGTTTCGCCTTTACGGCTACCTTTGGCGCTGCATCCGCCGGCTTTGCTTCAGCGGATGCGTTGTCTTCCGCGCCAGTCGGAAAGTGAAACGCTTTCTTCGTCGGCTTCTTGATCACGGGGTCGCTCATAGCCATCTCCTTCAGATAAACAATATAAACAGTATATATCGTTTATGCGACCATTTCACCAGGATGGCAGGCAGGTGCGGGTCTGCCGGCACGGGTTGTCCACAGAATCTGTTCGTAAGCGTGTGGACAACCTGCGTGAAGAAGGAGCAAGTCGTTGAAGCAACTGACTTTATGTGACGCGCGCGTGAGGTGTGCAGGCCGGGCGAGCGCAGCCGCGCGGAAAAGGCTGCGGCCTTATGGGCGCAGCAAATCGAAGCCGCCAAGCGCAACCACACCGCTTAACGCGATCAGGGCCATCGAATGCTGGCCAAAGTACAGGATCGCGGCAGCCAGCCAGGTCGAGATAAAGAAGGCGCCAATTCGTTTCATGGTGAAATTCCTGCTGTCAATGCGTCCCAATGCGCCATGCGCTTTCCAGATAATTAGCTATGCAACTAAACGGACCAAAAAAGAAGCGCTTAAGTGAGCGCTTCGCGCGCGCCCCGCACTTTGGTCACGGTGTCCGCGAATTTTGCATTGCCGAGCGTCGCCTTGAGCCTGGCCGTTACTGCATTGCTGGCGCCATTCAGTGCAACCTTGATACCAATCGCCTTTCTTGTCGGGAAGACGGAAACCCCGCGGCCGTCGTCCGCGGTGCGGCGCCGCTCGATGTACCCCTTCGCTTCGAGGCCGTCCATCGCCCGCGTCGCCGTCGGCCTTGCAATCGACATTTGCTCCGAGAGTTCACGCTGCAGCATTCCCGGCCTGTCGATGATGGCGCGGAGCATGAAACCTTGAGGCGGTGTCAGGTCAAAAGGCTCGAATGCGTCGGCCCATTCCCGCTCGAGTCTGCGAGCAAGCGCCGAGGTGTTGAAGTAGAGGCAATGATCGAACATGACACAAGCCTATATCGATGTAGTTAGCAATGCAACTACTTGCGCGTGTGCAAGGTACCCGGCCGCGCGTCGGTGCGAGAAGTCGCGGCAGACCATTGAGCGGCACCAGGGAAATTGTCCTCGCAGGGAGACGATGGATAGTCTGCTGCCGATACGACAAGACCGGCTTGGCAAAACGTTCAAACCCCACCGCTCCCGGAGGCGTTCCGGCGATTCGCAATGAACGTCTCGACGTACTGGATCGCCTGCTGGCACTGGTCGAGCGAAAGCGCGTGGATATTCGGCGGTAGCGGATCGAAGCCCAACTCGGTCGACACCCAGCGGATCGCCCTGGCACGCGCCTCAAAGGCATTGACGCGATCGCGGCGAACCTTGCCGGCAACGAGTGGTTCGAGCGTGTCGTGCAGACGGCTCTTTGCGTCACGGAGTTGTGCGTCGGCGAGCCGGCCGAGCGGGATGTTGCGCGTGCTTCGCGCGAGCACGCCGATCCACGCCTGACAAGGCGCACAGAGCCATACCGGTCCGTGATCCTCGCGATAGGGGTACGCCTCGTCGCCTGCCCGCGTAAGTACGGCGTGCGCGCCGCAATAATCGCACAGCGGTCGGGGCAACGCTTTAACGGGTCGGCCGACACGCAAGATCACTTCCTCGATGATGAAAGGGCTTTCGATAGCGCAGCACAAAGTTGCTCAACAGGCCAAAGCGCGCGACTCTCGCTGGCTGATGGGCCAGGCTGCGATGCTGTTCCGATGATCCCCGGATCATGGGCAGACCGCAACCCCACAGCGCCCGTCATCGCCGCTCGAACGACGACGCGTCAGGCCATCGATATCCGAGGACCCGGGTGCGGGCATAGGCGAGTTCGCGAACTTCCTGCCGCTGGTTTCCGCCGAACAGATAGATATATTCGGCGTCGTGCCGAAGATAGAAGCCGACGTGTCCCTTCCAGCTTGAGCGATGGTCTCGCGTCAGCACAACAATGCACCCATACACGGGGTTGTCGAGGCTCACTCCCCAATCAAGCCACGAACGGGCCAAAGCAGAGCCTGTCCCCCGGATTCCGACATTGACGAGACACCAGTTGATAAACGACGAACACCATGAAACCTTGTCGTCGTAACCTGCAAGATTGGTCTGACTGTTGTACTCGACGATGCGAGGGTTGCTTTCGCCCGGGCCAAAGCGCCTCACACCATGCTCGGCGATGGCAATGGGCATCCAGGCTGCTGCGGCCGGCTCTGCAATCCTGCTAGCGCTCATTTGTCGATCCATCGTGTGGCACCATCATGTCTTGCTGTTCACTCTTACGCGTCGCAGGGTTGATTTTGTGCGACGGGCCACCCGGCTTGAGGACTCGATATCATCCGCATTACTACGGCGCGTATTTTCGCGATCCAGATGGAAACAAGATCTGCGTATGTTGCCATGATCCGATACAAACGTGACGTCGAGCGCTCCTGACAGGACACTCTGGAAAGATCTTGAGAAGAGCTGATTCCGGACGTGCGGACCTTCTACGCGCCGCGCTGGCTTTCGTAGAAGTCGCGAAAGTCGGACACCGGCGCCTCCACCGCAAGAGCCTGAAGCGGGAAGCACCGGGCGATGTCGTCCATGTCAGCCTGACAGGACAGGCACGCTAAAAACGGCGCAACCATGCCTTGCCTGACTGCTCCATGCCGATCCAGAAATTGACCCCATAGCGGCAGATTGCGAAACCGTGGACCCGCTAGCCTGGCGCTCTCCAGATACGACGCCGGGAAAAGGCGCCGGTAGGCGGGAACGTTATACAGCCACGACACACCTGCAACCCGCAGTATTGCCGGCTGCGTACAATCGACATGCTGAAAAAGCGAGCGCAGTTCCTCCATCCGCGCCGCAAGGCACTTGATGTCTAGCGGAGAACGTCCCGTCGCTTCGGCATTCTGAAAGTGAAGGCGGATGTACCCGTCCGTGGATAACGCGTACGAGAAGCAGCCGAACGTCGCCACAATCGATGGTGGCGGTACATCGCACGGCCGTCTGAGGAAGAAGCGATAAGTCCAGCCGTCGATATCGTCCGTGTGTTGCAGGCCAGCCAGGTATTGCAGCCAGACCGGATGGTCGCGGTCGAATGCGCGGCCGAGGCCAAAGCGGACGTACAGGTTCGTGTAGTCGAGCAGCACCCGCGCGAGGGGTAGCCCGGACAAACGGACGACGTTTTGCGCGAACTGCAACTGAAGGTCGAAGAAAGCCTTGCTAAAGATCACGCGATCTCCCTTCACACCGAAGATGACGAACGGTCTCACCGCTCATCAGCGGCCGTATCGCCGAAGACCAAATATCCAGATTCCGCGGCTACCGTTTCGCATCGGTATCCACGCGCTTGCCGCGTGCAATCTCGTCGCCCGCATCGGGCGCGAGCCGCCTTGTCACCAGAATCGACGCGAACGAGAAGAGCCCCATTAGAACGAATGATGGCCAGAAATCGGACCATGTAATCGTCGGATGGCCATGCAATGCGCGTGTGACCTGCAATGCGATACCGCCCACGGTGACGCCAAGGCCAAGCGAAATCTGTTGCACGACGCTGCCAAGACTCGTCGCCCGGCCGACGTCGCGAGGTTCGATCTGTGCATAGGTCATCGAGTTCAGGCTCGTGAACTGCAGGGCAGGGAAGAAGCCGCCAAGCAGCACGACCAGCCAGATCACCGATGTCGGCGTACCCGGAAAGAAGGCGCCGCACGCCGCGATCGCGATACCGGAGAACGCCGCGTTATAGATCAACACGGTGCGAAAGCCGAAGCGATGCAGGACGCGCGCGGCCAGGGTGCGCATGAACATGCCGCCGAAGGCCGACGCGCACGTGATCAACCCCGACTGGAAAGCGCTCATGCCGAGCCCTTCCTGCAACACGAGCGGCAGCAGGAATGGCACTGCGCCGAGTCCGACCCGGAACAGCGACCCGCCAAGCACGCTCGCCTGGAAGGTAGGCACGCGGAAAAACCGCAGATCGAGGAGTGGCCGCAACACGCGTCGCGCATACAGCACGTAGACGCCGAGCATCGCCGCGCCGCCGACTGTCATCGTCAGCGCCGTCGTGCCCGAAGCCAGTTCGCCGCCGACCAGCGACAGTCCCAGCAGAAACAGCGAGGCGCCGCCCGCCGACAGCACGAAGCCCGGCCAGTCGAGCGGTCCCGGATGCGGCTCATGTGTGTTCTTGATGTGCTTGCTGGCGAGGTAGATGCCGAGAATGCCGATCGGGATGTTGATGAAAAAAATCAGCCGCCAGTGCAGGTAGGTGGTGATGAAGCCGCCGAGCAGCGGACCCGCCGCCGGCCCGAGCATCGCGGGCACGCTCAGGTAGTTCATCGCGCGAATGAACTCCGAGCGCTCGACGACACGAAAGATGATGATGCGCCCCACCGGCACCATCATCGCGCCGCCGACGCCTTGCACGAAGCGCGCAAGCGTAAAGGTCATGAGCGAGGTAGATGCCGCGCACAACAGCGAACCCACGACGAAAATGCCGATCGCGGTGCGAAACACGGTGCGCGCGCCGAAGCGGTCTGCCAGCCAGCCGCACACTGGAATGAAGACGCCGAGCCCAAGTACGTAGCTGGTCACCGCAATCTTGAGCGTGACCGGATCGCGCCCGAACGCGCGCGCCATTTCGGGCAATGCCGTGACGATCACATTGGCATCTACGCTCTCCATGAACATCGCGCAGGCGACGATGACAGGAACGATGAAAGCCTTCAGGGCAAGCAGCATGAGCAGCAGGCGGCGACGGCCACGTGTGAGGAAGTGGCGATTATCACATCGAAGCCGCGCTTTTCGTCGACACATCGTGGTGTCTATGCGCGGTACATCGCGGCTGGTGCCCCGTACCAGCGAGAGAGACGCCAGTCGATCCGGGAGCGGGCGCCGCTCCGACCGGGCGCATCAGTCCGGGCCGTCGCCCGGTTGACGAGGGCATGGTGCAAATGGGGAATGCACATTCTCGTTTGCCATACAGCTTTTCCGGCGACGCTTCCCTATACTTCGATCAACGACGGATAGCAAAACCAGCAATCGCCCGACAATACAGGCGGCTTTCGGATGGTCTCAAGACCGGTCAGCAAGCCCGCGATCTTTGCTCCGCGCGTCAGAGGCCCGTACTGTGCCTTTGCCGGCGGAGGCGTAAGTCTGGAGGGAGGAGACATGGGACATCCTGCATCCGCGGCCTCTCACGCTGACCCTGTCGGTGAGCCGAGCCCCCATCGGCCGGCCGTCATGGGTCTGGCGCTGGCGGCCCTCGGCGTGGTCTACGGCGACATCGGCACCAGTCCGCTGTATACGCTGAAAACCGTATTCGACCCAGCCAACGGACTCCAGCTGAATGCCGCGAACGTGATCGGGATCGTCTCGCTCATCTTCTGGTCGCTGACGGTGGTCGTTTCCCTCAAATACGTGGCCCTCATCCTGCGCGCAAACAATCACGGCGAAGGGGGAATCATGGCGCTGCTGGCGCTGGCGGCATCGTCGGTGGCCAGCAAGCCGCGGCTGCGGCATACGCTTCTCGCCGTCGGGGTCATGGGGGCTGCGCTCTTTTACGGTGACGGGGTGATCACGCCGGCCATCTCGGTGCTGAGCGCGGTGGAAGGACTGGAGGTCGCGGCCCCCATGCTGAAGACCTATGTCATACCCGTTACGCTGGTGGCGCTGATTGCGCTGTTTCTGGCTCAAAGGCGTGGCACGGCAGGCATCGGTGCGGTGTTCGGCCCGATCATGGTGATCTGGTTCGTCGTCCTGGCCGTGGCAGGGATCGCCAACATCATGGACGCGCCGCACATCCTGAGGGCTCTCGATCCGTTTACGGGCCTTGCATTTTGCCTGCATCACCGCTGGCTCGCGTTCGTTGCATTGGGTGCGGTCGTGCTTTCGCTGACAGGGGCCGAGGCGCTGTATGCGGACATGGGCCATTTCGGCGCGCGTCCGATCCGGCTCACCTGGTTTGCGCTGGTGTTCCCGGCGCTCGCGTTGAACTACCTGGGTCAAGGCGCGCTGCTGATTGCCGATCCGTCCGCATTGCAGAACCCGTTTTACCGGCTGTTCCCGGCATGGACGCTCTATCCGATGGTCGTGCTGTCGACAGTTGCGACCGTGATTGCGTCGCAGGCGGTCATTTCAGGCGCCTACTCGATGACGCGCCAGGCGATGCAACTCGGGTTCCTGCCGCGGATGAACGTCATCTACACGTCGTCTAAGGAAATCGGCCAGATCTACGTCCCGAGCATCAACTGGACCCTGCTGATCGCCGTGGTGGCCGCCGTGCTTGGCTTCGGCTCGTCGACCGCGCTGGGATCGGCCTATGGCATCGCCGTCACCGGGACGATGCTCATCACCACGATGCTCACGTTCTTTGTCGTGCGTTATGCGTGGCATTACAACTGGCTGCTGTGTGTGTTCGCGACGGTGTTCTTCTTCGTGATCGACGGCATGTTTTTCTCGGCCAATCTCCTCAAGATCACCGACGGCGGCTGGTTCCCGCTGGTGATCGGGCTCGTCGCGTTCACGGTGATGGCCACCTGGGGGCGCGGCTGGGAGATGATGCTGTCCGAAGCGCGGGCAAGGGCCGGCACCACGCCGCTGAAGTCGTATCTCGACAGGCTGCTGGAGAATCCGCCTGCGCGCGTTCCGGGTACCGCGATTTTCATGTCGCCTGATCCGAACGCCGTACCGCATGCGCTCATCAACAACCTGATGCATAACCACGTGCTTCACGAGCGCGTCGTGTTCCTGACGGTGGCGAGTGCCCAGATTCCCTGGGTCGATGAACGCAATCGGGTAGCGGTGAAGCCGCTCGGCCGGGATTGCTACCAGGTGACGGTCACGTACGGCTTTATGGACGAAGTCGACCTGCCGCGCGAGCTGGCAACCTGCAAGACATACGGCATCGTATTCGAGCCGTCGCAGAGCTCCTGGTTCCTGAGCCGCGCGACCGTGGTGCCGAAGCACGGCAAGGGGATGGCGCTCTGGCGCGAGCGCCTGTTCGCCGTGATGCTGCATAACGTCGGCAATGTTGCCGCCTTTCTCAAACTGCCGACCAACCGGGTTATCGAACTCGGTGCCAGGGTTGAGATCTGAACCTCTGATGTGAGCTGACCGCGTTGCAATACGCGGCACGGAAACGAAAGGGCGCCGCATGCGGCGCCCTTCCTGTGCCAGTCCGATAGCCCGGCTCGTTCCGGCCTGAGGATTAGTCAGCCGGGCTACCGGGTGACTGCCGCTGCGCGATATCCCCGCCGCCCGATCATCAGCGTCAGCATGGCCGATACGGCCAGGCTGCCCGCAACGACATACAGGCCCGCCGCATAGCCGCCCGTCACCGACTTCAGCCAGCCGATCGCAAACGGCCCGACGAAGCCGCCAAGATTGCCGATCGAGTTGATCATCGCAATCCCTGCGGCCGCTCCCGCACCCGAGAGGAACGTGCTCGGCATGGCCCACAGCGGTGCCTTCGCGGCGCTGATCCCGACGTTCACGACGACCAGCGCCAGCACGACTTCGAACGCCGTCTGCGCAATGCCGGCGAAGGCGAGTCCGACGCCCGCCGCGACGCAGGGGATCACGACGTGCCACGTGCGTTCGCCCGTACGATCGGAATGGCGCGCCCACCACACCATGCCGACGACCGCAATCACGCTCGGAATCGCATTCAGTGCGCCCGTACCGAGCGAACTGAAGCCGAACTGCCGGATGATCAGCGGCGCCCACAGGCCGAGCGTATAAAGCCCGGCGGACGTGCCGAAATAGATCAACGCCAGCACCCAGACGCGCGGATCGCGAAGCGCATGCAGCGCGCCTTCGGCGTGTCCCGCTTCGGCTTGCCGGCTCGCGCGCTCTTCACGCAGCGTGTTGATGAGCCAGGCTTTTTCGTCGCTGGCGAGCCAGTTGGCCTTGTCGGGCGAATCCGTCAGCATTTTCAGCACGCAGAAGCCAAGCATGATCGCGGGAATCGCTTCGATGATGAAAAGCCATTGCCAGTCCTTCAGGCCAGCGATCGTCGGGATCTGCATCAGCGCGCCGGAGATCGGCGAACCGATGGCGGTCGACAGCGGCGCGGCCGCCATGAACGCCGCGGCCGCGAGCGCCCGCTGCCGTGCCGGAAACCATTGGCTGAGGTAAAGAATGATGCCGGGGAAGAAGCCCGCTTCAGCGACGCCGAGCAGAAAGCGCATCGTGTAGAAGGAATTCGGGCCGACCACGAATGCCGACGCTGCCGAGACCAGTCCCCATGTCACCATCACGCGGGCAATCCAGATGCGCGCGCCGACCTTGTGGAGGATCAGGTTCGACGGCACTTCGAAGAGGAAGTAGCCGAGAAAGAAGATGCCGCCGCCAAGGCCGAACATCGTCGGCGTGAGGCCGAGATCCTGGTTCATCGTGAGGGCTGCAAAGCCCACGTTCACCCGGTCAAGAAAACTGACGAAATAAAGCAGCATCACGAACGGCAAAATACGCCACGTGAGCTTGCGTACCACACGAGCCTGTAGATCGGTTGCCATGTCTGTCTCCATGTATCGGGCGCGAACCGGGTCGCGCGGTCGGCCACGATTTCGTCCGTGATGTGTCCATCCGGGGGTGTTCTTATCTGTGTCGCTTATCCGTGTCGCTCTGTCGCTCATTCGTGTCGCTCATTCGTGTCGGTTACCCGCTGCGCGACAGGCGCGGCTGCGCGTGGCACCGCGACCTGCTCGACGGTTGACGATGCGACCCGCTGTTTCATTGACCTGTTGTAGCCAGCGGGTCACGCTGCCTGCGACGTCACCCCTGCGTGTGCCGCGATGTAGGCGCAAACGGCTTCGGTGACCTGGGCAGTGGTGGCCTTGCCGCCGAGGTCGCCGGTATGCAGTGCGGGGTCGGCGGTGACGCGTTCGATCGCGTCCATGACCGTGCGCGCGGCGCCCGCTTCGCCCAGGTGTTCGAGCAGCATCACCACCGACCAGAATGTGCCGACCGGATTGGCAAGACCCTTGCCCATGATGTCGAAGGCCGAGCCGTGAATCGGTTCGAACATCGACGGATAGCGGCGTTCCGGATCGAGGTTCGCGGTCGGCGCAATGCCGAGGCTGCCCGCCAGTGCCGCGGCGAGGTCGCTGAGGATGTCGGCATGCAGGTTGGTCGCGACGATCGTGTCGAGCGTGGCGGGACGATTCACCATGCGCGCCGTCGCGGCATCGACGAGTTCCTTGTCCCACTTCACGTCCGGGAATTCTTTCGAGACCTGCAGTGCAATCTCATCCCACATCACCATCGCGTGGCGTTGCGCGTTGCTTTTCGTGACCACCGTCAGCAGCTTGCGGGGACGCGACTGCGCGAGCCGGAAAGCGAAGCGAAGAATCCGCTCGACGCCGGCGCGCGTCATGATCGACACGTCGGTGGCGACTTCAATTGGATGCCCCTGATGCGCGCGCCCGCCGACGCCGGAATATTCGCCTTCCGAGTTTTCGCGGACGATCACCCAGTCGAGATCCTTCGGGCCACAGCGTTTGAGGGGCGCGTCGATGCCGGGCAGGATGCGGGTCGGGCGCACGTTCGCGTATTGATCGAAGCCCTGGCAGATCTTCAGGCGTAGACCCCATAGCGTGATGTGATCGGGAATGTGCGGATCGCCTGCCGAGCCGAACAGGATGGCGTCTTTGTCGCGGATCGCGTCGAGGCCGTCGGCGGGCATCATCACGCCGTGTTCGCGGTAGTAGTCGCCGCCCCAGTCGAAGTTTTCGAACTCGAAGCGGAACGTGCCACTGTGCTTCGCGAGGGTTTCAAGAACCTGCTGGCCTGCGGGCACGACTTCCTTGCCGATGCCGTCGCCGGGAATGGTTGCGATGCGCCAGGTTTTCATCGTGTTGTCTCCGGTATTGATGAACGTTGGGCTTATCCTGAACCACAATCGCACTCAAGGAACGCTGCTAGACTTAAACCGTCTTTAACTTCAGGTTAACGGTCAGGGCCGCCATGATGTCCCCGATTCAACCCGACGACCTCGGGTTTTTCTCTGTGCTGGCGGGCTGCGCGAGCCTTAGCGCCGCGGCGCGCGAGCTGGGTCTGTCCACCGCCGCCGTCAGCAAACATCTGTCGCAGATGGAGGCGCGCACGGGCGTGGCGCTGGTGAACCGGACCACGCGGCGCATGAGTCTGACGCCGGAAGGCGAGCTGTACCTGACGCGCGCGCGCCGGATTCTCGGCGAGATGGACGAGCTTGCCCAACTGCTCGGCGGCGCGCGCGCGGCGCCGCAGGGCCTGCTCAGAGTCAACGCGACGCTTGGCTTCGGGCGAAGTCACGTTGCGCCGGTGATCTCGCGCTTCGTGCGGAAGTTTCCGGAGGTGGATGTGCAGTTGCAGCTATCGGTGGACCCGCCGCCGCCAAGCGACGACGCGTACGATGTCTGCATCCGCTTCGGCGAGCCGCCGGATGCGCGTGTGATTGCGCGGAGGATCGCGCCGAACCGAAGGTTGCTGTGCGCGGCGCCCGCGTATCTGGCCAGACGGGCCGCGCCGAAAAGTCCGCAGGACCTCGCCCGGCACAATTGCATCGGCATCCGGCAGGGCGACGACGGCTATGGCGTCTGGCGCCTCACCAGCGGGCGCGGCTTGGGGGAAAAGACTGAGACGGTCCGCGTGCGGGGCAACCTGACGACCAACGATGGCGAAATCGCGGTGAAGTGGGCGCTCGATGGCCACGGCGTCCTGATGCGCGCGGAGTGGGATATCGCCGGCTATCTGCGCTCGGGACAGCTTGTGCATGTGCTGCCGGACTACCGGACGCCAGGCGCCGATATCTACGCGGTCTACCCGCAGCACCTGCAAATGTCCGCGCGGGTCAGGGTCTTCGTCGACTTTCTGGAAGCGGCGCTGGGCGAGCGATAGCGCACCTCGCCCGAAGCGCTCAAGCCTGCGCCGCTTCATCCGGTCCAGGCACCGCAAAGCGTTCGTGCAGTGCGACGAGTTGATCGTCGGTCGTGGCCACCAGCCACAGACGCGCCTGATCCACCATGAGCCGGTTATGGTCCTTCAGCGGACCCAGGCCGCCAGCCTGCTTCCACACCACCGGCGCGACCCGGCTTGTCCTGCCCGAAGGCGCGCCCACCAGCAAGGCGTAAGGTCCAAGCGGCAGCGAAACGTAAGGCAGCGCGGGACTCGTGCGCACCCGCCAGTCGATGAACGGCGCGTCGCCGAACAGGAGCGGTGCCGGCAAGCCGTAAAGCACGGTGAAGTCATAGAGCGCCAGCTGTTCGCGCATGCCTCCATACATACGACGGATATCGCCGACAACCGCGGCATGGATCTCATCGTCGAACATGGCTTCTGCCGAGTAGAGCGCAAGCGCCTGCCGCGCATCGTGCTGATAGGCGCTGCAAACGCCGAGCTCGACACAGTCCTGCACCGCGCGCTGAACTTCGGCGGCCGAGCCTGCGTCGTCGGGCTTGCCTGACTGGGCCGCGCGCAGGAAGCGCGCGAGTCCCGCCTCGTGGACCGCGGGGGCCGGCGGCTGCGCATCGTCGACGGCATCCTTGCCGAGCGGCACGTAGAGGTATTTTTCTGCGGCGAAACGCGATTTCTTGCCTTCGTCGAATCCGACTTCGCCGTCCGTGCAGTCGAGATAACGTGTCCCGATCCGGCCATGCTCCCAGACGTAGTTCTTGAGGAAAGGGCGCAACGGATGCAGTGTTTCTTGCTCGGTCATGCAAAGCTCCAGTGCCTCAGTATCGCTCCAGGGTACTGCGTGTTGCTCCCCATGCGCAAGTGCACAATGATGCAGCGCGCCGCGGTGTTGCAGGCGCGCTGCCAGGAAGCGTTGTCTCCGCCGCCGTCATGCCTGCTTCGATGCCGTCTGATGGGCGGCCAGCGCCGCGCCCAGTTCCTCGTCGCTCAAGGCGGGTGCGGTCGTGAACCTGAACAGGTCGCCCCATTCGAGGACCCAGGCTGCGAGCGCGCTGGCGTCCGTCGCCTCGACGATCGCCACGCCCGACAGCTTGCCGATCGCGTGCCAGCGGCCCAGCATCGTGACGTTCTCCGGCGGACGGCCGCCGGTCTTCATGAAGCGCTCGATTGCAGTCGGTTGCGCGGCTGGATCGCCGTCCCATTGAACGATGAACTTCATTGCAGACCTCCTTCGCATGGCGATGGCCGTTCGTGGCATGCGGCCAACGTCGCAGGCGCCGCAGTGAGGCGGCGCGCCGGCGCCCTGTACCGTTGTGGAAAGGATTGCGTTATCCGCGATCGGCGTGAGACCACGAGGCGTTCCCACCCATGATAGGTGACGCCGCGCGCGATACCCCTCACCATCCGCCTGGCTGCGCTTTCCGCTACGGAGCGCCGGGCTGGTTGTCGCGCACGTCGGCTTCAGCGTGGCCGACCCGCACCGGCGGCACGAACCAGGCAAGGCACAGGCCGGCTAACGCCGCAGCGGTGGCAAGGGCGAGGCCGATATGAATCGACGACACCAGCGTGTTGCGGGCCGAGTTCATCATCGCATCACCGGCATGACCCGCGTTGATCAGCCGCTCGATCAACGCGGCCTGTTCGGCGCGGTCGATCAGCAGTTCCGGACTCGCGAACGACTTGAACCACTGCGTCGCCTGATATGAATCCAGAGAGCGATGCACGCCCATCGTGTACAGATGACCCAGCACCGCACCGGTCATCACCGTGCCGAGCATCCCGCCGAATGTTCGAAGCGATTGCAGCAACGCAGTGGCCGCGCCGATATGATCGCGCGGGACGATCTGCTGCGAAAAGATCGTCAGGTTGGCCGCGACGAGGCCAAGACCGAGTCCACTCGCGCCCATGCATGACATCCAGACGAAATGAGGCTCCGTGCCGTTCAGCGCGACGAGGCACAGGCAGGCGAGCGCGAACAGCCCAAAGCCCACGTACACGATCGCATTCGCTCGCCGCACGCGTGTGACGATCCGGTTGTTCAGCACACTGCCGACAGTCGTGCCGAGCAGCAGCGGGGTGATCAGCATGCCGGAGTCGTGCGGGGACATCGCGTAGCCGCCCTGGAACAACAGCGGGACGTAGAACACCAGCGAGAACAGGGCGAACCCGCCCAGTACCGCCATCGCAAAGAGCGCAGCCAGCCGTCGGTCGAGCAGCATGTCGACGGGCACGATCGGGTAGCTCATGCGCTTTTCCCAGAGCAGCAATATCAGCGCGCAGGCGAGGGTGACAGCGCCCAGCACGATCGTCGGCCGGCTGATTCCCTCCTTCGGGAACAGTTCGATCAGCAGTTGCAGCGCGCCGAAGGTCACAGCGAGTACGCACGCGCCGAGCCAGTCGAGCTGGACAGGGCCGCCCCCGCGCTCGTGGCGCAGGTGCGGCAGGAAGCGCAGCACGAAGAGCAGGGACACGACGCCGATCGGCACGTTGACGAAGAACACGAGACGCCAGCCGCCGTACTGGGTCAGCATGCCGCCCAGCGTCGGCCCGACGATGTTCGCGACACCAAACGCCGTCGAAACGAACACGAGCCATCGCAGGCGCAGCCTCGCATCGGGGAACAGGTCGGCCACGGTGGCGAACATCGTGCCGATCAGGATGCCGCCACCGATGCCCTGCAGACCACGCGCAATCACTAGGAACAACATGTTGGTGGCCATGCCGCACAACACCGAGGCGACGGTAAAGACGACGATTGCCGCGACCAGAAAAGGCTTTCGTCCGAAGATGTCGCCCAGCCGGCCGAAAATGGGAATCGTGATGACCGACGCGAGCATGTAGGCCGTGGCGACCCACGCGTACAGGTCGAAGCCCCTGAGATCGGCAACGATTCGCGGCAGCGCGGTGCCGACGATGGTCTGGTCAAGCGCCACGAGCATCGCCACGAAGGCCACGCCCAGCATGGCCATCAGCGATTCGCGAAAGGGCAGCAGTTGCCTGTCTGGATCGAAGGCCGTGATGCCGGGAGTCATGGCGTACTCGGCGGAATGTCAGGGGCGGCCGGTCGCGATCGACCGGCTGGCGAGCCGGCGTGGCCGGCCCCCTGACTGTCGCACCACCGCATAAAAGCGGCAAGCCATTTGATGCGCAATAGAATGGCGCCGGCATCGTCTGATCAATGATCAAAACGTACTCGACACTGCGGCCGCGCGCGGGCGACTTTTCGGTACACACCGTTTCGTCACGAAGCCCGTAGAAACCCGAAGTTGAGTCTGGCTCATACCCGGGATCACTAAACATCGATTCATCGGCCGGTTGGGCGGGCAGCACAATCGCGATGCTCGCCTCGTCATGCGAGTCACCCAAAAGACGTTTAGACAGGAAGGAGACATCTGGTCATGCGATTCAGACAAATTCGGGCGGCCTGCGTCGCCATCGCGTTGCTTGCGGCGGGCACGGCTCACGCAGCCGGCAACTGGTGCAGTTCCGGCAAGACGGTGCACTTCGCCGGGATCACGTGGGAAAGCGGATCGTTCGCGACCGAGGTGCTCCGGCAGATTCTCGAAAAGGGCTACGGCTGCAAGACCGACGTCGTGCCGGGCAGCACCGCGGCGACCGAAACGGCGCTCGCGCACAATGATTTGCAGGTCTGGGCCGAGCAGTGGACCGGTCGCAGCGAGATCACCGCGAAGGCGGTCTCGTCCGGCAGCGTCAAGCTGGTCGGCGATACGCTGCCTGGCGGCACGAAAGAAGGCTGGTTCGTTCCCGACTATGTGGTGAAAGGCGATCCCGCGCGCGGCATCAAGCCGCTGGCGCCCGGGCTCGTTTCGGTTGCGGACCTGCCGAAGTACAAAAACGTCTTCGTGGATGACGAAGAGCCGAACAAGGGACGCTTTCTCAACTGCCCGAGCGGCTGGGATTGCGAACGCGTGAACACGCGTCTTCTGAAGGTGCTCAAGCTGGACGATTCATACACGAATTTCCGGCCCGGCACGGGCGCCGCGCTCGATGCGGCGATCGCGTCCGCCTACACGCGTGGCAAGCCGATTCTCTTCTACTACTGGGGACCGGCCGCGCTGATGGCGAAGTACAAGCTCACCGAGCTGAAAATGCCGCCGTTCAACGACGCGTGCTGGCAGACGCTGCGCGACGAAAGCAGCACGCAGCAATGCGCGTCGTCGTATATGGTGTCGCACGTAACGGTGGGCGCATCGACACCGTTCTACAACGCCGAGCCTGACCTGATGACGCTCTTCACGAAGGTCCACTTTCCGATGGACTTCCTGAACGCGACCATCCTCGACATGAGCGTAAAGAAGCTCGACGCCCAGACGATGGCAAGCCAGTTCATGCGCGCTCATCCGGAGATGTGGAAACAGTGGGTGCCGGCAGATGTCGCGTCGAAAATCCAGGCGGGTTTGACCAGCTGAGATCAGCACTACGGCCAAGGGCCAACGGCCCGTCACGGCGATCGATGCCGTGACGGGCCGTTGGCCGTTTACGTCCGGGATCATACGATTAAGGAAAACCATAATAGCGCGCCGCATAGAAGCGACTAGACTGTAACCAAACGTAACTAAGTGTGTCCAAACGATAACTATACGGGGATAACACACGGGGCCAAAGTCGTTGGAGACGACCAAGTAGACGCGGCTCACAGAAGTCGCGCGCGTTAGGGGGTAGGTGGCCGCAGGCATACTGCGGCCATTTTTTTGCGCTGGCTTTCTGTCGTCTGCCGGTGGTTCATGAGGGCGCCGCGCTTCGCCCGGCAGTCGCCGTGATCTATCTCAATCCTGCCGCCGATCGGTCACGTTGCCGCACCAGCGGCTTCCTATACTTCAAGTCACCTAGCTCCCGATTCTCATGTTGAAGCTGGCTTGCCGGATTCGACTCGCCGAAATGGTTCGATCAGGTTTTTGGAGCACTGACCCCGCACGACGTCATGCCTGGCCGGTGTAGTTCGGTCCGTGCTGCATGCCCGGATGGGCGTGGAACATGGCCATACTTTTGTGAGAGGACGACATGGCTACATACATTCAGTTGGTTAACTGGACGGATCAGGGTGCCCGCACGTCAAAGGACACCATCAAGCGGGCAAAGGCGTTCCAGGAGGTCGCGGGTTCAATGGGCGTCAAGGTGAACAGCCTGTTCTGGACGCTCGGTCAGTACGACCTCGTGATTGCGGTCGACGCCCCTGACGATGAGACGGTGACGCGCCTCGGATTGGTGCTGGCGCAACTGGGCAATGTGCGCACCTCGACCATGCGCGCATTTGGCGAGACGGAAATGGCGCGTATTATCGACGGCCTGAAATAACCCTTGACTGCCTGCTCCGGCATCGACGGACATCCGCTGAGCGGAGATCCGGAGCATTCGGGCAGGCAGCCTTTAGAATGGTTCCTGTCACCGAACGATGTGGCGCCCGATTCCGATGCGCCGCGCCCTCCAAACGACCATGAACCACGAACTTTTCCCGGCCTCGGAGCCGATCCAACCCGCGGTCCAACCGGAATCCCTCAGGGATGATCAAAGGCAATCGCCAGCGGACACCACCGTCGCATCGACAACCCTCGACCGTGCGCAGCTCGAGAAACTGCTTGCGGACGCGCCTCGTCCTGCGGTCTTCGAAGACTGCGATTTTGAACTGGCCGATCTTTCGCGGCTTGACCTGAGTGGCTGCCAGTTCACGCGCTGCTCGTTCGTCGAAGTGTCGTTTTTCGGGGCCACGCTGTCGGGAACCCAGTGGCGCAACTGTCGCGCCAGGCAGGCAGACTTCGGCTCTGCCGACCTGCACGACGCCAGCTTTCGCGCCTGCGACCTCAACAACACGAACTGGCGCCGCGCCAAGCTGGCGTCAGTGTCGTTCCGGGAAAGCAAGCTCACGGGGGCCAGCTTCGAACAGACGTCGACGCTGGGCCTGCAGTTCTTCGAATGTCTGCTGATTGGCGCCGATCTGCGCGGCATCTCGTTCAGGAAAGCGACGCTGGAACGGCTGGATTTCTCCGATGCCGACCTCGGGGGTGCCGACTTTCGCGATGCGGTTTTCGAGGGCGGCAGCCTGCGCGATGCGAACCTCAAGAATGCGCGCTTTGCGGGCGCCGATCTGCGCGACGCAGACCTGGGCGGTCTGCGGCTCACCGATGCCGCGCAGTTTCAGGGCGCCACCATCTCTCACGCGCAGGCTGCGCTGCTGGTGGCGGAACTCGGATTGCGGGTCGCGTAAGCGCCGCACCTTACGTCAACGTAGAGCCTCGCTTCACTCCGGCGCGCAGTGGACGTCGAACTTGACGAGCTTCGTCGGGCCGAACGTGTTGCTGATCGCGACGTCGGCGGCGTCGCGTCCACGCGCCATCAGCACGCGGCCGATGCGGGGCACGTTGTTGCGAGGATCGAACGTCTGCCACGAGCCGCCCACATACGCTTCGAACCACGCCGCGAAATCCATCGCGCTCCATGGCTGAGGTGTGCCGACATCGCTGATATAGCCGGTGCAGTAGCGCGCCGGGATGTTCATCGCGCGGCACAGCGTCACCGCGAGATGCGCGAAGTCGCGGCACACGCCCTTGCGTTCCTGCCAGGCCTGGAATGCGGTCTTGGTCGGCCGGGCGAAGTCATAGCCGAAGGTGATGTGGCGAAACACGTAATCGCAGATCGCCTGCACGCGGTCGCGCCCCGGCGGCGATTTCCCGAACAGCTGCCACGCAACGTCAGATAGCAGATCGGTCTCGCAGTAGCGGCTGCCGAGCAGGAACACGAGACATTCGTCCGGCAACGCTTCGACCGGGACCTGATAGCTATAGGGCTCGAGTGTCTCGGGACGGTCCGAGATGTTGAGGAGCGCCGTCGTGGACAGCGAAATATACCCCTGGGGCGCGACGATCCTGCTGCACAGATTGCCGAAGCCATCACGGTACTGGGTGATCGGCACAGGCGGATCGACTCTCAGCACATCGGCGCTCAAGACGTCCTGCACGCGGGAATAGTGCGTGTTCAGCATCAACAACATCGGTGTCGGCTGCGCGCACTCGTAGACCAGTTCATAGCCAACGCGGAGTTTCATCGGAACAACCTTTTCCAGTTAAGAGTGCATTGCGGCATCAGCTTTCTTCGGTCACGCTCACTTCGACATCAAGACCGCGAAACGAGTGCATGGCGCCATGCCAGGTGCCCCAGAGCGGCAACGCCTGGTAGTAATTCCATGCGACTGCAACGCGGATCAGATGCCGGTTGCCAATGATGCTGTTGGTTGGGTCGAAGTCGACCCAGCCCGCACCCGGAAGGTAAATCTGCAGCCACGCGTGGGTCGCACCGCCACCCTGCGTCGCCTCGTGATCGGGCACGAAGATGTAGCCGCTGACGAACCGCGCAGCGAGACCGAGCGAGCGCACCGCGTCCATCATAAGCACCGCGAAGTCGCGGCAACTGCCGCTGCGATGCCGCAAGGTATCGGCCGGACGATAGACGCCCTTCTCGGTACGCCTCACGTAGAAGAATTCGTTCTTGATTTCCAGCGTCATTGCACGCAATAGCGCCATCGTGCCAGTCCTGCCGGCCGGGGCGATGAATCTGCGTGCCCACAGGTCGACTTCGTCGTCCGGGTGCTCGCGGTTGCGCGCATTCACCAGATCCGACGCTTCCTCATTGGTGTACGCGAACGGCCATGTCGCGGCGTACGGTTCGAGCGAATAGTCGGGCAGCGGCGATTCGTAGTGTTCGAGCGTCACCTGGCTTTTGAAGAGCAACTCCGTCGCTTTACCGGAGAACGTCGCGACGGCGACTGAATTGTCGAACACGTCGTGCAGCCAGTGCAGCCGCGCCGGTGTCGGCGTGATCAGCAGATCTGTGGTGACGAGGCGTAGATCGTGACTCGCGCGCGGCCGGAACATCATTCGATGCTCGCCAAAGCTCACCGGCTCCGAATAGCGATAGACGCTGAGGTGTCGCACGGTCAGGCGTTGCGGCTCACTCATTGCGCTTTGCCGGCCGGAGTCGCTGGAAGCACCGGGCATCGATGCCATTGCCGTTTCCGTCATTTCGCCGCCCATGAAAGACTGCCGCGACAGCACGAACTGGGGCGACGACCGTGGCCTGAATCTCGTGAGCCACTTCGCGTTTTCCGAATTCTTCTGCCGTATTACGGAAAGCGTCGTCTAGTCAGCATACACGAGCCATATTGGTTGAAAGTTTCTGTTTTTGGGGGTTTCGGTCGTGCCTGTTTCCTGAACCCGGCGAGCGGGTTTGATCTGGCGCCGTTGTAGGTCTGGCGTCGTCGTGTTCATTACGCTGCGGCGGTCGGCCAACCCCGAAGCCGCCGAACGAGCCGTCATTCAATCGCGTGAGTCAGCAGTTGAGTCACCTGCTGAAAGCCTCCGGTCAATGCCGGATCGACGCCGTAGCTCGCGGTCAGCAGGGCACCTGGCTCCAGGTAGTCGACGCACACGGGCGCCGTCCCCTCCTGCCAGACCACTACCTTGAGCGGCAACTCCAGCGCCGCGTGAGGATGGGCGACCATGATCGGCGTGCCGCCTTTCGGGTTGCCGAACAGGATCAGACGGGTAGGGCGCAGGGCTGTGCCGGCCTTTTCCGCGGCGGCGGCCTGGTCGATGTCGGCGAAGATGGTCATGCCGCGCGATGTCAGCGCCTGCGTAATGCGTTCGACGGTCGCATCGAAATCGAAGCGGCTTTCCAGCTGGACGACGTAGGATGGGGTTGAGTCGGTGGACATGGCGGCAATGACCTCCATAGGGACAGCACGCGATGTAGCTGGCGGAAAGATAGTGGTCCACGGGCTACGGACTGTCAATTTCCCTCGCTCCTGCATCAGTTTTCATCCGGCGACGCCACCAGCCCCGAGCGTCGCTGCTTTCCCCACGACCGCCCGCCGCGCAGAAAATGCAGCCAGCCAAGCGTTGCGCCGGCATGCCGTATCAACTGGAACGTGAACGGTTCCGCCACTGCGGCGGCCATTGCCATCCCCAGGCTCGATCCCGCGCGATCGCCGGTCCAGCGCCGGTATACATGCACGCACCAGAGATAGAACGCCAGGTCGATTGCCGTTTTCAGACCGATTACGCTGAAAATCGACAGCACGATCGCGCCGTGCCCGCCAAAGACGAAGCCGAGCAGCAACGCGAACGCCGTCAGCCCGTAGATCGGCTGCATGGTGTCGATTGCCTTGACCGGCAGCATCAGCATGCCTAGCACGCCGTAGCGCGGATTGCCCGTCATGTCGCGATTCCAGTATTGGGTCTGCAAAAAGCCTGCAAACCAGCGCCGGCGTTGCCGAAGGAAACTGCCGAGCGTGCCGGGCGCATCCGTGCGCGCATGCGCATTGCCGACCACGCGCACGTCCCACCCGAGCCCGTGATCCACGGAATGACGACGCAGCCGGTGAATCAGCTCGTAGTCTTCCACCAGACATTGCGGATCGAAACCGCCCACCGCAATCAGCGCGTCGCGCCGGAACGAAGCGAATGCGCCCGAGACCAGCAGCAGGCTGTCGGCACGCATCCACGCAAACCGTGCGATGAAGTTGCGCATGTATTCGTACGTCTGAAACCACTGGAATAGCCGGCCCGACACGGTTTTGCTGCACACCGGCACGAGGATTCCCGCTGCCGCCACCAGCTTCGGACTGGCGGCGAACGCGGCACGCATCGCATACGTGGCGTCGTCGGCGAGCAGGGTGTCGGCGTCGACCGTCATCACCGTTTCGGTCGTCATCAGCACGATCGCGGCATTCAGCGCACGCGCCTTGCCGCCGTGCGGCACACGCAGCCAGTAGAGATTCGGGTAGAGCGAACTCGGCGCGCTCAGTTCGCCCTCGACCGGCGCAGTCAGCCCGAAGCGGCGGGTGAGCAACTCGTGTGTGCCGTCGGTGGAACCGTCGTCGGCGATCACGATCTGGGCGGGACCGTGGGTCTGTTTCAGCAATGCGGCGAGCGTGACGGGCAGGACGGCCGCCTCGTTATGCGATGCGACGATCACGCCCATGCCCGGCAGCTCCCGGGCGTCATGCGGGTCCAGAGGGTCCCCGGGCGCTTTCACCGGCCGGACGAGCGGCAACGTTTTCAGCGTGACGAACGCAAGCAGCAGCGTGTCGTAGACGACATAGGCAATACCTGTCGACCACGCTACCACGCCATGCAGAAAGAACGCTCGCGCGAACAGGACGAGCCACAGCACGACGACGCTGCAATGAATCAGCACGCCGAGGAACGTGGCAGGACGCGGCAGGATGCGCGGCGATGCGAGCGCCAGCGTTTCTTCCAGCGATATTTTCCGACGCTTCGCACAATTGTTCGCAGCCGCTGCGGAGCGCGTCGTTTCGACGGGACATTCGACTTCTGTTGTCACGGCACCATCCGCTTGAGGACAGATTGACGGTCGATCCATTGATGTTTCAGCGCACCGCCGATATGCATCGCCAGCAACGCATACAGTGCGTAACCGAGCCACGTATGCAGCGCGCCGAACTGGTTGTGCAGCGGTTCCTTCACGGCAGGGTCGAGATTCATGATGAGACCGATGCGCGGCCAGGGGATCAGGCCGAAGAGACTCATCGGATGCGTCGCGGCGTCTTTCCAGGCCGAATCGTGCATCCAGCCGGATAGCGGCAAGCCGATCATCAGCAGATAAAGCAGAAAGTGTGCGACATGGGCAGCGGCGCGTTCCCAGCGCGGAAAATCGCGCGGCAGCGGCGGCGGCCGGTGCGATGCCCGCCACAGGATACGCATCAGCGCGAGGCCGAGTACGGTAATACCGATCGACTTATGGGTATCAATGACGGGGCGGACCCAGTCGTCCGGCAACGAATCCGCGCTCAGACCTAATATGACGTTGCCGATTATCAACACCGCGATGATCCAGTGAAGAAGCATCGCGGTGCGGGTGTATTGCGACTGAACCTGTGGCTGCGCGTCGCCTGAGGCATGGGTGTGGCGGGAATTGGCCTGGGTATTCATCGGTAGTTTCGTCTGGTGGTTTGAGCGTCGATGAAAGCTGTTCGAAAAAGAGTGCGCCGAAGCGGCAGTGAGCCCGGCACGTTCTACACGAGAACGCCGGGATCTGCTGCTTTATTCCCAAGACGTTCGACCAGCGGATTTCCGGATATTTCACTTCGGCGGGCGTGCGGCGCGCAGCATCGAGTTTCTTTCGGGCTTTCTGTCATTAAACGGGGCGTCGCGCGACTCAATATCACGGGCGCTCCAGCTTCGACGGTTCCAGCATGAAAACGTGCGGAGCGGTATCGAATGACGCGCGCGGCGGTCTAAAGGTTCAGGGGGCATGGGCTTCATGGGGTCCATGACCCTCGACACTTCCGGATGAATATCATGAAACGCACCAAACGGATTTTCCTCAAGGTATGTGGCCTCGCGACGCTCACTGGCGGGACTGCGGCATGGAGTCTGTTTCGCGCCGCGCCAGCGCATGCGGCGACGAGCGTGTCCTACGAGGTCACCCATACCGACGCCGAATGGCACAAGTTGCTGACCGACGCGCAGTACCACGTGCTGCGCGAGGCGGGGACGGAGCGTCCCTACAGCAGTCCGCTGAACGCCGAGCATCGGACGGGTATCTTTTCCTGCGCGGGGTGCAAACTTGACCTGTTTTCATCGAAGACGAAATTCGACAGCCACACAGGCTGGCCGAGTTTCTGGCAACCGCTGGACAACGCCGTCGTGACGCAGACGGATACGTCGTTCGGCATGACGCGCGATGAAGTGCATTGTCGTCGCTGCGGCGGACATCTGGGGCACGTGTTCGACGACGGGCCCAAGCCGACGGGTTTGCGGTATTGCATGAACGGCCTTGCGATGGCCTTTACGCCCAAGGCGGTGTGAAGCGGATGCTTATGACGGGCTTTCCGTTTCCACTTTCCTGCTTCCTGTCAACAACCGGTCCCGCGCCGGCCGCGGTTTACGCAAAAGCGGCGCCTTGAACGAGGACGTGCATCATGAAGTTTTTGACTCAACCTGCCGGCAAATCGACCCGCTCACGGGTCGTCGCCGTCGCAATTTCGCTGGGACTGTGCGCCGTCGCGCTGGCGGTGGCAGAGCGGCCAGCGTTGTCCGCCGAATCGGCCGTAGTCATCGCCCCTCCTGCGGTGGATGAACCGGCAACAGGCGGGCACACCGAAACGGCGGTACTCGCGGGCGGATGCTTCTGGGGCGTGCAGGGCGTGTTCCAGCACGTGCGCGGCGTGACCAACGTGGTGTCCGGCTATGCGGGCGGCGAGCGCGCCACGGCCGAATACGAAACCGTCAGCACCGGACAGACCGGCCACGCGGAATCTGTGCAGATCACTTACGATCCGTCGCAGATCACTTATGGCCGCCTGTTGCAGGTCTATTTTTCGGTTGCGCATGATCCGACGGAGTTGAACCACCAGGGGCCGGATTCCGGCACGCAATACCGCTCGGCGATCTTCCCGGCCAACGACGTGCAAAAGCGCATCGCGCAAAGCTACATCGCCCAGCTCGACAAGTCGCACGCCTTTCCGGCGCCGATCGTGACAAAGACCGACCCGCTCAAGGCCTTCTATCCCGCCGAGGGGTATCACCAGAACTATCTGACGCTTCACCCCGACTCGATGTACATCGTCATCAACGACATGCCGAAGATAGCGAATCTGAAGCGCCTGTTTCCGGACCTCTATCGCGACAAGCCTGTACTGGTGTCGACAGCGTCGAAATAAAGACCATGAGGCCTGCGGCGCTTCAGATCTCGTCGATGAACTCGTCGAGAAAGCGCCGCAGCCGTTCCTGTCTGAGCTGTGCGAGGCGGCTTCCTGTCGCCGTCTGATCACCAGACGCGAGTCTCCGGCACGACCGCCGCCGAAAAGCTGTGCGGCTCGATCGCATGCGAAACTGCGTCAACCCTTGCTGCACGCCCGCCCATCGACGCCAGAATCGGCGTTTTTCCATACCCGCTGAAGATGCGAAGTATCGTGCGAGCCGTCACCGCGATTGGCCATCGCGTGGGGCATCAAGTTCTCTGCAAGGGTTTGGAACGGGGCGAACCCGGCAGCAACAGTCATAAGCGTGTGATACCGGTAAAGGGCAAAACCGGGATTTTCACAGGAAGTGTGGGAGGGCACGCACAACGCATCAAGAGCGACCTCAAGCCTGGCGTGTAAGAGCCGATATTCTGGATGACATTACAAAGTGATCCACGCCAGTCATCTGATTGCGGCGAAAGGAATGATCCGCCATGTGCTACGACCTCTATTTTTCTTTTCCGACTCCGGTTGCCCGTCAGGACATCGAAGCGTGGTTCAGGAAGCGCAGGAACTACGAAGTCAACGATAGCGCGGTGTACCGGAACGGCGACACAGGCGTGTATTTCGTCTTTGCATTTGAGCGCGACGAATCGCAGCCAGACGTCCTTAAGCGCATCGCGTTCAACCTGAACTACTTCCGGCCTCACGTATTCGGTCTCGAAGCCGAGCCCGAAGTGCGCGCATTCGTCGAACGATTCAGGCCGCAGATCGAAGATCCCCAGATGAACGGGATGGGCACCGGTCCCTATTCGACAGAAGGGTTCCTTGCGGGCTGGAACCGCGGCAACGCGTTCGGCTATGAGAGCATCCTGCCGCGACAGACAGCGCAGGCTGCGTGTGTGTCCCTGCCCGAAGCGAAGCTCGAGGCAATCTGGCGCTGGAACCATGCGCTAGCCGACGTGCAGTCGGAACTCGGCGAATCGGTGTTTGTGCCGCGCATCATGATGTTCAAGGTGGACGGCGCGCTGCGCTCAGTCGCTGTGTGGAGCGATGGCATTCCAACCTTGCTGCCTGAAGTCGACACCGTGCTGGTCTATCGCGACGAACTCGCGCCGAAGACCCTGTTTCGCCAGAGGGTGAAGGACCACTGTCTGATTGGACACGAGCATCTGGACGGCACACTGGCTGCATTGAGCGACGAGGGCTACGCGCTGAAAGTCCGCATCCCGACGTATATCGAAGCGCCGAAGAGTGTGCGGTCGTTTGTCGGCGGGCTCAGGAAAACGACGGCCCGCCTGGAAGGCGTGGCCATGGATGGCGTGCTGAGCGAGGAGCTGGTCCAGCGGTATCGAGGGTAACGAGGATGTTTCCCGGACGCTATGCCGCGCTTGCCTGCGCTGCATACGGCGATGGTTAGTCGTTCTGCGTCAGATACTTGGGATAGGTGTGCGCAGGTTGTCCACAGCCTCAATATGTGGGGATAGGTCGAGTGCGCTGCCAGCAACCCTCGAAGGTCGCCGGCAGCGCATGGCCTCGCCGTTGCGGACGCTGCCGCGAGGCAGGCCAGGCATCTGGCTGTGCCTGGTCAATACCCGCGCCAGCCGTCGTGGCGCTCGCGCCATTCATGTTCCCGCCACTCGTCGCGGCGCCATTGACGCTCGCGCCACTCGCGTTCCTGCCATTGACGCGCCCGCCAGTCTTCATAGCCGACGTAGCTGACCGGCACAGGCGCGGGCGCGACGTACACAGGCGGCGCGGGCGCATACACCACAGGTCCGGGCACGCCGAGCCCGATAGCGACATCGACATGCGCCGATGCCGCCGATGATGCCGCCAGCACGGCAAGACCAAGTGCTGCTCCAAGGATCTTCTTGTTCATCTGTTTCTCCTTACGCATCGAGTGCGGTGTCAGTGACTACGGCTCGAAGTCTATGAGTCGCCGTCAGACACAGGTGAAACAGCGATGCGTCAATCGTAACCCGACGTAACGGCCCTATATTGCCCGCTACAGCCCGTGCGGCGGCCTTCTGGCGATGAAGTCGATCTCGACGAGCGCGTCGCGCGCGAGACCGGTTACGCCGATGCAGGTCCTCGCAGGCAGCGCGTCGTTTGGAAAATACGCGCGGTACGTGTCGTTCATCGACCCGTAGTCGCGCTTGAACTCGGTCAGGAAAATGCGCGCGGCGACGACATGTTCCACACCGAGGCCAAGGCCCTGAAGGACGAGCGCCAGGTTGTCCATCACGCGTTTTGTCTGCGCGACGACGCCTTCGGGTAGCGGGGCGTGGTCGTCGTCGGGCGAGGTGGGCATCTGGCCCGTGAGGAAGACCCAGCCATCGGACTCGGTGGCATGGGAGAAGGGCCCGACGGGCGTCGGTGCCCCTGGCACCATCCAGAATTTGAGGTCGTGACTCATGGCTGTCTCCGTTGATGATCGGCAGTTTCTTACGTGGAGCATGCCGCACGTTAGCGCGCCAAAAACGCGCGTGCTGGCAGGGACCGCCTGAGTTTGAGACGGACATCGATAGCTGTTTCGCGTCATGCACTTGCGGCATATGTAACCAGGTTGTCCACAGCCTTGCTAACAAAAAGTGGGGATAAGTTCTGCCCCAACGGGCTGGACGGGGCCGCTGTGACGGAACGTCACTCTTCGCATGCTACGATGGCTCGCAACGTGATTCAGGACGGACAGGCAATGGCAACCCTCTACGACATGCTCGGTGTGCAGGAAAACGCCACCGCGGATGAAATCAAGCGCGCATACCGGAAGGCGGCGATGCGGTGGCACCCCGACCGCAACGCCGGCCGTGAGGATGCCGCACGCGCCGCGTTTCAGGAAATCAAGGATGCGTACGCCATTCTTTCCGATGCGTCGCAACGTCAGGTCTATGACGCGGTCTTCGCTGAGCAGATGCGCGGCTGGGAGAGCACGCGGCAGCAGGCCGAGCGCGAACAGGCCGAACGCGAGGCGGCCGCCCGGGCTGCCGCCGAGGCTGCCTATGCCGAAATGGTCGCGCTGGCGATGCGCTTTGCCGAAGAGGGCTACAACCGCGATGTGGTGTTCGGCGTGCTGATCGGACACGACTGCGAGGTTCAGCAGGCGGCCCAGATCGCCGATAGCGTGCTGGCACTCCATGTGTCGCGGCAGGCCGCCGTCGCGCCTGCCGCTTCAGTCGCTAAGGAACCGCAGGAGCCGGCGACCGCTTCCGCGACGGGCGACGATCATCCGCACAAGGCTTTCGCGAATCCCATCGGGACACTCTGGTATCAGTTTCTGAACGGACTGCGGCTTTGATCGGGCAGCGAGGCCTGCGTCATGGATGACGTGCATCGAGATCCAGTTAGCGATACGCTGACTGGAAGCGGGTTTTCAACTCTGATCGTTCCTGATCGTCTCACTCATATGACGTAATGCGGCGGGTTTCGATTCGTCGGCAGGAATGCTCGCGCGGCGGGCGTGCGACGTCTCACGTCAACTCGCATCCGCATCAGGAGACTCCAGATGAACATCGATTTCCACTATGGCGTGGTGTACATCGTCGCGCGTGTCGGCGGTTTGCCAGCCGGGCAGGCGTTGACGGTAGCCCACGCCTGCCAGTACGTCGACGACGCGACCACGCCGGGAATTCTGCGGTTTTCCGGTGGCGAGATCTTTGAGCGCTTCGCGACCGCTCACAAGCTCTTCGACTATTCCAATACGGAAGATGACAAGAACCGCCTCGTGTGGACGCCATTCCATTTCCTGCCGGCCGGCGAGGGCGATACGTTGAAAGAACGGGCGGTGTGCCGCCCCGATAGCAGCGTTGCGCGCGATGTGGTTCGACGCGCGCTTCGACAAAGGCAGGCGGATAACGCGCTGCATCGCCTTGGCGTGACGCTGCACAGCTACGTCGATACCTGGGCGCATCAGGGGTTTTCCGGAATCGAAAGCGACCTCAACCGCGTCAAGAGCCTGAATGCCGAGAACTGCACCCATCAAAAGTGGCTGTCGCATCTTGAGCAGATGACCCGGCATCTCATCGAAGATATCCAGCGTGACGTGCTGGCGAGGGCATTGCCCCTGGGCCACGGCGCTGCACTGCATTATCCCGACCTGCCTTCGGCAAAGTGGAGCTACGTCGACGGCAAAGGCGATCTGATCGAGAGGAGCAATCCCGAAGAGTTCATCAGCGCGGCCGATATGGCATGCCGCGTCGTTCAGTCATTCGTCGCGGGACGCGAAGATTTCGAGTCTCAAGGGGGGCTGCCGGCCGATGTAAAGGCAGCGCTTTATAAGCTGCTTGCAAACAACAATAACGACGACGAGCTCCTACGGCTTCGCAAAGTGTGCGAGACCGTGCTGGAAGGTACGATACCGGGCCTGAAGGAGCGCATTCCCGACTATGTCGCCAAGGGAGTCGATTCCTGGAAGTTCATGGCGACGGGCTTGCGGTCCGATGACGACGGTGACATTCGGCCGGCATGGACGCCTGCCTTTGAAAATAGCGATTACCGGCGCTTTCATGATGCAGTGAAAGAGCACCGCTTTGTCGTCACGCAGGAAATCCTGCCCGCTCACGGATTGCGTATCGCTTGAACGTCTCAGACGGCGAGTAGCAGGAGCGCTATCTGCACCCGATGGCGCTCAGCACTTTATTACCGGGTGTTTCTCATTCAAAGCCAGGGTTCAAGGGAATTCGCTTTAACTTCCCCCGCCTTAAAGCAGAATGCCTTATTGGTCTGCGTTAACGGTCCGTAAGCAGGTCTTATCTGGCTGGAGACAGAACGCACATTGACGCGAATCCGTTGCGTCAAAGCGCCATTAATTCGATGATTTTCTGTTACCTAAGTGTTACCCGTGGCATAGTGCGTCCATTCAACCCAAAAAGGAGGCGCATATGGCCACGCTCGAACAGATTCAGGCACGCATGAAGAAGCTTCAGGTTCAGGCCGAAGCTCTTATCGCCAGACGCGCACAGGCGGCCCTCGAC
Organism: Paraburkholderia sp. GAS448; assembly: GCF_050435685.1. Lineage (NCBI taxonomy): Bacteria > Pseudomonadati > Pseudomonadota > Betaproteobacteria > Burkholderiales > Burkholderiaceae > Paraburkholderia > Paraburkholderia sp. GAS448. The sequence goes on from NZ_JBNDKT010000001.1 coordinate 556,916, forward strand.
CAGATTCGCGAGATCATGCTTAAGCACGGCTTGACGACCGAGGACATCGAGGCAAAGGCAAAAGCGCGCAGGGAGCGCGTAAAGGCCGCAAGCGGACGCGTTGTCAACGGCAAGGTTAAGGCCGCGGCGACCAAGGGCAAGTTGCCGCCAAAGTACCGTGATCCAAAGACGGGCGCTACCTGGAGTGGGCATGCCCGGCCCCCGGCCTGGATCAAGAACGTCAAGGACAGGTCAAAATTCCTGATTGATGCCGCAAGCGCTGCCGCCGATACGGCGGTTGTTGCCAAGGCGAAAGTTGCCACAAAGAAGACCGCTGCAAAGAAGACCGCTGCAAAGAAGAGCGCGGTGAAGAAAGTGGCAGCGAAGAAAGGTGCTTCAGCCAAAAAGGCTGCGGCCGGAAAGAGCGCGGCTGGCAAACCGAAGGCCAAACAGCCCGCTGCGAAGAAAGGTCCCTCGACAGCAGCAGTCAAGGCCAAAGGCAGGAAGCCGGCCGTGAAGAAGGCTGCTGCCAGCAAGTCCTCGGGCACGGTGGAGGCGGCTGCCAGCTCGGTGGCCTGACCTGCGTCGTCCTGTACGCGGCGCGTCCACCTAAGGGCGCGCCGGGCAACGCCCCTTTGTGTGTGGCATCGGCCTGAACCACAACCTTCCGGCCGCAGGTAAGCGGGTGCTCCTGGCCAGGCAAGGCGGCCGCATAGCGCACTTACCCGCTCACGCTGAAGTCACGATTCGTAACATCTCCCGCATAGCGCCGTCGATAGCCTTCCTCGCGATGATTTTAAGGCTGGCTTAATTGTTTGCGGCGACCATCCCTTGGTCCCTGTTGAGCCGCTAGCGCACCGGCGGCGCTTTCATCCAACGCGCGCATTCCATGGGGCGGTCGAAGTGAAACGATGCGTAGCCAAAACGGAGGTCGACGATGGTTCAGGACGATGTGCGGAAACAGTTACGTGCGATGTCCAGCGCACAGCGCGGCTTTGCGACCCAGACATGCACGATATCCGACGCGTTTGAGCCGCCCTGGGGGCGTCCGTACCGCGTTGTCGAATGGTCGCTGCCGACCGAGCCGGACGCATGTCGACGTGTCGTGCCGGCGGAAAGCACGGCCGCGGAGATCATTGCAACGCTTATGTCCCATGTGCCCGGCCGGCGTATCCGGCAATTGGGCGAAGAGATCTAGGTTGTGAAAAGCAGATGGCCCGCAAAAGCGGGCCATCTGCTTTGACAGGAGCGTTTCGGCGGGTTACAGCGGCTGGATGTTCGCGGCCTGCTTGCCCTTCGGTCCCTGCTTCACTTCAAAGCTCACCTTCTGGTTTTCCTGCAGCGACTTGAAGCCGCTTCCCTGGACTTCAGAGAAATGTGCGAAGAGGTCTTCGCCACCGCCGTCCGGCGTGATGAAGCCAAAACCCTTTGCATCGTTGAACCACTTCACAATACCTGTTGCCATTTTTAATCCAGTAAATGTTATGCGTTTTTCGCGGGCGCCGTGTTTCACAAACCGTGTTTTACAGCCTGTCGCACAGCGCGACAGAATCGCGAAGCGTGAGTTGTACCACGCCTTTGTGACAGACGCCAATCAGCATGTTTACGGGTAGTGCGCAGCCCGCATTTGCGCCGTCTTTCTGCCCGAGGACGGGAAGAGGGGCACAGTAGGGTACACTGCGCCTCACTTTCCAGGAACTACATGACAGATTATCGGCAGGAAGAACTAACCTCATTCTGGGGGCGGTTGACCCCTTACCTCGCAATACTTGAGTCGAAACACGAAGGCGGCGCGGAGCCCATCGGACGCGTGACGATCGACACGGACGACCAGCAGGCCTTCGCACTTCACACGACCGATCTAAAGGCCCTCGACGACACGTCGGACACGCCCACGGGGCAAAGCGCAACGTACTCGCGCTTCAGGGTCGAAGGCGCCGGCTGGGGACCCTGGCTCGGAAAGGCTTATCAATAGGTCTTGCAGACATCATCTTCCGGCGAAACGCAGCGCGTGGGCCGCTACTTTACGCTGCGTGGTTTAGCCTGTCTGGGAGCAAAGCTTCTTAGCGTCACTTCCTCGCGGCTTTCATCGGCAGGCCGCGCTCCGCGCACTCTGCCCGGAGGTTTGCCCGCAGGCTGCCACGACGGCTCGACAGGGTATCCGCGTCGCTGCCACGCATCCAGCCCGCCCTTCAGCGCGCGTATCCGTTTGAAGCCCTTGCGGTACATCTGTTCCGTGATGTCTCGTGCAGCCGCATCGTTCGGGCAGACGCAGTAGACAACGATGTCGTGCGCGAGCAGCGCGTCGTTCACCCTGTCGGGCGAACCCAGATCCAGAGGTAGCGCGCCGGGTATTTGTCGTGGCTGCTGATTTCGAACGGCTTCCGGCCGTGCGTCCAGAATGACGGGCGGCGAAGCTGAACGCATCATCGTTTGAAGCTGCTCGGGCGAAATCCGGGCACGCGCAAGCCAACGCTGGAACTGCCAGCGCCGAATCAGGCGAAAAAGCAGGTATGCGATCGACACCGCGACGAGCAGGTCAATGAGCGTCCCGCCATGTGTCCTGGCGAACGACTCGAGCATGCGGAATTGGCTTTCCGCGGCTGCTCCGCCGAGCAGCCAGAAGGTCGACCACACTGCGATTCCGGCAAGATCCCAGGAGAGATAGATTTTCGGATCGACGGGTGTCGTGCCCATCAGAGGCGGCGTGATGAACGCGAGGCCCGGCACGAATTTGGACAGTGACACAAGCGGCACGCCGAATCGTTCAAACAGCGAGCGCGCCTTCCTGACCTTGCTCTCGACGAAGGGTGACACCCTCCCGAGGGCGGCAATGAGCTGGCCGCCATAGACGCGTCCGGCCGTGAACCAGGCGCCGTCACCGAGCAACGCGCCACCGGCTGCTGCGAGCAGGACATACCAGAACGACAGAAGGCCACCGGCTATCGCGGACCCGGCAAAGAGGAGTACGGGGATAACGGGTAGGGGAACGCCGAGACGTGTCAGAAGCACGTTCAGGAAAACGGCCGCTGCACCCCATGTCGAAATCGCAGACGACGGTATGTTTATCAAGCGCGATACTCCTGTTTTCGCGGCCGCGGCCTGCATGCGTATTTGCGCGCGGTGCCGTGCGTAGTGAGTATCGCATGGGGTAGGACAGGCGCGGAGCGTCCATCCGGCACTCCCGGTATGTTCGGAATACTCGACAGGCAGGTCGAAGCGTTCGCATCCCCATGCGGCGAGCGGCGCGCGCACTGTCGCGATCCGCATGACTCGCGTCGCCGACGGACCGCCGCACGGGATGACAGGACGGGCGTACCCACCAAACCACCATGCCGGGCAAGACCGCAATTCGATTTCCTTTTCGTAGCAGCAGGCCCGGCAGATGAACAGGATCTCACTGACTGGCTTTTGCCTGTTTGGCGATATCGTCAGGCGACATCGTTTTTGCACCTGTTTCGGTGTCCCATGCGCTGCCGGTGATTTTGCCGGGCATCGCGGTCCACGGGCTTGAAACAGGGTCGCCGTGGTAGGTCATGCCGGCCGTCGCGGCGCCGTGAGCGTTTCCGCCACCCGTTCCTCCGTTTCCGTTTCCTCCACCTTGTGCGAATGCAGCTGTCGAAAGGAAGACTGGCAAAGCGGCAGCGCAGGCCAGCATGACTTTAAACGTGACCTTTTCCATGATGCTTCTCCGGCGAACCTCGCGCAATCATGCGTCAAGGTTGATACGCCGCCAGGCTAGGGCTCGTTGCGCGGCGGCGAGGCGCAGCGAGGCCCCTGAAGACAGAAGAAACGTCTACCTGATCGTGTCGCGGGACGTACAGGCCAGTCGTCGTTCGATGCCCGAAATGACAGCGCAGTGCGGCAAGCCAACCTCTGACTTCAGGCGAGGTGCAGGCTTATTTCGGCATCAACACCTTGTCGACCACCATGATGACGCCGTTGCTCTGGAAGACGTCGTAGGTGGAAATGGCGGCGGTATGTCCGGCTGCATCGGCGACGACGATGTTGTGCGGGCCGTTTTCAGAGAACGTGAGTGTCTCGCCGTTGACCGTCTTCAGCTCGGCTTTGCCGCCGCCGGCTTTGATCGCCTGGTCCAGCTTGCGAAAGTCATAGCGCCCGGGGAGGACGTGATAGGTCAGGATGCTGGTCAGCGTTGCCTTGTTTTCAGGCTTGACGAGGCTTTCGACCGTGCCCGGCGGCAATGCTGCAAACGCTTCATTCGTCGGCGCGAAGACGGTAAACGGACCAGCGCCTTTCAGTGTGTCCACAAGGCCCGCTGCTTTGACCGCCGCGACGAGCGTCGTGTGGTCGGCAGAGTTCACCGCGTTATCTACGATGTCTTTCGTGGGGTACATCGCCTGTCCGCCCACCACCACCGCCTCGCCGGCCGCGAAGGTGCTGGACATGGCGATCGATAACGCGACAGCAGAGCACAGGGTCGAGATTTTCATTGCAGGTCTCCGGAAGATGCAACGCGTGATTGCGCTGCCCTGACCGCATATACGGAGGACGTGGAGACCTGGATGCAGCAGAAACGCAGACCGCTGGTTCCGGCGGTGGCCGGCGCCGCCCGCCCGCCACGCTCCTCTACGTGTTCGTGGTGGGCGCCGGCAAAAATGTCCTCAGGGGTTGGCGATTTCCACGTTTCCTGTCATATCGCTCTTGACCTCAGGCGGCCCCGCGAAGCGGTTGCGCACGCCAAGGCCATACCAGCAGAGGGCCATCACGGCGATCAGCATCAGGCTGATGTACAGCACCTTCTGGTTGGGCGGCTGAATCCCGACATACACAAGCACCGCGCCACCCAGCACCGCAAGCAGCGCAATCGGTTTCGACCACATGCCGAGGTTGAACGGTCCCTTGCGCACCCACGTCTTGCCTTCCGCGCCAATTCCAGCCGCGACAGGCATCACGTACGACACATACAGGAAGACCGCGCTGCCGGTCGAAAGCACCGCAAACGCGTCGCCATAAAGCGTCGCCGCAATGGCGAGGATCGCCGAAGTCCAGATTGCGGCGCCCGGCGTGCAATGCCTGTCGTTGACTTTCTTCAGCCAGTTCGATGCCGGCAATCCGCCGTCGCGGGCAAAGGCGTACATCATCCGCGAGCACGAGGTCAGGCACGCGAGGCCGCACAGATAGTTCGACAGGAAAATGCCGATACCAAGCGGCACGCGCAACCACGTCGGCAAGGTGCCCAGCAGCGCGTTGAAGAAGCCGCCACCGGCCTTGACGCCTTCCTTGATGTCCGGCATCACGAGCAGGAACGCGCAGACCATGATGTAGCCGAACAACGCCGACCACCACACCGAACGCAGCATGCCCTTCGGTACGTTGCGCGCGGCATCGTGCGTTTCTTCGGAGGTGTGCGCCGAGGCGTCGAATCCCGTGATGGTGTAGATCGTTAGCAGCAAGCCGGAAAGAAACGCGGCCAGCATGCCCTGCTTGGGCCATGCGCCGCCATCGAAGCCAGTGAAGTTGGTGAAGTCGACAAGCCGGCCAAAGTCGAAGGGCGTCTTTGAAAAGCCGAGCAGCGCAAGCGTCAGTATCACGGCGATCGCGAAGATCAGATAGCCCGAGATATCGGTCAGGAGCGTCGTGATCTTGATGCCGCCGTGGTTGAGCCATGCCTGGCTCAGCGTTACCGCCGCAATGAACGCGGTCTGATGCCAGAACGTCAGCGAGTCGGGATTGATGCCGAGAAGTGGCGCAATCAGGGTTTTGAAGAACGGATCGTACACGCCGAAATTCACCGACGCGACGACGAAAATCAAACCCAGCAGATTGAACCATGCCGTCGCCCAGCCCCAGCCCTTGTTGCCGAGAATCGAGCTCCAGTGGTAAAGGCCGCCGGCCGTCGGATAGGACGAAGCGATCTGCGCCATCGAAGCCGCGACGACCATCGCGAAGAGTGCGCCCACCGGCCAGCCGATGCCGATCGACGCACCGCCGGCAGCGCTCAACGCCTGCGGAAAGGCGGTGATGCCGCCCGCGAGGATACAGATGATCGAAAACGAAATTGCGAAGTTCGAAAAGCCGCTCATGCGGCGCGCGAGCTCCTGCTTGTAGCCCATGCTTTGCAGTTGCCTGGCGTCATGATCAAGCGCGGCTGGATCGCCGGCCTTATGGACTGGTTCCATGATTTTCCTCTTGCTAGGTTGGACTGCGAAGGTAGAGCGACAAAAAAGGACACCGGCGAAAACGACCGGAGCGCGGAATACCATTGCTTCGGGCTAACGACAGGGGCACTCGCTGTCGTCGCCGTTGAATCATCCAGGCAACGCTACGCGAGCATCACTCGAACTTCGCCATGACATGACGCACGCAGGTGTAGTCCTCGAGTGCGTAGACCGACATGTCCTTGCCGTAGCCCGAGCGCTTCATCCCACCGTGCGGCATTTCGCTGACCAGCATGAAATGCGTGTTGATCCAGGTGCAGCCGTACTGCAATTCAGACGCGACCTTGTACGCCTTGTTGACGTCGTGGGTCCACACGGAGCTCGCGAGCCCGAAGTCCGAGTCGTTGGCCCATGCGATCGCCTGCTCGGTGTCGTCGAAGCGGGTCACCGAGACCACCGGACCAAACACCTCGCGCCGCACGATCTCGTCTGTCTGCTGTGCGCCCGCAATTACCGTGGGCTCATAGAAGAAGCCGCGTGAACTGGCAGCCTTGCCGCCTGTCGTGACTTCGATATGGCTCTGGCTCGCGGCCCGCTCGACGAAACTGGCCACGCGGTTTCTCTGGCGCTCCGAAATGAGCGGGCCCATTTCGACGCCTTCCATATGCTGCTCTCCAAAGCGGATCGTGCTGACCGCGCTGGAAAGATCCGCGACGAGCTTCTCGTAGATCCTGGGTCCTGCGTACACGCGACAGGCGGCAGTGCAGTCCTGCCCGGCGTTGTAGTAACCAAACGTGCGGAGTCCCTCGACGACCTGCGCGAGGTCGGCGTCGTCGAAGACAATCACCGGCGCCTTGCCGCCCAGCTCCAGATGGGTACGCTTGACCGACCGCGATGCCGCCTCAAGAATTCTTTGACCGGTCGAGATATCGCCGGTGATCGAGATCATGCGCACTTGAGGCTGCGCGATCAGCGGCGCGCCGACCGTTTCGCCGCGCCCGATGACAACATTGATGACGCCCGCCGGGAAAATCGCCGCGACGAGCTCGGCAAGCTTGAGCGTCGTGAGCGGCGTCTGCTCGGACGGCTTCAGCACCACGGTATTGCCGGCCGCGACGGCTGGCGCAAGCTTCCATGCGGCCATCATCAGCGGGTAGTTCCACGGCGCGATCGACGCCACTACGCCAAGCGGATCGCGTCGCACCATGCTGGTATAACCTGGCAAATATTCGCCGGCAACCTGACCGTGCTGCGTGCGGCACGCGCCTGCAAAGAAACGGAACACGTCGGCGACCGCGGGGATTTCGTCGTTGAGGGCGGCCAGATAAGGTTTGCCGCAGTTTAGCGATTCAAGCCGCGCGAATTCGGTCGAGCACGCCTCGATGGCGTCGGCGAGCTTGAGCAGCAGGTTGGCCCGATCCCTGGGCACGGTCCTCGCCCACGCGGGGAAGGCCCGGTTCGCGGCGTTGACAGCCGCCTGCACCTGTTCCACCGAGGCCTCGGCGATACGCGCAATGGTGTCTCCGGTCGCCGGGTTCAGAACGTCTTCGACTGCGCCTTCACCGGGAACGAAATCGCCGCCGATCAGGAGGCTGGTATGCACGGTGTGTTCCATCTATCTGTCTCTCTTGACTGGGAAATGAGTGCGTTGCCTGCCGCGCCCGCTTTGGCGGCGCGTCTTGCTGCCGGTCATGCTGTTGCCGTTCGCTGCTTCAGTGTGCTTCGATATTGCACGGTCAATGCTGTTTCCACGGTGGCGCCTGGTGGCGTTATCGCCGTAAAGTGAAACGAGGCTTCAGCCGCTGTCGTGAAGTACTGCGTGTGCGCTAACGCGTATTCGGTGCGCAAGAACCGTTTGCCGGATTGGCTGTCGAGACACGCGCCAATTGATGAGGTCGTGAATGGATTCTAGGGTTACGATTTTTTTGACGGCTAGCCCGAATTGCAGATATGAGCCATCGGCAAATCCGAACGATGTGCATGATTTGCGCGCACCGATATGCACAGATGCGGGTCGCAGCCGCCCGGTTTGTCGACCGAAGCCATGTGGGTAAAGCTTTTGCAGCGCTATGCAACTGACGCGGCAGAACCCGGCATAGATTGAAGCGTTTTGCGAAAAAGCTTGAGACCCTCGGGATTACCCCGAAGTCAGGCACGACGCAGTCACGTCGATTCGAAAAAACAGAACGCGAATGGCGTGATATCGCGTTTCTAGATTGCAGATTTCGCGTGTCCGCGCGTATGTTCACGGGCCACGACGAGGAAATTCTGTGCCGTTTCGGACTGTGTGAGTCCGCGTCGCCAGGCGATCCCGATATCGACCTTGGGCATTTCCTCCATGATGTTGCGTGCTTCGAGCCGGTCGCCGTCGAGCGACCATGGCCGATAGAGCACGTCAGGAAGAATCGACAGTCCGGAGCCGGTCGCGACGAGGCTGCGCACCGCCTCCACCGACGCCGTGCGCATCACCACGTTCGGCCTGAGGCCGGCGGCACGCCACCAGGCCGTGGTGCTGTCTTCGAGTTCGTCGACCTTGAGCATGATCATCGCTTCGTCGGCGATCTCCCGCAGCGAAATACTGCCGAGTCCCCGCAACGCGTGATTGGCCGGAAGCCAGAGCCGCCAGGCAGCGGTGACAAGCGACTCGGTTTCGAGTGCCTGAGTGTTCTCGATGTTCGACACGATCAGCACGGCCACATCGAGTTCGCCGTTCACCAGCAGATGCTCGATATATTCGCGCTGGTCTTCGATCACATTGACCTGGACCTTGGGAAACACCCGCCGATAGTGGTCCAGCAGATAGGGCAGGAAATAGCCCGTCACCATTGTGGTGACGCCGATATTCAGCCGCCCGCTCACGGTGTCGGGCCGTGATGACATCGCCTGCTGCGCGTTGCGCACGGTGGCCAGAATCTGCTGCGCGTGGCGCAGAAACTGGTGGCCGGCATGCGTGAGCACCATACCGCGCGCGTGGCGCACGAACAGCTGCGCACCGAGTTCGGTTTCGAGGCCCTTGATGGCGTCGGTGATCACCGATTGCGAAATATTGAGCGACTGCGTCGCGCCCGTGATCGATTCCGCTTCGGCCACGGCGATGAAATAGCGCACGTTTCGGAGTGAGAGGGACATGGGGCTTCGATGTTGGCGGTGAAGCCCAGACTATAGCGGAGCCAAATCATATCGATGCCGTTCACGGCTGCCTTGTTCCGCTGACTCGACGCGCTGTTGACGACCCAGTGCGTACCTCGCTTCAAAAGAGTTGCTGCTGGCCCGAGGTCAGCGTGAGGAAATCGTCACGCAACAAAGGAAGGATCGCGTCTGCAATGGGCTGCAACTGGCGGGTCAGATAGTGCTCGTAGTCGATCTCTGAGCTTAGCGTTTCGAGCGGCTCCGGTCCTGCACCGGTCATTACGTAGCTTATCCAGCCGCCTCTTTGATATTGAAGAGGGCGTCCCTGCCTGCGATTGAACTCATCGGCGGCGCGCGCCGCGCGTACGTGCGGAGGCACGTTTCGTTCGTATTCGCCAAGCGGACGGCGCAACTGCTTCCGGTAAACCAGCAGCTCGTCGAATTCGCCAGTCAGCAGACGATGGACGTAGTCGCGGATGTATTCCTGATACGGCTGCTCTTTGAAAATGCGCAAATACAGCTCCTGCTGGAATCGTTGAGCGAGCGGGGTCCAGTCGGTGCGAACTGTTTCGAGTCCCTTATAGACCACGTCCTCGCTGCCGTCAGGCAGGACGGTGAGTCCGGCATAACGCTTCTTGCTTCCCTCTTCCGTGCCGCGGATCGTGGGCATGAAAAATCGCCGATAGTGCCGCTCGAACTGCAGTTCAAGCGCGCTCTCAAGGCCAAAGCGCTCCTGCAGGTCGCTTTTCCAGCGCTGATTGATGCGTTCGACGAGGGCACGGCCAATGTGTGCGGCGTCTTCTTCGTTGTGTGCGTGCTTTAGCCAGACGAACGTCGAATCCGTGTCGCCGTAAATCACTTCATAGCCTTCGGCTTCGATCAGCTCGCGCGTCCTGTGCATGATTTCATGACCCCGCATCGTAATCGACGACGCAAGGCGCGGATCGAAGAACCGGCATCCGGTCGAACCGAGCACGCCGTAGAAGGAATTCATGATGATCTTCAGCGCCTGGGAAAGCGGCTTGTTCTGCTCGCGCTTGGCGGCCTCGCGTCCCTCCGAGATCTGGCTCACGATGGACGGCAGGCAGTGTTTGCTGCGCGAAAAGCGTGCGCCTAGAAAGCCCGGCACAGAGTCTTTACCTTCAGGATCGCGCGAGCCTTCCACCAGCCCGACAGGGTCGATCAGGAAGGTGCGAATGATCGACGGATACAGGCTCTTGTAGTCCAGCACCAGCACCGAGTCATACAGGCCGGGCCGCGAGTTCATGACAAAGCCGCCTGGACTCGGCGCTCCCGCCACGTCGCCGAGATTCGGCGCGACGTAACCCAGCCGGTGCATGAGCGGCATATAGCGATGCGTGAACGCGGCCACCGATCCGCCGCTACGGTCGGCCGGCAAACCCGTGACGGCGGCTCGCTCGAGCAGGAAGTGCAGAAGCTCCGCTTTAGCGAAGATGCGGGTCACCAGTTCGCAGTCTTTCAGGTTGTAGCGCGCGAGTGCCGGTTTGTCTTCGTCGAAGCGGCGCTGGATTTCATCCATCCTGTCGTAGGGATTGCTGCTCGCCTTGCCTTCGCCCAGGAGCGTTTGCGCCACGTATTCCAGACTGAAAGATGGAAAGCTCCAGGTCGCGGATTTCAGCGCCTCGATGCCGTCGATGATCAACCGGCCCGCCGCGGAGGCGAAGAAATGGCCCTGGCTTTGACCATGCTCCCGCCATTCCATCACCGCGCCATCGCGACCAAGGCGCAGGGGGATGCGGTACTCTTCCGAATGCTTGTGCAGAACGCGCAGATCGAACTGCACCACGTTCCAGCCGATAATCGCATCCGGGTCATGAAGACGCAGCCAGTCATTCAGGCGCTCGAGCATTTGCGGGCGAGTGTCGCAGTACTCGAGATCGAAGTCGGGCCGATTGTCGCCGCCGTCAATGGGGCCATTGATCGGGCCGAGCATGTACACCTGGCGCTGACCGCAACCCTCCAGCGCAATCGAATACAGTTCGCCCTGTGCGCTCGTTTCGATGTCGAGCGATACCAGCTTCAGTTTGGGGCGATAGTCCGGCGCGGGTTTCATTTCGCCGTTCAGCAGCGGGCCTTCGCCGTTTTCGGCGCCGCCAAACCAGACGGGTGCCGTAACGAAGCGCTCCATGATGTAGCGTTCGGGCGGCTGAATGTCCGCCTCGTAGATATCGACGCCGCCCTGCTTCAGTTTTCTCGCGATTCCGGTGAGTTGCCGGTACTGCTGGCAGTAGACGCCCAGCACGGGCCGATGATGAAAGTCGTGCAGGCCGAGCGGGCGCAGTTCGACCTGCGACTCACCGCGCAGCACGGTCTCCGCACGCTCTCGCTGTTCGGTGGGAATGAACGCCACCGACGGTTGTGGACGCAGCCGGATGCGCCGGGGCCCGCTGTCGGTTGCCAGCCAGAACTCCACCTCCGTTCCCGCGGGCGTGTCCCGCCAATGCCGGGTCAGAAGAAACCCCTGCTGAAGCTCAGTCAAAACCAGTACCTCGAAACGCCACGATCCTGATCGATTTTACAGGCCGCGCCTGTTTTGACGAGCCGACCATGGGCACCGACAAAGGTATTGGCGATATGTCGGGCGATGCGTCTGCGACAGGTGGCGACAGCGGTGGGAGCGAACCAGAACTGGATTTACCGTGCGTAGCGGTTGCAGCACCTGCCGCAACCCGGATGACATCTTCTCTTGAAGAGGAACGATGCGGCTACCGGCACCGCCCCCAGCAACCGGGCTTAAACCAGCCCGGTCGTGTAATAAACCGCGATCACAAAAAACACCGCCAGCGTCTTGATGACGGTGACAGCGAAGATATCGCGATACGACTGCCGGTGCGTCAACCCCGTCACCGCGAGCAGCGTAATCACCGCGCCGTTATGCGGCAGGGTATCCATCCCGCCACTCGCCATCGCGACCACGCGATGCAGCACTTCCATTGGAATATGTGCCGCTTCAGCGCCCTTGATGAACAGATCCGACATGGCTGCCAGCGCGATACTCATGCCGCCTGACGCCGAGCCGGTAATCCCCGCCAGCGAACTCACCGACACGGCCGCATTGACGAGCGGATTCGGAATGCTCTTGAGCGCACCGCTGACCACCAGAAAGCCGGGCAACGCGGCGATCACGCCACCAAAGCCATACTCGGAAGCCGTATTCAACGAAGCCAGCAATGCGCCTGAGACGGCGGCCTTGGTACCGGTGGCAAACCGCTCCTTCACACGGCCAAACGCCGTCACCACGACCATCAGGATACCGAGCAGCAATGCGCCTTGCACCGACCAGATCGCGACCATGGCCTTCACCGACGTCGTCACCGGCGTATGCATGCCCGGCAGCGTGTCCGGCGAGACCGTCACGCTTGCGCCGTACCATTCGGGGATCATCCGCGTCAGGACGAAGTTCGCCACGCCAACCAGCACGAGCGGCGCGACGGCCAGGAGCGGATGCGGCAGGGCCTTCGATTCGATGCGCTCCGGTTCGTTGACCAGATCGGTGCCGTAGCCTTCACCTGTCGCCATCGCGGCGCGACGACGCCATTCCAGATACGTCAGGCCGACCACGATGATGAACAGCGAACCGATCACGCCGAGCCACGGCGCGGCCCACGAGGTCGTCTTGAAGAACGTGGTGGGGATGATGTTCTGGATCTGCGGGGTGCCCGGCAGCGAGTCCATCGTGAAAGAGAACGCGCCAAGTGCAATCGCGCCAGGCATCAGGCGCTTCGGAATATTGCTCTGGCGATACAGCTCGGCGGCGAACGGATACACCGCGAACACGACGACGAACAGCGACACGCCGCCATAGGTGAGCAGCGCGCACACCGCAACGATCACCGCATTGGCGCGTGAGCGTCCGATGTAGCGAATCGCCGCGGCGACGATCGACTCGGAGAAGCCCGACAGCTCGATCACCTTGCCGAATACTGCGCCAAGCAGGAACACCGGGAAATAGAGCTTCACGAAGCCGACCATCTTCTCCATGAAGATGCCGGAGAAAACGGGCGCAACGGCGGCCGGATCGGTTAGCAGGACGGCGCCGAGGGCGGCGATCGGCGCGACGAGAATCACGCTGTAGCCGCGATACGCCGCGAACATCAGGAACGCCAGGGCGGCGAGGACGATGACAAAGGACATTGAGTCTCCAAAGCTTGGTTGTTGTACGCGCGGGTCCAGACACAGAGCGCCGCGAGCCGGCGCTCGCGTACGCAGGGTTTGTGCCATGCAGCAGGGACCCAGGGTGAAACGGGCGCTGAGCGTGCTTCTGCGAAATCCTGAGGGTGGCTGGCGGCCGCGCGATCCGACCGATTGTACAGAAACGTCTTTGTTTTGAGACAGAAAAAGACCTGATGAATGACTTCATCTCGACGGATGCCTTTATCGATGGGCTTGCCGCTGGTCTCCAGACTGAGATAAGCTGTCCACAAATTGAGACAGACAGAACGATAAGAAGCTATCCGGAGACCGCGACAGAATGATGAACGACTGGGCAGGCCTGCCCGAGAACTACGGCGACGTATTGCGCCGGGCGATGGATTCGCTTTTCAAGACTTTCGAGAATTTCAGCGAAGGAACGTTTATCGTCGACGCCGATGCGCGCGTCGTCTGGATCAACAAGCGTTATGCGGCGCGCTTCGGTTTCTCTGACCCGCAGCAGGCGATCGGCCGCGACTGCGAAGCCGTGATTCCCAACAGCCTGATGCGCGAAGTCGTGAAGACCGGCAAGCCGATCCTGCTCGATATTCTCGAGACCGATCGCGAGCCGCTCGTCGTCACGCGTCTGCCGCTGAAGGACGACACCGGCGCAACGGTGGGCGCGGTCGGTTTCGCGCTCTTCGACGAACTCAAGGCGCTGACGCCCCTCTTTTCGCACTACTCGCGCGTTCAGCAGGAGTTGATTGCGACGCGCCAGTCGCTCGCGCAGGCACGGCGCGCCAAATATACGTTTGCCAGTTTCATCGGCACCAGTGCGGCCAGTCTCGAAGTGAAGCGTCAGGCGCGGCGGGCGGCGCAACTCGAGTCGCCGGTGCTGCTGCTCGGCGAGACCGGCACGGGCAAGGAACTGCTTGCGCATGCGATCCACGGGGCGTCGTCGCGGGCCAACAAACCGCTAGTCACCGTCAACGTGGCCGCGATTCCCGACACGCTGCTCGAAGTCGAATTCTTCGGCGCGGCGCCGGGCGCATACACGGGCGCGGATCGCAAGGGGCGTGTAGGGAAGTTCGAGTTCGCCGACGGCGGGACGCTCTTTCTCGACGAAATCGGCGAAATGCCGATCCCGCTGCAGGGCAAATTGCTTCGCGTGTTGCAGGACAACGAGTTCGAGCCGCTCGGCTCGAACCGCATCGTGCGCCCGGATGTGCGGATCATCGCCGCTACGTCGGCAGACCTACCTGCGCTGGTCGCGGCCGGACGTTTTCGTGCGGACCTGTTCTATCGCCTGAACGTGCTGACGATCCACGCGCCACCGCTGCGCGAACGGGTCCCGGATATCGAATCGCTTGCGTACGCGACGCTCGAGGATCTGTCGTCGCTCGGGCCCGGCGGTCACTTCGAGTTGCAGGATGACGCGTTGCGGCTATTGTGTTCGTATGCGTGGCCTGGCAACGTCCGCGAATTGCGCAATACGCTGGAGCGCGCGGTGATGCTGTCGGACAGCGAGCGCATCGACGCGCACGCACTCGCGCCTTTCATCGGATCCGCCCAGGCGCCGGCGCGCGAACCCGTTGCTGCGTCGATGGGTGCCGCGCAAGCGCCAGGCCAGCAATCGTGGACCGACGCGATGGCCGCCTTCGAAAGGCGCTTTTTGTGTGACGCCCTGCGCGCGAGCGGCGGCCGCGTGACCGAAGCGGCCGCCCGTATCGGCATGGGCCGCGCGACGTTTTACAAGAAGGTTGCGGCATACGGTATCGAGATTTGAAGCGGGCGCCTTGTTTGCCGGTTGCCGCGTGTCAGGTTGTCCGCAAGGCAAGCAGGCTGCCCGTCTAACGGAGAAATCACATGAAGCGCTGGCGTGCCGCGGCTGTGCTGTTTGTGATGAGCGCATCGCTGCATGCGCAGCAGACTGATACGTCGGCAACCGAACGCAAGAACTGGTACAACGATCCGTTTTTTACGCTGTCGCATGCGATGGCCGATTGTCCGTTGCCGCTCGGTCCACTGATGACGAAGGCGCAGATGGAAGACGATGCGCATTACCGCGTCGAGCGTGGCACGACCTGCTGGCTGGCGCACAAATGCACGAAGCCGAATTCGTATATGTACGACGCACCGATCGCTGATGCGATCCATGCGCAGTTCAAGGACGCGAAAGGGCTCGACGGCACCAGCATCTGGATCACGGTGCAGCGTCGTTTCGTATATGCGGAGGGCTGCGCGCCGGCATCGTTCGATGCTCACGCGCTACAGCAGAGGCTTGAAGCGATCCCGGATGTCGAACAGGTTTTCATGCGCGTCACGATCGACCCGCACGCGCCGCTTCCCTACAAGACGCTTGCTGCGCCGGAGTGACGCAATGTCACCGCCGCGTGGCAAAATTGCGGGATCGACAGAACAAAAAAGGCAATCCGGGTTTTCAATGAAACTCAATCATTTTCTTTCTTCCGGTAGCAGGCGCGCTGCGCGCGTCTTGCCTGCCATGGCCGCACTTGCTGCGCTCGCGGGCTGCAGCAGCAGCGCGCCGCTCTTCGCGCCGGATGGCCGGCCGACGACGCAGGTCCAATGTCCCGCGGCCGGCACGTGGGACGCGTGCATGCAGCACGCGCGCGGCATGTGCGGCGGCGCGTTCGACGTCGTGCGTCAGACGACTGGCGGCGGTGTGCGCACCCTGCTGTTTGCCTGCAAGGCAGGCTGAGGCCGCCTGAAGCTGACTGAAGTCGCCTGAAGCCGCCTGTGCGACGCTACAGGCTGCTTATTCCGGGAAGATGCAGCAGAAGCCGGATCAGATCCGGCTGCCGGTTCGTCGATGTCTTCTGGTAGATCGATTGCAGCTGCTTGCGCACGGTATCGTGCTGAACGCCGACACGCGCTGCGATCTCCTTGGGCGACATGCCTTCTGCGAGGAAATGGGCGACCCGGCATTCTGCCGGCGTCAGGTCGAAGGCGGCGGCGAGCAGGGATTCGTCGACAGAGGGCGACGAAGGCGGGTGATAAAACGCCAGCATGACAATGGCCCGAAGGCCGAACATGGCCGATACCTTGCCCGGCACGATCAGGTTGTAAAAGGCGAACAGCGTATGCCCGGAAGGGGGGCTGTTGTTGTTGTTGTTGTTGTTGTTGTTGTTGTTGTCGTCGTTGATGATGCGCATCACCCGGTAACGCGACGCGTCGGCGTGCACTTTGGCATCGGCCACCCGCAGGCGCGCTTCGGTCTGCGCGCAGTCTTCGAGGAAGCGCTGCTGAAACGGCATCGGCAACAGCACCTTGCGGCCGCTCACGCGCACCATCGACGTGCTCTGCAAAAGCCGCTGTGCCGCATCGTTCAGCCGCAGCAACTCGCCTTCGGTGGTCGACAGAATCACCGGCTGGAGTCCACGGTTGATAAACGCGTCTCCAATGAGGGCATCGGTTGAAAATACGAAGCGCTGAACCTGCAGTTTGACCGCGCGTGCAAGATGCGGCGTCAGGCGTTCAAGGATCGCAATTGCATCTTCACCGAGCGGGCCTTGTTCGGCGCTTCTCAGGCAGGCAAAAAAAACAGTAACCGCCTCGTCGTCGACGAGTTTGCAGCACGATGCATAACGGCGTTCGGTGGGTAACAGAAACTCCTGAAAAAATCGATTGCCGCGAACGAATTCATCATCGAAATGTTCGTGGCAATGTAACCACTTGAGTACCGGTTGAGACCACCACAACGCAAGTCGTGGATCAATACGGTGATAACGCCGGATGTATCCGAGTTCGCTGCCGGCGGCCAGATTAAATCCGTCGCTAAACGACAACGCGTTATGCTGTTTATCGAAACCGACTACATGAACGCTTTTCGCGTCGACGAGCGCGGCCAGTTCCGCGTATAGCGCCTGCCAGGCCTGCGAATCCATGACGGTATCGTAAATCCTGTGCACAAGCCGGTCGTATCGTTGTTCGCCTTCGTCCACCACGCCCCCGTCATATCGCGGCCCACCGCAGCCGAGGAATTATTCCGCGGGCTCCGCTTTTTTGCTTTTCCACAGATGAGGTATATACAGCTGGATTACCTGTCCTTAATCTTCCATTTCATGAACAGGAATTTGCCGCATCAAGCACACTGCTTCAGTGCGGCGGCTAACGGATCAGTCACAATGGGTGGCTTATAGTCGTCGTCCATGGACGTGTGTAATCGGTACCTGCGTAAATTTTCCCGGGTCGGCACTTAAAAAGAACGCGGGACGCAGGATTTACCCTTTCGGCAGAAATGAGCTTGAGCGGCACGTTTCATGCGCTACACATGGTCTTGTTCGTATTTCCGGGGAAAAACAATGAATCACCACCAGCTTGAAAAAGACATCGAGCATCTGGAACATGTAATTGCCCGGCTTTCGGGGGAAGACCGCATTCCGCTGTCGTACTGGCGCGACCGTATCGATCGCGTGCTGAGTGCGTCGCTGGTGCCGTCGCAGGCGAGCCGGATGAAGCGCCTGAAAGAAGCGCTGCGCGTCCTGGAAGTCGGCACGCAGGTGAAATGACGACGCTCAGGGCGATGCGCGCAGGCGCACCCATCCCGACGTATTCCTCGTGTGACAATCCGGCATGCGGCGCGCGGGCGCCGTTCACTGGCGCGAGCCGGGTCACGACGGTGCCGCATTGCTCGTCGGGTCTCCACGCACACGCCGTCCAATGAGGACGACCCATGCAGCACGCAGGATTTTCGGCCGCACGCCTCGCGACGGTGACGGCGGCCATGCAGGGCTATGTCGAGCGGGGCGAAGTGTCAGGCGTGGTGACGCTCGTCTG
The DNA here is from genome assembly GCF_050435685.1 of Paraburkholderia sp. GAS448. Lineage (NCBI taxonomy): Bacteria > Pseudomonadati > Pseudomonadota > Betaproteobacteria > Burkholderiales > Burkholderiaceae > Paraburkholderia > Paraburkholderia sp. GAS448. The sequence continues at coordinate 575,095 of NZ_JBNDKT010000001.1, forward strand.
GCGGCGCGGGGAAATCGCGCAGATCGACGCCCTCGGCTATCGCGACGATGCCGACAGGTTGCCCATGGCGGGCGACACACTGTTTCGCATCGCATCGATGACCAAGCCGGTTACCACCGCGGCGATCATGATGCTGATCGAAGAGGACTTGCTGGCGCTCGATGCGCCTGTCGCCCGCTGGCTGCCGGAACTGGCCGGACCCCGGGTGCTGCGCGACCCGGCGGGACCCCTCGGCGAGACCGTGGAGGCGCGCTCGCCGATCACGGTCCTCGATCTGCTCACGCATCGCGCGGGCTTCTGTTATCACTTCACCGCGCTGGGGCCGCTTGCCGACGCCTACTCGGCGGTGTTCAACGGCTTTGAATCGCAGGTGAGCACGGACACGTGGCTCTCGCGCGTCGCGACGCTGCCGCTGATGTTCCAGCCGGGTTCGCGCTGGCACTACGGGATTGCAACCGACATCCTGGGCGTGCTGATCCAGCGCATCACGGGCCAGTCGCTGGGCGACTTCTTCCGTACTCGCATCTTCGAGCCGCTGGGCATGCGGGACACGGCTTTCTGGGTACCCGAAGCGCAGCTTGGGCGCCTTGCCACCGCTTACGGGATCGATCCGGCCACGAAGCAGCGCGTCGTCGAAGATCATCCGGCGAACAGCCGCTGGGCCAATTCCGGGCGCTTCCAGGGCGGCGGCGGCGGGCTGGTGTCGACGGCGCAAGACTATCTGCAGTTCGCCCGGCTGCTGCTGGCGCGCGGGCGGCTGGGCGACACGCGGCTGCTGTCGCACCGCTCGGTCGACCTGATGCGCTCGAATTTTCTGAGCCGCGACCAGCGCCGGCAGCCGGCCTTCGGGCATGTCGTGTGGGCGGGGCAGGGCTTCGGCCTCGGTCTTTCCATCGTCGACGATGCCGCGCAGCAGCTTCCGCTCGGCTACCGGTCAGTCGGCTCGTTCAGCTGGCCGGGAGCGTACGGCACGAGCTGGCTAGCCGATCCGGTCGAGGACATGATTGCGATCATGCTGATCCAGCGGCGTTCGATCGAGCCGTTTCCGATGGTGGTCGACTTCGAACGCCGCGTGTACGACGCCATCGATGACTGATCCCGAGAGGATCCACCGGTTCCGCGCGCCGCATCGCAGGAGTTGTCCGGCACTTTTTGGGCCTGTTAGAGTCACACCGTCGTCATCGAAACGGAACGGAGGCTCTTCTTTATGGCCAGCTACAAGCAATTGACGGCGCAACTCGAAAAGCTGCACAAGGAGGTTGCCCTCGCGCGGGAGAAGGAAGTCGCGCAGGCAGTCGCCGAGATCAAGCAACTGATCGCCGACTACGACATCACCGCCGAAGAGCTGGGTTTTCCGGCCGCAGGCGCGAAGGGCGCGAGAGGCAAGGCGCGCAAGTCCGGGCTGCCGGCGAAATACCGCAACCCCAAGACGGGCGAGACGTGGAGCGGACGCGGGCGCACGCCAGGCTGGCTCGCGGGCAAGAATCGCGAGCGCTTTCTGGTCGAAAGCTGATATCTGTCATGGGGCGGCTGCGGCTTACGGCCGTTTTTCCCCTGCGTGCCGGGTGAGTCTTCACACGCGCTCTACCGCACCTCTTCCCGAAGTCCCGAAAACGCTCACCTTTCGTCCACCGCACCCGCGCGTCGCGACGCATTCCTGATGATTTGCGCGAAGGCGAAGGAAAGCTCCGGCGTCGCAACGAGCGACCTCGCCGGACGGCTTCCCTTCGCTGCGCATGACGCTTCCATTCAGCATGTGACACCCGCAGAGCCTTATAAAACAAGGCTTTCAGGGTGTGCCCGGTGACGTTCCGCAACTCGAAGGCGGGCATCGGCAAGGTCGCGAGGCGTGGTGTATCCGGCTGAAATGCGCGCGCGGCAGTTCGAAAAGCGCGATGCCTTTTTGCCTTTGAAACCCGTTGGCGCGCCTGTCGACCTGAAGGTCCCGAAAACACTCACCTTTGCGCTAACCCGCGCCACGAGCCCTTTGCCGCACTTAGGTGGAAACCCGGAAATGAGTCCGTCTCATACCCCGGATCACAAAACATCGATTCATGGTCCCGCATGGCTCGCAGCACAATCCGGCCATCCACCACCCCCAAAGACGGGACAGACATGAGCGCATCAACGGAAAAGCAACTCTATATCGGCGAAGGGTTCGAAGGCCCGGGCGTGAACCTCGCGCACATCAACGTGCTGGTCGGCCCGCGCAGCGGCCCGGCGGGCCAGGCCTTCGCGACCGCGCTCGCGACGCCTTCGGCCGGACATGCGCCCTTCGTCGTGATCGCCCGTCCGGGTGTGCCGACCAAGCCGCTCACGCTGTATGTGAACAAGGCACAGATCGACGGCGACTTCCACGGCAACGCAACGTGGGGCGCGTCGCAGGCGGGTATTGCAAAGGCGGTTGCCGAGTCGCTGGAAAACGGCACGTTGCCGCCGGAAGCGGAAAACGACTGGGTGGTCGTGTCGGCGAACTGGGTCAATCCGAAGACGGACGATCTCGACGCCGTCTACGAGAACAACTACCGCGCCTGCAAGAACGCGATCCTCGCCGCGATGAAGGGCCTGCCGCATCGCGACGAAGTGTTCGCCGCCGCGCGCGAAGTGTCAAACCCGTTCTACACCCCCAAACAACGCTAACAGACACGACGCGAATCGCGCCCCTTACCCGCCGCACGGTGCAAGGCGGGTAGCAATGGCGGCGCGGTCGCGGACTCAGGAGACAGCTTCATGGAATACATTCGTCTGGGCCAGTCGGGCCTGAAAGTTTCGCGTCTGTGCCTCGGCACGATGAACATGGGCACGCCGCAATGGAAGCCCTGGATCTTCGACGAAGCGCAAAGCGAGCCGATCGTGCGTCACGCACTCGAAGCGGGCGTCAACTTTATCGACCTCGCGGATTTCTATTCGACAGGCGTGGGCGAAGAAGTGGTCGGCCGGATTCTCAAGCGGCTGGCGCGCCGTGAGGAAATCGTCGTGACGACCAAGGTCGGTTACGACATGGGCGCCTACCAGAATGCCGGCGGCCATTCGCGCAAGCACATCATGGATGGCATCGACGGCTCGCTCACGCGTCTCGGCATGGATTACGTGGATATCTACATGCTGCATTTCTTCGACGTGAACACGCCCGTCGAAGAAACGATGGGCGCGCTGAATGACATCGTGCGGGCAGGCAAGGCGCGCTACATCGGCGTGTCGACGATGTACACGTGGCAGTTCGCCAAAATCATGCAGGTCTGCGAGCGCAACGGCTGGCACAAGCCGATCAACATGCAGCTGCAGCTGAACCTCGCCTATCGCGAGGAAGAGCGCGAGATGATTCCGTACTGTGTCGATCAGGGCGTCGGCGTGTCGGTGTTCAGCCCGCTTGCGCGCGGCCTCCTGACGAGCGACCCGAACTCGACGCGCAACCAGACCGATTTTTTCACCGCGCAGATGTATGGCGATGCGGCATCGCGTGAAATCGCGGCGTCGGTGGCCCGTGTGGCGGCACGGCGTGGCGTGAGCGCCGCGCAGATCGCGCAGGCCTGGGTGCTGAATCACGGCGGCGTATCGAGCATGCTGGTCGGCGCGGACACGCCGGCGCAGTTCGACAGCGCGCTTGCGGCACTCGACACGAAGTTCGATGCCGACGAACTCCATGAACTCGAACGCAACTACACGCCGTGCGATCTGATCAACGACTACACGGCAGGCCGGCGCATCGCGCGTGAGCCGCGCGCCGCACAGGGCGCGTTTGTCGACACATTGGGAAGGGCAGCATGAGTCAATTTCTTCGTACTGGGCATTACATCGGCGGCGAGTGGTATGAGGCTGCGCCGGGCAACACGTATGCGGTTCGCAACCCGGCGAACGGCGAACTGATCGCCGAGGTCGCGAGAGGCGGCGCGGCCGAGACGGCGCAGGCCATTGCCGAGGCAGCCAAGGCATTGCCGGCGTGGCGTGCGCTGACCGCGAAAGAGCGCTCGGCCCGCGTAAAACGCTGGGGCGAGCTGATGCTCGAACACCGCGACGCGCTGGCCGAACTCATGACGCGTGAACAGGGCAAGCCGCTCGCCGAGGCGCGCGGCGAGGTGGGCTACGCGGCGAGCTTCTTCGAATGGTTTGCCGAAGAAGCCAAACGAAGCTACGGCGATGTGATCCCGAGCCCGAATCCGAAAGCGAAGATCATAGTGACGCGCGAGCCGGTCGGCGTGGTCGCCGCCATCACGCCGTGGAATTTCCCGCTGGCCATGATCACGCGCAAGGCCGGGCCGGCGATCGCGGCCGGCTGCACGATGGTGCTCAAGCCGTCGGAAGAAACGCCGCTGTCCGCATTTGCGCTGGCAGTGCTGGCGGAGCAGGCCGGCATTCCGGCGGGCGTGTTCAACATCGTGTCGGGCGACGCGGTCGCGATCGGCGGTGTGCTGACCGCATCGCCCGTGGTGCGCAAGCTGTCGTTCACCGGCTCGACGCGGGTCGGCAAGCTGCTCGCGAAGCAGTCGGCCGATACGCTGAAGAAGCTGTCGCTCGAACTCGGCGGGAACGCGCCATTCATCGTGTTCGATGACGCGGATATTGACGCCGCCGTGCAGGGCGCGATGGCCTCGAAGTTCCGCAATACCGGCCAGACCTGCATATGCGTGAACCGCTTCTACGTGCAGGACGGTATCTACGATGCGTTCACGCAGGCGCTCACCAGGGCCGTGCAGGCGATGCGCGTGGGCAATGCGCTGGAAGGCGAAGTCGAGCAGGGCCCGCTCATCAACGAGGCTGCGCTGAAAAAGGTGGAAACGCACGTGGCCGATGCCTTGCAGAAAGGCGCGAAAACGTTGACGGGCGGCAAACGCCACGCGCTCGGCGGCACGTTCTACGAGCCGACGGTGCTGGTGGACGCATCGAAGTCGATGCTGATTGCCGCGGAAGAAACGTTCGGACCGGTCGCGGCGTGCTTCCGCTTCCACACCGAAGAAGAGGCGATCGCCGCCGCCAACGACACGCCGTTTGGCCTGTCCGCGTATTTCTACACGCGTGATCTGGGTCGCGCATGGCGCGTCGCGGAGGCGCTTGAAAGCGGCATGGTCGGTATCAATGAAGGGATTCTGTCGACCGAAGTGGCGCCCTTCGGTGGCGTGAAGGAATCGGGGCTCGGCCGCGAAGGGTCGAAGTACGGTCTCGATGAGTACACGGAACTGAAGTACATGATGATGGGCGGCCTTGGCCGCTGACCCGCGCTGGACAGAAATCCGGCGCCCGTTTCCCGACGCGGGCGCCCATGACGTGTATCATTCGTCCCGGCGCTGTTCTGTGCCGGGAATTCCCGCCTGGTTCGACCCTGTCGACCCCGAATTCCCCCGCTCTTCGCCGCCCGCGTCAGGCTGAGCCGACGCACCAGCCCGCCTTTGCGCGCGCTCGAACCCCTACCGTGATTCCCAGCACCGATGTCAGTCTCCGAACTCAAACGCCGCCGCACCTTTGCGGTCATTTCCCACCCCGACGCAGGGAAGACCACGCTTACTGAAAAGCTGCTGCTGTTTTCGGGCGCGATCCAGATCGCGGGCACCGTGAAGGGCCGCAAGAGCAATCGCTACGCGACGTCCGACTGGATGGAAATCGAAAAGCAGCGCGGCATTTCGGTGGCGAGTTCGGTGATGCAGTTCGAGTACGGCGACGCCGTGATCAACCTGCTCGACACGCCGGGCCACGAGGATTTCTCTGAAGATACGTATCGCGTGCTGACCGCGGTCGACGCGGCCGTGATGGTGATCGACGGCGCAAACGGCGTCGAAGCGCAGACGCTCAAGCTGCTGGAAGTGTGCCGCAGCCGCAAGACGCCGATCGTCACGTTCATCAACAAGCTCGACCGCGAAGTGCGCGAGCCGCTCGAACTGCTCGACGAAATCGAGCAGCACCTCGGCGTGGCGGCAGTGCCGTTCACGTGGCCGATCGGGATGGGCAAGGATTTTCAGGGCGTCTACGACATCCAGCGCGACCAGGTCCGTGTGTTCCGCGCGGGCCAGGACACGGCGGGCGGCGCGGTGGAAACGCTGCAGCACATCACCGACGAAGAAGGCGAGAAGCGCTTCGGCATGGCGTGGACGCGTGCCAAGGACGAAGTCGAGCTGATCACGGGCGCCTCGCCGACATTCGATCGCGACGCGTTCCTGGCTGGCGAGCAGTCGCCGGTGCTGTTCGGTTCGGCGATCAACAACTTCGGCGTGAAGGAAATTCTCGATGCGCTGGTCGACCTGGCGCCGCCGCCGTCGATGCGCATGACGGTCCAGCGTCCGGTGCAGCCGGACGAGTCGAAGTTCACCGGCGTGGTGTTCAAGGTGCAGGCGAACATGGATCTGGCGCACCGCGACCGCGTTGCGTTCATCCGCGTGTGTTCGGGGCATTTCGAGCGTGGCATGGCGCTGAAGGTCACGCGCTCCGGCAAGACGTTCCGTGCGAACAACGTGGTGACCTTCCTGTCGCAGCGTCGCGAGACGGTCAGCGAAGCGTATCCGGGCGACATCATCGGCATCCCGAATCACGGCACGCTGAGCCTCGGCGATACGCTGACTGAAGGCGAAATGCTGCAGTTCGTCGGATTGCCGTTCTTCGCGCCGGAAATCTTCCAGACCGTCGAAGTGGTCGATCCGATGCGCGCCAAGCAACTCGGCGAGGCGCTCAAGCAGCTCGGCGAAGAAGGGGCGATCCAGGTGTTCCGCCCGGTGCACGGCGGATCGATGATTCTCGGCGCGGTCGGTCAGCTGCAGTTTGAGGTGGTGTCGCACCGGCTGTCGACGGAATACAAAGTGGACGTGCGGATCATGCCTGCACGCTACCGGATGTCGCGCTGGGTCACCTGCGACGACGCCGCGGAACTGCGTCGCTTCACGGATTCGTACGCCGCCCGGATCGCGCTCGATGCATCCAACGCGCCGACGTATCTCGCCTCGCACATCTCCGAAATTGAGGTTGCGCAGAAAGCGTGGCCGAAGATCGTCTTCAACGAATTGCGCGAGCACTCCGGCGCGCCGTTCAAGAAGGCGATGTAACGTAGACGCTCGCTGTACAACGCCGGGCGCGGGTCGGCCCGGCGGCTTCAACCCATCTTCAGCACTTCCTCGCGCAGCCAGCTAGCGAACGCCTGCACGTGTTCGAGCGCCGCATGCCGCTGCACGACATCGAGCCAGTAGCCAAACGGGCCGCTGACCTCGATCTCCGACATCCGCACAAGACTTCCATCCGCCAGCTCATCGACGATCATGTTGCGATCGACGATCGCAAGGCCGACGCCCTTGCGTGCTGCGTTGATCGCCTGCTGCAGGTTCGAAAACTCGATGCCTTCTTCCGCGTAGCGCGCCGGGAGTCCAGCTGTCTCGAGCCACGCCGGCCACAGGTTGAGCCGCGCTTCGTTGTGCAATACGTGCAGCGCCGGCATTTTGGGAAGCAGTGCTTCGAGCGGTTCTCCAGCGAGTTTCGGCGCCCCGACGAGCGTGTGGCGCTCGATCATCAGCAGCTCGGACTGCGCGTCAGGTAACCCTTCGCGACCGAAGCGGATGTTGCAGTGACAGTCGTCGGTAGGTTCGGTGCGCACCGAAAGTTCCACATCGGGCAGTTCGACGGCGAGCGACCCGAGCCGTGGCGAGAACCACTGCGTGGCGAACGTGGGTGGCACCGACAGCACGAGCCGGCGTCGTCCGCGCCCGGTGGTGAGCTGCCGCGTGCCGCGCTCGATCGTGTCGAACGCTTCCGATACGCATGGCAGCAGTTGCAGGCCCGCCGCAGTCAGTTTGATGCCTTTGTGGTCACGTTCGAAGAGCTTCGCGCCGAGCGACTCCTCGAGAATCTTGATCTGCCGGCTCACTGCGCCCTGGGTGACGCACAGCGCCGTGGCAGCCCGGTTGAAGCTCAGGTGACGAGCCGTCTCCTCGAAGAAGCGCAACGCGATCAGCGATGGCAAGCGCCGCATGTTCTGGTCCTTCCGCATTTTCTGAAGTTTCGGCGGCGCGCCGCACGGGTTCGTCTCCGCAACCCGCGTGTGTCCCGATGGTTCGGTGGCCTTCCGTCGCGTAGACCTGCGATGCCGCAAGCGATACGCAGGCGGCGCAGGTCACGGGGCGAATGTTACCGCCAGTCCGTGCAAGTTTCAGCGCCGTGCGCTGACTTTTCATGACGCAGTGCGACGAATATCTTTGATTCCAGGCGCCTAGCGCGTCAATGTGACGATCAGATAGCCCAGGTAGAGCAGGCCATTAATTAGCAGCGCCCAGATCGGGAGCCCCCGCGCCCGCGCATTCACGCGCATCCATGTGGCGGCCGCGAGCGTGACGACAATCCCGGTAACGACCTCGACGCGCGGCTCCCACGGCGTCAACAGAATGCCGATGGCGGGCAGCAGCGTGCCCTGAAAGACCATCGCGCCGGTGATATTGCCGAATGCCAGCGTGTCCTTGCCGCGGCGGATCCACAGGATGCTGTTGACCTTCTCGGGCAGTTCGGTCGCAATCGGGATGATCAGGAGCGACAGCAGCAACGGCGAAACACCGAGCCCTTGCGAGACCCCGCGCACACCGTGAATGAAGCCCTCCGCGCCCCAGACCAGCAGCGCCACGGCAAGCAGCAGCTGGATGGCGATGGTGGCGAGATGGGTCGGCAGCCCGATGCGCGACAGCAGCATGGTGCCGGGCGCTTCGGTGCCGTGACCACCCGCGACCAGTTTGTCTGACGCGCGGAACGTCATCGCCACATAGGTAGCGTAGACACCCACCATCGCAATGCTGAACAGCACCCGTACGACCATCTGCTCATGCGGTACGTACATCGCAGCGGCGGCGAGGAAAAATGCGCAGAGGAAATAGTTCAGGTCGCGCGTAAATCCCGTGCGTTCCGGCGTCACCCGTCCGGCGATGCCGCGTGAACGCAGGACGGCGAGCGTCATCAGAAAGGTTGAAAGCGTTGACAGCATGAGCGGCGCCCCCAGGATTGCGCCGACCCCGATCTCCTGATTGACGTTGCCGCTTGTCGGGCCGCCGGCGATCGCCAGCAGGGGGACGATGGTTTCGGGCAACGCCGTGCCGACGGCAGCAAACAGCGATCCGGTGACGCCCTCCGAGATTTTCAGCCTTTCACCGAGGTGTTCGAGCGCGTTGGTGAAGAGTTCGGCCGCCACGAGAATGACGACCAGCATGACGGCAAGTTCGAGGAGCAGCGAGGTCATGCGCACCTCTTTGCACTGCGTGCGTGGAATGGCGTAGCAGCGGGATGCAGGGAGCGGTATAGCTTCAAGGGAGTCTCCGGGGTCGGACGAATACGAACCATGACGCACCGCTTCCCGTCCGACCCCGGACGAAGCTGTGCGTCAGTGGTCTCGCCAAACCGTTCGGTCGAATGCGCCATGGCGTTAGGCCAGGTATGTTGACGCGTTCTCCTCCGGGGCAGGAGGAAGGCTACTCCCCAGTGACCGGGCGATTCTAGCGACAGTTAGTGCTTTCAACAAGCTTGCTGGCGGTGAAGCCGGCTTGCGCCCTCCCATGTCCCCCAGACTTCGCCTATCCTGATGATGGCGCGCGCGTTTACCGTTTGCGTTTCCCTGAACGCGCCACCCTGACCTCGCCTCGCGGAGCGCCTGTGACCGTTCGCAATCTCGACGCCTTGTTTCAACCGAAGTCTGTCGCCGTGATCGGCGCCTCGAAGCGGGCCGGCAGCATCGGCGCGATGGTCTGGACGCGCGTGCTGGACGGCGGGTTCGAAGGCCCGCTGTGGCCGGTCAATCCAAAACACCACGAACTCGACGGCCACCCGGTGTTCGCCGATGCCGGTGATCTGCCCGAAGCGCCGACGGTCGCGCTGATCTGCACGCCGCCCGCCACATGGGCGGCAATCGTGCACCGTCTCGGTGGCATGGGGACGCGGGCGGTGATCATCGTCGGTCAAGCGCGCACGGACGACGACCGCACCGGGCTGCGTCATGCACTCGCAGCGGCGCGGCCGCATCTGCTGCGTATCGTCGGGCCGGGCAGTCTCGGCGTCGTCAGCCCTGCATTGCGGGCGCATCTGGGCGCGCCGTTGTGGACGGTGAAGGCAGGCGGTGTCGCGTGGGTGTCGCAGTCGAATGCGCTGACGAACGCCGTGCTTGGCTGGGCGCATGCACGCGGACTCGGTTTCTCGCACGCGGTTGCGCTGGGCGATGAAGCGGACGTCGATGCCGGCGACGTGCTCGACTATCTGGCGTGCGATCCCGGTACGCGCGCGATCCTGCTCGAACTCGATTCGGTGCGCGCTGCGCGCAAGTTCATGTCGGCGGCGCGCGCGGCCGCGCGCAACAAGCCGGTGCTGGCCTTGCGGGCCGGTCGCTCCGATTCCGCCGATGCGCTCTACACGGCGGCTTTCCGTCGTGCCGGGATGGTGCGCGTCGACTCGCTCGACGATCTGCTCGATGAAATCGAAACGCTCGGCGTAGGCCGTGTCGCTGCCAGCGATACCGCGACGCTCATCACCGGCGACCGGGGCGTGGCGCTGCTCTCGTGCGACGCGTTCACCGCTGCCGGCGACACGCTCGCACACTGGCCGGAGCCGGTGACCGAAGCGCTCGCACAGGCTTTGCCGCACGCCGTGTCCGGCAATCCCTTGCTGCTCGGCGACGACGCGCGGCCTGAGCACTTCGGCAAAGCGCTCGAAGTGCTCGCGCCGCATCGTGCGACCGGGACGGCGTTCGTGGTTCATACGTCGACGCATAGCGCGCCGGTGGCCGAGGTGGCGCAGGCGCTGATCGCGCATCAGAAGTTCGCTTATCGCGGGCTGCTGGCGTGCTTCTTTGGCGGCGTGGACACGGCGACTCGCGATGCGCTGCACGCGCAGGGCATTCCGGTTCACACGACGCCACAACGGCTTGCCAGCGCGTTCGCGCGTCTCGTCGATTACAGGCTGGGCCGCGAACTGCTGATGCAGACGCCAGAAGGTTCGCCCGCGCAGCTGCCGGGTTCGATAGAGGCGGCGCAGGCAGAGGCGCAGGCCGCGCTCGTGGCGGCAGAGGGCGAGTTGTCCACTAAAGCGACGAGTGGCACCAGCAACGAAGCCATATCCGAAGCAAAAAGCGAAGCAAAAAGCGAAGCGCCCCCGGTATGGCTAACTGGCGAAGCCGCCGCACGCCTCTTCGGCCACTTCGGCCTGGCAGTCGAGCCGAAGGAGACGACGGAGGAAATCGTCGTCGATGTCACGGTGGAACTCCACGACGACGATAACTTCGGCCCGGTCTTCCTGTATACCGCACCGTCACCTGACGACGTATCGCCGCCGATGCGCCTCTATGGTTTGCCGCCGCTCAATCAGATCCTCGCGCGCGACATCGTCTCCCGCTCGCCGTACGCGCGACGCGTACCTGCCGAGCCGTCGCTCGTTGCGTTGACGGCGCTGTCGCAGGCGGTTTGCGATGTTCGCGAGATCGTGGGCCTGTCGCTTACGCTGCGCGTGTTTCGCACGCGAACGGTCGTGGTTGCGCCCTGTATCCGGCTCGCCCGCAAGCGCAGCCGCCTCGCGATCATGCCGTATCCGCGCCGCTTCGAAGAAACGCTCGACTGGCACGGTCTGCGCGTGACGATCCGCCCGATCCGCCCGGAGGACGAGGCAGCGCACAGCGAACTGGTGAAAGCGATGACGCCCGACGATCTGCGGTTGCGTTTCTTTGGCGCGGTGCGCGGCTTCGATCATTCCCAGCTCGCGCGGATGACGCAGATCGACTACGACCGTGAAATGGCCCTGATCGCGACGATCACCGATGAGCATGGCTCGGAGCACACGCTGGGCGTGGTGCGCGCAATCGCCGATCCCGACAACGAGACGGCCGAATTCGCGGTAGCCGTGCGCTCGGATCAGAAGGGGCACAAGCTCGGGCGCCTGCTGATGGAGCGGATCATCGCGTATGCGCGGGTGCGCGGCACACATTGGCTGGTGGGTGAGGCGTTGCGCGAGAATGCGCCGATGATCCGGCTTGCGCAGGCATGCGGCTTTACCGTGACGCGGACGGAGGATCCCGCCGTGGTGGGGTTCAGGCTCGCGCTGGATGACGGAGCGCAAGCCTGAGAGCGACGGCGCGCCATCGCTCCCAGCCGGACAGAAAAATCAGGCAGCCAGCTTCGAGGCCTGTTCATCCACCTGCGCGCGCGAAACCGCCAGCTCCTCGAGCCAGGCCTCCGCATACACCGCGCCGGTTTCCTTCTCCAGACGCGCGATCGTTGCCGCGCAGCGCACGGCGTCCTTCGGCGTGGCGATGAAGCTCTTCACCGACTGACCACCCGAGAATGCCTCGAACAACGGCACGCGCACTTCATCGGGCAGCGTGCGTGTCCACTGATACGGCTTGCCGTTGAACGTGAACGACGGCGGCAGTACGCGTTCCTTCTTTGCAGCCGGAATCAAGCCGTAGGTACGCGCGGCGTCGCCGATCTGTTCGGGCGAGAAGAGTTCGTCCGGGGTGATCTCGAACTGCCGGATATACGCTTCGATGGCCTGCATGGCAGCCGAGCGGTCGTCGCGCTTTTTCTGCGCGCGGGCGACGATATCGCGCAACTCGTCGGCTTCCTCACTGGTGATCGTGAAGCTCGACTGCTTCTGCTGAAGTTCGGAAAAACGCTGGAATTCGTGGTCGTTCAGAAGTTTCGCCATTACGTGTACGAAGAGCACACACGGCATTCAACCGTGCGGCGGTTTTTGGAAGGGCCGCTATTCTAACGCCTCGCGCGACCCTGCTCCAGAATCCGCCTTATCGCGCCTGGTCATGCCGCCCGTTCGCGAAACATCGACAGCGCGTCCACCGTCTCGCGCAACAGCGCGGTCACGGCTTCGAGTGTCGGCGCGACGTATTCGTCGATACGTCGCATATACGGGCACGTCATCGCCGCAATCGCCTGGCCCGACGGTCCGAGAATCGGGAACGTCAGGTCGGTGACGCCGAAAGTCTGCTGGCTGTCCTTCTGCGAATAGCCTGCGGCGCGCGTCTGTTCGCAGACGGCTTCGAGCGCGTCACGGTCGATCGTCACCTCGCCCTTCACCTTCGTATGTTCCGCGAGCATGTGCGCGCGCTGCTCGGGTGTCTGGAACGCGAGCATCACGCGTCCGGAGCCGGTATCGATCAGGCCGACGCGCGAGCCGAGCCGCACCGAAATACCCCACGTGCCCGGGCCGTCGACCTGCGCGATCACGAGCAGATTGCCGCGGTCGTACACGGCCAGGTGACACGATTGCTCGGCCGTATCGGCAAAACGCTGCATGAGCGGCAGCGCTTCGGAGATGAGCCGGTTCATCGGCGGATGGCGATGGCCAAGCGCATACAGCTTGAGGCTCAGCGAATAACGGTCGCCGCCCGCCGAGCGCACGACGTACTGGCGCGCCACCAGCCGCTCCAGCATCCGGTACATCTCGCTCGCATTGCGGCCGAGCAGCTTGGTGATTTCCGCGCGCGTCAACCCTTCCTTCTGCTCGGCGAGCAGTTCGAGGATGTCGAGGCCCTTGTCGAGCGCGGGCGCGCGGTATCGATCGGCGTCGTCCTTGTCTTGCAGATCGGTTGCCATGGTGTTGGGTCCCCTTGTTCAGTTCTCATCTTGCCCGGCGGGTGAGTGTAGTGGGTTGCATCTCGCAATCGGCCAGGGAAAACACGGACGGTTGGTGCAGTGCACATTCCTTGACTTAAAAATATCCGTATATGAATAATACGTTCATTGGTGAATGAACGCACACCAATAAATAAGAAAGAAGAGCGCAGGACGACGTTCCGGTCGCCAACACACCGTTGAGACCGGTTTCGGTTGATTCAACAACGCAGACCAGGAGACAGACATGACGTTCGCACAGCGGCCGCACGCGGCTCGCCGTTTCATCCAGAAGACCTTATTCACCAGCGTCGCCGTTGCATGCGTGGCGGGGGCGGCGCTGGCCGGCACCGCGCAGGCCGCGGAAGCCGGCAAGGTCGGCCTCGGCCTGCCGCTACTGACTTCGCCGTTCTGGCAGTCGTACAACAACTACCTGCCGAAGTACGCGAAGGACATGGGCATCGATATCCTCGCGCCGGTCAACTCGAACGGCGATCCTGTCCAGCAGATCACCGACATGAACAACCTGCTGAACCTGGGTTCGAAGGGCATCGTCGTCGGGCCGCTCGATTCGGCTGCGATTAGCCGCGCCCTCGATGCCGCCGCGGCGAAGAACGTGCCGGTCGTCGCGGTGGACGTCGCGCCGACGCAGGGCAAGGTCGCGATGGTCGTGCGCGCCGACAATCACGCGTACGGCGAGAAGGCGTGCACGTACATCGGCGAGCATGTGAAGTCGGGCAAGGTCGTGCAGATCATGGGCGATCTGGCTTCGGTGAATGGCCGCGATCGTTCGGAAGCGTTCCGTTCGTGCCTGAAGAAGTACCCGGGTCTGACGCTGCTGGAAATTCCGGCGAGCTGGAAGGGCGACGTCGCGGCCACGGCGCTCGACAGCCTGCTGACGGCGAACCCGGACGTGAAGGGTATCTACATGCAGGCGGGCGGCGTGTATCTGTCGCCGACGCTGCAGACGCTGCGGCGCAAGCAGATGCTGTATCCGACCGGCGACGCGAAGCATGTCGTGATCGTCAGCAATGACGGCATCCCGCAGGAATACGACGCGATCCGCCGCGGCGATATCGACGCGACCGTTTCACAGCCTGCCGACCTGTATGCGAAGTACGGCCTTTACTACATCAAGGCCGCGCTTGCCGGGCAGACCTTCAAGCCGGGCCCGACGGACCACGACAGCAAGATCATCCAGCTGTCGCCGGGGATTCTCGAAGACCAGTTGCCTGCGCCGCTCGTGACGAAGGCCAATGTCGACGACAAGAACCTCTGGGGCAACACTCTCAAATGAGCGAAGTGATGTCTTCTGCCGTGCCCGTCGATCCGCAGAGACTCTCTCCGGTCGCCCCACAGGGACTCCCTCCGGTCGTGGAGGCGCTTGAAGTCACGAAGCGCTACGGCTCGACGGCCGCGCTGAAAGACGTGAGCATCCGCGTGATGCCCGGCGAGTCGCATGCACTCGTCGGGCGCAACGGGGCCGGGAAATCGACGCTGGTGTCGATTCTCACTGGCCTGCGCAAGCCGGATGCCGGCGAGGTGCGCTTCGGCGGCGCGGTTGCGCCGCCGGTCGCGGACCGCGACGCGTGGCGCGAACGCGTCGCGTGCGTCTATCAGCATTCGACGATCATTCGTGACCTCAGCGTCGCGGAGAACCTGTTCATCGACCGTCAGCCGGGCAGGCACGGTGTCATCGACTGGCGCGCGATGCGGCGCGACGCACGCGCGTTGCTCGACCACTGGAAGATCGATGTGCGCGAAGACGCGCGCGCCGGCGACCTGAGCGTGGAAGCGCGCCAGCTGGTGGAAATCGCCCGGGCGTTGTCGTACGGGGCGCGTTTCATCATTCTCGATGAGCCGACCGCGCAACTCGATGGCGACGAAATCAAGCGTCTCTTCAAACGCATTCAGGAACTGCAACGCGAAGGCGTGACGTTCCTCTTCATCTCGCATCACCTGCAGGAGGTATATGAGATCTGCCAGGCGGTGACGGTGTTGCGCGACGCGCGGCATATCGTCAGCGCGCCGGTTTCCGCCTTGCCTCGCGAGCAGCTGATCGAAGCCATGACCGGCGAACGCGGCGGTCTGAATGTCGCCGACGCCGCGGCGCGCGCCGCGCTTCCGGCGGATACGAAGGTCGCGCTCGAAGTCTCGGATCTCGCGGGGGCGGACTACGAAGCGGTGTCGTTCGCAGTGAAGCGTGGCGAAGTGATCGGCCTCACGGGCGCGACGAGCAGCGGCCGCACGAGCGTCGCCGAGGCCATCGCAGGACTGCGCTCGCCGGCGCGTGGCGAGATCCGCGTCGAAGGTGTCAGCTTGCCGCACGGCGATGTACCCGCTGCGCTGGCCGCCGGCATCGGCTGTGTGCCGAAGGATCGCCATCATGAAGGGCTCGTGCTCACGCAATCGGTAGCGGAAAACGCCTCGATGACAATCGCACACATGCTCGGCAGGTTCGGCATTGCACCGCCCGCGAAGAAAAACGCCTTCGGGCAGAAGATGATCGCCTCGCTCGGCATCGTCGCCCAGGGTCCCGAACATATCGTGTCGGGGCTTTCCGGCGGCAACCAGCAGAAGGTCGTGATGGCGCGCGCGCTCGCCACTGACCCGAACGTGCTGGTTCTGATCGACCCCACGGCGGGCGTCGACGTGAAATCGAAGGAAGCCCTGTTGTCCGTCGTGGATCGCGTGCGCGAGGACGGCAAGGCCGTGCTCGTCGTTTCCGGCGAACTCGACGATCTGCGTACCTGTGACCGCGTCCTCGTCATGTTCCGTGGCCGCATCGCCGCCGAATTCCCGGCCGGCTGGCAGGACCACGACCTCATCGCCTCAGTTGAAGGAGTCAGTCTTCATGAAGAATAGTGCGCCCACCCCCGCGTTCGCGACGAACCAGGGACAGGCCAGCGTCGCCGCCGCGCAGCGTGACCGCCCGCGTATCGAATTTGCCCGCCTGCGCGATCTCGCACTGTTGCCGGCGCTCGTGCTGCTGCTGGTGATCGGCGCGTTCGTCAGCCCGAGCTTTCTCACGAAGGCGAATCTGATCAGCGTGCTGGGCGCGTCGGCGGCCCTCGCGCTCGTCGTGCTCGCCGAATCGCTGATCGTGCTGACCGGCAAGTTCGATCTGTCGCTGGAGTCGACCGTGGGCATCGCCCCTGCGGTCGGCGCGATGCTCGTGATGCCGGCTGCGTCCGCTGGCTTCGGGCTGCAATGGCCGACGGCGGTGGGCCTGCTGGCGATCGTCGTCGTCGGTGCGCTGATCGGGTTCATCAACGGCTTTCTGGTGGTGCGGCTGCGTCTGAACGCGTTCATCGTCACGCTGGCGATGTTGATCGTGCTGCGCGGCATGCTGGTCGGCGCGACCAAGGGCGGCACGCTGTTCGACATGCCGCCGGCATTCTTCACGCTCGCGACCACCATCGTGCTCGGCCTGCCCATCTCCGTGTGGCTCGCGGCCGCCGCGTTCGGGGTGGCGGCATTCATGCTCCGCTATCACCGCATCGGCCGCGCCTTGTACGCGATCGGCGGCAATCCGGAAGCGGCGCGTGCGGCGGGTATCCGCGTGGAGCGCATCACGTGGGGCGTGTTCGTGCTCGGCAGCATCCTCGCTTCGATTGGCGGACTGATCGTCACCGGCTACGTGGGCGCGATCAATGCGAATCAGGGCAACGGGATGATCTTCACGGTATTCGCGGCGGCGGTGATTGGCGGCATTTCGCTCGATGGCGGCAAGGGCACGATGCTCGGCGCACTGTCCGGAGTGTTGTTGCTCGGCGTCGTGCAGAACCTGCTGACGCTTGCCCAGGTGCCGTCATTCTGGATTCAGGCGATCTACGGCGCAATCATCCTCGGCTCGCTGATGGTGGCGCGGCTCGCGAGCGGTGAAGGCCAGAACTGATCGCCGTTCCCATCCACAGGAATCTGCGCTTTTACGGAGACCCATTTTGAGCATTTCACTTCAGACAGACCCGCGCCTGATCCTGCTGAGTCCGCAGGACAACTGCCTGATCGCGGCGGCGCGGCTCGAGTCGGGTTCGCAGGTCGAGATCGAAGGCGAGCAGGTGACGCTCGCGAAGACCATCGACCTCGGCCACAAGGTCGCGCGCCGTGCGCTCATGAAGGACGAAAAGGTGCTGCGCTACGGCGCCGTGATCGGTCACGTGACCGAAGCGGTTGCACGCGGCGCGCACCTGCACACGCATAACCTCGAAAGCGACTATCTGCCGACCTATACACACGATGCCGGCCACGAATTTGTGCACCATTGACGCGGCCCGCGCGCCGCGCTGGAACCAACGATCATGACTGAATCTTCCGTTGCACCTGCCGCTGCGCGGCCCATGCTTCACGGCTATCTGCGCAGCGATGGCCGCAAAGGCATCCGCAATGTCGTCGCGGTCGCGTATCTCGTCGAATGCGCGCATCACGTCGCACGCGAGATCGTCACGCAGTTTCGCGAGCCGCTCGACGCCTTCGATGATCCGTCCGCCGAACGCGAGCCGCCCGTCCATCTGATCGGCTTTCCCGGCTGCTACCCGAATAGCTACGCTGAGAGAATGCTGCAACAGCTCACCACGCATCCGAACGTGGGCGCGGTGCTGTTCGTGTCGCTGGGCTGCGAGAGCATGAACAAGCATTACCTCGTGGAGGTCGTGCGCGCGAGCGGCCGTCCCGTCGAGGTGCTCACCATCCAGGAGAAGGGCGGCACGCGCAGCACGATTCAATACGGTGTCGACTGGGTCCGCGATGCGCGAAGGCAGCTTGCAGCACAGCAAAAGGTGCCGATGGCGCTCGACGAACTCGTGATCGGAACGATCTGCGGCGGCTCGGACGGCACGAGCGGCATCACCGCGAATCCAGCCGTGGGGCGTGCGTTCGATCACCTGATCGACGCGGGCGCGACCTGCATCTTCGAGGAAACCGGCGAACTGGTCGGGTGCGAATACCATATGAAGAGCCGCGCGGCGAGCGTGGACCTCGGCGACGAAATCGTCGCTTGCGTCGCGAAGGCGGCGCGCTACTATTCCATTCTCGGACACGGCAGTTTTGCCGTCGGCAATGCGGACGGCGGGCTGACGACGCAGGAGGAGAAGTCGCTCGGCGCGTATGCGAAAAGCGGCGCATCGCCGATCGTCGGGATCATCAAACCGGGCGATGTTCCGCCTACCGGCGGTTTGTATCTGCTCGACGTCGTGCCCGATGGCGAACCGCGCTTCGGCTTTCCGAATATCAGCGACAACGCGGAAATCGGCGAACTGATCGCGTGCGGCGCGCATGTGATCCTGTTCACGACAGGGCGCGGCTCGGTGGTCGGCTCGGCGATCTCTCCGGTGATCAAGGTATGTGCGAACCCGGCGACCTATCGCAATCTTGCCGGCGACATGGACGTCGATGCCGGGCGTATTCTGGAAGGCCGCGCCACACTCGACGACGTCGGCCGCGAAGTGTTCGGGCAGACGGTGGCGGTGGCGCAAGGCACGGCGTCGAAGTCGGAGGCGCTGGGGCACCAGGAGTTCATCCTGACCTACAAGACCTTCGAGCCGGTCGGACCGGCGTGCCTGCCGTCGAGCGCGATACCGCGTAGCGTAATGGAAATCGCGTCGCTTTGAAGCGCGGATAAAAAAGGAGACGTGTGATGACAGCAGCGATGAATCCGAAGGTCAGCCAGCGACGCGGCATTGGCCGGCGCGAGCTGAAGGTGACCGGCCTGGGTCTCGGCACGGCGCCACTCGCCGGTCTGTATCGCGATCTATCCGATGAGGAAGCGCAGGCGACAATCGATGCCGCGTGGGACGCCGGCATCCGTTACTTCGATACCGCGCCGCACTATGGCCATACAAAGGCCGAGCACCGGTTAGGTCAGGCGCTGCGCCGCTATCCGCGCAGCGAGTATGTGCTGTCGACCAAAGTCGGCCGCCATTTCGTGCCGCGCACGCATCCGTACGACGGCAGCGAAGGCTGGCAGAACCCGCTGCCTTTCGAAGCGATCTTCGACTACACGCGCGACGGCATCCTGCGTTCCTTTGAAGACAGCCAGCAACGGCTCGGCATGGTCGACATCGATATCCTGCTGGTGCACGACATCGGCCGCTATACGCATGGCGATCGTAACGCGCACTACTGGAAGCAGTTGACCGAGGGCGGCGGGTTTCGCGCGCTCGACGAACTGCGTTCGAGCGGCGCGGTGAAAGCAGTGGGCCTGGGTGTGAACGAAGGTGCGGCGATCCTCGAAGTGATGGCGGAATTCGATATCGACTGTGCGTTGCTCGCGGGCCGTTACACGTTGCTGGAGCAGCAGACATTGGACGACCTGCTGCCCGAATGCGAAGCGCGTCACGTGAGCATCCTGCTCGGCGGCGCGTTCAATTCGGGCATTCTTGCGCGCGGCGTACAGGGCGATCTGAAGTTCAACTACGCCGACGCGCCGCAGGAAATCATCGACCGCGTCGCGCGGCTCGAGGCAATCTGCCGCGTGCACGAAGCCCCGCTTGCCGCGGCAGCGCTGCAGTTTCCGTATGCGCATCCAGCCGTCGCGTCGGTGCTGACAGGCGCACGTAGCGCTGCAGAGTTGCGCGAGAACGTCGCGTCTTTCGAACGCAAGCTGCCGGCCGCGCTGTGGAAGGCCCTGCGAGAAGGCTTGCTCGACCCGCGCGCACCCGTGCCGGAGGATTGACGTGACACAGCGCATCGATGCTCACCAGCACTACTGGAGTCCTGAGCGGGGCGACTACGGCTGGCTCAAGCCGGAGATGACGTCGCTCTACCGCACGTTCGGTCCGGGCGATCTGGCGCCGCTTCGAGCAGGCGCCGGAATCGACCGCACGGTGGTCGTGCAGGCCGCGCCGACGGTCGAAGAAACCCGCTATCTGCTGGACATCGCACGCGGCGAGGTATCGATTGCTGGCGTGGTCGGCTGGGTGCCGATGCTCGACGACGGCGCGCCCGCGCTGATCGCCGAGCTTGCCCGCGATCCGAAATTCAGGGGCGTGCGTCCGATGCTTCAGGATCTCGCGGACGACAACTGGATCGCGAATCCCGCACTCGCGCCGGCTGTCGAAGCGGTCATCGCGCACGACCTCGCATTCGATGCGCTGATCTATGCGCGCCACGTCGACGCGCTCGAAGTCTTCGCGCAGCGCTTTCCCCGGCTGCGCATTGTCGTCGACCATGGCGCCAAGCCGCCGATCCACGATGGCGCCGCCGGCTGGCAACCATGGGCTGACGGTATCGAGCGGCTCGCCCGGTTGCCGCACATTCACTGCAAACTATCGGGGCTCGCGACGGAAGCCGCACCCGGCTGGACCGAGGCCACGTTGCGGCCGTATGTCGATCATCTGCTGGCCTGCTTTGGAGCGCGCCGGCTGATGTGGGGTAGCGACTGGCCGGTGCTCAACCTGAACGGTGACTATCTCCTGTGGCACGCCGTGGCGAACGCGTTGCTCGCGTCGCTGTCCGATACGGACCGTGCGGCGGTTTTCGGCGGCAACGCTGCGGCCTTCTACCGGCTGTAACGCCGCTGAAAGATCGATCGATGCGCCTCGCGCGCCGATCTGACTGACTCAACAGGCGCTGCAATACCCGTTATGACTCAAACGCCATTTCAACTGGAGCCGTAGATGATACAAAGACTGGCCGGCAAGACGGCCCTGATCACTGCTGCCGGACAAGGCATCGGCCTCGCGACCGCGGAGCTCTTCGCGCGCGAAGGCGCACGCGTGATCGCGACGGACATCCGCATCGATGCGCTCGCCGGCAAGCCCGTCGAGGCGCGTATGCTCGATGTGCGTGATGATGCCGCGATCAAGGCGCTCGCTGCCGAAGTCGGCGCGATCGACGTGCTGTTCAACTGCGCGGGCTACGTGCACGCGGGCTCGATTCTCGAAGCGAGCGAAGAAGACTGGGACTTTGCCTTTGATCTGAACGCGAAGGCGATGTACCGGACGATTCGCGCGTTTCTGCCCGCCATGCTGGAGAAAGGCGCAGGCTCTATCATCAACATGTCGTCGGCGGCGTCGAGCATCAAGGGTGTGCCGAACCGGTTCGTGTATGGTGCGTCGAAGGCTGCGGTGATTGGACTGACGAAGGCGGTTGCGGCAGACTTCGTGACGCGCGGTATCCGTTGCAACGCGATTTGTCCGGGGACGGTGGCCTCGCCGTCGCTCGAACAGCGGATCGCCGCGCAGGCGCAGGGCGCGTCGCTCGATGCGGTGCAGGCGGCCTTTGTCGCGCGCCAGCCGATGGGCCGTGTCGGCAAGCCGGAAGAGATCGCCGCGCTTGCGCTCTATCTGGCGTCGGACGAGTCGTCGTTCACGACTGGCCAGGCGCATGTGATCGACGGCGGCTGGTCGAACTGAGTGCAGCATTTTTTTCACTGAACATTTGGGAAGTGCCACGATGAAACTGCTTCGTTATGGGCCGAAAGGTCAGGAAAAGCCGGGCTTGCTCGATGCGCAAGGCAAGATTCGCGATCTGTCGAAGGTGGTCGCCGATATCGGCGGCGATGTGCTGACCGACGCGGGTCTCGCGAAACTGCGCGC
Source organism: Paraburkholderia sp. GAS448 (assembly GCF_050435685.1). NCBI lineage: Bacteria > Pseudomonadati > Pseudomonadota > Betaproteobacteria > Burkholderiales > Burkholderiaceae > Paraburkholderia > Paraburkholderia sp. GAS448. Next base: position 597,188 of record NZ_JBNDKT010000001.1, read on the forward strand.
AGTCGATCCAGCCTCGCTGCCGGTGGTCGAAGGCAATCCGCGTATCGGTCCGTGTGTGGGCAACATCGGCAAGTTCGTCTGTATCGGCCTGAATTACGCGGACCACGCGGCGGAATCGAACCTGCCGGTGCCGAGCGAGCCGGTGGTCTTCAACAAATGGACGAGCGCCGTGATCGGCCCGAACGACGACGTCGAAATTCCGCGCGGCTCGAAGAAGTGCGACTGGGAAGTCGAACTGGGCGTGGTGATCGGCAAGCCGGCCAAATACATCGACGAAGCCAACGCGCTGGATTACGTCGCGGGCTATTGCGTGATTAACGATGTGTCCGAGCGTGAATGGCAGATCGAGCGCGGCGGCACGTGGGACAAGGGCAAGGGTTTCGACACGTTCGGCCCGATCGGCCCCTGGCTCGTCACGCGCGATGAAGTCGCCGATCCGCAGAAACTCGACCTGTGGCTTGAAGTGGACGGCCATCGCTACCAGAACGGCAACACGAAGACGATGGTGTTCACCGTCGCGAAGCTGATCTCCTATCTGTCGCAGTGCATGAGCCTGCAACCGGGCGACGTGATCTCGACCGGCACGCCCCCGGGCGTCGGCATGGGCGTGAAGCCGAACCCGGTGTTCCTGAAGCCGGGTCAGACGATGCGCCTCGGCATTCAGGGCCTCGGCGAGCAGCAGCAGAAAACTTACCCAGCGGAATAACGCCGGATCAAGGCAGTGAGTGACGCGCGCGGCTCTTCAGTCGCGCGCGCCATCTTCAAGTCATCTCGCGTCATTCCTCAGGCCGGCGGCGCTGCGCCTTCCGCGCCCTCTCCTACGCGGTTGATCGTGCCCTGCGCCACCGCGACGAGTTTTTCCTTGCCGTCGTCCATCACGAAGATATTGCACTGGCACGTCGCCTGGCTGCGTCCGGCGTGCACGACCTGGGCGCGCGCCATCAGCGTGCCGTTGATCGCTGGCCGCAGAAAGTTGATCTTGTATTCGCCGGTCACGACGCGCGGCCCGAGCGCCAGCGCACCTGCGAAGGTCAGCGCGTTGTCCGCCAGATAGCTGATGACCCCGCCGTGTACGAAGCCATGTTGCTGCCTCAGTTCGTCCCGAATCGGCAGGCACAGCGCGAGTTCGTGCGTGCCCGTACTCATGAGTTCGGCGCCAAGCAGCATGCTGAACGGCTGGGCATGCAAGGCCCCGCGTGCGCGATCCAGTAGATCTGTCATTTCCGTTCCTTCGGGCGTTGCCCGCACTGATTCCTGTCCACTCTAGGAAGTGCCTGTGCGTCGCGTCAAGGTGAATTGGAAAAATTGCCTTCTAATTATTGTGAAAAACAGCGGCAATTTGCGGGTTAAGCGCTGTAAGGCGCGGATGTCGGGCTTTTTCACTCAATTCGACTCAAGGGCTGACGGGACCTGCCGTTAACCCGAACGTAGTTCCTGCCCTTCTCAGCAATTCAGGTGTTTTCGATGTTCAGCAAGATCAAGGTCGCTTCCGGCCTGTTGTGTGTTCTCATCGCTTTCTGTGTGTTCCAGCTGGTGACGGCGGGCTTGGGATTCTGGTCGTTGACCCGCACGCATGACGACGTCGGCGATCTGTCGAACGTCGCGCTGAAGCAGGTCGACGCGGTCAGCGAAACGACGCAGCATCTGATGGACGCGCGCATCAACCTGTCGCGCGCCGGCACGCGGATGGTGCGCGGCGGCGCCGAGCCGGCCGACATCGTTCAGCACGCGCGTGAGCAACTGACGGCGGCGGAACATTCATTCGAGGTGTTCACGAACGCGCCGAAGATGAACGACGAAAACAGCGCCCGCGCGGCGGCACTCACCGAGCGATATCGCAAGCTGCACACGGCGCTCGGCGAACTCGTGCAATACCTCGACGCCGGCAACATTCAGGCGTTTCTCGACCAGCCGACCCAATCTCTCCAGGACGCCTATCTCGCGGAACAGCGCAATTTCGTGCAGTTCGGTGATGCCGCAAGCCGCGCTTCGCTCGATTCGATCGACAGCCGCCTCGCGCTGTTTCGCAGCGTAGGGATTGCAATCATCGTGCTGCTGCTGGCGGGGACGATCGCGGTGTACGTCGCGTTGAAGCGAGGCGTGGTTGCGCCGCTCGAAGAAGCGGGCCGCCACTTCGACCGCATCGCGCAAGGACGTCTCGACCAGCCGATCGCCGAACGCGGCACGAACGAGATCGGCCAACTGTTTTCTGGCCTGGCCAGGATGCAGGCGAGCGTCGCACGTACCGTCAAGACCGTGCGCGAATCCGCCGATTCGATCTACATCGGCGCCGACGAAATTGCGACGGGCAATGCGGATCTGTCGGCGCGCACCGAGAATCAGGCGGCCTCGCTCGAGGAAACCGCTTCGAGCATGGAAGAGCTGACCGCCGCAGTCCGTCAGAACGCCGGGCACGCACGCGAAGCAAACGCACTGGCGGAAACGGCGCTCGATGCGACTTCCCGTGGCAGCGACGTGGTGAACGAAGTGGTCGAGAAGATGCGCGGCATCGCGCAAAGCTCGGACAAGATCGCGGAAATTATCAGCGTGATCGACGGCATCGCGTTCCAGACCAACATCCTCGCGTTGAACGCTGCCGTCGAAGCGGCGCGCGCCGGCGAGCAGGGGCGCGGATTTGCGGTGGTGGCGGGCGAAGTGCGCGGCCTCGCCCAGCGCAGCGCGCAGTCGGCGAAGGAGATCAAGACGCTCATCAGCGAGTCGGTCGCGGAGATTCAGGGCGGCTCGGAACTCGTCGAACGTGCGGGCGACGCGATGCGCAATGTGTCCGGGTCGATATCGCGCGTCACGCAGATGATGGCGGAGATCAGTGCATCGTCGTCGGAGCAGAGCACGGGCATCGAGCAGGTCAATCAGGCTGTGGTGCAGATGGATCAAATGACGCAGCAGAACGCGGCGCTGGTTGAAGAGGCTGCGGCCGCTGCGGCTTCGCTCCACGAACAGACGCAGCACCTGAAGCAGGCGGTTTCTTCATTCGAGATTTCGGATGCCGTGCTCGTGGTCGGGCAGCGTGGCGGAGTGTATTCCGGCCAGCATGCTTCGGGTGCGTTCGCGGGGATGTCGGCGCTTTGACGCGTTGCGATTCGCTGGAATGCAGAAAAGCCCGCTTGCGCGGGCTTTTTGTTATCTATCGCGAGCGCCGGCGCGCGTTTATGCCGGCAACGACGCGTATGCCGTAGCGAGATGGTAGGGCGTGGTCGAAGGCATCTCGGCACGCGTAATGTCGCCAGCGGCCGTCATGCTTTCGATCCATCCATGCGGGCGCAGGAAGCGCGCGCGAAAACGCTCGATCTGCTGCGGCAACGCGATGCGTGCGGCTTCGCTGTCGTGTGTGGCGAGCGCGCGCAGATATTCGGTCTGAGCCCAAATCCGCTGGGCGCTGTCCTTGATGGCTCCTGCCTCGTCGAGCGCGGCCGCCACGCCGCCCGTCGTCGGGTCGATACCATGCTGCTGCGCGAAGCTGAACGCGCGCGTCAGCGCTTCGTCGAGGCCGGACGTTCCCAGCAGGCCGGCCGCACGTCGCACCAGATAGAACCATTCGAACTGGTGACCTGGTTCGAGGCGATTGTCGTCCGAGCCGAGCGGCAATTCGGCGATACAGCCTGTCGGCTGATGCATGAAGTTGCGCGCGACCACTTCAACGAGGCGCGTGAGTGCGTCGCCGAATGCGCCATCCTGCGTCGCCTCGCGCGCGGCGAGCCACGCTTCGGTCAGATGCATCAGCGGGTTTTGCAGAGGCGTGCCGGTGACCGTGGAGAAATCCGCATCGAGCGACGCGTTGAGCAAGCCGTCGCGCGCGTGCGCAAAGCGCTCGGTGATGAGCGCGGACGTGTCGTACATCACGTCGAGTGCATCCTGATTGCCCGAGCGCACGAAATATTCCGCGCAGGCAAACACGATGAACGCATGCGTGTACAGATCCTTTGAGGTATCGAGCGGCGCGCCTTCTGCATTGACGCTAAAGAACCACCCGCCGTTCAGCGTGTCGTGAAAGCGGCTGAGTAGTGCATCGAACAGCGTATCGGCATGGGCGGCATCGCCCGCCTGCGAGAAAACGAACAATTGTCGAGCGCAGGCCATCGCCCGATAGCGCACAACTGGCAGCGGCCGATGTGCGCTGTCCACGGCTTCATACGGCAGATTGAGCGCGGCGTTGAACCCCGGCCCCCGCCATAGCGGCAGAACAAGCTGCGCGAAGTGTTCACGTAGCTCGGCGGCGAGGGTGGCCGAGGAAGCGGATGTATTCATGCTGCGTGTACTTACTGATAGTGAAGGTCGACGGACACGGCAACGACACGGCCAGACGGCAATGACGGGCAGCCTCGCGCGATAGTGGGTTCCTGTGTGCGTCCAAGGATAAACCAGATTTTGTCGACCTGACAGCGCTGGAGCACGGGCAGCGCAGGCGCTTACATGAATTCCCGTCGGCGCCTGCGTGCGGCCATGAGACAATGAGGTCTCGAAAAACGAAGATGGCATTTTGCAGCGGCGACCCGCGGCAGGCGACCGCTGCCTGACGGCTACGACGACCGCTCCTCTCCCTATGGCAGATTCCGCAGCATCCCCGAATACCCGCGCGCCCCGCTCCCGTTCGACGAAGCAGCGCACGGCCACCGTCTCCACCGAAACTGAAAACAAGCTGGCCCGCGCCGCGCGCTCCGCTCAGCGGCTCGCGCAGCTGAGCGATGTGGCGCGCGACGACAGCACGCTCGACCTGTTCCCCGACGATCCCACGCGCGCGACGCTGGAAGCGATGACCATCGACGTGCGCCAAGGCACGCTGAGGGGCTTCGAATTGCCCGCGGAAGTGCTGGCAGCGGTGGGGCTGGCGGACGGCGGCGAGCCGGCGCTGGAGGGGCATGATGCGAAGCCTGCGCGACGCGTGACGCGTGCGGCAAAAGCAGGGGAGACGGCTTCGGCTTCGGTGCAGGCGAGCGTGCTGGATGAGCGTGAGGAGCCGACACTGAGCGTGGCGAACGGCGCAGGCGCAGAAGTGGGCGCGACGGCTGCGACGGTCATGCCGGCAATCGATGACGCCGCTGCGAAGGCGGCAGATGCAGCGCAAGGCGCGGGCAGTGCAGCGGCGAATCCGGCAGCGGCTGGGCAGGAAGCCGCTGTAGCGGAACCAGTTGACGCTTCCGCTTCGAGTGCGGCGGTCTCGCGGGTAGCTGCGGTCTTGCCCGCTGCGCCTTCGATGTCGTCTTCGGCGCTGCGCAGTGTCGCGGCTGCCCGCGCCAGCGACGCGGTCGCCTCGGCACAATCCGCCGCATCACAGCAGCGCTCTGCAACGAGCGTCGCAAAGACGGCTACGGCCTCGCGCGAAGCGGCTGCGTCTCGCGACGCAACGGCCGCTGGCGATGTGGCCGCGAAGGCGTCGTCATTTGCAGGGCGCGCGTCTGCGGCTCTGTCGACTGACATGCCTGACTCGTCGGTCGCATCGGGCGGCAGGTCGGCGCGCCCTTATGTTGCTTTGCAGCCGCAGCCCGCGACGCACGCTGCTCCGGAACTTGACCGTGCGCGGGCGACGGCCTTCGCCGATACCGTCGATGCGCTTTACGGCGTGATTTCCGACCAGCGTCGCGCGGCGACCGATCACTCGCGGCGAATGAAGTGGATGCTGTCGATCGTCGTAGGGGCGCTGCTTGTGACGGTCGCGATCGGCATCACGCAAACGATGCTTCTGATGCGTCTCACACGAGAAACCACTGCGCAGCAGCAACGCATCGAGCAGATGATGCTGAACCAGCAAGCCACGTTGTCGACCCTGCTCGACACCGATTCGGCGACGTTCAGCGCACCTGCAATCGCACCGCCTTCGCCGGCGGCTCCGGCTCCTGCTGTTGCACCCCGCCCTTCGGAGCAGCCGGCGGCGAAGCACGCGACGAAGTCCCGGCACGCGCACAAAGCGAAACCCGCTACTCCGCACTAAGTGTGGCAGTGTGGGAGTGCGGATATCCGCCAGCATGTTTCTACCATCCCTTCAATGCGCTCGAACCGTTGCTCGCGCGGCGTCGATCATCGCGACTACACAAAGAGCCATGCGGGCGGCCTCTACGCATTCAATCCTTTCTGGCGACTCGGCGCTAGCTACCAGAGCCCTGTCATCACGTGATATTGGGCATAAAGAGGCCGCCTTGCGAGTTTCGCATTCCCTGGCAGCAGCTTATAGTAGAAGCGCGGCGTGTCAGCGGTGACGCGAGCCTTCTGCGTCAGGACGAGCGAATTTGACGGGGGATGTTGCTATGGCAGCAGCGATGGGTTCAGCTTACGCGACGCAGTCACACACGCCGGCATCACTGCGAGAGCTTGCCAGCTATCTCGAACTGGCGCTGGACGCCGGCCAGGCCGTCTTCGTGATGCGGTACGGGGAGAGTGAACGCCTCGTGTACATCGGCAACCCTGAGGGCTCGCTGGACGAATTGTCGGGCAGCGGCACGGTCGCCGCCTCGCTCGCGGACGAGATGCTTCTGCTGACGCGACCGGGTGTGAACCGGATAACCGCCGACGGCCAGACTTATCGCTTCAAGCGAACGCACAGGTATATTGCGGACTGCCAGGCCGTCGTCTTTGCGCCGACGTGACAAAGCCGGCATTTCCGGTCGTGGGCGCCTTTGCGGCCGGTAAAAAAAATGCGAACCGAAGTTCGCATTTGAGACATACAAAGCCGGGTGGAAAACCGGCTACCAGGCGCGGCGCCAATCGCCGCGGCCCGGAGAAGAGTCTCTATCAGGCAGCCGATACAGTCGCCACGAACTGCTTTGCGGCCTTGTTCGCTGATTCGTACGTCGAATTCATCGCGGAGAAGGCGGAATTCCATGCTGCAATTGCCCCTTCGCTTCCAGCCGGAGCGTTTTTCGCGAGGTTCTCGACGAAAGCCTGCCCATCCCGTTGGGATTGCTGGAACATCTCCGTGGCTGACTTCAGGAACTCGCCCTGCACGCCTGACACGATTTCGTGAACCTGACGGCCATACGCAGTCACTTTTTCTGCTACGGGTTGCGACAGGCTTGCGGGGAGCGCAAACAGTTCAGACGGGTTGCCGGCGGAGAACGCTTTCGTCAGGATTTCCTGATTTTCAGCCAGGGTGGCCTTGCCAGCTTGCATATTGAGCGCGACCAGCTTTTCAACGCCTTCGAAGGCCTTGTTTGCAAAGCCAAAAAAAGTTTCCACGCCTGCTTGCTGCGCGGCGACCAGCTGTTGGGGGGTAAGAGTGCTCATCACTGCTCCGGTAGGGGGTGAGGCGGCGGGTGCGAGAGGACTCTGACGAAGACAGAAGACACGCGCCGCGAGGACCAAAAAGGCCAATTGCTGCATTGCAACAAAACCCATTGTACGGGCGAATCCCCGGAAGTCAATCGATTTAATCAAGATGCCGAAGCGGCGGCGATTACTGTCAGTCAGCAAACTTGACGTCCGGCAAGCGCAAACGGCGAGCGTGAGGCGCACCCTGGCTGGCAGAGCGCACGATTCCTGCAGCGAAGCTTAGGCTTGCGCGAAGTCAAATATATGACGCGGTTGGCGCAAACCGGTTGTGTACCTGAACTTGGGCCGCCGGGATATGGCCGCCTCATAGTGGCTCTTCATATGCGGTCTGAACGGTTCACAGATACACCGCGGCAGCATGGTGTGGAAGGGGTCAGAGTCGCGACACGCGCGAAGGATAGAATTGCGGCTCGACCTACGCGGAGAACTGAGCCGATGAAAGATGCATTTGAACGCCGCGCGTTGCTGTTGCACCTCGGAGAGGTACTGCAGGCAGTCAGCCGTCTGCTGAGATACGGCGATACCCGTAAAACTGTGCACGAACTGTCGGCGGCGAACGATTCGCTGGCAAGCTTTCGGTTACTGACCCAGATTTCGCAGCACATGATGCCGAAAGAGTTCGCACAGCGCGCTGCCGACGCCTTCCTGACGTGGCCGCAAGACCTGCTCGAATTCGAACTGGATCGCGAGGTTCTTGCCTCCGCAGTCCGGCGGAATCTGTTTGCCGGCAATCCAACAGGATGGCGGGCGTACGTGGCTGATATGAGAAGCGAGGTGGTGTGGTTCGGTGCCGGCTTGTCACCGGCCGAATCCGCTGAAGACGCGCGCGCCGACTCGACGGCCGAAGAGTCCAGAGTCGAACTGGCGAGCGAGGTGTCCAGCGTTGCCGATGTCGAGGGTACCGATGGCCAGGCCGCCGTCGACCGGGACAGCGTTGAAACCAGCGATCGCATCTACCCGTCCTGGCCTTGGAAACCTGTTGTTTAGGCCGCGAAACGGGCAAAGCGGTTGAAGGCGCGACCTTTGCGACAGACTTTCGCAGGTGCCATGCGAAGACGCGTACGGCGATCGCGCTTGATCTACCGCGATGAATTTCTGACGTTTCACGCCGGCACAGGCAGTAAATTCGCCGATTCGGTACGCCCCCACGCGAGTTCGTTGAAGTCTCGCGCACGCGACCTATAACAGAGGTTGCAGCGCGACACGTTATCTGCTCTGAGACCCCACGCGACAGCCTGAGCAATCCTTCGCTGCGCCGCCAGTGCCCGCCCAAAATCGATGGGGGCGTGCCTAATCATACTAATTACCAGGTAGGCCAGATGCCGCTCATACACGGCCAGTCTGGCTGTTCCGCTTGCCGTGGCCGCGTGCCTGTCCATTTGAGAGCGACTACTACGGCGGGTATCCAGGTTTGCGAATTGCCGGGAAGAGGACCCGCGCAACTGGCATCAGATTCAAGGAGTCATGAAATGAAATCATATCTGGCATTGCCGTTCGCAAGCGTTTTGCTGTTTGCGATGGCCGGGCAGGTGAATGGGCAGGGACTTCAACCGGATTCGCAGTGGTCCGCTCATGCGAGGATGCAGCAGAACGCCAACGAGTCTGCGCAAGCAGAGACCGACATGTCGTTTGGCAACCTGGGGTGGAGCCCCAATGCGTCAGGTCAATTCATGAAGGACGCATCATATGGCGGGGTCGCCGCCACGCACGGCGAGACAGGTGGTCCGGGCAACGCACACTGCTCTACCGGACCTCGATGCGACATCTTCTTTGGTCAGTGACGTTTTGCCGGGACGAGGCGGCCGCGCCGGAGGGCGCCCCGCCTCATAGGTCTCATCGACACCCAAGCAGTACAAACAGAATCCCGGTCAGAAATTCGCACGAGCGTTCGAGACATCGTGCCGCTTTATGGGACATGGCGATCGGCTACGTGGAGTTAACCCGCGTATTCGCTGCGGGTGCTTGCTTGTAATTTTCATCGACGTTATAAATCCCAATAGTTGGAATTCTCGACGCAGCCTACTTCTTGCGCCGGGAGGCTTTCCTTCGGCGGCGAATCGATGGTCTGCATCGACGGCGTGAACGGAACATGAGCTTGCGCCCGTTGTCCGTAAGTCATGCTGATGTCGGGAGCCGAAGCAGATCAGCAGGGTTCACGCGCGTTTCGATGATCAGGCGGGCAATCACGTGGGGAACCACGGCCGGTTGCCGTCGCTGAAACGTGTTGTATCCGTCGCGCCAATAGCGAGCGGTACAGGCTGGTTCGACAGAAGCAGAGAAGACAACAGGTCACGCATTGAATACAAACATTCAACACCGGAGACACCTTCATGCGCGAAGTGCCAGACGTTCAACGGTCGCTCTATACCCAGACTGATTCTGTTCCGCGCTTTGTCGCGCGCGATTCCAGCAATCCTGCCGCCGCGCTTGTTTATTGGCTTGGCGTGTCCGAACCATCGCGCGAAGACAGCTTCTTCGAGGCAATACAAAAGTTCGGCCCGCTGATGCAGTTGGTACTCCCCGACGAACGTCCCGGTGTTTTCGTCAATCGCGGCGCAGTCCACGTGGTCCACAGCGGTGGAATCGTGAAGCGACTGGTGTTCAAGGACCTGTCGTCGCTGGATGTGCGGTACGACGGTCCGTGTAGCGACCTCTGCGGCCGGTAGGCACACCGTCTGCGCCGCGGGGTTCCAGCAGGTCGTCGTCGGCGGCCCGCGTCGTCGCTCCTCTCATCAGGTTGAAAGATCCAGATCCGGTCGTCAGACGCTCCGGCGGGGACCATATCGCCTTCGCCCAAGTCGAAGGCATTTCCGCGCGACTGGTCAGCAACCGCTCCCTCCGAAGCAGCCTTTTCCTGGACGGATTCGGACGAACGCACCGCAGCGCCTGTTCCGCTGAATGGGGACGGACTAATTTCCTTGTCTGAAGAAATCCCGCTCGATGCTGATTCGCACTGGTTGTTGTATTGATGCAACGCACCATTGGCAGTCTTGACTGTGTGACAGCGGGTCACACGCAAATAAATGTTGCATTGCACTAGATTTTGATCAGGGAAAACCCTATACTTCTTTCTAAGGGAAAACCCTGCATCTTTAATCAACCGGGAGTCGCCATGAGCTTGATCCTTGCACTATTCAATAAGGTTAGCGACCTCTTCGCGTCGCCGTTCCTGCCGATGGATTCTGATTATTCGTACGAAGCGCGCCACCGCGAAGCGGAGCGTGTTCGCAAGTCGCAATATTTCGCCGTTTTCGGCTTCCTGCGCGGCTGATCGACTGTCCGGCGCGCGGCACGTCCGCGGGTCGAGTGCGCGCATTCTCGTGCGCATTGTTTTCAGGGCCCGGTGCGCTAACGCGCGCCGGGCTTTTTGTTTCTCCGCGAAATCCGCGCTTCATTCGACAGCGCCTGCTTCCATCCCTCGCGCACCATCCCGCACAACCGCACGCCCTGCGCACCCGTTGCGAGTCCAAGCCGCTAATCACTGGACTGTCCTTTCACCTGACTTTTGTTCTCCGACTCCGCCGTTATTTCATGATTGGAAGGGATGTAACCAGGGCTCACAGATAGCTGGCAGCCGCCGTCCCTCGAGCCGGCTCGCAAGCCTCTGTGCGGCTGGAGTTTTTTGGCATCACCCGGGATTGGTATGCATCGTTAATTTGAAATGTGTGCTTACAAGTCCTCACGTTCCCCGCCGGTTTGTGTCGCTAAAGTGGGTCTCAAGCGCACGGCACCGGATTCCCGATATTTCACCCGGCCGGCGAACAACCCTAAAGGGAGGTAAAACATGAAAACCTTGAATCGCACGTCACGTTCCGTCATTGCAACCCTGCTTGCTGGCGGTGCATTGCTGAGCGCAAGCGCCGCGTTTGCGCAGCAGGATCCGATGTATGTCCATGGCGGCCCGCCGCCCGCGACGTACGAACGCCCGCACATGATGCCCGTCGGCGTGAACATCGACACTGGCTGGCACGGCGACCGTTACTACGACGGACATCGCTACTGGGAGCACGACGAATGGATGCGCCATCACCCGCATGACCCGGATCCGCGTCGTCACCACGATGACGACCATCGTCCGCAACCGCGGTACTGATGACGCAACCGGCATGACGCCAGCAATGGCGTCATGAGGTTGACGCAGTCCTGCCACAGGGCCGGCTCTCGCATGAGAGACCGGCCCTGTGTCTTTCAGTCTCGAGAAAATGGCTGCTGCGTTATGCTCCCGGGTTTTCATCGACATCACGGCAGGAGAGCAGCGTGGACAGGAGCAACCCGGGCAAGTCAGTTGTAGGCGTGGTGGGCACGGGCTTGATTGGCGTCGGCAACCGGCTGCAGTTCGCGGTGCTGCGCGAGGCGCTGAACATCGTGCGCCCGGGCCCGGCGACACCGGAGGTCGTAGACCGTGTGATGAAGGCGTCGCCTGGACGCCGCTGGGGTATCGCCGGACCGTCGACATTTCGACGCACCTGATGCCTGAGCTTGCCAAGGATGAAGATGTGATCGATCTTCTGCGCGAGCAGGTGGACGCGGGACGCGTCGGCGTGCGCAGCGGCGCGGGCTTCTACGACCCCGCAACGCGGCGATACCACCCCGTGATGCAACCCCAGGTCAGCCGCGCCCGGACGCGTCCAGCTTGAACACGCTGACCACCTGCGCCAGACGCTCGGCGTGATCGCGCAGTTCGGCGGCGGCCTGCTCAGCTTCGCCGACAATCGCCGCATTCTGCTGCGTCGCTTCGCCGATCTGCGTGACGGCGAGATTCACCTGCTCGATGCCGCCGGATTGCTCGCGCGAAGCGACGCTGATCTCGCTCATGATTGCCTGCACCTGGCCCACGCGTTCGACGATGCTGTGCATCGTCGTGCTCGCTTCCTCAGCGATCCGGTAGCCGGACTCGACCCGTGCCGTCGATTCGCCGATGAGCGCTTCGATCTCCTTGACGGCGGCCGCGCTGCGCTGCGCTAGCGCGCGCACTTCCGACGCCACGACGGCGAAGCCCTTGCCGTGCTCGCCCGCGCGCGCTGCCTCGACGGCCGCGTTCAAGGCGAGGATGTTGGTCTGGAACGCGATGCCTTCGATCACGGTCGTGATGTCGGCGATTTTCCGCGACGAGCGGCTGATGTCGCCCATCGTCGATACGACGCGCTCTACCGCACGGCCACCTTCGAGCGCCGCTTCCGAGGCGCTGGAGACGAGCGTGTTCGCCTGTGCGGCATGGTCGGCGTTCTGCTGCACGGTGGACGTGATCTGCTCCATGCTCGCGGCGGTTTCTTCGAGACTGCTTGCCTGCGTCGCGATGCGCGCGGCGATGTCGCCGCTGCCCGCGGCGATCTTCGCGGTGCCATCCGTCATCTCCGCCGATGCGCCGCGCACCTGCGTGACGATGCGCGCAAGACCTTCGCCGATGCCGTCGATCGCGTCCATCAGCCGGCCGATTTCATCGGCGCGTCCGTTGCCGACGCGCACGCTCAGGTCACCCGACGCGAAGCGCTCCGATGCCTTCGCCGCTTCGTCGAGCGGACGGCTCACCAGCCGGCGCACGGCGACGAGGAAGATCGCTGCGAACGCGGCGACCAGCACGAAGCCGATCAGCAGGAAGCGATTGCGTGTCGCGTTGACGTTCGCCATCACCTCGTCGCGCGGCGCGATACCGCCGATCAGCCATTGCCACTCGGGCACGGTGATGAACGACACGTACTTCTCGCGCTCGCCGGTTTCGCCGAGTGTTGCGTCCTTCGACGTGTATGCGAGCTGCCCTTCCTTTGCATCAAGCATCTGTTTGTACGGCGCATTGTCTTCGTCAGCGGGTTGGCCGACCGCCGCCGGATGCACGATGAATTTGCCGCGATCCGGCCCGTTCGATGCGTCGAGCACGAAGTAATAGCCGCTTTCGCCGATCTTCAGCTGGCGAATGCCTGCCTGGATGGACTGGATCTGCGGGCCGACATCGATGCCGACAAAGAGCGCACCGATCACGCGCCCGCCGGCGTCGGTCACCGGCTTGTATTGCGTGATGAATCGCTTGCCGAACAGCGCGGCAAGGCCGGTATAAGGCTTGCCGGCCAGCAACGGTGCGTACGCCGGACCCTTGCGATCGAGCAGTGTGCCGATCGCGCGCGAGCCGTCCTGCTTCTTCAGCGACGTCGTCACGCGCACGAAGTCGTCGCCGTTGCGCGCGAATACCGTCGCGATCGCGCCGCTGCGTTCGAGAAACTGGTCTGGGATCGAAAAGTCGAGATTCAGGGGTTTGTCGCCGGCCTTGATGGTCGGCGTGGCGACGCCGTTGATGTCGACCTTCTGGGTTTCGTCGAGCGAATATCCGCCTGGCAGGAAGCTCGCGAACAGCGACATCGAGCGGCCGACTTCAGCCGAGAGGCCGCTGTCGACGAGCGCGACTGTCGCGGCGAGCGAGCGGTCTTTTTCGGCGATGCGCGACAGCATCTGCTCATTGACCTGGTGGCCCGCCGACCGCGTCACGGCCCACGTGAACACGGCGAAGATCACCGCGACGAGGACGCACGAGAGCATGGCCAGCCGGGCGCCAACGCTGGCGCGACGCAGAGAAAGAATATCCATGGATTTTTGCCGTAAAAGGACAGGACGATTTTTGCTGCGCGGCACGTGCGACGACAATGCAGCCAATCCCTTTAACGGCAGGTCACCAGGGCATCTTTAGCTTTGGGCCACTTTTTCTTTCAACGGGCTTTCCTCGGAGCTGGCTGAGGCGCTGCCCTGATAGCGCTCCGAGCGAGCGCCGCGCCATGTCCTCAGCAACAACGCGTTCGTCACCACGCTGACGCTCGAGAACGCCATCGCCGCGCCTGCCAACATGGGGTTCAGCAGTCCGAATGCGGCCAGCGGTATGCCGATCAGGTTGTAGACGAACGCCCAGAACAGGTTCTGCTGGATCTTGCGCCAGGTGCGCCGGGAGATATCGACGGCGGCGGCGACGAGCGCCGGATCCCCACGCATCAGCGTGATCCCGGCGGCCTGCATGGCGACGTCGGTGCCGGTGGCCATGGCGATGCCGATGTCTGCGGCCGCGAGTGCGGGGGCGTCGTTGATGCCGTCGCCGACCATCGCGACGATGCCCGCCGTGCGCATCTTCAGGTCGCGGACCACGCGGGCCTTGTCGTCAGGCAGGACTTCGGCATGGAACTCGTCGATGTCGAGCGAGGCGGCGACGCTCGCCGCACTGCCGCGGTTGTCGCCGGTGACGAGCACGCTCCTGATGCCCATTTCCTTGAGGCGGGCGACAACTTCGCGCGCGGTCGGCTTCACGGTGTCGCCAAAGGCGATCAGTGCGAGGGCCGCGGGCGGCGTGTCCAGGCTCATCAGCCATGAAACCGTATTGCCTTCCGTTTCGAGCTGGCGGGCACGGGCGTCAAACTGATCCGGCAGGACGATGCCGGTTTCCTGCAGCCAGCGGCCGCTTCCGACGGCGAGCGTGCGGCCGTCGACATGCGCTTCGACGCCGCGACCGGCCACCGCCCGCGCGGCGGACGCGGCCACGGAAGCACCCGCACGCGAAGCTGTAGCGGATTTCGTTTCGCCTTGTGCCCGCTCATACGCGGCCACCACCGCCCGGGCGAGCGGATGGTCGCTGTGCCGCTGAACCGCAGCGGCGAGCGCGAGCGCCTCGCCGCTATCGATACCGATCGCCTCGAACGCCGTGACCGAAGGTTGTCCAAGCGTCAATGTCCCGGTCTTGTCGAACGCAATCACGTTCACCCGATGCGCGATTTCAAGCGCTTGCGCGTCCTTGATCAGCACGCCGTGACGTGCGGCGACGCCGGTGCCCGCCATGATTGCCGCCGGCGTCGCGAGGCCGAGCGCGCACGGACAGGCGATCACCAGCACGGCGACCGCGTTGAGGATGGCAGTTTCGACGCCCGCGCCGGCGATCAGCCAGCCGCCGAGCGTCAGTGCCGCGACGACCAGGATCGCCGGCACAAAGATCGCGCTGACGCGATCGACCAGTCGCTGGATCGGTGCTTTCTCCGCCTGCGCCGATTCGACGAGCCGGATGATCCGCGCGAGCGTCGTTTCCGCACCGATCGCTGTCGTCGTGACGACGATCGCGCCTTCGCCGTTGATCGAGCCGCCGGTGACGGTGTCGTCGGGCTGCTTTGCGACCGGCAGGCTTTCGCCGGTAATCAGCGACTCGTCGATGTGCGTGCGGCCTTCGAGCACCGCGCCGTCGACCGGCACACGCTCGCCCGGCAGCACGATGACGAGCGTGCCAACGCGCACCTGCGCGAGCGGCACCTCGCGTTCGTCGGTCCCGACGCGAATGCGTGCGCGATCGGGCCGGAGCGCGTTGAGCGCGCGGATCGCATCGGTGGTTTGCCGTTTGGCGCGTGCCTCGAGCCATTTGCCGAAGCGCACGAGCGTGATCACCACGGCCGACGCCTCGAAATACAGATGCATCGTGTCACCGGGATGCGTCACCATTTCGTAGACGCTGACTCCGTACGCGGCCGACGTGCCGAGGGCGACCAGCAGATCCATGTTTCCCGCGCCAGCCCGTACCGCGCGATACGCCGCGCGATAAAAGCGCGCGCCGAAACCGAACTGGACGACCGTCGCCAGCGCAAGTTGGGCCGGGACGGGCAGCATGGCGTGCAGGCCGAACCATTCGCCGACCATCGGCACGACGAGCGGCAGCGTCAGCAGCGCAGCCAGCAGAACGGCGTAAAGGTCATGGCGGGCGCTGTCGCGGGGCTTTTCATCGGCGGCGGCGGGGGCGGCGCTTTCATGAACGACCGGCGTCGCTTCGTAGCCGGCTTTCGTGACAGCCGCAACGAGCGTGTCAGCCGTGACAGACGTTTCGGCCTCGATGGTGGCCTTTTCGGTAGCCAGATTGACGGTGGCACGTGTAACGCCCGGCACCCGCGCGAGCGCTTTTTCAACCCGCGATGCACACGATGCGCACGTCATCCCGCCGATGTCGAGTTCGACTGATTCGACAGATGAAGCCGCCGTGGCTGCATCCGGTGTGGGCGCGACACGCCGGGGGGTGGAAAGATCGGTCATGTTTTGCTCCGGTTCCGCTGGCGGTAAAGGGTCCGCCCGATGAAACCAGTTTCGACGTTCCCATGGTGGGAAGGTCAAGCACTGTTTAAGCGCCCGATACGCTCATCCGCCACCCAAGGGCAACCCGGGCGCGGCGTCGTCACGTAGCAACCGGGAAACCTGGCGACGCTCAGAGCGCGGGCGGCGCTTTCAGCATCGCGTCGGCGATGTCCACCTGCTCGTCGCGGCCTCGCTCGCGCAGTGTGTCCGCGGCGCCACGCCGGTCCGCGCCGGCCTTGTTCTGGCTCAGCTTCCACTTGCCGACGAGCTGCGTCACCTCGATCTCGATGCCGACGATCGCCCCCAGCATCTGGGAAAGATAGTCAGCTGGAGCGTCGCCCATCTTCCACGGCTGCGGCTCGCCCGCTTCCATCCTGCGGGTCAGCCGGGCGACGAAACCGCGCACGAACGCCTCGTCGTCACGCACGGCGATCCGGCCATGCGCGTGAACCACCATATAGTTCCAGGTCGGCACCTGGCGATGCGTCTCATGCTTGCTCGGGTACCACGTCGGCGAGATGTACGCCGTCGGACCCTGGAAGATCACCAGCGCGTCGGGCCGGTCGGCAGCCTCACGCCAGACGGGGTTGGCCCGCGCGACGTGCGCGCGCAGCGTGCCATGCGGCCCGCTGGCCGGATCGAATTCGAACGGCAGATGGTTGGCATCGAGCCCATTGGGTCCATGAGTGACGAGCGTACCGAACGGGTGTTCGGCCATCAGCCCGTGCAGCATCTCAGGGCGGTTTTCTTCGAAGTGGGCAGGGATGTACATACAAGCTCCGGATGCGAAAGGACGGCAACAATTGCGGGGCGAGACCGCTTACCGCTTACGATAGTGCAACAATCGGCGTCGCGTTCACGGGAACAGTATCCGCGAGCCGTTGCTCTTGCCTGGCCGCCAAGGATACGATACAACCCGATGTCGGCATCAGATTCGCACAGCTTCGCATCGGACCCGGGGGGGCGCCATGCGAACAGGACCGCGCTGAGCGTCGGCACCCAATGGACCGCTGTTCCGCAAGAATCAACGAATGATAAAAACTCGACGAGAACTGTTTTCTCTTTCCTCGACCTGCGCGTCGCTCGCCGGCCTTGCGTTTCTTGCGGGATGCGCCTCTTCACCCACCGTCGCGCCAAAGACTACCGGCTGGATCAAGGACGAAGTCGCCGACTCCTATGTTTTCGCCTATCCGCTCGTTCTGATGGACCTGGCCCGCGAAGCGGCCACCGGCACCGATCCGGGGCAGGCGCCCGTCAACACGCTGCGTCACGCCCAGGCATTGCCGCCCGTCGGCGCCACCAGCCCATCGACGCCCAGTCTCGACACGCTCGATTCGACCGGCTGGCTGGATGTCAGCGACGAACCTGTGATCCTGTCGCTGCCGGATTCGCATGGCCGCTATGTCGACGCCCGCGCGCTCGACATGTGGACCAACGTGATCTGGTCGACGGGCGCGCAAACCGACGCGCGTGTTGGCGGCCTGAAAGCGAAAACGATTGCGTTTGTCCAGAAGGACTGGCAGGGCACGTTGCCCGCGAATGCAAAACGCATCGATGTACCGACGCGCTATGTCTGGATCGACGTGCGCGTGCAGTCGAACGGCAAGCATGACCTGACGGCTGTGCGCAAACTGCAACGCGCGATCCGCGTCGCGCCGCTCAGCGTGTTCAACGGCGATACGCGCGTGGCTTCGGTGGTCGCGCGCAGCAATCCGCCGGATATGGGCGTATCCGGTACGCCGGCCACGCAGGTCGCCGCGCTCGACGCCAATGGCTTCTTCAACCGGCTGGCGCAGGCCTTGCAGGACAACCCACCGTCGCCGGATGACCCGCATGCGCTGAACATTCTCGGCAATCTCGGCGTGAACCCCGGTGAGCCGGTGCAGTTGCCGAAGAACGCCAGCGACGCGATCGCTGCGGGCCTCGCCGACGGTCGCGAACGCGTCGCCACGCCTCCGTCCAACCTGCTGATGGCCAATGGCTGGAAATGGTTCGGCGATGGTGTCGGCAACTATGGACCCGACTATGCGCTGCGTGCGTACGCGGCGTTCACGCAGCCGGGCGTCGGTACAAAGGACGACGAAGTGCGCGCGATGGTGGCGCTCGATAGCGATGGTCATGCGCTCAATGGCGCGAACCGCTATGTGATCCGCTTCGAGCCGAACCAGTTGCCGCCGGTGCGCGGCTTCTGGTCGATTACGGCTTACACGAAGGATGGCGCACTCGGCGAAAGCGCACCGGCGCACGTCGCGGTGGGCGACCGCAACGGCGCGCACCGCAATCGGGACGGTTCGCTGGATGTGACTGTCTCGTCAGCGCGCGGGAAATCCGCGAACTGGTTGCCGGCGCCGCGCGCAGACTTTCAGCTTGTGATGCGCCTGTATGCGCCAAAGCCGCAGGCCACTGACGGCACGTGGCAGCCGCCGGCCGTCGTGCGTCAGTGATGTGACAGACGCGGGTCCGCACCAGGTGGCGCACGACTCGCGGTAGTACGCGGCACGAAACGCACTGCGTACGATTCACCTTTCCTGACATTGCTGTTGTCGTGCAAGTTTAGCGAAGTATACTTCCCGCAATCTGGACTTACGTCATCGCGGTGGGCTGCCGCCGCATCACCGGCGACCAAGCATGGCAAGCACCAACAAGGCAACCCTCGTTTCTTCCCTGCAGGCCGCGCGCGGCGTCGCGCAAGCCCGTCGAACCCGACGCATCATCTTCGGCCTGCTGATTTTCCTCGTGCTGTTCGGTCTGTTCGGCTTTTTTGCGGCGCCTCCGCTGATTCGCCACATCGCCGAGCAACAGTTGAGCAAGCAACTCGACAGGCCTGCCACCATCGGCCGCGTCGCACTCAATCCGTACACGCTCAATCTGGAAGCGAACCGCATCCATATCGGCGAGCGCGGCGGTGCGGGCAATTTCATCGACATCGAGCGGCTGATCGTACGGCCGTCGTGGTCGTCGCTGTTTCGTGCGTCGCCGATCATCGATGAAGTGAGGGTGGATTCGCCGCGCTTTCATATCGTTCGCTACGATGCGCAACGCTTCAATTTCACCGATCTGATCGAGAAGTTTACGAAGCAGCCGTCGAATCCGGAGAGCAAGCCGACGCCCTTCTCGGTGTCGAATATTCACATCGAAAACGGCCGCATCGAATTCGACGACCGCCTGCTTGGCGTGCAGCATGTGGTTGACCGCTGGTCGCTCGGCATTCCTTTCATCGCGACACTGCCGTCGAAGACGGACATTTTCGTGCAGCCACAACTGCGTGCGCGGGTCGACGGCAGTCCGCTTGCTATCGACGGCAGAACGAAGCCGTTCTCCGCATCGCGTGAATCGGAAGTCGCGCTTCGTTTCGACGGGCTCGACGTGCCGCGCTTGATGTCATATGTGCCCGCGAAGCTGCCTGTCGTTATTCAGGCGGGCAAGCTCTCGAGCGACCTGAAGCTACACTTCGTGATGACGGGCGACGCGCCGACGCTTAGCGTCACCGGCACCACCGATCTCGCCGATATCGATATCGTCGATGAGGGCAAGGCGCCGTTCTTCGCTGCGCACGGATTGCATGTGGCCGCGGCATCGCTGGAGCCGCTCAAGAGCGTGTATCGCTTCGACGAGATCCGGCTCGATACGCCGAACGTGGCGTTGTCGCGTGACAAGGATGGCGTGTCGAACGTTCAGCGGATGTTCGCGCCGGCGCGCGAAGCGCAGGGTCAGGCCGGCGCGCGAGCGCAGCCCTCGGCCGCAACGGGCGCCTCAGCCGCGGCAGCCGGCACGTCCGCCAGCGCGCCGGTCGGTGCTTCGCCGGCGCAGGCGGAACAGAAGGCCGCACCGCCGCTCGATCTGTCGATCAAACGCTTCGCCTTGAACAACGGCACAGTGCAGGTTGCGGATCATGGCGTGGCGACGCCGGTTACGCTGGGCTTCGCGAACATCGATGTCACGCTGGCAAACTTCTCGACGCTCGGTCAGCCGCTGGCGCAATACACGCTGGCGATGGCGTTCAAGGACGGTGGTTCGTTGAACGCGTCCGGCTTGCTCGGTCTCGCCGCGAAAACCGCGGACTCGAAAATCCACCTCAAGGCCGTGCGCCTGCCGTTCCTGCAACCTTACCTCGACGGTGTGACGGCCGCGCAGGTCATGGACGGCACGCTCGGCACGACCGCGAACGTGAGCGCGAACTGGGCGAAGTCGCCGCCGGAATTGCTGGTCGGTGAAAGCGAACTGAATCTGCAATCGCTGAAGCTTGCGGCGCGCGGCACGAAAGAACCCGTCGTCACGCTCGCAGAGGGCAGTGTGAAGGTGAAACAGGTCGACGTCTCGGGGCGCAAAGCCGATATCACCGGCGTCGACGTAACGGGCCTCACGGTGGAGGCACAGCGCCTGAAGGACGGCAGCATCGATCTGGCTGCGCTGGCGGGTCCGCACGAAGCCGCGCCGGAGCACACGGCGTTGCACAAGGTTCAGAAGGCGCAGGAGCAGGGGCCGTCGTGGCAATACCGGATCGGCGAACTTAACCTGAAAGACGCTTCCGCCAACTTCACCGACAACACGACGCCGCATCCGGTCAAACTCAGCTTCACGCCGTTGCAGCTGAAAGTGCAACAGATCACCGACGACCTGAGCAAGCCGCTGCCCGTCGACCTTCAGGCGACGCTCAATCGCAAGGGCACGCTTGGCGTCACTGGCGATGTCACCGCGACGCCGCTGAAGCTTGGGCTGAAGATCGACGCGGACCGTCTCGACGCGGCGGCTTTTGAGCCGTACT
The DNA here is from genome assembly GCF_050435685.1 of Paraburkholderia sp. GAS448. NCBI lineage: Bacteria > Pseudomonadati > Pseudomonadota > Betaproteobacteria > Burkholderiales > Burkholderiaceae > Paraburkholderia > Paraburkholderia sp. GAS448. Next base: position 618,309 of record NZ_JBNDKT010000001.1, read on the forward strand.
TTGGCAACAAGCTGAACGCGACGATCGCGAGCGCGCTCCTGAACGCGAAGGGCGAACTCGCGCTGTCGCAAGGTGCGAAAAACAGGCAAGGCGAAAGCGCGCTCAAGGCGTCGTATCAGGGCGACACCGCGCTCGTCGACGTCCGTATGCTCGACAAGGCAACCTCCGATCCGTTTGCCGGCTGGGGTTCGCTCGCGTTGACGAACCTGAAGGCGAACTACGACGAGCACGGCACCAACGTCGACGCTGGCAAGGTGACTTTTTCGAACTTCTATGGCCGCGTCCTGCTCGATGCACAGGGCAAGCTGAACCTGAAAGACGTGGTCGCACAGGAGAGCGGTGCCGCGAAATCGCTGACGCGCGACAAGAGCGGTGGCAGGGAGCCCATCCCGTTGACGCCGCAAGCCGCATCGGCTCCAGAACCCGCGTCGGCACCGGCCACGCCGCAGACCGTGACTGCCGCGACGCCGCCGCAGAGCCCGGTGAAGATGCACTTCGGTCAGCTGGTTCTGCAGAACGGCAGGGTCACGTACACCGACAACTTCATCAAACCGAATTTCACCGCGAACCTCGTCTCGATTCAGGGGACCATCGGCGCGTTCGGCACGCAATTGACCACGCCCGCGCCCGTCGACGTCGCCGCGAAACTGGCCGCAAATGGTCCGATCTCAATTCGCGGCACGGTCAATCCGCTGATCGCGAAGCCTGCGCTCGACCTGACGGCGAGCGCGCACGGCATCGAGCTGACGAACCTCACGCCCTACTCGGCGAAGTACGCGGGTTACCCGATCACGAAGGGCAAGCTGAACGTCGATCTGCACTACAAGCTCGACAACGATCTTCTCACCGCGAATAACCACCTGTTCATCGACCAGCTGACGTTCGGCGACCACATCGACAACGACACCGCCACGAAGCTGCCGGTGCGTTTCGCGATATCGCTGCTGAAGAACTCGCGCGGCGAGATCGACGTGAACATTCCCGTCTCCGGCTCGCTCTCGAATCCGGAGTTCAGCATCGGCGGGTTGATCTGGCACGCGGTGCTGAACCTGCTGGAGAAGGCCGTGACCGCGCCGTTCTCGCTGCTTGCCAACGCGTTTGGCGGCGGTGGCGAAGAAATGGGCTACGTCGAGTTCGATGCGGGCTCGGCGAAGCTCACGGACGCCGCCACCCAGAAGCTCGACACGATCGCCAAGGCGCTCGCCGACAAGCCGTCGATCAAGATCGACCTGATCGGCCGCGTCGACCCGGCCGTCGACGAGCCGGCGCTGCGCTCGCTGTACGTTGATCGTCTGGTGAAGCAGCAGAAGGTCAAGGACGTGGTCGGCAACGGCGAGAGCATCGATCCGTCGACAATCGCAGTCGATGAGAAAGAGTACGAAAAGTATCTGACGAAGGCCTATAAGGATGGCGACTTCAAGAAGCCACGCAACTTCGTTGGCCTGACGAAGACGCTGCCCGACGACGAGATGAAGGCCGCGCTCGCCGAACACGCGCCGATCACCGAGGCGAACCTGCGCGATCTCGCGCAACGGCGTGCGCAAGCGATCCAGCAGTACTTCGAAGGCAAGATCGACAGCAGCCGCGTCTTCATCGTCGCGCCGAAGCTCAACGCGGACGGCATCAAGGACAAGGGCGCGCCGACGCGCGTCGATTTCGGACTGAAATGAGCGGCGCTTTCGGCGGCGCGGAGATCAGGCGGCGCGCGTCGGCACGCGCAGCGCCGTCTGTTCGATGATGCGGGCGAGCGTCGCGAAGGCCGGCCCGATCTTCTCATTCGGCACGCAGGCATAGCCGAGCAGCAGCCCCCGCCGCATCGGCCCTTCGCCGCTGTAGTACGAGGTGAGCGGCCGCACGATCACGCCTGCGTCGTAGGCCGCCGCCACCACTTCGCGGTCGTTTGCGTGGTCGGGCAGGCCGAGCACGAGGTGCAGGCCGGCTTCGTCGCCCATGACGGGCAACGCGTCGCCGAACTGCGCGGTGATCGCGTCGATCAGGATCTGCCGGCGTTCTCCGTATAACGCACGCATGCGCCGCACGTGCGACGTCAGGTGGCCGTCCATGATGAATTCGGTGAGCACGGCCTGCTGCATCAGCTGCCCTTCGCGATACAGCTCCGCGACGCCCGTCCGGAACGTATCGACCATATGCTCCGGCGCAATCATGTAGCCGATCCGCAAACCCGGAAACAGCATCTTCCCCAGACTGCCGACATAGATCACCTGGCCCGCATCGTCCAGCCCCTGGAGCGACGCGAGCGGGCGGCTGCCGTAACGGAACTCGCTGTCGTAGTCGTCTTCGATGATCCAGACGCCGTGCTGTCTCGCGTATTCGAGCAGTGTGCGTCGGCGCGCGAGACTCATTACCATTCCAAGCGGATACTGATGCGATGGCGTAACGAGTGCGAGGCGCGGCGGATCCTGCACATCCTGTTCGCGCGGGTTCAGCCCCTCTTCGTCGACCGGCACCGGTACGAGTGTTAACCCGGACGATTGCAGCACGCTGCGCGCGCCCCAATAGCACGGCTCCTCGACCCACGCGCGGTCGCCGACATCGGTCAGGAGCCGCACCGCGAGATCGATCGATTGATGAATACCCGTTGTGATGATGATCTGGTCCGGCGTGCAGTTCACCGACCGCGCGACCCGCAGATAGTCCGACAGCGCGCGCCGCAGCGGCCGGTAGCCGCCGCCCGGCGCGTAGGTCAGCAGATCGGGATTGGCTTCCTTCCACAGGCGGGCCTGCAGGCGGCTCCAGGTGCGCGCCGGAAACTCGGCGACATCCGGCACGCCCGGCATGAACGCCCCCCACTGTTTGAGCGAGACGCCCGCCTTGTCGATCAGCCGGCTGCCGCGCGAAGACAGGCAGCGGCGTTCACGCTTTGGCGGCTGCGGCAGTGCAGCAAGATCCGTGACGCCGGCGACGCTGGCTGGCACCTGTGCCGCGACCGTGGCGGCCGTCTTGCGGCCGCCCACCGCGGCGCTGTCCGGGCGCGTGTCGGCGACATAGGTGCCGCTTCCGGTCGTCGAGATCACGTAGCCCTCGGCGGTCAGCTGGTCGTAGACGTGCAGCACCGTGTTGCGCGCGATGCCGAGGTCGCCCGCGAGCGTGCGCGAACTTGGCAGCTTGGCGCCGGGCGGCAGCTGGCCGGTCAGGATGGCCTGCTGCATCAGCCGCAGCACCTGCCGGTAGACGGGTTCGGCCGCCACCCGGTCGAGCCGTGCGGCGAGCCAGTCAGACAAAATGACCGTGTCCAAGTGGTTCTATCCGGAATAATGAAATGGTTCCATATTGTAGAACCGGGACGGGCTATAGTGGATCACGCGATTAATGCAATTTCCTCTTTCGAGGGGAGCCAGCCGGGATGACGAAGGAGACGTAGTCGATGAAAACGAACGATGTGATCGTCAGCTTTCGAGGTGTGCGCAAGACGTATGACGGTGAAACGCTCGTCGTCAAGCAACTCGATCTCGACATTTATCAGGGTGAATTCCTGACGTTGCTGGGGCCGTCGGGCTCGGGCAAGACCACCTGCCTGATGATGCTGGCGGGCTTCGAATTTCCGACGGGCGGCGAGATCTGGCTCGACGGCACGCTGCTCAACACGGTGCCGCCGCATAAACGCAACATCGGCATGGTGTTCCAGAACTACGCGCTGTTCCCGCACCTGACAGTCGAGCAGAATGTGGCGTATCCGTTGACGGTGCGCAAACTGTCGGCGGACGAACGCGCGCATCGTGTCGATAACGCGCTCAGGATGGTGCGCATGGAGAGCTTCGCGAAGCGCTATCCGGCGCAACTGTCGGGCGGTCAGCAGCAGCGTATTGCGCTCGCCCGTGCGCTGGTGTTCGAACCGAAGCTTGTGCTGATGGACGAGCCGCTCGGTGCGCTCGACAAGCAGCTGCGCGAGCACATGCAGTACGAACTGAAATCGCTGCACGAAAAGCTCGGGGTGACCTTCGTCTACGTGACGCACGACCAGGGCGAAGCGCTGACGATGTCCGACCGCGTCGCGGTGTTCGACAAGGGCATCGTGCAGCAGCTCGATACCGTCGACAGCCTGTACGAATCGCCGTGCAACGAGTTCGTCGCGAACTTCATCGGCGACAGCAACAAGCTGCGCGGCACGATCGCCCATGTCGACGGCGAGTTCTGCGAATTCCACCTGGCCGACGGCACGCGCCTGAAAGGCCGCAACATCGGCGGCGCGCAGGCGGGCACACCGGCCGTCGCGTGTATCCGGCCCGAGCGCATGAAGCTCGCCGGCGGCGCGAGCCGGCACGGCTCGAACGCGCTCGCCGGCGAGGCGCGCGGCCTCATCTATTTCGGCGACCACGTGCGCATGCGCTGCGGGTTGCCCGAACAGGACGAGTGCTTCGTCAAGGTGCCGCTCGGCACCGAAGCACTCGATACCTTTGCGCCCGGAGCACCGGTCGCACTCGAATTCGCGCCTGAGCATCTGCGCGTTTTCGCCTGAGTTGAGCAGTACTCAAGCACGATAACGACCCTGACGGACCACCAGAAGAGAGAGAGGAACACACCATGTTGAAGATCGGGAAATCGCGCTGCGCCATCGCCGTCGGTGCGCTTGCACTGGCGCTCGGTTCGGCGCAGGCCATGGCTGCCGAGCTGACGGTTGTCAACTTCGGCGGCGCGAATGGCGACGCGCAGAAGGCGGCGTTCAACGAGCCGTTCGCCGCGCAGTCCGGCGCGAAGGTGACCGCCGTCGAATACAACGGCGAGCAGGCCAAAGTGAAGGCGATGGTCGAAGCGAAGCACGTGAACTGGGACGTCGTCGAAGTCGAATCCGGCGACCTCGGACGCGGCTGCGACGAGGGCCTGTACGAAAAGCTCGACTGGTCGAAGATCGCGAAGAAGTCGGATCTGATTCCTGAAGCGCCGCAGCAGTGCGGCGTCGGCATCTTCGTATGGTCGACGGCGATGGCGTACAACGCCGACAAGCTGAAGACCGGCCCGACAAGCTGGGCCGATTTCTGGAACGTGCAGAAATTCCCGGGCAAGCGCGGCATGCGCAAGGGCGCGCGCTACAACCTCGAATTCGCGCTGATGGCCGACGGCGTCGCACCGAAGGATGTGTACAAGGTGCTCGCCACGAAGGAAGGCCAGGACCGCGCGTTCAAGAAGCTCGACGAACTGAAGCCGAATATCCAGTGGTGGGAAGCAGGTGCGCAGCCGCCGCAGTTCCTCGTCGCGGGTGACGTGGTGATGTCGACGGCGTACAACGGCCGCATCGACGCCGCACAGAAGGAAGGCAAGAACCTGAAGGTGGTGTGGAACGGCAGCATCTATGACCTCGACTACTGGGCGATTCCGAAGGGCACGCCGAACAAGGATCTCGCCGAGAAGTACATCGCTTACACGGTGTCGTCGAAGCCGCAGCAGGAATACGCGAAGCACATTGCGTACGGCCCGGTGAACGACGCGGCCATCAAGTCGCTCGACGCGAAGACGCTCTCCAATCTGCCGAACTCGCCCGCCAACGGCAAGAACGCCGTGCTGCAGAACCTGACGTTCTGGACTGACCACGGCGACGAGCTGGAGCAACGCTTCTCTTCGTGGGCCGCGAAGTAAGCACAGGGAAGTGCCAGCTGGACGTAGTGTGCAGTAACCCCGGATGGCGCTGCTTCGCACGCGAAGCAGCGCCGCATCGAAGCAGAAACGCGCATGCATGCAGGCCTGTGTTGCGCGATTCGATGCCATGCATAGAAAGCAGGAGACAGCTGTGACCACGATGACGATCGCCGCCGATTCCACGCCCGAATCGTCGAACAAACTGAAGCGCGAGCTCAAGGCCGCGGAAGCAAGAAAGCGCGCGATGGCGCTCTTGCTGGTCGCGCCGCTGGCGATTTTTCTACTGCTGATTTTCGTTGTACCGATTGGTGCGCTGTTGACGCGTGCGGTGCAAAACCCCGAGATCGCGACTGCCTTGCCGCATACGGTGACGGTGCTGCGCGACTGGGATCGCAAGTCGCCGCCGTCAGACGCCGCGTTCGCTGCGCTCGCCACCGATCTGACAGCCGTCGCGGACGGCGAATCGATGGGCGCGCTTGCGCGACGCCTGAACACGGAAATCCCCGGCTATCGTTCGATGGTCGCGAAGACCGCGCGCGCGATGCCGCTCAACGACGACGCGGGCCACGCGCTTGCGCCGGCCCAGATCCGCGCAAAGCTGGTTGAAATCGATGAGCGCTGGAACGATGTCACCTACTGGCAGGCCATTGCGAAGAACGGCAGCCGCTATTCGCCGTTTTACCTGCTCGCGGCGCTCGATCACAAACAGGACGCGTTCGGCAATATCGTACCGACCGATCCCGAACAACAGATCTATCTCGCCGTCTTCAGCCGCACGTTCGTGATCGGCGCGGTGGTGACGCTGTGCGCGCTGCTGCTCGGTTATCCGCTCGCCTACTGGATCTCGACGCTTTCCGAACGGCGCGCCAACCTCGTGATGATTCTGGTGTTGATTCCGTTCTGGACATCGATCCTGGTGCGCGTTGCCGCGTGGATCGTGATTCTGCAAAGCGAGGGTCTCGTCAACAAGGCGCTGATCGGCAGCGGGTTGATCCAGGCACCGCTTGCGCTGCTGTTCAACCGCGTCGGCGTGTATATCTCGATGACGCACATCCTGCTGCCGTTCATGATCCTGCCGCTCTACAGCGTGATGAAGTCGATTCCGCCGACCTACCAGCGGGCCGCCATCTCGCTTGGCAGCCATCCGTTCGCCGCGTTCTGGCGCGTGTATGTGCCGCAGACGTATCCCGGCATCGGCGCCGGCGCGCTGCTGGTGTTCATCCTGGCGATCGGCTATTACATCACGCCCGCGCTGCTGGGCGGACCGAACGACCAGATGGTCAGCTATTACGTCGCGTACTTCACCAACGTGACGATCAACTGGGGCATGGCGTGTGCGCTCGGCGGGCTGCTGCTTGCCGCGACACTCGTGCTGTATGTGATCTATGGACGCTTCACGCGTTCGTCACTGAGCCTCGGCTGAGCGCGCACGGAGACTGCGATGAAACTCTCGAAACCGTTGTTTGCGCCGCATACGTCGCTGGTTGAACGCGTGTGGTATTTCGCGCTGCGCGGGCTGGCCGTGCTGACGCTGCTGTATCTGATCCTGCCGGTGCTGGCGATCGTGCCGCTGTCGTTCTCGTCGAGCACGTTTCTGGTGTATCCGATACCGGGCTGGTCGATGCGCTGGTATCAGAACCTGATCGCTTCGGACGAGTGGCGCATGGCGGCGAAGAACAGCTTTATCGTGGCGCCTTCGGCGACGGTCGTGGCGACGTTCCTCGGCACGCTCGCGGCCATCGGGCTCACGAAGGCGAATTTTCGCGGCAAGGCGCTGCTGATGGCAATCCTGATCTCGCCGATGATCGTGCCGGTGGTGGTGGTGGGTGTCGGCATGTATCTGTTCTTTGCGCCGATCGGGCTGGCGAATACCTACATCGGGCTGATTCTGGCGCATGCGTCGCTGGGCGTGCCGTTCGTCGTGACGACGGTGGCGGCGACGCTGCAGGGGTTCAACTACAACCTGGTGCGCGCGAGCCTCTCCCTCGGGGCGAATCCGGTGAAGACGTTCTTCCGCATCACGTTGCCGGTGATCGCGCCAGGGGTGATTTCGGGGGCGCTGTTTGCATTCGCTACCTCGTTCGACGAAGTGGTGGTCACGCTGTTCCTCGCCGGTGCGAATCAGACGACGTTGCCGCGTCAGATGTTCACGGGTATCCGCGAGAACATCAGCCCGACGATCGCCGCGCTTGCGACGATCCTGATTGTCTTCTCGACGTCTCTCCTGCTCGCGCTTGAATGGCTGCGCGGCAGGAATGCGGCGCGCGCGGTGGCCGCCTGACTGAAGTCCGTCTTTGGGTCGAGCGCGCTTGCGGAGGTTCGCTGGTTCGTCGTGCCGTCCTGCGAAAAGAGCGTCGTGAGGCGGTGGACGCCAAGGCCAGACGAATCGACATCGCGCTCGCCAGGCTCGCGCCCCCCGGACTTGAAGATAGAGCGTAAGGCCGTCGCAGCTGCGGTCAACTGACGGCCGACCCTCCCTGTTTGCGCCAATGTTCATCCCATGTCATTCGTATTCCTGGCAAGTCATTGATTTCTCTATCTCCTTCATACGATTGCATGAACACAGGAGTACTTTCCAAAACTCAAAGGAGCCTGTAAAGGTCGGAGGACGTGGGGTTGGGTGATCGTTAAAGGGAGCTGCATTCTATGGTACGGGGACGTCGGTTGCGAGGGGGAAGCCGCGAAGGGCGTAGCCCGTAGTGGCTTCCCCCTCGCGAGTAGAGTGACGCAGACTATGCGCTGCGGGATCGGGCAAAGCTCCACACGTCGGCATACCGGGGCTGGGTCTGGCCAGCAACCTTGCCCATCAGACGTTCCCGAGCCTCGCGAACCTGACGGGCAGCTTCGACATCGGTCTGGCTGCGCGCCCGCTGCTGCAGTTGATCGAGCGTGATGCCCTCGCGCAGGAAGCGGCCCGCGTCTGGCAGGTTGGCGAGCTTTTCGAGGGGCGTCATGACGTCCTCGTGCCGATGGACCCGACGGGTGCGGCCCGGCTTCTTCGGATCAGGGACCTCGGTGCCGAACAGACAGGGCCGGTGCATGTTCAAAAAAGGATTGAGCAGATCAACGCAGAAGGCATTGAACTGCTTCGCCCACTCGGCCGGTATGTACGCATAGCCAAACTGTCTGCGCACGACATTGCCGTTCCTGGATTCGGCCAGTGCGTTGACGTTGCAGTGCCGTGGGCGTGAGCGGGTGAAATCGATGAGTTGCTCCTTGAGCATCCTGGCGACCTCGTGGTTGATGTACTCCGAACCACCATCGCTGTGAAAGCCAAGGATGCGGAATGGAAACTGGTCAATCATGTCGCGCAGTACCGGGAGCAGGTGTTCGCGCTCCAGTGTCGGCACGGTAGCAACGACCTCCCATTGCGTGACGCAGTCGACGGCATTGATGTGGTACACGCCGCGCTGATCCTCGGTGTTGCCCTGATGAACGCTGTCGATGCGGATGAAACCGGGGCGGTTCTCTGGCGCAGGAGCCCGGCGCACGGCGATAGCCGCGCCCTTGGGGTTCGCCCGGGTCTTCGTGTAGGTCGTGTGATGCAGGCGATAAGCCTGCGAGCGGCGCAGGTTGTACAGGTGAGATGCTGAAAGGTGCTGCAGGCGCTCGAACCGCTCGTCGCCGTAGACCTGATACATCCGGCGCAGCACCACGACCATTGCCGGGCCGGAAAGCCTGCCGTATTCGCGCTCGGTCTCGGCGAGCGTGAACACGTCCTCATCCGTGTAGCGGCGGGCAAAGGCATTCGCGGGCGTGCCCTTCACCCACGCGAGCCTGTGCCCGAGCATCCAGCGTTGCACCAGCCGTGTCATGTGAGCCCGGCTGAAGCCACTGAAGCGCCGCAGATAGCGCAGGACGAGCCCACGATGAGGCCGCTTGAGCTGGTTATAGCGCAAGCGGCGCAGCACCGATGCAACCCATTCGTGGCGTTCGCCGGGGCTTGCGGCGGGAGAAAAGTCGAGCGTCTGTGTGCCGTCCAGGACGGCGCGCACCTGGTCCAGGGCGCGGATCTGTGATTCATTCAAGTTGACGATCATCCGGTGATGATCACCCATCCCCGTTCCCAGGCGCCGGTCAACTCAGGCGTGTCGGGCCGGCAACAGGCCCATTTGCCGTTGGAAACGCGCCAGAAGCTGCTCGCAAACGCATCCGTAGCACCCGTTCAGGCTCGCGTGCGGTTAGACAGCGAGCGCAAGAGCCTTGACAAAGGTTGACACTTTGGCCGACCCGACCACGATACCCTATTGCAGTATCAGCTTGCTTCGCCTTTAATCTGCCAGACATAAGCGGCAAGTAAAACGTTTATGCGAAACAGGTATTTTAAGATAAGGAGTACAGATGTTGAGTGACGTTGAACACGACGCTCGCGGAGACGTATTCCACGGTACGCCTGCCGGGTGGCAAACTGATCCACGGCACAACGGACAGCGCGGGCCGCACCGCGAGACACCTAACGGACGATGCGCAAAAGATCGCCTTTTATTTAGGCCACAGGGAGTAAGCATGTCAGAAAGGCTTGCACTAAAAGACGACAACCGGCGGTAGCATCCTGGGGCCTTCGTCAAGTTGGTACAACGAAGACGGCCGGGCCTTCGCGCTGGCCGAAGACCTGGCGACGTGCGGTAATTGCAAGGGGTCATGGCGAGTCGGCGGCACCGCCCATAACTGGATGGACGAAGGCCAGGCAATGGTGAAAGACCTGGACCCTGTTTATTGTCCATGCGGAAAAAATCGCGTATTGGCTGAACGCCACGAAACAGACGGCGCGAAACGCGTTCGCATTTATCTTGGACACCGCGAATCTGCATAACGATTCGTCTATCATCGCAATTCACATTACGGAGCAAAAATGACTGATGCACTGCACGAATGCATGACTAACACAGACCCAAATTCCAACGTAAATGTATCTTGCGATCGCCACGGTAAGCCGTGGAAGCTTTCGAGGGAAGGTTATACATTTATGGCCGTTCTCGAAAGTGGCGTGGTTAATGGAACCTATAAAGGCAAGCCGGTTGTGGATGGATTTATTGTAAAGGTCTATGACGACGGCTACGGAATTCCTACGGTTGGGCTTGGACATAAGGTGCTGCCGCAAGATAATCTAAAAATCGGCGATGTTATATCGGTTGATCGTTGCAGGAGCTTCTTCGAAATTAATTTGCGCCCGATTGAGGATGCGATTAATCGTGATGTCAGGCTACCACTGCATCAATACGAATACGATGCACTCGTTTCAGTCCTCTACAACACCGGACCCAATCATAGAAAGGGGGATGCGTGGTTTCCCGAAAATCGCTCAACGTATCTCGCGGATTTTATTAATAAAGGTGAGTATTACAAAATTCCTGAAATCATAAGGGAGTTTGTCGCTAAACGCATTCCGTGGCGCCGCCCCCTAGAGGCCCGGCTTTTTGAAGCGGGGAATTATGATGCGCGTCACTAGTATATTGTTTGCTCTGCTTTTCGTTGCTAATGCCGTGTATGCCTCATCTTCGATTTATGGGTCTGCGTTCGACTATAAGAAAGCTGAACCTTCGAATGTTTATTTTTCGGGGAAAACTCGCGCACAAATTGCGTCATATTGTAAAAATGAAAGGCTTAACACAATGGATTTGTCTGCTTGCGCTCATTTTCAATATGAAAACACTATTTCTGATTTAAATGCGAGGGTTTTATTGATCGAAAAAACCCTAAAAGAGGACGACAAAGAGAATGGCGCATACGGGGAGCCTGCTGCGTTGCCATTTTTTAAAAGGGCCCAGATGAACTGGGAATTATACAGGGATAATGATTGTTATTCTGATGTTTATTCGGTAGGCCAAGCGTCATTGCGCTTTGTTGATTTTTGGGATTGCATGACCAGAATCACAAAAAACAGGCTTGACGAATTGACAAAGCCTAACAACGATGAATAAAGCGTTGGCCCCGCTTCGGCGGGGCTTTGCATATTCACAGATGAACATGAAACACAGCCTTCTGGTGCTCGCGCCGCTGTTGCTGGCCGTTTCAGCCGCCACGCTCGGCGCAGAGAATCCAGACCAAGCCATCGACAACGCAGACAGTATTGCCGGATACGTCACTTATGCAGCTTAAATCCTACACCTTCGCCATCGCGCTGCTTGTTTCAAGTTCATCGGTTCTCGCATGCACGGCTAGCGAGAATTTCGACATCTACTTCTCCAAGAATAGCGATGAAATCCCGAGCGAAGAAATTATCCGGATCGCAAATTGGGTTGTTGACCAGAAGATCGCATACGCCAACCATAAAACCAGCGAAAGCACCTTAGTAAGCGGCCACGCCGAAGAAGACGAGCGCGAGTCTGCCAATCTTGCGAAGAAGCGCCTAAGCACTGGCATGGCATTGCTCGGAAAACTTGACTTCCTCCGTGGAGAAGTCAAGACAGGCGCACGCGTCTATTCGCATCGTGACGTTGAGAACGGGCGACGTGTTGAAATTTCATTCGAACCTGACTGCCCGAACAAGTGTTGCGACGGTAAGTAGTAGGAACGTTCAAAGGCCCCGCTACGTCGGGGCCTTATACGCGGGCTTGCGTTGAGGTTAAAGGTGCGATCTACGGTGGTTGACGCGTCGCGCTTTCGCTTCACGTAACCACTTGTCCCGCTCTGCCGGGATTCCTTCAAGCAGGCGCGTCACCCGTTCCTGCTGTCCCGCTTTCGTTGCCTGCGCCATCGCGGTTTCGTATTCGTCCGGCGTCGGTATTGCACCGTCGCATAACCGGTTGACCAGAACCGTCAGCGGGTCCATAGGCGGCCCCGCGTACCGTTCCCGCAATGCCGTAAGGCCGTCCGGCGTCTGCCCTGTCAGATCGTCCGATTGCAGTGTATCGGCGCTAATCCGCAGCACGGGCAGCATGCGGGTCAGTATCCAGGATGTGCGCTGCTTGCGCGCTTCGAGTGAGTAAAGACTGTCGCGATACCTGCGCCTTTCCGCTTCGCTCGCGCCCGCTGGTACGAAACGATAGAGGAATTCTGGATGCTCCCATCCCATGTGTTCGCGTACACATACAACGTTTGAGCCAAGGCTCATTTCAGCCTCCGATAGTAAAAAAAAACCCGCACACAAAGGTGCGGGTTGTCCAGCTACGTCACAGTCCCGGAAACTGGACCGTGCCGTTTACAACACAAGTCTATCCATCCGGGTCTGCAACAAGCATAGGAGCGCCACACGCACCGATACTTAGGCTCCAAGTTTCAAAACTCATCATCTTTAGGATTTCGGTTTTGCGAAGCTTGACACTGTGATCGGTCGGAGACTGGTAAAGTATGTGCGCCGCATGTATTGAATAGGCCTGCTACCGATCACCGTGATCGGTTCGGATGGCTTGAGGCCGCATTTTTGAGAGCGAATCTGGACTGCACGGCGGACCCCACAGCAATTGACCCGAAAAGAGTGGCCGCTGAAGGCTGTATTGACCCTTCCGCCCGAACCTTGCGCCCGTTTTCACGGGTTTTGTCAGCATGACTTTTTAAATCTATTGCGATGCGATTCCCTTCCCGGTTAGTCAGTCTGCTTGCCGCAGCGGTGTTTCTTCTCGCCGGCTGCGGTCTGTTCGGTTGTGGCGGTGCTGCGACCAACGGTGCGGCATTCGGTGGATGCCACGTAGGTAGCAACTTCTGATTTTCAAGCGTCTATTGAATCCTGCTGTTCGCCGGGGCACCGCACGTCGGTCTCTCGCGCACGCGCCGTGTGGATGCTCGCGACGATCAGCGTATTGACCTCCGTTGCGATGGTCGGCCTCGGTTCTTTTACGGGTTGTGCCGCGATAACGTCTGCAAGCTACGGACCGCGCCGCAGCCTGTTTTATTTCAGGAAGCTCATCTGCACGACCTTCACGATAACGAGGCCGACGGCCAGCACCAGATAACCACGCAACACGCCCATCCAGACACGCTTGGACAGCGTGAGGTTCGGCGGCGGCAGTTCGTCCAGCGGCGGCATGCGCCACGTCGCGCGCGCGTCCTTCGGATACGTCTGCACGTTTCCGTCCGCCGGGTCATGACGCAGCTTGCGGAGCGCAATCGTGACGACGTAGCCAATGACGGCCAGCTGCGTCCCGCCCACCAGCACTTCGAGCATCGTCTCACCGGTGATATCCGGATACAGCACTGACGCGGTCAGGATGATGGACAGCATGACCAGCACCCAGATGACGGCGCCCGTGAACAGGTTGAGCTTTTTCGAGTTGACCCACGGGCCCAGCACCGCCCGGTCATTGCAGAGCAGCAGCAGGAACACCGTGGCGCTCGGCAGCAGCACGCCCGCGAGCGTCTGCACCGCCATCGTCAAAAGGCCGAGCGGGCTGCCCGGAATCATCACCAGTGTCGCGGCCGCGGCGACGATGACGAAGTACACCAGATAGAAGCCCTTCGCGTCCGACACGCCGCGATGCAGCGAGTGCCGGATCTTGAACACATCGCCGATGGCGTAGGCAGTCGACAGCGACACCGCGGCGGCGCCGATGATGCAGGCGTCAAACAGGGCCACGGCAAAGAGTGCAGCCGACGTGCGCCCCGCATATTTTTCCAGGCCGGCGATCACGCCACCTGCGTCGGTGAAATTACCGAACTCGGGCCTTCCATCGAACAGCGCCGCGCAGAAGGAGATCATCGCTACTGCACCGATCAGCACGAACACGATGCCGATCCAGAGATCGGCCTTCTCGTACTTCATGAAGCGCGGCGTGATGCGTTTGTCCACCACGTAGCTCTGCTGGAAGAACAGCTGCCATGGCGCGACCGTGGTGCCGACGATGCCGATAACCAGCAGCATGACGTCGGAGAGCTTGGAGTGGGCGGGCCAGTTCGGAATGAAGAAATCGCGCGCCATCTGGCTGACCGGCGGATGGATCGACACCAGCACCGGCACCAGCAGCAGACTCAGCACGCACAGCGCCACCGCGAAGCGTTCGAAACGGCGGAAGTTGCCGGTGCTGACGGCGGCCATCGTGAGCGCCGCGGCGATGCACACGCCAGCGATCTTCGAGACGCCGAAGAAGTCGAGCACGAACGTGATACCGATGAACTCGGTCACGATGGTCAAGGCGTTGAGAATGAACAGGTCGACGACGCTGAACGCCCCCCAGAATTTTCCGAAGCGCTCGAAGATGAGGCGCGCGTGCCCGACCCCCGTGACGGCGCCGAGCCGCAGCACCATTTCCTGGTTGACGAACAGCACGGGGACGAGCAGCAGCATGGTCCACAGCAGGGTGGTGCCATAGTTTTGCCCCGCCTGGGTATAGGTGCCGAACGCGCCTGCATCGTTGTCGCCGACCATGACGATGAGACCGGGGCCGAGAATGGCGAGCAGCGTTCGAAAGCGCGCCCACCAGCTGGTGCGCGGGGCGGTGTCGTGGTGGGCGATGGTGCCGAGCGCCCCCTTGATGTCGCCGAGGTGGGCGTCATCGAGTACGGCGCTGCGCACGGTGGAGACCTGTGTTGGAGTGGACATTTTATTTTCTTCGCGTGGTCTGATTGTTGAAAGAAAACCCGTGTCTCCGGCATACGTAAAGGAGTAATTCGTCGGGCGTGAACGACAGCGAACAGGTCGCCCGACGAATGTGTCGCTTGCGTATGGCGGAAAGCTCGCGGGAAGTTACGAAAGAAGTGCTTTAAGGCGCAGCCAGAATGCGGCAACCCGATGCCGTTCGCGGGCGTGTAGCGCGAGCATGGCGTCGTAGTGGACGCGCGATTCCTGGATGTGCGGGAGTTGCGACAGGAGGAGGCCGAAGGTCATGATATTTCTCCGTGCGTTGGGCTTAACGCGGTTCGCGGAAAGCCAGCAGACACGGAGGTCGGGCGCGTTGCGCGCGGCGACGGACGTCTACTCGCTTCCCTCAGGCAAAAATAAAGGTGAGCGGCATATGGGGTAACTGTCACTGTCGGGCATGGCGGCTCCTTTGGCGTCTGGGGCGCACGTCTGCACACGCGTCTGCTACGCGTGTGTCTGTTCACGCTCGTGCGAGCCCCGCTGAATCAACGGGACGCGCACGAACGCTGCCACGAGCGCAAGCTCGCGACGCGGTGCCATACGGACATGCGCAATCGCTGCGGCCAGTTGTGGCCTGCTGCGGCCCGCTGTGGCCGTTTGACGCTAATCAAGGTGCACGGAGAGAGATACTGCGGCGCGCACCGTCTGCCTGCTGGCAAGACGGCGGCTTTGAAGGGTAAGCGCGGACGTCCTGCCGGTCAGGCAGTGAGATTTTTCGAAGGTCGACTACTGCAGGTGTCCAAGGCATCAGCCCCGTTTGTGAAAACTTGTCAAGTTTAGGAGGCTTCCCAAGTTGAAGTCAACATGCTTCTTAAGCAGAGCGAAGATATTCGTGAACCCTGTGCTACCGGTTTTAATCGATGGTTCGTATTACGTTTTAATTCTTTCAAAATGACAGGAAGACGACGCCTTCGAAAGGAGGCGGTTATCGCTTTGAATGCGAAGCGAACTCGTTCTGATCTGACGCTGGGAAAGATTCAACTCGCGATGTTTTTATGCGGTTTTTACTTGCGGCTTTGCGCGCGTGCCGACTACAATCCGCCCGTCTCATCTAAAGGAGTCCCTCGTGGACGCATGTTCCAGTAGTGGTAGTCCGATGCCGGCCTGCGCCGGCGACGTCATCGCGGGATAGCGGCCGCAGGAACCTTCCTTAGCCGCTAGCTCGCATCAGTCGGGTTAGCGCGCTTCATCACTGACTGGCTTTGTGCCGGTCTGTCAGCAGCACGCTTCCTTGGTTCGACCGCCTGTCGCAAGTCCGCTTGCGAGGCGCAGTCACGTCTTCACACGTCGCCCGGCTTTGCCGGGCTGGACGGGAGTGGGCTTATGCTCGTCAAACGATTTGTCATGTCTTTCGGCGGGGCGGCGCGCCTGCCTCGTGCGCAGTGCGTTGCCCTGTGGATTGCGGCGCGTGGGCATTGTCTCGTCGCGCCTTCCGTCGATCGGACGATTGCTCGCGACACCGGCGAACGCCGGCATGCGGGCAGCGTTCGCGCCCGCACCCTCAAGCCACTGTGCCGCACCGGGAAGAGGGTCGCGCGCGCAGCGCTGCGGCTTGCTTATGCCGGCAATCCGTTGACGCCAACCGGCTACGCGATCCTCGCGCTGATGGTCGCCGCCATCGCGCTGGTCGCGATGTTGTCCACGTCGCCCGTCGCTAGAGAACTGCGCAGCGCGTTACGGCTGAGTTGGTGGTTTTCGTGAATGCGGAGCGTATTCACGCTCCCGCCACACTTCGCGCGTCATATCCATGAACGAACCGGCCGTTCCGCCGGATGACCTTGCATCGACCTGTCATGAAGAAAAGACTCAAGACCAAACTCCTGCTCTCCGGTGCACCGGTCAGCCTGACCTTCCTGCTGTCGCTCAGCGTCGCGCCGGCCGCCTTCGCGCAGACTGCCGATGAAGCCGCGCCCGCCTCGACGCCGCCCCAGACTGAGGCGCCGTCGTCGCCTGCGGCCGGAGCGCCGGCCGCGAAATCCGACCAGACGCCGCCGGCACCGACAGGCTTTTGGGACCGTTCCAACCTGTTCGGCGATATGGGCGGGTTGCGCACGTGGCTCGGCAACTACGGCGTGACGTTCAACCTGCAGGAAACCAGCGAATATCTGAACAACCTGTCGGGCGGCGTCAAACGGGGCGGCGCCTACGACGGGCTGACCCAGTTCGGCATCGTCGTCGATACGGACAAGGCGGTCGGCCTGCCGGGCGGTACGTTCAACGTCTCGGGTCTGCAGATTCACGGCACCAATCTGACCCAGCGGAACCTGCTCACCTTGCAGAACGCGAGCGGTATCGAAGCCGACAGCACGACGCGGCTGTGGGAACTCTGGTATCAGCAGTCGCTGCTGGGTGGGAAGGCGGATGTGAAGGTCGGCCAGCAGAGCCTCGACCAGGAGTTCATGATAAGCCAGTACGCCACCCCGTTCATGAACGCGACGTTCGGCTGGCCGGTGCTGCCGTCGGTCAACATGCCGGCGGGCGGGCCGGCCTATCCGCTTTCATCGCTGGGTGTGCGCGTGCGCGCCAAACCGGCTGATGCATGGACGGTGCTGGCCGGCGTCTTCGACGGCAATCCGGCGGGCAATGGTGTGGGCGATCCACAGCAACTGAATCGCCATGGCACCAACTTCAACCTGGGTAACGGCGCGCTCTTCATCGGCGAAGTGCAGTACACGATCAACCAGCCGCCGCCCAACGCGTCCGATCCGCAACCGGCGGGCCTGCCGGGCACGTACAAGCTGGGCTTCTGGTACAACACCGAGCACTTCGACGATCAGCGGGTCGACAACACCGGCCTGTCGCTCGCCAATCCCGCGAGCACGGGCATCCCGCAGACTCACAAGGGCAACTACAGCTTCTACGCGGTTGCCGACCAGATGGTCTGGCGCCCGAGCGCGGACAGCCCGCAATCGGTGGGTGTGTTTGCCAGAATCATGGGCGCGCCGGGCGACCGCAACCTGGTCGACCTGGGCGTCAATGCCGGTGTGACGCTCAAGGCGCCATTCAAGGGGCGCGACAACGATGTGGTCGGCGTGGCGGTCGGCTACGCGAAGATCGGCGCGCATGCCCAGGATCTCGCCAGCGACACGGCCTCGTTCACGACACCGGGGTACCCGTCGCGCAGTGCTGAAACCGTCGTCGAGGCGACCTACCAGTATCAGGTCACGCCGTGGTGGCAGTTGCAGGCCGATTTCCAGTACTTTTTCCGACCGGCGGGCGGGATCCCCAACCCGGAGAATCCCTCGCAACGGATCGGCAATGAAGCGGTGGTGGGGGTGCGCACCAATATCGTGTTCTGACTGCAGCCGGTTCCGGTGCTTAAGGTCGCCGCTGGGATGGCGGCCTTAGCCCCACCGGCCTTCCCTCATCCGATGACCGTACTGGCCACGATGGAGAGGCAGATGGGTTCGAAGGCGGCAACGACTCGATCGCGCGGCATTGTTCGATCAGGGGCGCAGCCCGGTTGCCCGTTACAGATCACCGCATATTCCCGGTGTGGCCCAGCGAGTAGCGGCCCGGTTGCGGCCAGACGGTGAGACCGTGGGGTTCCATGCCAACCGGAATGGATTTGACGGAGCCGGTTGTCGTATCGATCGCGTAGACGACATCGTCAAAACGGCCGGACAGCCACAATGTCTTGCCGTCTGCGCTGACGTTGCCCATGTCAGGACTGCCGCCTCCCGGAATGGGCCAGGTCGTCAGGACCTTGCGCGTCGCGAAGTCGAGCACCGACACACTCCCTTTGCCGTGGCGTGGTCCGTGAACGAGATTGGAGCCGCGATTCGAGATGTACAGTTTTGTTCCATCCCGAGCCGGATACAGCCCGTGTGTGCCGACGCCGGTTGGGACAAAGCCGATCTTCGTGAAGCTGTCGCCGTCGACCAGGAAAACACCATTGGCCATCATGTCGGCAACATAGAACACCTTGCCGTCCGGTGCGACACGAATGTCCTGCGGCATACCCTTCCTCTCGAGTTGAAGGTAGCCCACGACCTTGCGCTCGACGAGATCGATCTTGGCCAGCTTTCCGCCGAATTCACAGGTGAAAAGCGCGTACTTGCCGTCGATCGAGAAATCGGCGTGATTGATGCCCTTGCACTCCGGGACGGGAAGGCTCGATTTCAGCGCCATCGTATGCGGATCGCGAAAGTCGAGTCGCGCGTGCGCCTCTGCCACCACGATTGCTTCCTTGCCGTCCGGCGTGAAGTACATGTTGTAGGGATCGTCGACCATCACCTCCTTGCCGGGCTTGCCCGTCTTCGGATCGATCGGTGTCAGGCTGCCGTCCGGTCGACCTTCGGCGTTGTTGGCCACCCACAGCGTCTGCAGATCCCATGACGGGACGACGTGTTGCGGGCTGTAACCGACGTGAAACCTGTCGACGACCTTGAGCGTGGCCGGATCGATCACATAGACGTCGTTCGAGCGCAGATTCGGCACATAAACCCGTGTCAACGCCCCTGCTACTGCTGAACTGAGGTGACCGGTGCCCGCTTCGCTGTACAGATTGCGCGCGTCCACCACCGGCGGCATACCAGGCACGGTCGCAATAGCCGGCGCAGCGGACGAGATACCGGTGGCACACAAGCCAGCTACTGCCAAACCAACGGACAACATCAGCAGCGACAAATTACGAAAACGTGGGGGCATGGTGAATTCCGTCATTGGGCGGCGTATTGATTGGAGGACGGGTCAAATGCTGACGTCCTGTCAGCGACCCGCCGTGTCCTTCCTGATGGCATCGATCGTCCGCGACACAATCGCATCGATACCCAGCTGGCCGAGTTCGGCTGTCGAGTGTCGCGGATCGCCGCCATAGACACCGTCGGCCGGTCCGAGTTTCGGACCGCTTCGCAGTCGATCCAGCCGAACCATTTTCGGCTCGACTGCAAGCAGCAATGAGGTGTCCGCGAGTCCCGCGTGCGTGCCGATCTCGTCATCGCGCAAGCCATGCTGACGTAGGATCTGTGCGTAACCATCCGAACTGGTGCCATAGTATTCCGGTGGTACGAAGGCCCGCGTTGTCGACCCAGACCATGCTTTGTTGAGCTGGGCAACGACTCGCTTGATGTCGTTCTGATAGCCGCCGTGATCGCCTAGAAAGACGATGTTCCTGAACCCATGCACCGCAAAACTGTTGGCGGCAGACGCCAGCGTTTTTTCAAACACGTCATCCGATATGGTGATGGTCCCTGGGAAGCGCATGTGGGATGTCGGCGGTGCATAGCTTCCCTCAGGCACATAGGCGATGACCGGTGCGACGAGCGCATTGCCCAGTCCCTCCGCGATTCTCTGTGACAACACGGCCACCCGCGCGTTGTGCTTACCCAGCGCGACGTCAGGACCGCTTTGCTCGGTGCCGCCGATGGGGATGATGATGGTGGTCTTGCCCGCCTGAACCTGGTCACGCAACTCGGTCCAGGTCAGGCTCTCGATGAAGACGGTTTTCGGGGTTTGAGCAAAAACTGTCTGCGCGGCGATGAGCAAAACAGCAGACGCGAAAGTTCGACGTAATGGAAAACGCATGAAGAGTCCTCGTAGGAACTACTTTGCAGGGCGATGCCGATAAAGGGGGAGGACGCTGGACCCCGGCGATATAACGTCAGGCACACGCCGAGGTCGGTAGTCCTGACCCGAATTTCAATGCTCCGGTATTCGAAAGCGCGGCCGTGGCGCGCCGCGTCATGGAATCGGTGACATCCTCGTATCGGTAACGCACGGGCAGACGCGAGAATCATATCGAAGAATGGGTGTAGAGAACCACTCTCAGAAATCCCGAATGCCAAAGGCATCCCGATTATCCCCTGCGCACGCAGGAACGGAAGATGATGTTTGCCGGGCATCTGCTGCGACATGTGTCGCTCGCCGCACGGCTCCATTGCGCTCGCAGTGATAGGCCTACGGACAACATGCTGCCCAATGCAGGGTGACCCGTTCGCTGCAGTGCCCCGCGCTGACCACAGTGTGGGTTATCCGCGACCGGATTTTTTCTTCTGGATTTCGTCGCGGCGTGACAGGTCGGTCAACAACCACCTTGCGACCAATTCCGGCCGGTCCATGCCGTACTGCGCAAACTTGATTTCGCTCTCGTAGTAGACGATTACCGTGCCACTCATCACCCGATACCGCCCGCGATAGCGCGAGCCATTCAGTTCAATTTCAATTTCTCGGGTCGTCTCATAGCTGGCGTCCATCAATCACGGCTCGACGGTTGTTCTGTGACTAGACAAAAGTAACGAACCAGAATGACCGCGTCAACGACAGACAAACCCGCAGTGCTTGTGTCGCGATAGCGTCGGCAAGGCAAGAGAGTTGCGTCATGGTGGGGATTCCTTATTTGACCAACGAATAGAACTGCCCGGCAGTAGTTTGCGCGATGTCATCAGCTTTCATCTGCCTTTCCTCATCATATGCATCGTTTCGAAACAACGGTACGAGCTTGATCACCCAGCGATGCACGCTCGAATGGTCGACCACCTGAGCGACCTGGCGCGACAGAGCTTCTGATCTTCGTGTGATGTAGGAAAAATCGTACGGAACAAAGGGGATGTCCGCATCCACGCGAATGATGTGGACGCTACGCTGCACAGTGCAGTTCAAGCTGACGAAACTGTCGCAATGAGCGCGGCAAAGCGATGCTTCCGCGTGAGCGTTTCGCGATGCTCACGGCAGCGGACGCCTCGCGTCTCCTGCCTCGCGGCTTGAACCACAGGCACTCGTGAGGGCATATCGGTTGGCTACTCTGCTGGTTGTGGACGATCATCCAGCGCTTCGTCTGGTCATCAATACCCACTTGCCCGGTTGCAAGCCAATCCAGTACGGATAAATCTGTGCCGGTATTGGTTAACCGAGATAAAGGCAATGACTGCCTTGCAGGTTCTTTTTTTGAAAGAGCGTGGCGGCGAGTGTGGAGTGGTCCGGGACGCCACGGTTGCAGAAATTTCCGGGGCTTGTATCGGGATTTATCTGCGTCAATGACGGATGCTCAGTCGGGCGAATTGATCTTCCCCCCATCCGTCGTCCAGTTGCGTTGTCTGTCATAAGATTCGTTACGACTGTTATGGGATGCTAATCGTTTGAAAGCAATGCTTCGCAACCGCTTATTTCCTGCCAGCGGAATTGCAGGCAACTAATCGGGAACATTCCTACGTCAGTTCAGGACATTCCGATTTAAACGGAATCGATCGATGGATAGATTTGTTACGCGATAGAACGGCTTGCTGGTACGCGGTAAGAGTCCTCGAAGCAGTAGTCATACCTGGTTCCGGGTAGCGGACTTTTGCAGAACAGGTCGCACGTTGCAGAAGAACACGAAATTCACTGGTATTTTTTGAGGTTGCAAGGGCGATGAACAACATACATAAGTCTGTCTGGAATGAAGCGGTGGGCGCGTGGGTGGCCGTATCCGAATTGAGCAAGGCCAAACGGAAGGGAGCCGCGAAACGCGGGCGCGCGGCTGCGGTTGTGCTGGGCGCTGGAGCGGTGTCGTTTGCGCCGGCGGCGTTTGCGGGGTCGATCGTGAACTGTGCCGGCAACGGGACCGAGGCGGCCAGCAGTCAGTGGGTGGACGCAGGTACCGGCAAGGCATGGGATGGCACGAAGTGGGGAGCCGCGACTGGCAGTCTCGGGGGCGCTAATTGCGGCGGAGGCAGTGGGGTCATCATTGAGGAGGAGAACTCGGGCAACAACGACGTGAACAACGGCTCGACGGCATACATCATGGTCGGCAAACTGGCCAGCAGCGATGCGGGTTCAATCACCCTCTATGGTCCGGCCGGAATCACGCTGCGCGGCGCGACGACCACGACCGGCGCCGCCACTTTCCAGGCCGGTGCCGACATGAGCGGCACCGGCATCGCCAATCTCGCTGACGGCAAGAGCGATAAGGATGCCGTCAACCTTGGGCAACTGAACCAGCGCACGCGGTACTTCCGCGCGAATTCACTCCAGGACGTGCCGCAAAGCGATGCGCGCGCCGATGGCGGCGACTCGGTCGCGGCCGGTCCATGGGCGTCGGCAAGCGGTACTAACTCGACGGCAGTGGGGCGCGGAGCGAGCGCTCTCGCAACCGATTCAGCGGCGCTGGGAGCCAATGCCGGTGCGATGTCTGCTCAGGCGGTTGCGATCGGCGCAGGCGCCAATGCGGTCAGCGCGGGATCGGTTGCGCTTGGAGCCGGTTCGATCGCCGATCGCGCGAATGCGGTATCGGTAGGTACGACAACGTCGCAGCGTCAGATCATCAATGTGGCCGAAGGCACCTCGGGCACGGACGCGGTCAACCTCAACCAGTTGAATGCTGCAATTGCAGGGGTGCCGGGTGGCGGGTCACCTGACGCGGTGGTGTATGACACTTCGGCACACGACCGGGTGACATTTGGCGGTGTCGGTGCAGCTACCCCGGTCACGCTGACGAACCTCGCGGCAGGCAAGACCGACACCGATGCGGTGAACGTCAGCCAGCTGAAGGCGATGGGCGCAGACCTCGACGACAGCGGCAATGCGACGAACTCGTTCGTTGCGTACGACGACGCGTCCAAAGACACGGTTACGCTGAGGGGCGCAGGCGGCACGCGGATCACGGGCATGTCGGCCGGGACGCTGAATGCGGGCAGCACGGACGCGGTCAACGGTTCGCAGCTGTACAACACGGCCAGCAGCGTGGCGGACGCACTGGGCGGTGCCTCGACGGTCGGCGCCGATGGCAAGATCACCCGGCCCTCGTACACGCTGGACGGCAACACGTATAACGACGTCGGCGCAGCACTCGCCGCCGTCGATTCGAAAGCTGCTTATGGCGCGGTGGACGGCGTGAAATACGACACACCGGTGCATGACAAGGTGACATTTGGCGGTGTCGGTGCAGCTACCCCCGTCACGCTGACGAACATTTCGGCAGGCAAGACCGACACCGATGCGGTGAACGTCAGCCAGTTGAAGGCGATGGGGGCAGACCTCGACGACAGCGGCAATGCGACGAACTCGTTCGTTGCATACGACGACGCGTCCAAAGACACGGTTACGCTGAGGGGCGCGAGCGGCACGAGGCTGACGAATCTTGCAGCAGGCAAGACCGACACCGATGCGGTGAACGTCAGCCAGCTGAAGGCGATGGGCGCAGACCTCGACGACAGCGGCAATGCGACGAACGCGTTCGTTGCATACGACGACGCGTCCAAAGACACGGTTACGCTGAGGGGCGCAGGCGGCACGCGGATCACCGGCCTGTCGGCCGCGACAGTGAATGCAAGCAGCACGGACGCGGTCAACGGTTCGCAGCTGTACAACACGGCCAGCAGCGTGGCGGACGCACTGGGCGGTGCCTCGACGGTCGGCGCGGATGGCAGGATCACGAAGCCCTCGTACACGCTGGACGGCAACACGTATAACGACGTCGGCGCGGCACTGACGGCGGTAAATGCGAAGGCTGGGACGGGTTCCGCAGATGGCGTCCAATACGACACACCGGCGCACGATAGCGTGACGTTCGGCGGCATCGGCGCGACCACCCCTGTGACCCTGACGAACCTCGCCGCAGGGCAGGTATCGGCAGGCAGCAAGGACGCAATCAACGGTTCGCAGCTTTACAACACGGCCAGCACCGTGGCGGCTGCACTTGGCGGCGGTTCAACGGTCGACGAATCCGGCAACGTCACAAGTCCAACTTATGTGATTGGGCAGCAGACGTTCTCAGACGTCGGCTCTGCCCTGGATCAGATGACGAAGTACGTCAAGGTGACATCGACGTTCAGCCAGACCGTTGCAACCGGCGACAATGCGATCGCGATCGGCGGTGGTGCATTGGCGACCCACTCCGGGTCAGTGGCTATCGGTTCAGGCGCGCGCTCTCTCTTCGACAATTCGATTGCCATCGGCGCAAATTCGTCCACATCGGAGGCGAATACGGTGTCGATTGGAGCGCCGGGCAGCGAGAGGCGGATCACCAACGTGGCGGACGGCACGAATGTGACCGATGCGGCCACAGTAGGCCAGCTCACGGCATTGCAAAAGCAGTTGGCGGTGGAACTGACCAATATTGCTCCAACGTCAGGGCAAATCCCGCCAGGTCAAATGGCTCTCGCGGCCCCAATGGATGGATCTATCCTCGCCTCTCCACCGGTGACAAGCTATATCGCCGTCAGCGACAGCGTCACGCAAGGGGCCGTGACCTATGCGGATCCGAAGGCCACGAACGCGATGGCAATCGGCCCCGTGGCCACCGCGTTCGGCGTGAATTCGACGACCATCGGCGCGGCTTCCAGCGCAATGAGCCTGGACACGACAGCCGTCGGCGCAGGCGCGGGTGCGATTGCGCAAGGTGCGACCGTGATCGGCGCGAACGCCACGACCAGTTCCTATGCCACAAATGGCGTCTCGATCGGCAGTTATGCGAAGTCAGAGGGCGTCAACACGGTCGCGATTGGTTCCAGCAGCTACGTGCTGGGTGAAAACTCCGCGGGGATCGGCACTAACGTATTCGTTAGCGCGGCGGCGACCAATGCACTGGCACTTGGCGCCAGCTCGACAGCTAGCGCAGCGGGTGCGGTGGCGCTTGGCGCCAATTCGATCGCAGACCGTGCCAACACGGTATCTGTTGGCACCAGCGCCGCGCAGCGCCAGCTTGTCAACCTGGCGGCAGGCACGACGGATACCGACGCCGTGAACGTTGGCCAGCTGAGAGGTATGACAGCGGCCTTGGGCAGTGGTGCAGGTGTGAATGCCGACGGCACGATCCAGGCGCCGACGTACACGATTGACGGCACGACCTATTCGGACGTCGGCGCAGCACTTGTCGCCGTCGATTCGAAAGCTGCTTCTGGTGCGGTGGACGGCGTGAAGTACGACACATCGTTGCACGACAAGGTGACGTTTGGTGGCGTCGGTGCCGCTACCCCGGTCACGCTGGCGAACATTGCAGCAGGCAAGTCCGACACCGATGCAGTGAACGTCAGCCAGCTTAAGGCGATGGGCGCAGACCTCGACGACAGCGGCAATGCGACGAACTCGTTCGTTGCATACGACGACGCGTCGAAAGGCACGATCACGCTGAAAGGCGCAGGCGGTACGAGCATCACCGGCCTGTCGGCCGCGACGCTGAGTGCGGGCAGCACGGACGCAGTCAACGGTTCGCAGCTCTATGAGACCAACCAGAACGTCGCCAACGTCGCCGGCGATGTCACCAATCTCACCAACACGGTGAACAACATCAGCAATGGCAGCGCGGGCGTGAAGTATTTCCATGCCAATTCGACGCTGGTGGATTCGTCGGCAACTGGCACGGACGCGGTCGCGATCGGCGGCAATGCAAACGCGACGGCGGACACCTCGGTCGCACTGGGCGCCAACGCTTCCGCGAACGTGAGCAACGCAGTTGCGCTCGGCGCTGGTGCGGTCGCGGATCGTGCCGATACGATCTCGGTCGGCAGCGCGACGCTGCAACGCCAGATCGTCAACGTGGCCGCCGGTACGGCGGACTATGACGCGGTCAACGTGGCCCAGTTGAAGGGCGTGACGGCGGCGCTCGGTGGCGGCGCGGATGTGAACGGCGACGGCACGATCAAGGCTCCGTCCTACAAGGTCGGCGGACGGACATACACCGATCTGGGCTCAGCCCTTGACGCTGCGTCGGCGGGAGGTTCGCCGGACGCCGTGCTGTACGACACCTCCGCGCATGACAGGCTGACGCTCGGCGGAGACGCACCTGGTGAAGTCGTGCTGACGAACGTCGCCGATGCAACCGCTGACACGGACGCGGTCAATCTCAGGCAGCTGAAGGCCGCCGGTCTCACCGTCGATCCGGTGACGGGCGAGAGTACCAATGCCTTTGTCGCTTATGACGATCGGTCGAAGGGCGCAGTGACATTCAACCCGGGCGGGACGCCGACCCAGTTGAAGAACGTCGCCGCGGGCACGGATGCGTTCGATGCGGTCAACCTCAGCCAGATGCAGTCGTATGTCGCCAATTACGCCGGCGGCAGCGATGGCGGCAATGGCGGCGCGGGTCCGAACGGGGTTCAATACGACGACGCCAGCCAGAACACCGTGACGTTGGGCGGCGCAGGTCACGACCCGGTGAAGCTGACAAACGTCGCGGCCGGCACCGAAGCCAACGATGCCGTCAATTTTTCGCAGTTCTCCAGCCTGCAGAGCGCAGTGGACAACATCGCAGCCGGCACCGGCAATACGTACATCAGCATCGGCAGCAGCAGCGACCCGTCAGGCGGTACGCCAGCGTCCGCGAGCGGTACGGATTCCATCGCGATCGGCAACGGCGCGTCGGCGCCCGGCGCGGCGGCGATTGCGATCGGCGCCGGTACGACGACGAGCGGTGATCATTCAGTGGCGTTGGGTGCCGGATCGTCCGCGCCAGCGTCGAACTCCGTAGCGCTCGGCGCGAACTCGGTCGCGGATCGCGACAACTCCGTCTCGGTGGGGGCCGCTGGCGCGGAGCGTCAGATCACCAATGTGGCGGCTGGCACAGCGCCCACAGACGCCGTCAACGTCGGTCAGATGAGCGGTGCGATCAACGGTGTCTACCAGTCCATGCACGATATGGACCGCGACTTCCGCCGCGGGATTGCGTCGTCCGCAGCACTGAACATCGTCACGCCGTACCTGCCCGGCCGCACGACGCTCAACGCGGGTGTCGCCGGCTATCGAGGTCAGGCAGCAATCGGGATCGGCGTATCGCGCTGGAACGAGAAGGGGACGGTCAACTACAACCTCGGCGTGTCGAGCGCCGGTGGCAACAGCACGATCGTCCGCGCTGGCCTCGGCATTGTGCTTGGCAGCTGAGCGGTTGCTGCAGGTCGATCTCAGTAACTTGAGACGTTAGCTGGCACGGGGCGCACGGCAATCTTCCGTGCGCCCCATCTCTGATGGAAGACACACATGAGGTATTCACTGATGGCGATCGCGCTTGCCGCGGTGGTCGCGGGCTGTTCTTCTACCGCGACGCGCGACCGTCTCCAGATTCAGGACCCCACTGTCCTGCAGAACGGATTCGGGACGACGCAGGATCGTCTGGCCGGCGCTGTCACGCCGGAATGGATCGCGACGCACGGCGGCGCGCAAAACGGCGCCATGCTGAACGACGTGCAAAAGCGTCTGAACGCGCCAGGTACGCGCAAGGACAACTATTTCGGCCAGAAGGCGCAGTGCTGGCTCGACGCGGCCCGCAACGAGCGTTTGCGGCACGATGGCTGGGGCTTCGTCGAGGAGGCGTTGCGAGAGGCCAACCGGATGACGACGGCACTCGAAACGGGAAACGGACTCCAGGTCGACAATCCCGATCTCCGGACGGCCGTCACGGTGCGCCCGGATCTGTGGAAGCAGATCCTTGCCGCGAAGACGTCGCCGGCGTTTCCGACCTGCGTGGAAGCACAGCGCCTGACGGCGTGCTCGGAAGTCGAACTCATCCACGCCGGGCATGAAGCGTGGACGCGTAATTTCGACGCCAGCCAGCGCATTGTCGACGGCGTGGAGAAAGGCATGCCGGGCATCGCTGCCGCACTCGTGGCCTGCAAGGTGCCGGAGCCACCGGTCGTACACGTTCCCGAAAGGATGACGTTGCATGGCGACGCCACATTCCGTTTCAACCGTGGCGACCTGGCCGGCATGCTGCCGGCGGGCAAGGCGAAGCTCGAGCAGCTCGTCGGCGATCTGAAGAAGGTCGATGACGTGACGGCTATCCGCATCGAAGGTTACACGGACCGTCTCGGCAGTGATAGCTACAACCGCTCGTTGTCCAGAAAGCGTGCCGAAACGGTGATGGGCTATCTGCAGAGCAGGGGTGTGACGCTCCCGATGAATGCGGACGGCCACGGCAAGGATCGCCCGATCGTCCAATGTAACGATCGAAACCGCGAGGCGCTGATCGAGTGCCTTGAACCCAATCGTCGTGTGGAGCTGGATTTCGAGCGTAGCGGTCGCGCGGCGACGCCAGCATCGCGATCGTCAGCTCTGACATCGCCACAGTAGTGTGACAGGGGATCGCCTGGCACGGTGTGCTGGGCGATCGAACCGCCGTTCAGTTGATGTTTCGGACGCCAGGCGCGGGCTTTAGGATTTATCAGATATTCAGAATAACTTATTGAAGTTAAAAAATTAATTGCGAATCTTCAATCCTGAATTGCGTTCGTGTCCGTAGGGATAATCATACATAAAAAGAGAAAAATCCTACAATTCGAGGTGAGTCACTCGCGCTTGTGCCTGTTAGTATCAAATGGTGTAATAAGGTATCCATATTAGTAGTGAAAAGAAGCCAGGTCACCGGTAATCGAGCAAGTAGACAGACAAATGAAACGAATCGCTGTTGTCGACGATCATCCGATTGTTCGCGGAACCTTGTCCCGTGTTCTGAGCGCTGATGCAGAACTGCAGGTAATCGGCGAAGCTGGAGACGGTGAGAGCGGTCTGAAAATCGCTCTGGCTGAAAAGCCGGATCTCATCATTCTCGATCTTGACCTGCCGCGTCTTGATGGTCTTTCGCTGATCCGGCGCGTTCGTTCGCAGGATGACAAAATCCGCATTCTGGTTCTTTCTGCCAAACCGGAGCAGGTTATGGCCAGTCATACCCGCATTGCCGGCGCGAATGGTTATGTCGGTAAAGGCAGGGAGGTCGGCGAACTGCTGACCGCGGTGAAAACGATCCTTTTCGGCTACGACTGCTTCCCTGCCGATCTCACCGGCACGTTGCGCGGTGGCGGCGGACTCAGCAGACTGTCGCCGCGTGAAGTGGAGGTGCTTCAGTATCTCGCGCGCGGCGTGAGCAACAAGGAGATCTCAGTCCGCCTGTCTGTCAGTGACAAGACGATCAGCACTTACAAGACGCGGATTCAGGAGAAGCTTGGGCTATCGTCACTGGTCGCGCTGATCGAATTCGCCTCCCTTCACAAGCTGATCGACTGACGGGCGCGCAGGTACATGACCAGCTCGTTGCCGTTGCCGATATTGCCGGCGCGTATTCTCGTGGTCGACGACCATTCGGTCAACCGCGCGGTCCTCGCAATCCAGTTCGAAGGTCTCGGCCTGTCCTGCGTGACGCTCGCTTCCGCGGCCGAAGCGCTCGATACGCTGAAGGACGGATGCTTCGACCTGCTGATGACGGATCTGCACATGCCTCAGATGAGCGGTGCGGAACTCGCGAGGCGTGTGCGCGAAATGTCAACGATTCCGATCGTACTACTGACCGGTCGCGAGGACATGAAGTACGCTGACGCGGGCCCCGACTCGCCGTTCGACGCAGTCGTGATCAAGCCGGCCTCGCTCGACGTACTGCGAAGCTGTCTCTGGCGACTACTCCCGTGCGGCGCATCGCCAACGTTTCTGTCGGCCGCAGCAGATGTGCGGAGCGTGCAACCTGACGTGTTCGATCTCCGTGAGCTCGATGCGCTGGAGGCGCACGGTATCGATCTTCGAGCGTTCGCGAGGGACTGGTGCCAATCCGTCGAAGACGATCTGGCGCAACTGGACTTTTTTCGTCGCAAGGAAGATCCCAAAGGCGTACGCGATCAGTTGCATCGCCTTGGCGGTGCTGTCGGTCTTGTCGGTGCGCACGGACTGATGAATGGGCTCGAAAAAGCCAACTTGACCTCGCAGGCAATCATGACGAGCACGATGGACGATCTGGTGGAGCAGGTAAGGGTGCTGATGCGGCAGGTCAGCGAACGGGGCGTTGCACCATGAACCCGCTGCTTGCGCGGATCGAAGGCGGGCTGGCAATTCCGGAGGTATTTCCGTGATCATCGGGAGACGAGGAGCCGTCCAGACCAGGTAACCTGCCTGCTCAGTGGGCTGATCTGTCGTCCCGGCAATCTCTCGCATTTACGGTCACGTATCAATCCGTCCCAATCGACGACAGCGACTGGAACGCCCGGCTGACGCAGAACAGGTGACCGACATCCCCGACGCGTTCCGGGCCAACTGACATCAGCCTTTGTCTCCCGCAGACAAAAAAAAGCCCGACCAGGTCGGGCTTCATAAATTGCTGCAGCCCTGAAGGGCCGCAGCACCTGCAAAACAGTCTTACGCTTACGCTGCCAGCAGCGAGCGCAGCACGAACGGCAGGATCCCGCCGTGCTTGTAGTAGTCGACTTCGATCGGCGTATCGATACGCAGCAGCACCGGCACGCGTTGCTCCTTGCCATCCTTGCGGTGGATCACGAGCGTCACTTCCTGCTGCGGCTTGAAATCGCTACCGAGGCCTTCGATGTCGTACGTTTCCTCGCCGGTGATGCCGAGCGACTGGACGCTGTCCGAGCCCTTGAACTGCAGCGGCAACACGCCCATGCCGACCAGGTTCGAACGGTGGATCCGCTCGAAGCTGCGTGCGACCACGACCTTCACGCCCAGCAGTTGCGTACCCTTGGCTGCCCAGTCACGCGACGAGCCCGTGCCGTACTCTTCACCCGCGAACACGACAGTTGGCGTACCGTCTGCGATGTACTTCATCGCGGCGTCGTAGATGAACATCTGTTCGCCGTCCGGCTGGTGAATCGTCAGGCCGCCTTCGACGCGCGTGCCGTCTGCCTTCGGCGGGATCATCAGGTTCTTGATCCGGACGTTTGCGAACGTGCCGCGCA
Source organism: Paraburkholderia sp. GAS448 (assembly GCF_050435685.1). Lineage (NCBI taxonomy): Bacteria > Pseudomonadati > Pseudomonadota > Betaproteobacteria > Burkholderiales > Burkholderiaceae > Paraburkholderia > Paraburkholderia sp. GAS448. Next base: position 649,995 of record NZ_JBNDKT010000001.1, read on the forward strand.
TCATGACGTCGTGGTTGCCGCGGCGCGAGCCGTAGCTGTTGAAGTCGGGCTTCTGCACGCCGTTTGCTTTCAGCCACTTGCCTGCCGGCGAGTCTTCCTTGATCGAGCCTGCCGGGCTGATGTGGTCGGTCGTCACCGAGTCACCGAAGATGCCGAGCGCGCGAGCGCCCTTGACCGCTGCGATGCTGTCGGCCGGCGTCATCGAGAAGTCCTTGCCAAAGAACGGCGGCTCAGCGATGTAGGTCGACTTTGGCCAGTCGTAAACCTGGCCTTCTTCGCCTTCGATCTTGCTCCACAGGTCGCCCTTCTTCGTGAGCTGCGCGTAGTTCTTGCGGAACGCGTCGGCGTCGAGTGCGAACTTGAGCAGCTCGTTGACTTCTTCGCTGGTCGGCCAGATGTCGCCCAGGTAGATGTCCTTGCCGCCCTTGCCCTTGCCAACCGGCTCGGTCATCAGGTCGCGCGTGATGTTGCCGGCGATTGCGTAAGCCACGACGAGCGGCGGCGAAGCCAGGAAGTTCGCGCGGATGTTCGGGTGAATACGCGCTTCGAAGTTACGGTTGCCCGACAGCACCGCAGCCGCGACGATGTCGTTCTTCGTGATCGCTTCGTTCAGTTCCGGCGTGAGGTCGCCTGCGTTACCGATACAGGTCGTGCAACCATAAGCGGCCAGCGTGAAGCCGAGCTTGTCGAGGTACTTCAACAGATCGGTCTTCGTCAGGTACTCGGTGACGATGCGCGATCCCGGCGCCAGCGAAGTCTTGATGTGCGGTGCAACCGTCAGACCGGCTTCCACAGCCTTCTTGGCCAGCAGGCCCGCAGCCAGCAGCACGCTCGGGTTCGACGTGTTCGTGCACGACGTGATCGCGGCGATCAGGATGTCGCCGTTCTTCACGTTGACGCCGTTGCTCGTCGTGTATTGCGCCTCGAGGTCAGCCGGCTTCTTCGCGAAGCCGTTTTCGCCGACCGGCTTCGAGAACAGGTCGCTGAAGGTCGACTTCACGTTACCGATTTCGATGCGGTCTTGCGGACGCTTCGGGCCTGCCAGCGACGGTGCAACCGTGCCGAGGTCGAGCGTGACGACCTTCGTGTAGTCGATGTCGCCGGCCTTCGGAATGCCGAACAGCTTCTGCGCCTTGAAGTAGCTTTCGAAAGCGGAGATTTCGGCGTCGGTGCGGCCCGTGCCCTTGAAGTAGTCGATCGTCTTTTCGTCGACCGGGAAGAAGCCCATCGTTGCGCCGTATTCCGGCGCCATGTTGCCGATCGTCGCGCGGTCCGGCAGCGACAGCGACTTCGTGCCTTCGCCGAAGAACTCGACGAACTTGCCGACGACCTTTTCCTTGCGCAGGAGTTCGGTGACGGTCAGCACCAGGTCGGTCGCCGTCACGCCTTCGCGCAGCTTGCCCTTCAGCTCGACGCCGACGACGTCCGGCGTCAGGAAGTACACCGGCTGGCCGAGCATGCCGGCTTCAGCTTCGATACCGCCCACGCCCCAGCCGACCACGCCGATGCCGTTGATCATCGTCGTGTGGCTGTCCGTGCCGACGAGCGAATCCGGGTAGTACACGGTGTCTTCGCCGTCAGCCTTCTTGTGCACGCCGCGTGCGAGGTATTCCAGGTTCACCTGGTGAACGATGCCGACGCCCGGCGGCACGACCTTGAACGTGTCGAATGCCTGCATGCCCCACTTCATGAACTGGTAGCGCTCGTTGTTGCGCTGGAATTCCAGTTTCATGTTCAGGTCGAGCGCGTTCTTTTCGCGGAAGTGGTCGATCTGCACCGAGTGGTCGACGACGAGGTCGACCGGCACGAGCGGCTCGATCGACTTCGGATTCTTGCCGACGCGCTGTGCAACGCCGCGCATCGCGGCGATGTCGGCGAGCAGCGGCACGCCGGTGAAGTCCTGCAGCACGACGCGCGACACGACGAACGGGATTTCGTCGACGCGTGCGGCATTCGGCTTCCAGTTCGCGAGCTGCTCGATGTGTTCTTCGGCGATCTTCTTGCCGTCGTAGTTACGCAGCACCGATTCCAGCACGATGCGGATCGAAACCGGCAGGCGATCGATCTTGACGTCCAGTGCCTTACCAAGTTGCGGCAGCGAGTAGAACTTGGCTTTGCCGGAACCGCTGTCGAATTCCTTGAGCGTTTTGTGGAGATTGTGTGCCATGGTTTTTTCCTGGGGTTTTCGAGGAAATGACTTCGCTACGTTTCTAACTAGATCACATACAGATCGACATATTCGTTGACCGGCATTGCTTCGAGCTTTGCCTGATCGAGCGAAACGTCGAGAATCGCCTGTTGCTGCTTCGCCGGGAAACGACGGGCGAGGTTGGTCCTGAACTTCTCGACCAGCAGCGGGATACCGTCGGCACGGCGACGCTTGTGACCGATCGGGTATTCGACGACAACTTCGTCGAACTTCGAACCATCGTTGAATTCGACCGTCAGTGCATTGGCGATCGAACGCTTCTCCGGATCGTGGTAATCCTTCGTGAACTGCGTGTCTTCGACGCATTCCATCTTGTTGCGCAGTGCATCGATGCGCGGATCCTGGGCGACCGAATCTTCATAATCCGCAGCCGTGAGGCGGCCGTGGATCAGCGGCACGGCGATCATGTACTGGATGCAGTGATCGCGGTCAGCCGGGTTGTCCAGCGGCCCCTTCTTGTCGATGATGCGGATCGCGGCCTCGTGTGTGCGGATCGTGATCTTTTTGATGTGATCGACCGTCCTGCCTGCCCCGGCGAGCTGGCCGTGCAGCGTCATCGCGGCTTCGACGGCCGTTTGCGCGTGGAATTCGGCCGGGAACGAGATCTTGAACAGCACGTTTTCCATCACATACGTGCCGTAGGGACGCTGGAATTGAAACGCCTTGCCCTTGAAGAGCACGTCGTAGAAGCCCCACGTCGCTGCCGTCAGCACCGACGGATAGCCCATCTCGCCGGTCTTCGCGATCAGCGCGAGACGCACGGCGCGCGAGGTCGCGTCGCCGGCGGCCCATGACTTGCGCGAACCCGTATTCGGCGCGTGACGGTAGGTGCGCAGCGAATGTCCATCGACAAACGCGAGCGACACCGCGTTGATCAGTTCATCGCGCGAGAGCCCGATCAACTGGCCGACCACGGCGGTCGAAGCGAGCTTGACCAGCAGCACGTGATCGAGCCCGACCTTGTTGAACGAGTTTTCGAGCGCGATGCAACCCTGAATTTCGTGCGCCTTGATCATGCCGATCAGGACGTCTTTCATCGTCAGCGGCTTTTTGCCGGCGGCGATGGCGGTACGCGAGAGCCAGTCGGCGGTGGCGAGGATGCCGCCGAGGTTGTCCGACGGGTGGCCCCATTCAGCGGCCAGCCATGTATCGTTGAAGTCGAGCCAGCGAATTGTTGCGCCGATGTTGAAGGCGGCCTGCACCGGATCGAGCTGGAACGACGTGCCCGGCACCTTCGCGCCGTTGGGGACGATCGTGCCCGGCACGATTGGTCCCAGCAGCTTGGTGCAGGCAGGGTAGGTGAGTGCTTCGAGTCCGCAGCCGAGCGTGTCGATCAGGCAGTTGCGCGCGGTGTCTAGAGCGAGCTGGCTGTCGATCCGATACCCCAGAACATAGTCGACGATATCGACGAGGACTTTGTCTGGAGCGGGCCGGACGTTGGAGATCGGTGCGGACATCGAGGCTTCCCGGTGGAGACGACTCAGTTCGTCTTGTTCAACTGGTTCGATTGCGTCGGAGCCGGCGCGCCTTGCACCATGGCGGCGTTCTTGCACTCGTCGGCGAGCCGCGAGCCGTCATGGTCCGAGAACAGCATGGCCTTGGTCGGGATGACGACCAGATCCATGCCGGTAGCGGAGTCGTGGAAGCGGTCGGCGCCCGTCGTGGTGGTTTCACGCGGCAGGTTGTAGTTCTTCGTGCCCCAGTGAACCGTGACGACCTGGTCGCGCTTCATGTCGCCCTTCATGTCGAACGACAGGCCTTCGTTACACGACCACTTTTCCGAGCCTTCCGGGACCGGATCTGCCTTCGCTTCGGTAGCGTTGGCCTTGGGCTTGCGCTTGATCAGACGGTGTTTCGGGGCCGGTGCCTTCGGCGTCGCCGCGCCGGTCGTGTCCTGTGCAAATGCGGTGGGAGCCGCGACCAGCATCGTCGTGGACAGTGCACCAACAACGGTGGCGATCAGCAGTTTGTTCATGGAAAAGCCCTTCTATCTAATATCAGTTAAACGGTGGACGGCGCGCCGCGCGGCCGCCAGGGTCAAACTGCACGCGCTTCGACAGCGCACAGCGGACGCTATTTTCTCCTATTTAGCGGCACGAATCTCAAATTCTCCGGTCCGGTGTAATTTGCACTCGGTCGGATGATCTTGTTGTCGACGCGCTGCTCGATGATGTGCGCGCTCCAGCCGGACGTGCGTGAGATGACGAAGAGCGGCGTGAACATCGCGGTCGGCACGCCCATCATGTGATACGACACGGCGCTGAACCAGTCGAGGTTCGGGAACATCTTCTTCGCGTCCCCCATCACGGATTCGAGGCGCTCGGCAATGTTGAAGAGCTTCAGGTTGTCCGCTTCCTTCGACAGCTTCTTCGCGACTTCCTTGATCACCTTGTTGCGCGGATCGGAAATCGTGTAGACCGGGTGACCGAAGCCGATCACCACTTCCTTGTTCTCGACGCGGCGGCGGATGTCGGCTTCGGCCTCATCGGGCGTCTGGTAGCGCGACTGGATCTCGAACGCGGCTTCGTTGGCGCCGCCGTGCTTCGGGCCGCGCAGCGCACCGATTGCGCCGGTGATCGCCGAATAGATGTCCGAGCCCGTGCCCGCAATCACGCGGCCGGTGAACGTCGATGCGTTGAATTCGTGTTCGGCGTACAGGTTCAGCGACGTGTGCATCGCGTCGACCCACGACTTCGACGGTTCGACACCGTGCAGCAGATGCAGGAAGTGGCCGCCAATCGAATCGTCGTCGGTTTCGACTTCGATGCGCCGGCCGTTGTGCGAGTAGTGATACCAGTAGAGCAGCATCGAGCCGAGCGAGGCCATCAGCCGGTCGGCGATATCGCGCGCGCCGGGCAGGTTGTGGTCGTCTTTCTCGGGCAGCACGGTGCCGAGCACCGAGACGCCGGTGCGCATCACATCCATCGGATGCGCCGACGCCGGGATCCATTCGAGCGCGGCTTTCAGGTTCGCGGGCAGGCCGCGCAGCGCCTTCAGCTTCCGCTTGTAGGCGGTGAGTTCGGCCTGCGTCGGCAGCTTTTCGTGTACGAGCAGGTAGGCGATTTCTTCGAATTCGCAGGTCGTCGCGATATCGAGAATGTCGTAGCCACGATAGTGCAGGTCGTTGCCGGTCTTGCCGACCGTGCACAGGGCCGTATTGCCCGCCGTCACGCCCGACAGCGCCACGGATTTCTTCGGTTTGAAGCCCGTGCCGGCTTGCTCTGCCACAGCGCCTTGCTTCGTCTCGCTCATCTCCAGCAATCTCCTTAGTGCCCGCTCACTTCTTATGGTTGAACAGCGCGTCGATTACCCGTGGCCTGGCGGCCGCGATGGTCTTGCGAAAAGTCGTCTTGCCGAATACGTTCCCGGTGATCATGTTCACAATGCTGCGCCCCCGGCCGCAACGGATGTCGCGAAGAGCGGCGCAGCGTCGGCGGGCACGGCGCGGCCAGTCGAGCGCGCGCGGCGCAGCACCGACCAGTAGTAGCGATAGCTCGCGCGGTCGTGCAGCGTGTCGCGATGGCGCGTCGGGCCCCACTGGGCGGACTGCGCGGCCAGCAGGATTTCGGTGGCGGTCGCGATCTCTTCGTCGCGTGGCGCGAAGGCCGAAACGATCGCCGGAATCTGCGCCGGATGGATACTCCACATCCGCGTATAGCCGAACTCGTTGCGGGCCCGGGTGGCGTCGTTTGCGACCACGCTCATGTCGCGCACCTCGGTGCTCACGTTGTGTGACGGCACTTTGCCGAACGCGTGACACGCGGCGGCAATTTCAAGCTTCGCGCGCCGTACGAGCGGATGGTCGAACTGGCCGGGCGAGCGCATCGCCGTGTCGGGAATCGCGCCATCGTGTGCGGACACGAAGTCCATCAGCCCGAAGCTCAGCGCTTCGACGTTTGGCAGCGCAGCAAGGTCGAACACGCGCGCGAGCGCACCGTGCGTTTCGATCAGCAGTTGAACGGGCACAGCCTGTGCGATACCGAGTTCGCGCCGCTCCGCTTCGATGAACGCGCACATCTCTGCGGCATCGGGGACGTTGCGGATCTTCGGCAGGGTGATGTACGCAGGCGCGCGCTTCGCGGCGCGCAGGATGAGACGCACGTCGTCGCGCCAGTGCGCGTGATGGAAATCGTGAATCCGCACGCCGACGCGGCCGAAACGGTCATGTTCGCTGCCCAGCAGCGACGCAACCAGTTCCGCATGCTCCGCTTCGCGACCGACCTGAGCGCCATCTTCGCAATCGAGCGTGATGTCGAACACCGGGCCCAGTTCCTGCTGCAGCGCCAGCGATTTCAGCATCAGCCTTTCGCTGCCGGCGTAGTGATCGCAGGCAGGCAGAACTGCGGGCGGCGCTTCGCCGTCAAACAGCACTTCGGCGGGGGTGAGGGCGCGCATCTTCGGCGTCAGTGGCGTGGGTGTCTGTTGAAAAAACTGATTCGGGCGCGCTCTGCGTGTTGGCTACCATGGGTGGCACAAGACAGGCAAAGCGCATTCGGATCAGGTGCGGGGCATGGAGGCGTCTCGATGAACGAGGCGAACTGCACGCATTCGCACGTGAAAAACCGGAACCCGTCGCGCAGCAACGGAGCCCCGGTTCGTCTGCATCAGCGATTAGCCGAGCAGATGCTGGACGCCGTCACGCTCTTCAAGCAACTCGTTCAGCGTGTGGTCCATCTTCTCGCGCGAGAACGCGTCGATGGCGAGGCCTTCGACACGCTTGTACTCGCCGTTTTCGCACGTAACCGGCACGCCATAGATGATGTCTTCCGGAATGCCATACGAGCCATCCGACGGAATGCCCATTGTGACCCACTTGCCGTTCGTGCCGAGCACCCAGTCGCGCACGTGGTCGATCGCCGCGTTCGCCGCCGACGCTGCCGACGACAGGCCGCGCGCTTCGATGATCGCCGCGCCGCGCTTGCCGACGGTCGGGATGAACACGTTGCGGTTCCATTCTTCGTCGTTGATCAGCTTGGTCAGGTCCTGACCTTCAGCCGTGGCAACGCGGAAATCCGGGTACATCGTCGGCGAGTGGTTGCCCCACACGGCGAGCTTTTCGATCGAAGCGACCGGCTTGCCCGACTTCGCTGCGAGTTGCGACAGCGCGCGGTTGTGGTCCAGACGCAGCATGGCCGTGAAATTCTTCTTCGGCAGATCCGGCGCCGACTTCATCGCAATGTACGCGTTGGTGTTGGCCGGATTGCCGACCACCAGCACCTTGATGTCGCGGCTGGCGACTTCGTTGAGCGCCTTGCCCTGCACGGTGAAGATTTCGGCGTTTGCCGACAGCAGGTCCTTACGTTCCATGCCCTTCGAGCGCGGACGGGCGCCGACCAGCAGGGCGACGTCGGCATCCTTGAAGGCAACCTTGGGATCGTCAGTAACCACGACGCCCGCGAGCAGCGGGAACGCGCAGTCTTCGAGTTCCATCACGACGCCTTTGACGGCGGCTTGCGCTTGCGGCAGATCCAGCAACTGCAGGATCACCGGCTGGTCCTTGCCGAGCATGTCGCCATTGGCGATGCGGAACAGCAGGGAGTAACCGATTTGACCTGCGGCGCCAGTGACGGCAACGCGCTTTGCGGGCTTAGCCATTGAGAAATCTCCAGGACGATGCGTTAGACGCTAGGGGAAAACGCCATTCTATATGCGCGTTACTCGAAGCGTGGTTAAACACGGCGGAAATCGCGGCGCGCGAGGGCCGTAAGGAAACCGGAAGGCGCGCTGCGGCGACGCCGCCATGGCGAAAAATCTGCGCCTGTGCGGCCGAGCGGGAAACGGGGTACGCTGCGACGGCTGCTCCATGACGCGAGCCCTGCAACAGCGTGTTCCGGAGGCGTCTCGCGAGGTGCTGACGGGCGGATCGAAACCTGGACTGCATGAGGGGACGGCGTGCGACAGGGTGGCCTTCAGAAGGTGGCATCCGGGCAGAAAAAAGTACTGCCGGACAACCCGCAAACCCTTGCTCGACAAGGAGTGTAGGAGTCGGGCGACGCAAAGTCAACATTATCTTATGTCTTATATAAGACATAAGTATTGCGGGGAAAGATCTGGACGACGGACTGGCCTTTATGATGAAATGCGCGCATGACTTCGAACCAGGCGAGCACCGCGAATCCGATTGGCCCGGCGGGCGCTGGGGAAGTCGCGCCCGCGCCGACCTTCAGTCCGCTCTATCAGCAGATCAAGGGGCTCATTACGCAGAGCCTCGAGTCCGGCGAGTGGAAGCCTGGGGAAATCATTCCCAGTGAAGTCGAACTCGCGGCGCGTTACAAGGTGAGCCAGGGTACCGTGCGCAAGGCCATCGATGAACTGGCCGCCGATAACCTGCTGGTCCGCCGCCAGGGCAAGGGCACCTTTGTTGCGACGCACAACGAGGATCGGGCCCAGTTTCGCTTCCTCAGACTGCTGGCCGATGACGGCGTCGAACATCCGCACGTCAGCCAGTTGCTGGAGTGCCGCCGGTTGCGGGCCTCGGCGGACATCGCGCGGCAGCTCGACCTGAAGCCGGCCGATCCTGTCGTGCTGATCAAGCGATTGCTGCAGTTCGACGGCGAAACCACGGTGCTCGACGAGATCTGGCTGCCCGGCGTGGTGTTCCGCGGGCTTACGCTCGAGCGTCTTTCGGAATACAAGGGGCCCCTCTATGCGATGTTCGAGACGGAGTTCGGGACGCGCATGATTCGCGCGTCCGAGAAGATCCGCGCGGTCGCCGCTGATCCCGGTGTGGCGGACCTTCTGCATGTGCCGGCTGGATTTCCCCTGTTGTCTGTGGAGCGGGTGTCCTATACCTATGGAGATCGCCCCGTTGAAGTGCGGCGCGGATGGTATGTCACAACCGGGTATTACTATCAGAACGATTTGAGTTGAGACGAAGGCGTTGCGCGTGTCGCGCGGGCCTTCTTTAGTCGTCTTTATCGCACGTGCTGCAACTGTCCTGAGTGGTTTTTCGCTGCAGCGCGATATAAAAAGGCGCTAAAATTGCGGATTAGTGTGACTACATAGTAGGGGTCTAGCATGGCTGAAGCCGTAAAAAAACCGAGGCCGGAATTCCGGAACATCGGCATCGGGCAGATATTGACGGCGTACCGTCTCCCACTAGCGGGACGTGTGTCGATTCTCCATCGCGTTAGCGGTGGGCTGCTTTTCATCTTCCTTCCGTTCCTGCTTTACCTCTTCGATCAAAGCCTGACTTCCGAACTCAGCTTCGAAGTCTTCAAGGGTTTCCTCTCCAACATCGTCGTCAAGCTCATCACGCTCGTTCTCGCGTGGGCCTTCCTGTTTCACTTCTGCGCCGGCATCCGTCACCTCGTGATGGACACCCACCGCGCGGTCACCAAGGAAGGCGGCAAGCAGACGTCGATCGTGGTGCTCGTCGTCTCGTCTGTGCTCACTCTTGCTTTTGCGCTCAAACTGTTCGGAGCATTCTAAAAAATGGCAGCCAATAACGGAATCGGCCCGAAGCGCCTTGTCGTCGGCGCGCATTACGGCCTGCGCGACTGGCTCGCGCAGCGCATTACCGCCGCCATCATGGCGATCTATACCGTCATCCTGCTCGTCTGGTTTTTCGGCGCGCACGACTTTTCGTATGACGGCTGGGCGTCGATCTTCGCCACACAGTGGATGAAGCTCGCCACGTTCGTCACGCTGCTGTCGCTGTTCTATCACGCGTGGGTGGGTATCCGCGATATCTGGATGGACTATGTGAAGCCCGTTGGCACGCGTCTGTTCCTTCAGGCGCTGACGATCGTCTGGCTGCTCGCGTGTGCGGGCTACGCTGCGCAGATTCTCTGGAGAGTGTAAAAGAATGGCTGCAATCAAGAATTCTCTGCCGCGTCGCCGTTTCGACGTGGTCATCGTCGGCGCAGGCGGTTCGGGGATGCGTGCTTCGCTGCAACTCGCGCGTGCGGGTCTGTCGGTGTGCGTGCTGTCGAAGGTGTTCCCGACGCGTTCGCACACGGTCGCGGCGCAGGGCGGCATCGGCGCATCGCTTGGCAACATGAGCGAAGACAACTGGCACTATCACTTCTACGACACGATCAAGGGTTCCGACTGGCTCGGCGACCAGGACGCGATCGAGTTCATGTGCCGTGAAGCACCGAACGCCGTCTACGAGCTCGAACACATGGGCATGCCGTTCGACCGTAACGCGGACGGCACGATCTATCAGCGACCGTTCGGCGGCCACACCGCGAACTATGGCGAAAAGCCGGTGCAACGCGCCTGCGCGGCGGCTGACCGTACCGGTCACGCGCTCCTGCACACGCTGTACCAGCAGAACGTTGCGGCGAAGACGCAGTTCTTCGTCGAATGGATGGCACTCGACCTGATCCGCGACGCCGATGGCGACGTGCTTGGCGTCACCGCGCTGGAAATGGAAACCGGCGACGTCTATATCCTCGAAGGCAAGACCACGCTGTTCGCCACGGGCGGCGCGGGCCGGATCTTCGCGGCATCGACGAACGCGTTCATCAACACCGGTGACGGCCTCGGCATGGCAGCCCGTTCGGGCATCGCGCTGCAGGACATGGAATTCTGGCAATTCCACCCGACCGGCGTGGCCGGCGCGGGCGTGCTGATTACCGAAGGCGTGCGCGGCGAAGGCGGCATTCTGCGTAACTCGAACGGCGAGCGCTTCATGGAACGCTACGCACCGACGCTGAAGGATCTGGCGCCGCGTGACTTCGTGTCGCGTTCGATGGACCAGGAAATCAAGGAAGGCCGCGGCGTGGGTCCGAACAAGGATCACGTGCTGCTCGACCTGTCGCACATCGGCGCCGAGACGATCATGAAGCGTCTGCCGTCGATCCGCGAAATCGCGCTGAAGTTCGCGAACGTCGACTGTATCAAGGAGCCGATCCCTGTCGTGCCGACCATCCACTACCAGATGGGCGGCATTCCGACGAACATCCACGGCCAGGTCGTGGGCACGTCGAAGGGTCATGAAGATCCGGTCAACGGCTTCTACGCCGTGGGCGAGTGCTCGTGCGTATCGGTCCACGGGGCGAATCGTCTGGGTACGAACTCGCTGCTCGACCTGGTGGTGTTCGGCCGCGCTGCTGGCAACCACATCGTCAAGCACGTGAAGGAAATCAAGGAGCACAAGCCGCTTCCGGCAGACGCCGCCGACTTCGCGCTGTCGCGTCTCGACACGCTGGAAAAGTCGTCGTCGGGCGAATACACGCAGGTTATCGCGGGCGATATCCGCGCGTCGATGCAGGCACACGCTGGCGTGTTCCGTACATCGAAACTGCTGGCTGAAGGCGTCGAGAAGATCCGCGAACTGGCTGAGCGCGTCGACAACGTCCACCTGAAGGACAAGTCGAAGGTGTTCAACACGGCACGCGTCGAAGCGCTCGAACTGGCGAACCTGATCGAAGTGGCGCGCGCCACGATGGTATCGGCGGAAGCGCGTAAGGAAAGCCGCGGTGCGCACGCACAGAGCGATTTCGAACATCGCGATGACGAAAACTGGCTCCGCCACACGCTGTGGTTCAGCGAAGGCGACCGCCTCGACTACAAGCCGGTTCACATGCAACCGCTGACCGTCGAATCGGTTCCGCCGAAAGCGCGTACCTTCTAAGCCAAGTCTAAGGATCCTGAAAAATGGCCAAGCGAACATTTGAAATCTACCGCTACGACCCGGACAAGGACGCAGCGCCGCGCATGCAGACGTACGAGATCGAGATCGACTCGCATGAACGCATGCTGCTCGACGCGCTCGTCAAGCTGAAAGCCGTCGATGAAACGCTGTCGTTCCGCCGTTCGTGCCGTGAAGGCGTGTGCGGGTCGGACGCGATGAACATCAACGGCAAGAACGGCCTCGCGTGCCTGACGAACCTGAACGACCTGCCGCAGAAGATCGTGCTGCGTCCGCTGCCGGGCCTGCCCGTCGTGCGTGACCTGATCTGCGACTTCACGCAGTTCTTCAACCAGTATCACTCGATCAAGCCGTACCTGATCAACGATACGCCGCCGCCGGAAAAGGAACGCCTGCAGTCGCCGGAAGAACGCGACGAGCTCGACGGCCTGTACGAATGCATTCTGTGTGCAAGCTGCTCGACGTCGTGCCCGAGCTTCTGGTGGAATCCGGACAAGTTCGTCGGTCCGGCTGGCCTGTTGCAAGCCTATCGCTTTATCGCAGACAGCCGCGATGAGGCGACGGGTGAACGCCTCGACAACCTGGAAGATCCCTACCGTCTGTTCCGTTGCCATACGATCATGAACTGTGTCGATGTGTGCCCGAAGGGTCTCAACCCGACGAAGGCGATCGGCAAGATCAAGGAATTGATGGTTCGCCGTGCTGTCTGAGATGGACGGATCCTCGCATCAGTCCGACCCTCTACGCCGCGCGCGTCTTCGCTGGCGCGCGCGGCGCGGCTTGCTGGAAAACGATCTGATCTTCGAGCGTTTTTTCAGCCGATATGAGCATGACCTCAGCGATGCCGATGTGGGCGCCCTCACGCGCCTGCTTGAGCTGAGCGATAACGACCTGATGGACTTGCTGCTCGCGCGCAAGGAACCGGAAGGCGACCTTGCCGACCCGGACGTCAAACGGGTGCTGGAGCTGTTGCGCGTTGTGTGAGCGTCACGCGCGCGCAGGGTTGTTGTGTCCAGGCGTGCAATTATCGAAACCCTGTTTCCATACTTCGATTGAGGATGTGCTATGACCCCGTCAGATGTTAAAGCCACGCTATCGTTCAGCGACAACTCGCCGAGCGTTGAAATGCCGATCTACAAGGGCACGATGGGCCCGGATGTAATCGACATCCGCAAACTGTACGGCCAGACCGGCAAGTTCACGTACGATCCGGGCTTCATGTCGACGGCGGCGTGCAATTCGGCGATCACGTACATCGACGGCGACAAGGGTGAACTGCTGTATCGCGGCTACCCGATCGACAACCTCGCGCAAAACGCCGACTTTCTGCAGACCTGCTATCTGCTGCTGAAGGGCGAGCTGCCGAACAGGCAGCAGAACGAAGAGTTCGTGAACACTGTCACGAAGCACACGATGGTGCACGAGCAGATGCACTTCTTCTTCCGTGGCTTCCGTCGCGATGCGCACCCGATGGCGATTCTGGTCGCCGCGGTTGGTGCACTGTCGGCGTTCTATCACGACTCGCTGAACATCAACGACCCGCGTCACCGCGAAGTGTCGGCGATCCGCATGATCGCGAAGCTGCCGACGCTCGTCGCGATGGCGTACAAGTACAGCATCGGCCAGCCGTTCGTGTATCCGAAGAATGACCTGTCGTACAGCGCGAACTTCATGTACATGATGTTCTCGAACCCGTGCGAAGAGTACAAGGTCAACGACGTGCTGGTGCGCGCGCTCGACCGCATCCTGATCCTGCACGCGGACCACGAACAGAACGCTTCGACTTCGACCGTGCGTCTGGCCGGCTCGTCGGGCGCCAATCCGTTCGCGTGTATCGCCGCGGGTATCGCCTGTCTGTGGGGTCCGGCGCACGGCGGGGCGAACGAAGCCGCGCTGAACATGCTGGAAGAAATCGGCTCGGTCGACAACATTCCTGAGTTCATCAGACAGGTGAAGGACAAGAACTCGGGCGTGAAGCTGATGGGCTTCGGTCACCGTGTGTACAAGAACTACGATCCGCGTGCGAAGCTGATGCGCGAAACGTGCCACGAAGTGCTCGAAGAACTGGGCCTGCACGACGACCCGCTGTTCAAGCTGGCGATGGCGCTCGAAAAGATCGCGCTGGAAGACGAATACTTCGTGTCGCGCAAGCTGTACCCGAACGTCGATTTCTACTCGGGCATCGTGCAGCGCGCGCTGGGCATTCCGACGTCGATGTTCACGTGTATCTTCGCGATGGCACGCACGGTCGGCTGGATCGGCCAGTGGAACGAGATGATTGCCGATCCGGAACAGAAGATTGGCCGTCCGCGTCAGCTTTTCGTTGGCGAAACGCCGCGTGAAGCGAAGTCGATCGACCAGCGTTAATCGGTTGTCTGGCCGGCGAGTGTCTGGCGGGCTTCGCCAGGACTCACCGACAAACGTCTGATAAAAAACGCCCCAACGGGTACTCCGTTGGGGCGTTTTTGTATTGCGCGTCGTCGCGCGTACTTGTAGCTATGACGCCTTCGACCGGTTTCTTGCGCGCTCGAGCGAAGGCGAGCGCGTTTCGAGTGTCGGTTGACCGGCGGCAGCTTGAGGGGTGTGTCCATGCATTTCGAAGAAGCGTCGCCAGGCGCTCGGCGTCATGCCGCGGGTCGCCATAAACTGCCGGTTGAAATTCGCGAGATTCGGAAAGCCTGCCTTCGCGGCGATCACCGAGATGGGCCACCCGGTGTCGGTCAACTGGCGCGTCGCATAGCCGATTCGCAGACGGCCCAGATAGCGCCCGACGCTTTCCCCCACGTGCTGGATGAAATAGCGGTGCAGTGAGCGCTCGGACAGATTGGCCACTGCGCAAAGTTCTGCGATGCGCAGGGGCTCGTTGAAGCGGCGATCGAGAAGATCGAGCACGCGATTCAGGCGCTCGGCTTCGGACGACGTGCTCTGGCGCGCCAGGGCGTCGCCGGACGGGATGGGGCGGCGCGAGCCATGCCCCGCGTTCACGTGAACCGATGGGGACGCCAGCGGCAGAGCGTCGGCGTCTGCGAGTTCGACGAGCGTATCGAGTACTGCGGCGAGGCGTACGCGTGGCGACGCGTCGAGCAGCGCCTGCAGCCGCGCACGCATCGTGGCGGCCGCCGTCGGGCCGAAGCTCAAGCCAGGCGCCCCGCGGCGCAACAGCTTGTGCAACGGCGCATATTCCGGGCAGCAATCTGCCATTCGCCGCGCCCAGTCTCCGCTGAACCACACGACGACCGCCACCTGTGGCGCGTCCGTATCGATCCGTTCCGTCGACGACCACGTATGAGGCATATCCGGCGGCACGAGCACCAGGTCGTCGCCGTCGTAACCGGCGATGTGGTCGCCGACGAAACGTCGTCCGCGGCTGTTCATCGTCAGCGTCAGTTCGTATTCGGGGTGGTGGTGCCACTCGAACGGAATCTGGGCGAGCTGTCGATGGTAGACGCGAACGGAGCAGCCGTCCGGCATCGTGACGCGTTCATATTGCGGTTTCATGGGCAGAATCCCGCTACGGTGGAATGTGCAGCGAATGTCTGAATTGTATCTATCACAGGCAGGATAGTATGTCTGCTGAGCGGAGAGACTGCCTAATCTTCGTGTACACGACTCGTAAACACGGAGACATACCATGCCACTCATCGTCGACGACCTGCCGGCCGCGATCTGCTCCACCAAGCGTGCGTTACGCGCCGCACTGCCTGGCTACCGACAGGTGTTTCAGGAAGTCGAAGGCGCGATCAAGCAACAGGTCGAAGCGATCCTGCGAGACCGGGATCGAGGCGTCGGGACGATTCCGACGCTCGATTACGCGGCCATTGCCGCAGGTGAGGTCGATCTACGCACGATCGAACAGGTGAAGGTTCGCGGCGCATGTGTGGTGCGCCGCGTATTCGATCCGCGGCAGGCGAATGACTGGAACGACGAAATCGGCCAGTACGTCGAGCGCAACCATCTTGATGACAGGCTCGCCAATCGGGCGGAAGACAAATACTTCGGGACGCTGTCGTCGAGCAAGCCGCAGATCTACGGTGTCTATTGGTCGAAGCCCCAGATCGAGGCGAGGCAGTCGCAGGAACTGACGAATACGCGTGTGTTCCTCAATCGTCTGTGGCGCTCGGAGAGCGAAGGGCGCAAGCACTTCGATCCGGAGCGTGTGCCCGTGTACGCGGACCGTTTGCGTCGGCGGCCGCCGGGCTCGGAATCGTTGGGGCTTTCGCCGCATACGGACGGTGGTTCCGTCGAACGGTGGCTCGATCCGAATTTTCGTCAGGTGTACCGCCACGTGCTGTCTGGCAACTGGCGCGCCTACGATCCGTTCGACGCCGCGTTCCGGCCGGACGTGCAGGAGATTCCGTCGCCCGCAGTGTGTTCGATGTTCCGTACGTTCCAGGGCTGGACCGCGCTGACGCCGCAAGGCCCCGGCGATGGCACCTTGCAACTGGTTCCGATGGCGAACGCGATGGCGTACGTTGTGCTGCGTGCGTTGCAGGACGACGTACCCGACGACGAACTGTGCGGCGCACAACCGGCCCGGGCGTTGTCGATCAACGCGCAATGGCACAGCCTGCTGCTCGAAGCCGTGACGCCCATACCCCACATGCAGGCAGGCGACGCCGTGTTCTGGCACAGCGACGTCGTGCATTCGGTCGAGGACGTGCATCGCGGCAGCGGCTACAGCAACGTGATGTACATCTCATCAGCGCCATGGTGCTCAAAGAACGAGGCATATCTGAAGCGGCAACTGCCCAGCTTTCTGCGCGGCGAGAGTCCGCCCGATTTCCCGGCAGACCACTTCGAGGCCGACTTCACAGGGCGCGCTCAGGAAAGCGATCTCACGGCGCTCGGGCGAGCGCAGATGGGCTTCGAACTGTAGTGCAATCAACGTGTTGCAGGCGGGAGTACAACGTCCGCAACGCGCGCTCGCGCGCTTGCCGGGTAACGTCGATACAGGTATCGGCACTACCACCCAACTCCCTGTTTTTTATCGCTTTTCTCGATAACGGGTAAGCAAAGGGTGTCATCTGCGTGGCATAATCGACCGAACACGGATTGCCCGCAGTCATTACTACCCCCGCATACCATGGCACAGACTCTCTACGACAAATTGTGGGACACGCACGTGGTCCACACGGAAGACGACGGTACGACGCTTCTCTATATCGACCGTCACCTGCTGCACGAAGTCACCAGCCCGCAGGCGTTCGACGGCCTCAAGCTGGCTGAGCGTCCGGTGTGGCGCATCAGCGCGAATCTGGCGGTCTCGGACCACAACGTACCCACAACGGATCGCAGCCATGGCATTGCTGATCCGGTGTCGAAGCTGCAGGTCGATACGCTTGACGCCAACTGCGACGCCTACGGTATCACGCAGTTCAAGATGAACGATCTGCGTCAGGGCATCGTGCACATCATCGGGCCGGAGCAGGGCGCGACGCTGCCGGGCATGACGATCGTCTGCGGCGACTCGCACACGTCGACGCACGGCGCGTTCGGCGCGCTTGCACATGGCATTGGTACATCGGAAGTCGAACACGTGCTCGCCACGCAAACCCTGCTGCAGAAGAAGAGCAAGAACATGCTCGTCAAGGTCGAAGGACCGCTGCCGCGCGGCTGCACCGCGAAGGACATCGTGCTTGCCATCATCGGCTTGATCGGTACGGCGGGCGGGACGGGCTACGCGATCGAATTCGGTGGCTCGACCATTCGCGCGCTGTCGATGGAAGGCCGTATGACGGTCTGCAACATGGCAATCGAAGCGGGCGCGCGCGCGGGCATGGTCGCGGTCGACGATACGACCGTCGAGTACCTGAAGGGCCGTCCGTTCTCGCCGGAAGGCGTCGAGTGGGATCACGCCGTCGAATACTGGAAGCAGTTCAAGTCCGACACCGGTGCGCAGTTCGACCGCGTGGTCGAACTGAATGCGGCCGAGATCGTGCCGCAGGTTACGTGGGGTACGTCGCCGGAGATGGTGACATCGGTCGATGGCCGCGTGCCGGATCCGGAACGCGAGAAGGATCCCGTCAAGCGCGACGCGATGGAGCGCGCATTGAATTACATGGCGCTCGAACCGAATCTGCCGATCGAGTCGATCAAGCCGGACAAGATTTTCATCGGCTCGTGCACGAACGCGCGCATCGAAGATTTGCGTGCTGCCGCTTACGTCGTGAAGAAACTGGGTCGCCGCGTCGCGCCGAACATCCGTCTCGCGATGGTGGTGCCGGGTTCGGGCCTCGTGAAGGCGCAGGCGGAACGCGAAGGCCTCGACAAGGTCTTTACCGACGCCGGTTTCGAATGGCGCGAACCGGGCTGTTCGATGTGTCTCGCCATGAATGCCGACCGGCTCGAACCGGGTGAGCGTTGTGCGTCGACGTCGAACCGCAACTTCGAGGGTCGTCAGGGCGCGGGTGGCCGTACCCACCTCGTGAGCCCCGCGATGGCCGCAGCGGCGGCTATCGAAGGACATTTCGTGGATATTCGCAAGCTGGGATGAATTGCATGATGAAAAGCACTAATCGGATCACGTGGTTGCGCCGCCTTGCGCTGGGGTCGCTTGCGGCTGCGCTGCTTGGTCTCACCGGATGCAACACGATGCACGGCTTCGGCGAGGACTTGCAGCACCTCGGCGGATCCATCAGCAACCACGCGGAAAAATGAGCGTCGGCGAGCGCTCGGCAGATAGAAGCGTTTTTTGATTGTTGCCGGCGATACGGCCTTCGCTTCCGGGTGGTGCGAAGGCGTATCGACCGGTTTTGAACAGGCGCAAGCGTCATGGATAAATTCATCGTACACACCGGCGTCGTGGCGCCGCTCGATCGCGAGAACGTCGATACGGACGCGATCATTCCGAAGCAGTTCCTGAAATCGATCAAGCGCAGCGGTTTCGGTCCGAACGCGTTCGACGAGTGGCGTTACCTCGATCACGGCGAGCCGGGTCAAGACAATTCGAAGCGTCCGCTGAATCCGGATTTCGTCCTGAACCAGCCGCGCTATCAAGGCGCGTCGATCCTGCTGGCACGCAAGAATTTCGGCTGCGGCAGCTCGCGCGAGCATGCCCCCTGGGCGTTGCAGCAGTATGGGTTCCGCGCGCTGATCGCACCGAGTTTCGCGGACATCTTCTACAACAACTGCTTCAAGAACGGCCTGTTGCCGATCGTGCTGACCGAATTGCAGGTGGACCACCTGTTCAACGAAACGTACGCGTTCAACGGCTTCAAACTGACCGTCGATCTCGAAGCGCAAGTGGTGCGCGTGGGCGACGGCACCGAATACCCGTTCGACGTGGCAGCCTTCCGCAAGTACTGTCTGCTGAACGGTTTCGACGACATTGCACTCACGCTGCGTCACGCGGACAAGATCCGTCAGTTCGAAGCGGAGCGGCTTGCAAAGCAGCCGTGGCTGAATCACCGCATCGTCGGCTGACGCGCGCTTTTGACGTGTGATCGGAAAGTCGAACGCGTCACAGTACTCACAAAAACAGGCAAGGAATTCGAATGAAGATTGCAGTGTTGCCCGGCGACGGCATCGGTCCGGAAATCGTCAAGGAAGCAGTCAAGGTTCTGAACGCGCTCGACGAGAAGTTCGAGCTTGAAGAAGCGCCCGTTGGCGGCGCGGGATATGAAGCGCAGGGGCACCCGCTGCCGCAATCGACGCTCGCGCTGGCCAAGGCCGCCGATGCGATCCTGTTCGGCGCGGTTGGCGACTGGAAGTACGACTCGCTCGAACGCGCACTGCGCCCGGAGCAGGCCATTCTCGGCTTGCGCAAACATCTGCAGCTGTTCGCCAACTTCCGTCCGGCGATCTGCTATCCGCAGCTCACGGGCGCGTCGTCGCTGAAGGAAGAAATCGTTTCGGGCCTCGACATCCTGATTGTCCGCGAACTGAACGGCGACATTTACTTCGGTTCGCCGCGCGGTGTGCGCGAGGCGCCGGATGGTCCGTTCGCGGGTGCGAAGGAAGGCTTCGACACGATGCGTTATTCGGAGCCGGAAGTGCGCCGCATCGCCCACGTCGCGTTCCAGGCCGCGCAAAAGCGCGGCAAGAAGCTGACGTCGGTCGACAAGGCGAATGTGCTCGAGACTTCGCAGCTCTGGAAGGACGTGATGATCGACGTCGCGAAGGAATACGCAGACGTCGAGCTGTCGCACATGTACGTCGATAACGCGGCGATGCAGCTTGTGAAGGCGCCGAAGTCATTCGACGTCATCGTGACCGGCAACATGTTCGGCGACATCCTGTCGGACGAAGCCGCCATGCTGACGGGCTCGATCGGCATGTTGCCCTCGGCCTCGCTCGACAAGAACAACAAAGGCTTGTACGAGCCGTCCCATGGTTCGGCGCCGGATATCGCAGGAAAAGGCGTGGCGAACCCGCTGGCGACGATCCTGTCGGCCGCGATGATGCTGCGTTATTCGCTGAACAAGGCGGAGCAGGCCGATCGTATCGAAAGCGCGGTGAAGAAGGTGCTGGAGCAGGGCTACCGCACTGGCGACATCCTCACGCCCGGCTGCAGGCAGGTGGGCACGGCGGCGATGGGCGATGCGGTTTTGGCGGCGCTGTAAGCGGTCAGTTGTCGTGAAATAACGGGCATTAAAGCGCGAATTGGTCCTGAAGTGGCCATTTCGCGCGTAAAGTGGCCGATTGGGCCGCCAGTTTGCGTTTTTCGTGTAGACTCTAGCGATGGCGAAGTTTCCTCAAATCTCCTCGATTTCGAACCTCCACGGCAAAACGGCCCGTGCGGTTGAGTTCGCCATTACCATCAAAACGCTCATTAAAGCGATTACCCCGAAAACGATCACGAAGCGCTGATCGTCCGTCGTGCCCGCCCGTCTTCCCCGCGCGGTCACGCCGGGCAAAGTTGCGGGGAAGCATCCACTCGAAGGGTATGAAGTCATGAACGTAGGTCTCGTAGGTTGGCGCGGCATGGTCGGCAGTGTCCTGATGCATCGTATGCAGCAGGAAGGTGATTTCGATCTGATCGAACCGGTGTTTTTCAGCACCAGCAACGCGGGCGGCAATGCACCGTCGTTCGCCAAAAACGAGACGAAGCTCAAGGACGCGTCGAACATCGACGACCTGAAGAAGTGCGACGCCATCATTTCCTGCCAGGGCGGCGACTACACGAACGAAGTGTTCCCGAAGCTGCGCGCAGCAGGCTGGAACGGCTACTGGATTGACGCGGCTTCGTCGCTTCGCATGAAGGACGATGCGGTCATCATTCTCGATCCGGTCAACCTCGACGTGATCAAGAACGCGCTCGTTAAGGGCCAGAAGAATTTCATCGGCGGCAACTGCACGGTCAGCCTCATGCTGATGGCGCTCGGCGGCCTGTTCCGCGAAAACCTCGTCGACTGGATGACGGCCATGACGTATCAGGCCGCATCGGGCGCGGGCGCGCAGAACATGCGCGAACTGCTGTCGCAAATGGGTACGCTGCACGGCGCCGTGAAGGAAGAACTCGCGAATCCGTCGTCGGCGATTCTCGACATCGACCGCCGCGTGCTGGCCGCCATGAACAGCGACAGCATGCCGACGGATCATTTCGGCGTGCCGCTGGCCGGCTCGCTGATTCCGTGGATCGACAAGGATCTCGGCAACGGCATGTCGAAGGAAGAGTGGAAGGGCGGCGCGGAAACCAACAAGATTCTGGGCAAGCCGGCCATGGGCACGCCGGGTTCGATCCCGGTCGACGGCCTGTGCGTGCGGATCGGCGCAATGCGCTGCCACTCGCAGGCACTGACGATCAAGCTGAACAAGGACGTGCCGCTCGACGAGATCAACGGCATCCTCGCGTCGGCCAACGACTGGGTGAAGGTTGTGCCGAATGAGCGCGAAGCGTCGATGCGCGATCTGTCGCCGGCGGTGGTGACGGGCACGCTGACGGTGCCGGTCGGCCGTCTGCGCAAGCTGGCGATGGGTGGGGAGTATCTGTCGGCGTTCACGGTCGGCGACCAGTTGCTGTGGGGCGCGGCCGAACCGCTGCGTCGGATGCTGCGCATTCTGCTCGACAAGTAAAGTAAACTACGCCGTTACGACGCGTAGAAAATTCAAAAGCGTCGCGCTTGCGCGGCGCTTTTTTCATTGTGTGCTCGAAATCTTGTTTCCATCCAACCCCCAAAATGGGCAGCGCGACCACGCGCAAGAGCTCCCGATGATCGTTCGATTTCATTCCCCCCGTGCAGCGGCATTTCGAGTCCGTGCCGCGCGTTCAGCCTGCATGGCGGCGGCTGTTGCCTTCACATTTGCGCTGACTGGTGCAGGCGCCGCCCATGCCGCGCCGGCCGACCCGGCGAGCGCAGCAAGCGGAGCGGCAGTCGTCGAGTCCGACGCTCAGTACACGGTGCATCCGGGGCAGTCGCTGA
The DNA here is from genome assembly GCF_050435685.1 of Paraburkholderia sp. GAS448. NCBI lineage: Bacteria > Pseudomonadati > Pseudomonadota > Betaproteobacteria > Burkholderiales > Burkholderiaceae > Paraburkholderia > Paraburkholderia sp. GAS448. Next base: position 672,166 of record NZ_JBNDKT010000001.1, read on the forward strand.
ACGATGTGGCGATTGCGCTTACTCAGTCGCATGATCGCGCGACGATGGCGCGTGCGGCGAAGGCGATCTTCGACGCTAATCCCGGCGCGTTCATGGGACACGATCCGAGCCGCCTGAAGCTCGGCGCGGTGCTGAATGTGCCGTCGCTCGATACGCTGGGCGTCGCGGCGAGCGGAGCCGCTGCGGCTTCGGCCGCGACAGGGGTGTCCGGCCCGGTAGCCTCGTCGGCACCTGTGGTTGCATCATCTGCTGCCGTTTCGGCCGCAACAGCCAGCCAGCCGGCTTCCACCAGTGCGGCGACGGCGAATGTCGCGAATGCTCCGGCTTCGGCGAGCGCTCCGGCAATCGTGGCAGCTTCGTCGGTTGCAGCTGGTGTGGCGTCGCAGGCTGCGCAAGCCGCTGCATCATCGGCGGCAAGCGGTGCACATGTCTGGGCTGGCGCGATTCAGCCGGCCGCGAGTGCTCCAGTCGAAGGCGCGTCCAGCGCTGGCGTGGCCCCGGCGGTTGCAGCGCCTCAGCCCGCATCGCAGGTTCGTGCGCCGGTTTCGAGCCTCCAGCAATTGCTTGCGTTGAAAAACCGGGTGTTGATGGAACTGCAGAAACACGGCATTGGAACGTCGAAGCAGGCGCCGCAGGGTGGTAGCGGAGTGGCCGTCCAACCGTCGGGACAGGCAACGGGCGTCGGCGTGGCGCCTCGCGCGACGGCTGCCTCGGCCGCGATTGTGAGCACCCCGCAAACCGGTAGCGGGATGGCGGGCTTGTCGCAGCCAGTGGTTGCTGCCGTTGCGGGCGGCATCGCGGCGGTGATTGCGTTGATCGCGAGCCTGGCGGCGCGTCGTCGCCGTAGTCGCACGGCGGCGAATGATGAGGCCGCAGCGGCAGGTGCAAACGAGGACGAAGCGGCGCGCGATCAAGGTTCGGTCGCAGATCACGGTGAGATTGCAACACCCGCGGCGGGGTCCGTACACGAGCACGTGCCGCCTGCAACGAGGCACGCCGAGACGCTGGCCGACGCAACAGGTGCGGCAAGCCTGGCTGCCGCCTCAGAACTGGGCGCCGACGCCCTCCCGCAAGAGCAGACTGATCCGTCGGCCGACGAACAGGACGAGGAGGGTGTCCAGTACGTAGGTTCTGGTCTTCAAAGTGAGCCGGTGCAGCAGTACCTCGAACCCGGGTCGTCCGCCGCGACCCCAGAGACTCCTGTAGCGCCGCAGGAAGACCCATTTGAGCACGGGGCGCGCGCTGAACCGGACTATCCGGTCCAACTGGAAGCGCTGGTTCAGCATGACGAACCGGTTCAGCCCGTGGAGCGACAGCCTGAAGAACCCGTGCTGCGCGACGATCGCGTTCAGTTCGGGCAACCTGATGCGGACGCTGAACAGGCATCGCACGCTGAAGCGGGCGCTGAGATCCACCACGAAGTGCCGGCTCAGTCCGAGGAGCTGGAACAACAGGGTTTTGAGCGCGACCACGAGGCAAATGGCGGCGCCTATGCGCGCGAATTGGGCCTGCCGCACCCGATCGAATTCCCGCGCGATGCGTTCCAGGCCCTCGGCAGTCTCGATATGCCTTTGCCGCCGCGCACGGAGTCGCCGGCATCGTTCGACGGGACCTCGTCGCCGGCACCCTTGACGACCCAGCCCGTCGTCGCGCCGGAGATCACGGCGCGGCAGGCGATCGTCCCGCCGCCCGGAGCCTCACATGTATCCGAGGAAATCGAAGCCGGCACGGCAGGTTCGGCAGCGGTTGCCGGGCTCGGCGCGATGCCATTTGGCGCGCTGAAACTCGATTTCGACCTCGAACTGCCTCCGAGCCCGGCGCAACCGCTGCCGGCATTCACCCCGGCAGACATCGCGAAAATTGCCCGCAACAAGCTCGAACTCGCGAGCGAATACATCGAACTGGGCGATCTGTCCGGTGCTCGAGCGCTGATCAACGAAGTGATCGAATCGAACGACGCCGCCACACGCAGCGAGGCTCGCGCCTTGCTGTCGACGCTCGCGCCGCTTTCGTGATGCGGATTGCGTTAGGGATCCAGTACGACGGCGCCGCATTTTGCGGATGGCAGTCACAACCGCATGGCAAGACCGTGCAGGACGAACTGGAACGTGCGCTGCGCGAATTCGCTCAGACGCCCTTGCAGACCGTTGTGGCTGGCCGAACGGACACCGGCGTACACGGCCTGGGACAGATCGTGCACTTCGATACTGAGCTCGATCGCGCGCCGTTTTCGTGGGTGCGCGGCACGAATGCGTTCCTGCCAAAGACTGTCGCCGTGCAATGGGCGCAGCCGATGCCGGAAGCATTTCATGCGCGCTTCTCGGCGTTCGAGCGGACCTACTTCTATGTGCTGTACGTGCACCCGGTCCGCTCGCCGATGCTGGACGGGCGCGCGGGCTGGATCCACACCCCGCTCGACGTCGAAGCGATGCGCACCGCGGCCGCCTGCCTGATCGGCGAACACGATTTTTCGGCGTTCCGTTCATCGGAATGTCAGGCGAAGACGCCGGTCAAGCATCTGTATCAGATCGACGTTCGGCAGCAGGGCGATTTCATTCACTTTCGCTTTCGCGCCAACGCGTTTCTGCACCACATGGTGCGCAACCTGATGGGTTGCCTCGTGGCAGTTGGACGAGGACGCCAGCCGGCCAGCTGGCTGGCCGATGTCCTCGCGAACCGCGACCGCAACAACGCCGCGCCGACTTTCATGCCAGACGGCCTGTACCTCGCGCAGGTCGGCTATCCTGAGGAATTCGCGGTGCCCGCCGCGCACGCTGGCAGCGTGCCGTGGAGCGCCGTATGGACGCAACCCGAATCATGACCCCATCCCAGCCTGAGTCCTCCAGTTTGCCGTCGACCGAAGCACAGGCGGCGCCACGCCCGCACCGTACGCGCATCAAGCTGTGCGGCCTGTCGACAGCGGAAGACATCGCACACGCGATCGGTCTTGGCGCTGATGCGATCGGTCTCGTGTTCTATCCACCCAGCCCCCGTTCCGTGACGGTAGCGCAGGCCGTCGACCTGACGCGCGATATCCCGCCGTTCGTGTCGGTGGTCGGACTCTTCGTCAATGCGTCTCATGAATGGATGCGTGAGGTCGCCAGCAATGCACGGCTTACCTTGCTGCAATTCCATGGCGACGAGACACCGGAACAATGCGAAACGCTGGCGAACATTGCGGGTTTGCCTTGGTTGCGTGCATTGCGCGTCGGGGCTGATACTCAGCGGGCCGATTTGGTAAAATCGGCGCTTAACTATTCAGCAGCCAGCGCCCTCCTGTTCGACGCACACGTCGAGGGCTACGGCGGCGGCGGAAAGGTTTTCGATTGGTCACTTATTTCTCCAGAGCTCGCGCGTCAGGGCGTTTTGAGTGGTGGGTTGAACGCGCAAAACGTCAGTGATGCCATCCATCGCTTGCACCCGTACGCGGTCGATGTCTCGAGCGGCATCGAAGTGCCGGGTGCGAAGGGCGTGAAAGACCACGCCCGGATGGCGGCATTCGTACGCGCGGTGCGCGAAGCGGATGCCGGGTGATACAGGCGGCGCTCTCGGTTTCAACAGGAACCGGCGCTGCACACTGAGAAAGAGTGAAACAAATGTATAACTTGCCCGATGAAAGAGGCCATTTCGGCCAGTATGGCGGCGTGTTCGTCGCAGAGACGCTGGTTCATGCGCTTGATGAACTTCGCGCAGCCTACGAAAAATACCAGCAGGATGACGACTTTATCGCTGAATATCAGCGTGAGTTGAAGCATTTTGTTGGCCGTCCTTCCCCGATTTACCACGCCCGGCGCTGGAGCGAACTGCTCGGCGGTGCACAGGTGTTCCTGAAACGCGAAGACCTGAACCACACGGGCGCCCACAAGGTGAATAACGTGATCGGCCAGGCGCTGCTGGCGAGGCGTATGGGCAAGCCACGCGTGATCGCGGAAACCGGCGCAGGCCAGCATGGCGTGGCCACGGCGACGATCGCCGCGCGCTTCGGCATGGAATGCGTGGTGTACATGGGCTCGGAAGACGTGCGTCGTCAAGCCGCGAACGTGTATCGGATGAAGCTGCTCGGCGCGACCGTCGTGCCCGTCGAATCGGGCTCGCGCACGCTGAAGGATGCGCTCAACGAAGCGATGCGCGACTGGGTCACGAACGTCGAAAACACCTTCTACATCATCGGCACGGTGGCGGGTCCGCATCCGTATCCGATGATGGTCCGCGACTTTCAGCGCGTGATCGGCGACGAATGCAAGGTGCAGATGCCCGAACTCGTCGGCCGTCAGCCGGATGCGGTGATTGCATGCGTCGGCGGCGGATCGAATGCGATGGGGATCTTTTATCCGTACATCGATGATCAATCGGTGCAGTTGATCGGCGTTGAGGCAGCGGGCGATGGGATCGATACGGGACGTCACGCGGCATCGCTGATCGCCGGTAGCCCGGGCGTACTGCACGGCAACCGCACCTATCTGCTGCAGGATGAAAACGGTCAGATCATCGAGACGCATTCGGTGTCCGCTGGTCTCGACTACCCCGGCGTCGGGCCGGAGCACGCGTGGCTCAAGGACAGCGGCCGCGCGCAGTACGTCGGTATCACCGACGATGAGGCGCTGAAGGCGTTTCACGACTGCTGCCGGATCGAAGGCATCATTCCAGCGCTGGAGTCGAGTCATGCGCTCGCCTATGCGGCGAAGCTCGCGCCGACGTTGCCGAAGGACAAGTACCTTCTGGTCAACCTGTCGGGTCGTGGCGACAAGGACATGCATACGGTCGCTGAGCGATCGGGCATCAAGTTCTGAGCGCCCCGACGATGCGCGACGAGTTCAACGAGCCGGAACCGACCATTGAAGACGCCGAGGCGGCTGCAGCCGTCGAGGCTCCGGCGTTGCCCTCGGCGCCCTTTGGCGATTCACTGCCAAGGGTGCCGGGTGGCATCGAGTTGTTGAACCGCGATTTTCTGACCGATGCAGTGAACCTGCCAGATGGATCGATCGACCTGATCGTCGCCGATCCGCCTTATGGGCTCGGCAAGGACTATGGCAACGACTCGGACATGCGTTCGGGCGAGGACTTTCTCACCTGGACGCGTCACTGGCTCGATCTGGCGATTCCGAAGCTGAAGCCGTCAGGTTCGCTGTACATTTTCTGCACCTGGCAATACGCGCCGGAAATCTTCTGTTTCCTGAAGTCGAGGCTCACGATGGTCAACGAAATCATCTGGGACCGGCGCGTGCCGAGCATGGGGGGCACGACCCGCCGCTTTACGTCGGTGCACGACAACATCGGCTTTTTCGCGGTATCGAAGGATTATTACTTCGATCTCGATCCCGTCCGCATCCCGTACGATGCCGTCACGAAGAAGGCGCGTTCGCGCAAGTTGTTCGAAGGCAGCAAGTGGCTCGAGCTTGGCTATAATCCGAAGGATGTCTGGTCGGTATCACGGCTGCATCGGCAACATGCCGAGCGAGTCGATCATCCGACCCAGAAGCCTCTGGAAATCGTCGAGCGTATGGTGCTCGCGAGTTGTCCACCGGGCGGGCGCGTACTCGACCCGTTTATGGGCAGCGGCACCACAGCAGTCGCCTGCGCTCGTCAGCGGCGCGAATTCGTCGGCTATGAGATCAATGAAAGTTACTGCGCAATAGCGCGCGAACGCGTCAGTGCGGCCGCGCCGGCATCGGTGGCGGCTTCGGCCGAAACCGCTTGAGCCGCCACGGTCCGAGCACAGCTATCGCGCAGTTAAACGATTCCCGAGAAAATTCCATGTCCCGTATCAAGAACACATTTGCGGCACTGGCCGCGCAGGGCAAGAAAGGCCTGATCCCGTTCATGACGGCAGGCGATCCCGATCCGGCCCGCACGGTCGAATTCATGCACGCGCTCGCCGCCGGCGGCGCGGACGTCATCGAACTTGGCGTGCCGTTTTCCGACCCGATGGCCGACGGCCCGGTGATCCAGGCGTCGTCGGAACGTGCTCTCGCGCGCGGCGTGTCGCTGCGTCACGTGCTGGCGGATGTGAAGCGCTTTCGCGAACGCGACGACAAGACGCCCGTCGTGCTGATGGGTTACGCGAATCCGATCGAGCGGATGGGCGCGGATGCGTTCGCCGCCGCTGCCAAGGATGCCGGCGTCGACGGTGTGCTGGTGGTCGATTACCCGCCCGAAGAGTCCGGTATCTTCGCCGAAAAAATGCGTTCCGCCGGCATCGATCCGATCTTCCTGCTGGCGCCGACGTCGACTGACGACCGCATCGCGGAAGTCGGCAAGATCGCGAGCGGCTACGTCTACTATGTGTCACTCAAGGGGGTCACCGGAGCGGCAAATCTGGACGTTTCCAGCATCGCGGGTAAAATCCCGGCCATCAAGTCGCGCGTTCCCCTGCCGGTGGGCGTTGGTTTCGGCATCCGGGACGCCCAGACGGCGCGCTCCGTGGCTGAAGTCTCCGATGCCGTCGTAATCGGCAGCCGTATCGTGCAATTGCTGGAACAGGCCGCGCCCGAAGCTGCTGCCGACACCCTGACGCGTTTCATCGCGGAAGTGCGTCGGGCGGTGGACAGCGTGAGCACGGCCGCGCGATAACACTCACTTTTGTCGTCTTTCGTGTGGCGGCGGGCAGGTCCCGCCGCTCTGCGCATAGAAGAAGACCCTTGAAGGAAAGAACATGAGCTGGCTCGACAAACTGCTGCCGCCGAAAATCAAGCAAACCGATCCGAAAAGCCGCAAGGGCATTCCAGAAGGTCTCTGGATCAAATGCCCGTCGTGCGAAGCGGTGCTGTACCGCAACGACGTCGAAGCCAATCTGCATGTTTGCCCGAAGTGCGACCACCACATGCGCATCGGCGCGCGCGAGCGGCTCGACGGCTTGCTGGATCCGGAAGGCCGCTATGAAATCGGCCAGGAGATCCTGCCGGTCGACGCGCTCAAGTTCAAGGACAGCCGCAAGTATCCGGACCGCCTGAAAGAGGCGATGGAAGACACCGACGAAACCGACGCGATGGTCGTCATGGGCGGCGCAATTCACACGCTGCCGGTGGTGGTGGCGAACTTCGAGTTCTCGTTCATGGGCGGCTCGATGGGTTCGGTGGTCGGCGAACGCTTCGTGCGCGGCGCGCAGAACGCGCTCGAGCAGCAGGTGCCGTTTATCTGCTTTACCGCATCGGGCGGCGCCCGGATGCAGGAAAGCTTGCTGTCGCTGATGCAGATGGCAAAGACCACGGCGATGCTCACGAAGCTTGCGGAAGCGAAGCTGCCGTTCATCTCCGTATTGACCGATCCGACGATGGGCGGTGTGTCGGCGAGCTTTGCATTCCTCGGTGACGTCGTGATCGCCGAGCCGAAGGCGCTGATCGGCTTCGCCGGTCCGCGCGTGATCGAGCAGACCGTCCGCGAAAAGCTGCCGGAAGGTTTCCAGCGCGCCGAATTCCTGCTGACGAAGGGTGCGATCGACATGATCGTCGACCGTCGCAAGCTGCGCGAGGAACTTGCTCAACTGATGGCGCTGATGACCCGCCTGCCTGCCGACGCAGTGGCCTAAGGCGTAGACCTGCCACTGGGCACGCCGTCGTGCGATAAAGCGACGTCGGTAAGCCGCATCAAAAAGCGCGCCGCGAGAGCAATCAAGCGGCGCGCTGTCGTTTCCGGGATAATGTCGGCCTCGCTGTTTAATTATCCCCGTCCGCTTCATCCGATGAACTCATTCCCGACCCTCGACGCGTGGCTCACGCACCTTGAATCCGCGCATCCTGTCGGCATCGACATGGGTTTGTCCCGTATCAGCAAGGTGCGCGATGCGTTGCAGTTGTCGTTTGACTGCCCGGTCATCACGGTCGGTGGCACGAACGGCAAGGGGTCGACGTGCGCCGTCCTCGAGACGATCCTGCTGCGCGCCGGATACACGGTGGGCTGCCATACGTCGCCGCATCTGCTGTCGTTCAACGAGCGGGCCCGGGTGAACGGCCAGAATGCGACCGACGCAGAGCTCCTGCAGCACTTCGACGCCGTCGAAAAGGCCCGTCTGAGCTTGCCGGAGCCAGTCTCGCTGACTTACTTCGAATTCACGACGCTCGCGATCATGCATCTGTTCGCGTCGCGTGGGCTGGACGTGGTGATCTTTGAAGTCGGCCTTGGCGGCCGGCTGGACGCGGTCAATATCCTTGATACCGACTGCGCGATCATCACGAGCATCGACATCGATCACACCGAATACCTGGGCGATACGCGCGAAAAAATCGCCTTCGAAAAGGCCGGCATCTTCCGGCCGGGCAAGCCGGCCATCTGCGCCGACCCCCTGCCGCCGCAGACGCTGATCGATCACGCGGAAAGCATCGGCGCCGATTTATGGCTGGTTGGCCGCGATTTCCGCTATGAAGCCCAGGCGGGCAGCGAGCGGCAGCAGTGGAATTACGTTGGGCGCACGATGCGGCGCTCGGCGCTCGCCTATCCGGCGTTGCGTGGCGCCAATCAGCTGATCAATACGTCGGCGGCTCTTGCCGGCCTGGAAGCGCTGCGCGACCGACTGCCGGTGTCCGCGCAGGACATCCGCCTCGGCCTCGCGAACGTCGAATTGCCGGGCCGGTTTCAGGTGCTGCCGGGCAAGCCTTCAATCGTCCTCGATGTCGGACACAATCCGCACGCGGCGGCGGTACTCGCGCAGAATCTGGGCAACATGGGCTTCTTTCCGTACACGTACGCCGTGTTCGGTTCGATGCGCGACAAGGATATCGCGGGCGTGCTGGCGCATCTGAAGGGCGAGATCGATCACTGGTGCGTGACGGATCTGCCGACGCCGCGCGGCGCATCCGCTGCGGATCTGGAAACCGCCCTGCGCGAAGCGGGCGTAATGGATGGTCCGGATAGCAGCATAAATCGCTTCGATTCGCCCGCTGAAGCCTTCCAAGACGCGTTAAAACGCGCGTCCGACAATGATAGAATCGTGGTTTTCGGCAGTTTCTATACGGTAGCGGGTGTCATGGCCTACCGTAAAACGCAGCAACACTGAACGCGCGCAGCCTCGAACCAGGCCATTCATGGGACTTTTCTCGTTCGGCAAGAAAGACGACGCGCCTACCCGGCGCGGCGCAAACTCCAGTACCAGCAGGGCCACCCGCGGCGAGCGGGTGGAGCGGCGAACCCGCCGCACGGAGCGGGCCGGCGACGCCGATGCGATGCTGCTCGACCCCTCGCTCCCCGAAAAGCAGCGGGCACGGCGCAGGCTGGTCGGCGCGATTGCGCTGGTGGTAGCCGCAGTGGTCGTGCTGCCGATGGTGCTCGATTCGCACCCGAAGCCCGTCACCGACGACATCTCGATCGACATTCCGAGTCGCCCTGCCCCGAAGGTGAGCGCGACCAGCGAAGATACTCAGGCGGGCGTCGCGCCGGACAACCCGGCCGCTGCCACGGCAATGGCGGCATCAGGCCTCGCGCCAGCGGCGCCCAAAACGGACACGGCTGTGAAGGTGCCGGCTGCATCAGCCACAACGCAAACCGCGAACGTTGCGTCAGCGTCTGCCGCGAAGTTGACGAAACCGCAGACGCCGTCCCAGACACCCCCGGCCCAGCCGACGGCCCAGGCCCAGGCGAAACAGCCTGGGAAATCCACGCAAGCCGCTGACACCGCAACCCAGGGCGCAGCAGCCGCCGACGCCGATTCCGGCACGCCGGCCGCGCCGGCGGGCAGCCGCTTTGCCGTGCAACTCGGCTCGTTTCCGGATGACGCCGGCGCACGCAACTGGGCGACGAAGTTGAAAGCGGCCGGAGTGCCCGCATATACCGAACGTCGGAAGCAGGCCGACGGCTCGATGCATACGCTGTTGCGCGCTGGCCCGTTCGCAGACCGTGCGGCGGCTTCGGCGGCGATTGCGAAGGTTCGTGAAGCGGGCCTGACGTCAGGCGCGAACAACGGCGCTGCACAGTAAGTCGCCAATGTTCACTGCCTTCGACTACGCTGTAATGGCGGTGATCGGCCTGTCGGCGCTGCGCGGAACGTGGCGCGGATTTTTGTCCGAAATATTCGGGCTGATTGGCTGGATAGCGGCTTTTGTGATTGCGTGCCGCTTCGTCGGTTACGTCGTGCCCTATATCCCCGCGACGTGGCCAGGTGAGGCGTTGACCCAGTGGCTGATCGCGTTTGCGTTGATCGTCATCGGCGTCGTGCTGGTGGCCGGGGTAGCGAACGCGCTGCTGAGCCGGCTGGTGCAGGCGACGGGCCTGAGCGGCGTCGACCGCTCGCTGGGTTTGATGTTCGGCCTCGTGCGCGGGGTCGTACTGGTGCTGGTTCTGGTCGCGCTCGCGGGACTGACCGAACTGCCCCAGCAGGAATTCTGGCAACACGCCTTGCTCCGGCCCTACGCCGAGAAAGGTGTACAGAAACTGAAACCGCTGCTTCCCGAGACACTCGCTGCTTACGTCCGTGTGTGACGATCAGGCGGGAGTCGAAGGAAGTGCGCAGCACTCCGGCGCAATCCGGCTGCTTCCCCAGCACCGGCCGCCGCCGTTACGAATTTTGTACCTTTGAAGGACATGCCATGTGCGGCATCGTAGGCGTAGTTTCTCAATCCCCGGTCAACCAGCTGATCTATGACAGCCTGCTGCTCCTGCAGCATCGCGGTCAGGACGCCGCCGGCATCGCGACAGCGAACGGCAGCAACTTCCACATGCACAAGGCCAACGGCATGGTGCGCGACGTGTTCCGCACGCGCAACATGCGTAGCCTGCCAGGCACCTCCGGCATCGGCCAGGTGCGCTACCCGACCGCCGGTTCCGCGTCGAGCGAAGAAGAGGCCCAGCCGTTCTACGTGAACGCGCCGTTCGGCATCATCCTCGCTCACAACGGCAACCTGACCAACTGGCAGCAACTGAAAGATGAGATGTTCCGCATCGATCGGCGCCACATCAACACCAATTCCGACACCGAAGTGATGCTCAACGTGCTCGCGCACGAACTGCAGCTGTCCAGTTCGGGTCTGCAGCTCGATCCGGCCGCGCTCTTCAAGGCGGTGTCGGGGGTGCATCGTCGGGTGCGCGGCTCGTACGCGATCGTGTCGCTGATCGCGGGCTTCGGGCTGGTCGGGTTCCGCGACCCGTTCGGTATCCGTCCGCTGTGCCTCGGCAAGCTGGAAACCCCTGCAGGCGTCGAGTGGATGCTGGCCTCGGAATCGGTGGCGATCGAAGGTATCGGCTTCGAATTCGTGCGTGACGTGGAGCCGGGCGAAGCAATTTTCATCGACCTCGAAGGCAACGTGCACACGCAGCAATGTGCGACAAACCCGAGTCTGAACCCGTGCATTTTCGAACTCGTGTACCTCGCGCGTCCGGATTCGGTGCTCGATGGCGTGCCGGTCTACAACGCGCGTCTGCGCATGGGCGACTATCTCGCCGAGAAGATCAAGCGCGAACTGCCTGACGTCGAGATCGACGTCGTGATGCCGATTCCCGATTCGTCGCGCCCTGCGGCGATGCAGGTCGCGGAAAAGCTCGGCGTCGAGTATCGCGAAGGCTTCTTCAAGAACCGTTATGTCGGCCGTACGTTCATCATGCCCGGCCAGGCCGTGCGCAAGAAGTCGGTGCGTCAGAAGCTCAACGCGATGGGCATCGAGTTCAAGGGCAAGAACGTGCTGATCGTCGACGATTCGATCGTGCGCGGCACGACCTCGCACGAGATCGTGCAAATGGCGCGCGATGCAGGCGCGAAAAAGGTCATCTTCGCGTCGGCGGCGCCGCCGGTGAAGTTCCCGAACGTCTACGGCATCGACATGCCGACGCGCGGCGAACTCGTCGCACATGGCCGCTCGGACGAGGAAGTCGCGCGCATGATCGGCGCGGATCACCTTGTGTACCAGGACGTCGAGGCGCTGAAACAGGCCGTGCGCGATATCAATCCGGCGCTGAAGGAGTTCGAGGCGTCATGCTTCGACGGCAACTACATCACCGGCGATATCACGACCGAATACCTCGATCGCATCGAAACGGCGCGTCTTGCCCCGGCTGCCCAGTCGGATCGCGATGCGGCCAGCGAAGCGATCGACGGTGGCACGGCGCGTTCGCAGCTGCACCTGCAACTGTCGGTGGAGTAAGGCGCGATGCGTGGCGCGATCGCTGCATTCACGCGGTGCGCCACGCGTGTTAGCATGATGGCTTGCGTCGATTTGATCTCAGCTTGCGGACGCGGGGCAACCCAAAACAGCTAAAGCGAACGGTGGAGAATCAGCAACACGCCGCCGCCGCTCCAGCTTTCCCCGCACATGAAGCCCGCTTATGCCGACGCAAAGCGGGCTTTTTTGTCGCTGTCGTTTGTCGTTGCCTGGTTTGTTGCAAAGCCGCACGACGATCAACCCAGCCTGAAAAACGGAAACAGAAAGAACATGGACGACTCTCTCAACTTCGACACCCTCGCCGTACGCTCGGGCACGCTGCGCAGCGAGTTCAACGAGCACTCGGAAGCGATCTTCCTGACGTCGAGCTTCTGCTTCGCGAGCGCCGCCGAAGCCGCCGACCGCTTCAAGAACTCCGAGGACTATTACACGTATTCGCGCTTCACAAACCCGACCGTCACGATGTTCCAGGACCGTCTGGCCGCGCTCGAAGGTGGCGAGGCCTGCATGGCGACGGCTTCGGGCATGGCCGCGATCATGTCGGTCGTCATGTCGGCGTTGCAGGCGGGCGATCATCTCGTGAGCTCGCAGAGCCTGTTCGGTTCGACACTCGGCATGTTCTCGCAGATCTTCAGCAAGTTCGGCATCACGACAACCTTCGTCGATCCGACGAACCTCGATGCGTGGAAAGAGGCGGTGCGTCCTGAGACGAAGATGTTTTTCCTCGAAACACCGTCGAACCCGCTGACCGAAATCGCCGACATCGAAGCGGTCGGCAAAATTGCCAAGGCCGCGAATGCGTTGTTCGTCGTTGACAACTGTTTCTGTAGCCCTGCGCTGCAACAGCCGCTGAAACTGGGCGCGGACGTCGTGATGCATTCGGCGACCAAGTTCCTCGACGGTCAGGGCCGCGTGCTGGGAGGCGCCCTGGTGGGTTCGAAGCAGTTCATCATGGAAAAAGTGTTTCCGTTCGTGCGCAGCGCAGGCCCGACGCTGTCTGCGTTCAACGCGTGGGTGTTGCTGAAGGGTATGGAAACGCTGTCGTTGCGCGTCGAAAAGCAGTCGCAGAACGCGCTTGAAATCGCTCGCTGGCTCGAAGCGCATCCGGCCGTGAATCGCGTGTTTTACCCCGGGCTCGAATCGCATCCGCAATATGCGATCGCCAAACGGCAGCAGAAAGCCGGCGGCGCGATCGTGTCGTTCGAACTGAAAGGCGACACGCCGGAAGCGATGCGCGCAAACGCATGGCGCGTGATCGACAGCACGAAGATCTGCTCGATTACCGGCAACCTCGGCGATACGCGCACGACCATCACGCACCCGGCTACCACGACACATGGCCGTGTCACGCCGGAAGCGCGCGCGGCAGCAGGCATCACGGAAGGACTGATTCGTCTCGCCGTGGGTCTGGAAAATGCAGAAGATATCCGCGGCGATCTCGCACGCGGTCTGGCTGGCTGATTGGGTCTTTACATGGCGCCGTCAGCGCCGATCGGGTTGATCCGGATCGCGCGCTGACATCGTCATGGACCGAAAGCGCCGCTTCGGCGCTTCAATGCCGCAGCGCACGCCACTGACCGGGCGCCAATCCGAAACGCCGCGTGAAAGCGTGCGTGAACGCGCTCTGGTCGCCGAAGCCGATTTCGAACGCGATATCCGTAAGCGTATAGCGCGGATCGGCGAGCAGTGTCACCGACGTATCGAGCCTCAAGCGCTGCAGATAGCGATGCGGCGTCTCGCCGAAGGCTTCGCTAAACAGCTGATGAAAACGCCGCATGCCAAAGCCGCAATGCGCTGCGAGATCGGCAATGCGTAGCGGCTCGGACAGATGCGCGCGCAACCAGCGGTCGATGCGGGCGAAGTCCAGTCCTGCGGCAGGCACATCCCCTGCCTTGATGCCCGTCGCACCTGCATCCGAAAGAATCGCAGCGCACAGCCGCGCAGCGGCATCCCAGTAGAACCGTCGTGTGTGGGCTTCGTCGCCCGCATGCGTGCCGCCCGTCGCGCTAGCCGCGATGCTGCGCACGAGTTGCTTGAGCGAGCCATCGATCTCGACGGCTCGCGAGCGGTCGAAGAGCCGTTCCGGCACCGCCAGCGACGCCGCGGGCAGATCGAGCACCAGTTGCCGGTTCTCGCCGATTCCGGCGTAATCATGACGGGCGCCCGCAGGAATCAGCCACGCAGAACGGCTGTCGATCTCCTGGCCGACGCCGTCCACGGCCATGACCATCGAGCCATCGAGGCCGAGCACGACCTGATGGAAGTCGTGCACATCCGACGCTTCAATTGCCCCATAGCGGCGCAACGAAACGGTCGGCGCTGTGATGGCTGCGTGGTGATCCATTGTCGAACCGGACTTAGACGTCCAGCAGTTCCACTTCGAACACGAGCGTCGCATTCGGCGGAATCACGCCGCCCGCGCCGCGCACGCCGTAGCCGAGTTGCGGCGGAATCGTCAGACGGCGCACGCCGCCGACCTTCATGCCCTGCACGCCTTCATCCCAGCCCTTGATGACCATCCCGCCGCCCAGCACGAAGGCGAACGGGTCATTGCGGTCCTTGCTCGAATCGAACTTCTGGCCATCGGTCAGCCAGCCGGTGTAATGCACGCTGACCGTTTTACCGGCCTGTGCTTCGGCGCCCGTGCCTTCGGTCAGATCTTCGTACTTGAGACCCGATTCGGTCGTCACAATCGACATGAGGAACTCCTTCAGACAAATCGTTCAAAAGCGACATTGTAGGCGCGTTGGCAGCATGCCGGGCAGATAGCCCGACCGGTCCCAGGAAATCCGGACGATGTCGTTGTTGAGGCAGATGCGCCGCCGGCCGTGCCTATAATGTGTGTTCGCTCCAGACCCCGCCTCGCGCATCAGGATATTCATCGTGACGACGTTTCCCCGCGGTATTGACCAACCGGCAACCGGCCCCGAAGGCTCCTCCGCGCGATCTGAACGCACCGCGCATCTGTGCGCCGAGACGGCGCTTTTCATGCGCGATCACGTGCTGTCGCTCGTATCGCACGATCTGCGCAGCCCGCTGAATGCGATTCATAGCTGGGCGTACGTGCTCGAACGCAAGGTCGATACCGCGGATGCGACCGCTCAACGCGCGCTCGGCGGCATCCGCAGCGGGGTCGAACAGCAGGTGAGGTTGCTGGAGAGCATCGTCGATACCACGCGGACTGAGACGAAATCACTCGCGCTCACCCGCGCGCCGTTTGCGCTGCGGCCGATGATCGAGGCAACCGCCGGCGAAGTGCGCGGCGCGCTGGCAGGCGCGCGCGGGGTCACGATTGCGGTCAATTCACCCCTCGCAGACGAAACGCTCAATGGCGACAAGGAGCGACTCGCGCAGGCGCTGTGGCTGATGCTGACGTATGCAGTGGAATCGAGCGCACGCGAGGCCACCGTGATGCTCGCCTGCACCGCCGACGCCTCGACATGGCACGCATCCGCCAGCTTCACCTCGACCGCCGACGCGCTCTGCGATCCTGCAGTTGCGCATCTGCTCGAAGCGTTCGCGCGCCGCCAGGCGCTGGAACCGCGCGAAGCAGGGCGGATCGCCTGGGTGCTGGCGCTGTGCAAGCGCATCGCGGAAGCACACGGCGGCCAGTTCGAGCAGAAGGAAGACACACTCACGCTGCGCATTCCGCGCGCCTCCTGATGGCCGCACAGGCCCGCCCGCTGTCATGCATCTGCTTTCATTCTGCTTTCGCGCTCTATACTGACGACTTTTGTTTTTGGAGCCTTCCGCCTTGATTCAGGTCGTCGCCCTCATCGGTGCGCTGCTGCTCGTTGCACTCAACGGCTTCTTCGTCGCCGCCGAATTCGGGCTGGTGAAGCTGCGGCAGACACGCGTGCAGACCCTCGCCGCCAAACACGGAATGCGCGGACGTCTGCTCGCGAAAGTGCATGGACGACTCGACGCCTATCTGTCCGCCTGCCAGCTTGGCATTACGCTCGCATCGCTGGGTCTTGGCTGGATCGGCGAGCCGGCGTTCGCGGAACTGCTCACTCCCGTGTTCAGGGTGCTCGGCATCGAATCGCCGCCGCTGATCCATGGGATCTCGCTGTTCTTCGCGTTCTCCTGCATTTCGTTCCTGCATATCGTGGTGGGCGAACTGGCGCCGAAGTCGCTCGCCATCCGTCAGGCCGAAAAGATTTCGCTGTGGGTGGCGATGCCGCTGTACGGCTTTTACTGGGCCATGTATCCGGCGATCTGGGTACTCAACACGAGCGCTAACGCGGTGCTGCGCATTGCCGGACTGACGGCGGATCATGGCGGCGACAGCCACTATTCGAACGAGGAACTCAAGCTCATTCTGCGTGGGCGCCGCGATGGCGCTGCGGGCAGCATCGCCGCGGCGAGCGCGGCGTACAGCCAGGAGGAGTGGAACACGTTCGCGCATTCGCTCGACTTCTCCCGCCTCACCGTGTCGGACCTGATGCGTCCCGCGTACGAGATGGTGGGCCTGCGACGCGATCTGCCACTGCGCGACAACATGCAGATCGTTGCGCGCCACCGCTTCAGCCGTTATCCGCTATTCGAGGACGCGTCGGGCGAGCGCATCGCCGGCATGATTCACCTGAAGGATGTGCTGCTCGCGCGTCACGCGGGCAGCACGCTGGACGATCTGTCGAAGTACGTACGGCCGGTGCAGTACGTCACGCCGAACCTGCCGGCGCTGGAGCTGTTCCGGCGCTTTCGCAAGGGCGCGCCGCATCTGGCGCTGGTCGGCCACAAGGGCGAAAAGCCGATCGGTTTTCTGACGCTCGACAACCTGCTCGGCGCGCTGGTCGGGCAGATTCACGACGAGTTCCGTCAGGGCGACGCCGACTGGACCCGCATGGACGACGGCACGCTGATGGGCAAGGGCAGCCTGCCGGTGGTATCGCTGGAACGGGCGCTCGGCATCGATATCGACGAAGGGCGCGCGGAGTCGGTCGGCGGACTGGTGATTCAGTTGCTCAACGATCTGCCCGTTGAGGGACAGCGTGTGTCGTTCGACCGCTTCGACGTCGTCGTCAAGAAGATGAAGGGCCCGCGCATCGTGCTTGTCCGGGTGTATCCGAAGCAATTCGAAGACGAAGGTGGTTAAGCGTCTTCGGCTCAGGGCGATTCCGCCGCAGTGCGCGAGGGGGCGGGCCGTTCGCAGCAGATCGCGCGTTTTCCCGGTACATTTGAATAATCTCGAATGCCCGTAGCGAGGGCCGCTATTTCGATTGGGAGGCGATATGACCCGCGATGAATTCGTCGACATCCTCAAGAACGAAGGTTTTGATGAAGTCGTCACCGTGATGCGCGAACCCGGCGTCATGGAGACCCATACGCATCCGTTCGAAGCCAAAGCCCTGATTCTCCACGGCGAACTGCACATCAGCCAGGACGGCGCCGAGCGCGCGTATCGGGCCGGTGACGTGTTCCATCTGGCCGCGAACGTGCCGCATTCGGAGCGCTATGGACCCGAGGGTGCCCAGTATCTGGTTGGCCGAAAATGAAGGCGCGACCTGGATACGCGCTGTAGATGCCACGCAGAAGCGCGGGCGCAGGCGGCAAAGACCGCCCGCTCATCAGCGCTTATCCGAACACCCCGGTGCGCTGGTTGGCCTCGGGCAATTGGCGCGTCTCGCGCACTGAGCGCGGATGCCACAGCTTCGCGCCGCCTTCGATGCCCGCTTCGTTGGAGACGATCGCAACATTCGCGGGCAGATCGATCGTGAGTCGTGCTGCGTTGCCGCCGCCGATCCACAGCCTGTCGTAATGCACGAGCGACGCCAGGATATCGATCACTTTCTCGACACGACGATTCCAGCGCTTGTTGCCCGCCTTCCTGCGTGCAGCGTCGCCGATGTACTCGTCGTAAGCGCGGCCCTTGCTGACCGGATGATGGGCGAGTTCGAGGTGAGGCATCAATTCGCCATCGCGGAACAAGGCTGTGCCCGCGCCGGTGCCGAGCGTTAGTACGAACTCGATGCCTTCACCTTCGATCGCGGCGAAGCCCTGCATCTCGGCATCGTTGATCATACGCACGGGCAGTCCGCCAAGCCGTTTTGCCAGCATGTCGGCAAGCGGAATGTCGTGCCATCCCTCGAGGCCGAAATGCGGCGCCGTCAGCACGCGATTGTTGCGTACGACGCCGGGAAAGCCGATTGAGATCTGCGTCGCGGGATACTGGGCAACGAGCGGCTCGACGAGTGTGACGAGCGTATCGACGAGCTGTTCCGGCGTGCACGGATGCGGCGTGGCCACGCGCACGCGTTCGGTCTTCATCTGCCCGGCTGGGTCGATGATGGCGGCTTTCAGACCCGTGCCGCCAACGTCGATTGCCAGAATCTGTTCAGTGCTGCTTTTGGTCTTTGCCTTGCGTGTCGCCACGTTATTCCCCTCATGTTGTGTGCCGCGTTACTTTTTCTCGCGTGCGGGTGAGAGCGGGCGCCATGTGCGTCCGTCACGCGCGAGCAACTGATCGCTTTCCTCAGGGCCAGCGTTTCCGGCCGGATAACCATGCACTGGCAACGGACCGTCCTTCGGATGCAACACGTTCTCCACGGCGGCCCAGCTCGTCTCAATGCTGTCCGCTCGTTGAAAGAGCGTTTCATCGCCAAGCATGCAGTCGTACAAAAGCGTTTCGTAGCCGACGTTGGCGCCTTCCGCGAAAAAGTCGCTGTAGTTAAACGCCGACTGAACGGGACCGATCTGCATCATAGGTCCCGGCACTTTCACGTTGAAGTCGAAGCTTGTGCCATGTGTCGGGTCGATGCGCAGCGTCAATACATTCGGTGTCAGCGTATCGACCGCTGTGTCGCGAAAGAGGCGAAACGGCACCGTCTTCAAATGCACGGCGATCTCGGTGCGCCGTGCGGCCATCCGTTTGCCCGTGCGCAGGTAGAACGGCACACCGGCCCAGCGCCAGTTATCGACGAACACACGCGCTGCGGCATAGGTTTCCGTGTGGCTGTCGGCGGCGACGTCAGGTTCTTCGCGATATCCCGGGCCTGCGGGGCCTGTTTCGTACTGCCCGAATACGACATCGGCGCGCGTCAGCGGCTGAATCGCATCGAAGAGGTCAGCCTTCTTGTCGCGCACCGCTTCTGCATCGAATGAATTCGGCGGCTCCATCGCCACCATCCCGAGCAGCTGGAAGAGATGGTTGGGCACCATGTCGCGGAACGCGCCGGTCTGCTCATAGAACTTGCCGCGCCCCTCGACGCCTATCGTTTCCGACGCCGTGATCTGCACGTGGTCGAGGTATTCGCGACGCCAGAGCGGCTCGAAGAGAGCGTTGGCGAAGCGCACCGCGAGAATGCTTTGCACCGTGTCCTTGCCGAGAAAGTGATCGATACGGTAGATCTGCGATTCCTTCGCGTAGCCCAGGATGTGGGCGTTGAGATCGCGTGCCGATGCCAGGTCGGTGCCGAACGGCTTTTCGATCACGAGCCGGCGAAAGCCGCCGCCGTCCCCTTCCTTTAGCAATCCCGCCTTGCCCAGATGTTCAGAGATCGGCTTGAAAAAGCGCGCGCTTACCGCGAGGTAAAAGATTACGTTGCTGCCCGGCTTTGCGTCGATCCGCTGCTTCAGGTTCGTGAAGGTGTCGTCGGTTTCGAATTCGCCGGCCATGTATTCGAGGCGCTGAGCGATCCAGTCCCATGCTTTTTCGTCGAACTGGGCGGTGTGGAACGTGCTGGCCTTGTCGGCGGCGAATTGCTGCAGCGACTTTTTCAGATCGTCACGCCAGGCTGCCGTTTCGCGCTGACCATGATTGACGCCGATGATCTTCATGCCGGCATCGAGCAGACCGTCGACCGACAGGTTGTACAGCGCCGGCATCAGCAGGCGTTTCGTGAGATCGCCGCCCGCGCCAAAGATCACGAGCGTGCAGGGCGGCGCCGGATGTTTGCCGGCTGCCGATGGTGTGCTCGACGCAGAACCTGGGCGCACCTTGGAGTCGTTGGTCCCGCTGGTTGTGTGAGTTGCTGATTCAGGGGTGTTCGGAGTAGTCGACATGAAATCCGGTCCTGTGAGCCATGGGTCGGGCGATATAGGAAAGACCGTGCTCGCAGCCGCACAGTTCAAAACGTCGACGAAACCCGCGTGCAGGGCATGCCGCTATGTGGTGCCGGGCAGCCGTTGACGCATATTGTTCCGGTCATGCCGGCGAACCGGTCACTTTGTCGCCAGTTCCACCTCGGCTTCTCCTGCGATCGGCACGTTGCCGGACGGTCCCATCTCGCGAGGCTGCAGCAGCAGCGCAACGAGTCCGCTCCAGCCCGTTTGATGCGATGCGCCGACGCCGCGGCCGTTGTCGCCGTGAAAGTACTCATGGAACAGCACGAGATCGCGCGAACGCGGATCGGCCTCCAGCAACGGGTAAGCGCCCATGACCGGGCGCAGGCCGTTTCTGTCCTTGAGGAAAAGCGTCGTGACGCGTCTTGCAAGTTCGTCCGCGATCTCATTGAGCGAAAACTTCTGTCCTGATCCTGTCGGATACTCGACGCGGAAATCGTCGCCGTAATAGCGGTGAAATTCGTACAGCGACTCGATCAGCAGATAGTTGACCGGCATCCACACAGGGCCGCGCCAGTTCGAATTGCCGCCGAACACACGCGAATCCGATTCCGCCGGCAGGTACTTGACGCAGAAGCTTTTGCCGTCGTGCTGGAACACGAACGGTTGATCGCGATGCACACGCGAGAGCGCCCGCACGCCGTGGTCGGAAAGAAACTCGGATTCGTCGAGGACGCGCCGCAGCAGCGCTTTCATGCGGTGCCCGCGCAGCAGCGACAGCAGCAGGCTGTTGCCCTTGCCGGGTTCGTTCCAGCGCGACACCAGCCTCGCGAGATCGGGGCGATGCTCGAGGAACCAGACCAGCCGGTCGCGCAATCCCGGCAGATCGCCATGCAGACGCTGCTCGAGCACGTGCACGGCAAAGAGCGGAATCAGGCCGACGATCGACCGGATGCGCAGCGGCACATTGGTGCCGTCGGGCAGCCGCAGCTTGTCGTAGAAGAATTCGTCCAGACTGTCCCACAGACCCGTCTCGCAGCCGTCTTCGCAACTGACCGCCTCGGCGATGTACAGGAAGTGTTCGAAGAACTTCACGCCGATATCGACGAAGACGTGGTTCGTGTACGCGAGTTCGAGCGCTATGCGCATCAGGTCGAGCGCATAGGCCGCCATCCATGCGGTGCCGTCGGCCTGATCGACACGGCCGCCGGTTGGCAGCGGCGACGAGCGATCGAAAATGCCGACATTGTCCAGCCCGAGAAAACCACCCTGGAAGATGTTGTGGCCAGCGACGTCCTTGCGGTTCACCCACCACGAGAAATTCAGCAGCAGCTTGTGAAACACCAGTTCCAGGAAATCGCGATCCGCTTTGCCGGTGATGGCGCGGTCGATCTCATACACGCGCCAGGCCGCCCACGCATGAACCGGCGGATTGGCATCGCTGAAAGCCCACTCGTAGGCCGGAATTTGTCCGTTGGGGTGCTGATAGCGGTCTTTGACGAGCAGCAGCAACTGACGTTTCGCAAACGCCGGATCAATCAGCGCGAATGCCGCTGCGTGGAAGGCCAGATCCCACGACGCGTACCACGGGTATTCCCACTTGTCGGGCATCGATACGATGTCCGCGTTGCACAGATGTCGCCAGTCGGCGTTGCGGCCGTTGCGGCGGCCGGCTGGCGGCTTCGGCTGCGCCTGGTCACCGTCCATCCAGCGCTGGACGTCGAACTGGTAATACTGCTTCGACCACAGCATGCCGGCGAGCGCCCGGCGCTGGACGAGACGCGCATCCGGATCGTCCATCTCATGTTGCAGGGCCGCATAGAACTCGTCGGCTTCCGCGATGCGGCGCGCGAACAGTCCGTCGGCGTCGAGGGGCGCCGCGTCCGACGTCGACTCGGGACGCCAGCGCATCATGACCACCGCACGGCCGTGCGGCACGAGGTCGAGATGCACATGTGCGGCGGCTTTCGTGCCAGCGTCGTGCCGCACCGCGCCGGCGTCGCGATGGATCAGCCAGTCGTCGAAGCCGTCCTTGAACGGCCCGGCGCCGTCCATGCCGAACAGGCGTTTGACGTTGGTCTCGTTCTCGCAGAAGACCCAGTTCACCTCGGGCGCGTTCGTCGTGTCCTTCGAAGCCCCGGTCCACGCTGTCACGATGATCGGCTCATGGCCGTGCTGTCGCCCGACCAGATGCGGCTCGCCATGCGTGGAAGGGCTTCTTGCGAGCGAGGGCTTGTCGGTCAGGCCTTTCCACGACCACTTGTTGCGCGCCCAGATCTGCGGCAGCACGTCCAGCGAGGCGGCCTGATCGGCGCGATTCTCGATGGTGATGCGCATCAGGATGTCGTCGGCGGTGTGCTTCGCGTACTCGACCTGAACGTCGAAATAGCGCTCGTCGTCGAATACGCCGGTATCGAGCACTTCGTACTCGGGCATCTGAGCGCCACGCCGCGCGTTTTCGAGGATCAGGTCGTCGTACGGAAAGGCGCTGTGCGGGTACTTGTAGAGCATCCGCATGTACGAATGCGTAGGCGTGCCGTCGAGATAAAAGTACAGCTCCTTGACGTCCTCGCCATGATTGCCCTGCGCGTTCGTGAGACCGAACAGGCGCTCCTTGAGGATCGCATCATGGCCGTTCCACAGAGCGAGAGAGACGCACCAGCTCAGCGTGTCGTCGCCGAAACCGGCGATACCGTCCTCGCCCCAGCGATACGCCCGGCTGCGCGCATGATCGTGCGGAAAATAGTCCCAGGCCGTGCCGTTCGCGCTGTAGTCCTCGCGCACCGTGCCCCACTGGCGCTCACTGAGATAGGGGCCCCAGCGCTGCCAGCGGGCGCATTCGGGAGAGTACAGGCGGGAGCCTTCGGTGGTCTCGAGCAGATTGACGGCGCGCAGCGGTGACATACGGGTGTCCTTTTGCTTTGGCCTCGGCGGTCAGACCCACATCGTAGCGCGGTTTGCGCTACCCCTGGCTGTCGGTGGCCAGCAGTTTTTCCAGCCGCATCAACTCGCCTAGCGACCATGCCTGGAAGGGCGTGCCGCCGGGCGTGTGCGGCGCGTCGCCGTCGGCGACTTCGGACAGGTGGTCGAGGCCCGCGTGGTCGAGATGCGCGTGTAGCGGCGCCAGAAAACCCGCCTGAGCTTCGGCACGGCTGACGCCATTCATGCCGTGCACGCGCAGCCATGCCTCGACGAACGGCCCCAGCAGCCAAGGCCATACGGTGCCCTGATGATAGGCCCCATCGCGTTCGAGTGCGCCGCCGCCATAGTGTCCACGATAGGCCGGATCGGAGGGGGCCAGTGTGCGCAAACCGGGCGGGGTGAGCAGATGCGCCTGAACCTGATCGACGACCGCGCGCGCCGGCGCGCCTTCGAGCAGTGCGAACGGCAAGCCGCCGACCGCAAATATCTGGTTCGGCCGAAACGAACGATCGACCGTTCCTGCTACGTGATCGACATCGACGACATCAAATAGCGCGCCCGTCGACGGATCGATGAAGCGCGTACTGAACGAGCGCGTGGCCTCGCCTTCGATGTCGCGCCAGTGTGCATTCCATTGCGCTGCAATGCGCAATGCGTTGATCCACAGCGCCTGAACCTCGACCGGTTTGCCGATGCGCGGCGTCACAACCCAGTCGCCGGTTTTTGCATCCATCCATGTCAACTGCACCCCAGGCACGCCGGCGCTCAGCAGACCGTCAGCGTCCGCGACGATGCCAAAGCGCGTACCGCGCGCATAGCCCGTGAGAATGGCGTCCACGGTCTGTTGCAGGCGAGTGCGCGTCTCGCTCGAGGCGTGTCCCGTTGCGAGATAGTCGTGCACCGCGACGGCGAACCACAGCGACGCATCGACGGAGTTGTATTCGGGCGCGCTGCCATAGTCGGGAAAGCGGTTAGGCAGCATGCCTTCGGACAGCGTGCCGGTCCATTCGAGCAGAATCGATTCCGCATCCGCGAGACGTCCCGATGCGATCAGCAACCCGCGCATCGCGATGAACGTGTCGCGTCCCCAGTCGGTGAACCACGGATATCCGGCGACGATCGTGCGGCCCTCGTTGCGCGACACGACGTATGCGTCCGCTGAACGTTGCAGTCGCGTGCCGAACGCTGCGCGTCGTTTTTGCTCGATGTCGATGAGTTCGCCAGCGCGTTCGCCTGCGGGTTTCGCGTTTGCTGTGCCTGCGCTCAGGATCATCAGCGCGTCGTTCTTTGCGAGGTCGAACGAGAACACGCCGGGCGTGGCGAGGTCTTCGGTGAAATCGAGTCCGCGTTCGCGTTCGCGAACGTAGCAGAAGTTGCGATACCAGTCGGGGGCGTGCGTGTAGGCGCCGTTGGTCGATACGTGGATCGAAGGCAGATCGCCATACGGTTGCCAGCTAATCCGCGCGGCGTCCGGTTGTGTTTCGGAGTCTGGGATGGCGTCGAAGTTGAATGCGGGATTCTCGTGATGCAACGCGTGATAGTCGCGGCCGGACAACAAGGGCCGAACCTTCAGCGTGAAGTCGCCGTGTATTCCACTGCTTCGCTGCAGGCCCCAGCGCAACACCGTCTCGCTGCCCGCTTTCGCGACGAACACTTCGGCCGTGAGCACCGTACGAGCGTCGACCTGGAAGCGCCATGTCGGCCACGGTGTCGTATCGAAGTCCAGCAGGCTGCCGGACACATCGGGAAAAATCACATCGGGGGTGTAGTGTTGCATCGTCAGCGGATAGCGCTCGCCATCGCGCTCGAGCCAGGCTTCGATTCCATTGACGAGCACGATGCGTCCGGCCGGTGGCCGGGTGGCCGTGAGCAGCAGCGCGTGATACCGGCGCGTGCGCGCCGTGCCGACAGTGCCCGACGCAAAGCCGCCGGCGCCGTCCGCTTCGAGCCACTCGTCTTCGAGGCGGGCTGGGTCGAATGGCATTTCAACGCGCGTCATGGTTGTCATCCAGGGTGGACGTCATCGGCCGGGCAGAGTTCGATTTTATCGGGTTGGCCATCGGCGCGTTTATTTCATTATGCTTTCCTCTAACCTTCCGAAAACAAACGAAAAAAGAATATTCGCCTTCCCGCAAACGTTTCACAATTTTTTCTTCGTAAGGATGGAGACTGCGTCCCAGTAACGGGCGGCGCAATCTCCAGTGGCCCGCCATCGTCGAGTTGATTGAAGCACGGGACACGCCAATGACCGGATACGCCATCTCCTCCACGCTGACGGCCTTACTCGTTGCAACTGCAACGGTTGCGTTAACTGCCTGCGGTCCAGACGACACGGCTGCGGGCAACAACGCCGCGCAGGTCAGTTCGATCCCGGTGTCGCAGGCTGTGAGCCCTTCGGCTGCCCCTTCGCCTGCGAATTCGCTTGCCGCAAGCACGGCAGTGCCTTCCTCCGTCCTGGCCGGTCCAGCTACAGCCGCCGACGCCTCGTCCGATGGCGCCGTCACCGGTGTGCAGGCGAGCCTCGCCGCCGACAGCCGGCAGATCGCCCCCGTGATGCACTACGCGCCGGGCGAAAACAGCAACTGACAGACCAGCCGACGCGCGTGCCTGCATCGCGCTATCCTTTTCTCCAGAAGAAGGTGATAAGAAATGACCTCGAATAGCCGTCGCCGTTTCCTGCAAACTGTAGCGTCGTCTGCCGGCGCCGCTGCCGCGCTGACCGCATTTCCCGAATCGATCAGAAACGCGCTTGCCGTGCCCGCGGCGTCGCGTACCGGCACGATCCGCGATGTCGAGCACATCGTCGTGTTCATGCAGGAGAACCGCTCGTTCGACCACTACATGGGCCACCTGCGCGGCGTGCGCGGCTATAACGACCGCTTTCCGATTCCGCTGCCAGGCGGCAAGCCGGTGTGGTATCAGCCGTCGAAGGAAGATGCGACGAAGCCGGTGCTGCCGTTCCACCTGAACACACAGACGACGAGCGCGCAGTGTGTCGGCGATCTGGATCACACCTGGTACAAGACTCATGCCGCGATCGACGCGGGCCGCTACGACCAGTGGCCTGCGAACAAGACCGATATGACGATGGGCTATCACCTGCGCAGCGACATTCCTTTCCACTACGCGCTCGCCGATGCCTTCACCGTGTGCGACGCCTACTTCTGCTCGCTGCCGGGGCCGACGCACCCGAACCGCTCGTATCTGATGACCGGTATGGTCGACCCCACCGGCAAGCTGGGCGGCCCGCTGCTCGACAACAACGATTACGTCGACGGCGACGGGCCGCCGACCTGGCAGTTGCTATCGTGGACGACGTACCCGGAACGGCTGCAGGCCGCGGGCATTTCGTGGCAGATCTACCAGCAGGGCCTGACAGGTGCAGATCCGCTGAATGGCAACTACGGCACCAACATCCTGCAGAACTTCACGAACTTCATCAACGCCCAGCCAGGCTCACCCCTGTACGAACGCGCGCAGACAGTGCGCACGATCGACGACCTGAAGGCCGACGTGCTCGCCGGCAAGCTGCCGCAAGTCTCGTGGCTGTGCCCGCCGGCTGCCTATTCCGAGCATCCGAAGTACACGCCGGCGTACGGGGCGGAATATACGTCGCAGATTCTCGATGCGCTTACCGCGAACCCCGAGGTGTGGAGCAAGACGGTGCTCTTCATCATGTACGACGAGAACGACGGCTTCTTCGACCACATCGTGCCGCCGCAACCGGCGACCTCGCGCACACAGGGCCTGTCGACGGTCACCACCGACGGCGAGATCCACAACGTCGTGAATCCTGGCCGTGGCGGCAGCTACACCGACGACAACCTGCCATACGGCCTCGGGCCGCGCGTGCCGATGACGATCGTGTCGCCGTGGAGCAAGGGCGGTTTCGTGTGTTCGCAGGTGTTCGACCACACGTCGGTGATCCGCTTCATCGAAGCGCGCTTCGGCGTGCACGAGCCGAACATTACGGCGTGGCGTCGCGCGGTGTGCGGCGACCTGACTTCGGCGTTCGACTTCCGCACGCCCGACGCGCAAATCCCGCCGCTGCCGGATACCAGCAACTACAAGAGCATGGCCGACAACCAGTGCGCGACGCAGCCTGCGCAGGCCGTTCCCGCGACGCCGGGCCCGATCGATCCTCAGGAATCCGGAATCCGCTTCGCCCGTCCGTTGCCATACGAGCTGCATGCGAACGGACGCATCGACGGGAAGCAGAACAGCTTCGTGATCGAATTCGGCAATACGGGCGATCAGGGTGCGCACTTCTATGTGTACGCGACGAATCGCAACGATGGACCGTGGCGTTATACCGTCGAGGCAGGCAAGTCGTTGAAGGAGACGTTCGATCTGACGTCCACCAGCGGTATCTACGCGTTCACGGTGTACGGGCCGAATGGTTTCGTCCGGCAGTTTGCTGGCAACGCCGCGAGTCAGGCGCAGACTCAGGCGCCTGGCAGGAGCGGGCACGACAAGCCGGCGCTGCCCGAGGTCAGGGTGCACTACGACGTCGCCAACGGTAACGTGTTCCTGCGGTTCACGAATCGCGGCGAGGGTCCCGCGCGACTTTCAGTTGCCGACAATGCTTATGGTGCGCAACCGCGCCCGGTGGTCGTGCCGCCGGGAGGCCAGGCCGACGAGCCGTGGATTCTCGCGGCGAGCCATCACTGGTACGACCTCACGGTCACCAGCAACGACGACGACACCTTCGTTCGCCGGCTCGCGGGTCACGTCGAAACAGGGCGGCCGAGTATCAGCGATCCGGCAGCGGTCGCACCGGTGACTGCAACGGTCTGAACGTGGAAGCCTGAAGTGAGGTCGAGGGCACGCTTCAGAGCGGTCGCGCTCTGAGGCGGCTTTATTCGAGGAATACGTAGTCGGCGAGATAGGGGCTCCGGCCTTCCTGTCCTTCCTGCGTGCAAGGCTGAGGGGGCGCGATGCCACCGCGCGTGTTCAGGCGTTGCACGTAGCGCACCGAACCGAGCAGGCCCGGACCGCCAGCGTTCGTCGCCTGCAACAGCAGGAGCGGAATGCTGCCGGGCTCGCCCGTATTCGGGGCCTGTTGCAGCACCTTGCCGGTGATCTTGCTGCCGTCGGGGGCTTCCCAGCTCGGACCCGCATAGTGTTTGACGACGAGCTTGCCGGATCCGTCATACAGGTCGGCCTGCGGGGACTTGAATGCCCACGCCAGCTGATTGTTCTGGTCGCGTTTGCAAACGTATATCTGCACGCCCGATGCGGTGAGCGATGCAACGGTGCGCTGCGCATCGGCGGGCTTGAGCGCGGACGGAACCGCAGGGTGGTCGATCGCAGCGCAGGACGCGAGCAGCCATGTGCTGACAGCGGCAACGCGAATTGCTCCGCTACGTTTTCTGGAGTCTTGCGACATAAGTGCTCCTTGCTGAAGCATCACTGAAGCATCACGTGCGATGCATAGCGTTGACAGGCGCGTCGCGTGCAGCGGCATACGCGTCTTGTAAGGACGACTGACGCGGCTATCGTTGCAACTGAAAGATGCTGTCGATTTCGACGGGAATGCCCATCGGCAACGTGTGAACGCCGATCGCGCTGCGCGCGGGCAACCTGTCAGGGCCGAACAGCGAAAGCAGGATATCGCTTGCGCCGTTGGCAACCTTCGGATGATCGATGAACGATTTCTTTGCTCGCACGTAGACGGTCAGGCGCAGGCAACGCTCGATCTTTTCAAGTCCACACGCCTCTTGTACACACGCGAGGATCATCAACATCGTGAGTCGCGCTGCTTCCTGTGCGTCGGCAAGGGACAGGTCGTCGCCGACCCTGCCAGTCACGGGCTTGCCATCCTTGAAGGCCCCAAGCCCGGATACGAACAGTTGATCGCCGGAAGCCACGACAGTCTGGTACGAGCCGAGCGGCCCGACTGGTGCCGGGAGTTCGAGTCCGAGTTCTGCAAGCGCATCCAGAGGGTTTTTGCTCATGGCGGGAATGTCTCCTTGCCGAAAGGCGTTATCGACTCACATGTTCCGCGGGACCCGGCAAATGCCTGGCCGCAGGGTGCTCATTGGCTGGTGCCATCGCTGCCTTCGCCGTTACGCGCGACGATCCTTCCGTTGGCGACCACCAGCCTGCGTGGCGGCCGCGCGGCGACCGCATGGGCAATCGTATCCGCGTCGAGCAAAACGAGGTCAGCCCGCGCGCCTGCATGCAGCCCGTAGCGGGTGAACCCGCATCCCTGTGCCGCAGCGGCGCTGACGCAATCGAATGCGATGGCCAGATCGTCGTCGCGGCGCAGGTCGTAGCGCATGCCGACCAGCATCGCACGTTCGAGCATATCGGGCGTGCCATAAGGCGACCAGGTGTCGCGTATGCCGTCGTTTCCCGCGAAGATCGTCACGCCCTTTGCAATGCACGTCTTGAGTGGCGGCACCGGGACCGACGGCGGCGCGGTGGTCAGCAGGGACACGCGCAGGTCGGCGAGCCTCGCTAACAGTCCATCGCGTGCGCGCTCCGGCAACGCACCGAGACAGAACGCGTGGCTAACCACCACGCGGCCCTCCATGCCGAGCGCTTCGACGCGGTCCAGCAGCAGTTTCAACGTGAACGCGCCGATTTCCCCCGGTTCGTGGAGATGAATATCGATGGGCTTCTGATGCCGCTGCGCGATGTCGAATGTGACGTTCAGCGATGCGACGGGATCGCCGTCGATCAGCGCGGGGTCGAGTGCGCCGAGTACGTCAGCCCCCGCGCCCAGCGCGCGCTCGAGCAGCGTATCGGTGCCTGGGCGGATCAGCATGCCCGACTGCGGGAACGCGACGATCTGCATCTCCATGACGTCGCTCAACGTGTCGCGCGTGGCCAGCACGCCCTCGAGATGACGCAGGCCTGCCTGGGTGTCGATATCGACATGAGTACGCAGGCGCGTGGTACCTGCATGAAGAAACGCGCGTGCGAGTGCCAGGGACTGTGCGCCGGAATCGTGCGTCGTGCTCGCGCGCCAGTGGCGTTCGTTCTCGATCCGGTCGGTCAGCATGGCACCGACCTGGTTGCGATACCAGCGCATGCCCCAGTGGGTCTTGTCGAGATGCGTGTGGCCTTCGACAAAACCTGGCAGTACCAGCGCGCCGCCACCTTGTTCGTGCGCGATGCCGGGTTTGCGGGTGAGCGCCGGGCCGATCGCCTCGACGTGGCCATCGGCGATCGATATGTCCACGCGGGCGCCGTCGGGCAGTCGCACGTCGGTGATCAAAAGACTTTGCTTCATGCGGACTCCGGGCGTGTATCGCGACCCTCGCGCGCGGTGCGCGGGCCACGCCAGTCACGATACACCGGCAGCAAGCGGACGAAGGCAGAGTTGATGACACGCCTCGTGGCCAATGCGACGTAAAGGCGGGCGCGTTGGCCGTCACGCGCCCGCTCGAACCATACTTTTACTGGCTCGCGGCCTGGCCGATTCCCGCTTTCTTCTGCGCGTTCTGCAGATTGGTCGGGTAGTTCGGATCGTTTTGCGACGGGTTGTAGCCCGCAGCTTCCAGCTTTTTCAGCTCGGCATTCTTCTTCGCACGGGCCTGTTTGCGCGCGGCCTTGCGCTCCGCCTTGGTCGGCTTCGCCGCTGACGCAGGCGCGACAGCGTTAGTGTCGCCGCCAGCGGATGCTCCGCTGCTTTGCGCGATTGCAGGAGCGATCGCCCCGAAGGTCAACGCGGCGGATGCCAGCACGATAGCCATTTTCTTTGCAGGTAAGAGCGTCATCTTTCTTCTCCAGTTGACTGTCGATATTCAACGGCAAGGCCAGAAGCGGCGTGTATGCGGCGATAGCCGTCGTTTCCCCTTATGCATCGCTGCCTTGTTGCATTGACAACGAAGGCCATGGACGGGAACCTCGAATGTATATGAGCGGATGAGTTTTTGCATAAATCATGCACACGACGCGAGAGAGGTTTTGTAAAAGCGGCGTTCCCCGGGTCGCTCTGCAATGAGTCCAGATCCGCGCCTGCAAGAACTACGGGCCCAGGACGGCTGGGTGTGGGACGAGATCGGGACGGGACACGACGCGATGATCAGCGCGCCCGGCGCGCTGGCAGACATGTTGCTGAAGCTCGCCTGACTGTGCGCATCGCAAGTGGCCGTGGCGCGCAATGCCGGCACCCGGTGGTATCAGTGGCCGGTGCCGCCCTGCGACAGGACCGGAAGCGGCTTGCTGGTCGCGACCATCACGGCTGCCAGAACGAGGATTCCGGTCAGGATGCCGGATAACCGCATCAGCGCAGGTACCGGGTTGGCCGACCAGTGATGGTCCTGCACGAAAACCATGATGAATGCGATCGTGAACTGGCGTCCGATATAGGTTGCACCCTGCTGGCCCGTCTGGACATGACATCCCGCCCACACGCCCAGCGCGAGCGCGGGCACGCACAGGACCACCTGTCCCTGCATCAGCGGAAGCAGCGCTACACCGATCACGCCGGCCAGCAGGCAGCCCGCGAAGCGGTGAACCATTCTTTCGAAGATCGGCCGTCGGGCCCGGCTGACGAGCATGGCGGCCGGCAGGATCAGCACGGCGACCGTCGTCACCATCGCCTGTGCGAAGCCGGGAAGATGCAGAACATAAGTCAGGGCGGCGAGGACGGCAATCGCCAGCCCGCCCTGCATGCCGAGCAGCATTCGTGCCGGGCGCGATGATTGGGGAGCAGGAGGAGCTGGAGCCAGGGCGACAGCGGCTGGCGAGAACGTTTCGCCGGGCGCATCGGCCGACGCCGGAGCCGCTGCCGGCGCGCGCCTTCGGTACCAGAGTTGTCCGACGTGAAACGCGCCCGATACCATCACGCAGGCAAGCGTTCCGACGACCACCTCGGCGACCCGCAAGATGGCAAAAGCGGCAGTCGATTTGAGCGACGCAAGTTCATGCGCTTCGTACGTCACCATGAGCGCCGTTGCCGCACCCAGAATCCAGGTATAAGAAAATCTGGACCCGTTGGCCCGATATATCGCGATACCGCCGATGAGACCCAGCACCGGCACGAAGAGCCACGGTCGGTCGCCGATCCAGGGGCCCGCCATCGTGCCCAGCCATGCCCCCAATACCGTGCCGAGGATGCGGTGCAAGGCACGCTTTACGGAGTCGGGGAAACTCGTCTGCATGACCGCGAAGCCGCTGATCGCCGCCCACCAGGTGTTCGTCAGATGCAACGCATTGGCGAGTACAACCGATAGTGCAACCGAAAGCATGGCTTCCGTGCCGAACGTCGCGCGCGCCGGGGAGGTTTTCCAGGCCGTCAGTTCACGGCCGAGCGCCGAAGCGGCCTCCCGGCAGATTTGGGCAAGTGTGCGCAAGGGTGTCATGCGCGTGTCCCCATCGGCGCATAGACGAGCCTCGCGTCCTGCGCGTGGACGCACAAGGCGTCCGGCGGGTGCAGAGGAGGATCGTTCGTGTCCACAGGTTCGCCGGGTGCAGGAACGGCTTGAGACGCGTCTCGCGCAGTCTGCCCGTCTGGACGCTTTTCCGCAATTCCTCACGAATGCCTGCATGCAGACAACGCGCGCCAGACTGCGAGGGCGCGCGCATTGCTCCCCTTGGCAAGTGTGGCGAAGAACGAAGAGATTGCTCCGAAAGGCTTTGGAAAGAGCCGATTGTCGTCCAGAATATTCAGAGGGAATCGCGATGTATCTTCGCTGCGTTCATCGACATCGAGGGTCGCATGATCGACGATTCGCTTACGATCCGGAACGAGGCAATGACCGCCCGCCAGCGCTGGACGACTTTTGTCGCGAGCACGGGGGGAGCACTCATGGTGCGCACGCGCAGGGAGGGCGGAATGTTTGAAGCGAACCATGAATCGCTGCTTCAGGAGCGAAAATGAGCAAGCAGGAGTTCGTGCGGATTGCGGATAGCGAACTCGATATCCAGCGTTACGAACTGCGGCGCGCGGGCCAGGAAATCCGCCTCGAGCGCC
The DNA here is from genome assembly GCF_050435685.1 of Paraburkholderia sp. GAS448. Classification (NCBI taxonomy): domain Bacteria; kingdom Pseudomonadati; phylum Pseudomonadota; class Betaproteobacteria; order Burkholderiales; family Burkholderiaceae; genus Paraburkholderia; species Paraburkholderia sp. GAS448. Next base: position 705,100 of record NZ_JBNDKT010000001.1, read on the forward strand.
TGCCGATGGAGTTGCTGATCCTGATGGCCTCTCGCACCGGACAGCTCGTCACGCGCACCGATATTGCGAAGGCGCTATGGGGCGGCAATACGTTTCGCGCAACGGACAACAGCATCAATACGGCGATTCGCAAGATCCGCGTGGCGCTGGATGAAGATCCCGCCAACCCGCAGCATCTGGTTACGGTGAAAGGAAAGGGTTATCGCCTGAACGGCGTGAATGCCTCGTCCGAGGAGCCTTTGCACCCTCCGGAGGAAGCCGTTCGGGTCCTGGTTCTGCCATTCGAAAACCAGACCGGCGACTCGGGGCAAAACACATTTTGCGACGCGCTTGCCGATGAGACCTCGGCGAACCTCGGCATGCTCAATCCTGAGCGCATTCTCGTCATCGCGAGGACGACCGCCGCCCGCTACCGGCGGGTCAGCAAGAGCATTGCGGAAATCGCGCACGAACTGTCGGTTGACTACGTGCTGGAAGGCTCCTTGATGCGGGATGCCGGAAGGGTGCGCATACTGGCGCAACTGATTCGCTGCATCGACCAGGTACAGATCTGGAGTCGCGCGCACGAGCCGAGGGCAAGAGGCGCGCTGGAAATCCAGAAAGAAGTCGGTACGGCGCTCGCCCTGGAAGTATCCCCTGCGCTTGCGGAGCAGCAGCGGCACAGGCTCGCAAGACGGTTGCCGGTTGATCCGGTCGCGCACGACGCCTACCTGCGTGGCCGGTACTTCTGGACCCGTCGCGCGAATTTCGATGCCGGCTTCGCCGCACATCACGACCTGAGCGACGAGGACTTCATTCGCGCGCTCAGCTACTTCGAGAATGCGATCGAACGGGATCCGACTTACGGGCTTGGGTATGTCGGCGTGTCGAATGTCTTCGGGGCAACCGCGACGCATGGGTTCTACGCGGCGTCGCAGGGCTACCCGAAAGCGCGCGAGGCGGCGTTTCGCGCACTGGAACTCGACGCGAACCTTCCGGAAGCGCATCAGGCGCTGGCCGGTGTCTACTACTTTTATGACTGGGACTGGCGCCGTGCGGAAGCGGAGTTCCTCGAGGCCTTGCGGCTCAACCCGAGCCACGCGGAAACCAGCCGCCTGTACGCGCGACTTCTTCTGGTACTCGGACGGGACGCGGAAGGCCGGGCGCAGTTCGAGCGCGCCGAGCGGGTCGATCCGCTGGGGTGTGAAGGCTCACGCGTATTCGGTCTCGTGCAGGCGGGCCAGTTCGAGGAAGTGATCCGGGAGTACCTGAGCACCAGCCAGGGTTCGCGCTCGCCACTGATCTGTCAGCTGCTGGCGACAGCATTCGAAGTGGAGGGACGCTACGAGGAAGCGATCGAAGCGACTGTCGATGCGCTGACGCGGTGCAACGAATTTGCGAGAGCGGAGACCATTCGCACACTTTGGGATTCGGGCGGCTATCAACGGGTTCTTCAATGGTATCTGCAGGACTTGCAGGTGAGACGCGCAAAGCGCTACACGTCACCGTTTCTTTTTGCGGAACTGTATGCGCGGCTCGCGCAGCCGGACGAGATGTTTCACTGGCTGGAGGCGGCACGCGCCGAGCGCTCGCCGCGCCTGTGCGAACTGCGCACGAATGCGTGGTTCCATCGCTACCGGTCGATGGGCAGGTTCCGCAGCATCGAAAAGAGTATCGGTTATTGATCTGACCGAGGCGCCGGGCGTGCGCGGCGCTCTGGCATCGTTCGTGCGTTGCTGTTACACGCGCCGCCCAAGGTTGGGCGTTATCGCGTCCGTTCGGCCTCGAGGCCGAACGGACGCAGACGGGACGCACAATCAATGGGCATTTTAGCGACCGTGATAGATGTTGTTCTGCCAGCCTCTTTGATCTCCATATTGCTGTTGGTGCATGGAATCCTGGTACATCGGTTGTGTCATTTTCATGGTGGATCCAGACTGACCGGCCGTTCCGGTAACGGAGCCGCCGACGTCCTGCGTGGTCGGTGGCGTGCTGGTTGGCACGGGTTTGTCTTGCGCCCAGGCCTGGCCAAAGGAGAGGGCGGCGGCGCAGATCGCTACGAATCGAAGCGTTTTCATGTTGATTGACTCCAGCAAGGGAATGCGGGCACGGTCAACAGATGGCTGGCCGGAGCGGCGATTCGGAACGAAACCGGGCACGGTGTCGAACCTGACTCGCTTCCTTGATTGTGCGATCAGACGGCGGAGATTGCGATGGACGCATCATGAAGAAATCGTTAACCGGTGCGGCCGCTGCCGCGACGCCGGCACGCCCGGTAGATCGCCGCGGGCCGCCGCCGCGAGCCGCAGGGCGTGCCCGCCGGTGTAAAGACATTCTCATACAGACGTGATACGGTGAGCCGGGTCGGAACCTTTTGCACAGCCATCATGACCAGGGCCGCCCTCAACACGCGTGGCATGCTTGCTGCAATCACTGCAGGTCTCACGCCATTGCTGTGTCATGCCTATGCGCTCGATGATCAGCTCGACTGCAAATCGTCCGCGCACGCATTTGTCGCCGCGCTTCTGGATGATCAATATATCGACCCGAATCCGATGCGCGTCGAGGCGAACTCGGTCAATGTATTTCGGCCGGTGCGCGGCAGCGATCTGACGGCATTTGGTTATCGGGTCTACGCCGTTCTCGGATACCAGCACGACGACGAGATGTTCAGGCGGGGCAGCGGTCAGCCGGTTGGGGACTCGGCGTATGGCGTCGTCATCTTCGGTCCTTCCGAAACAGTGGAGGCGCGCGCACGTCAGGCGGGCAGCGACGCCGCCATCCGGCCGGTCGTCCCGCTCGTGCTGACGGCCGTGTTCTGCAACGGGCACTGACGAGCGTCATTCAGGTGCATCTGTGCTATCGCGGCGCCCGGCAAGGCAGCCCGAGAGGCCGTGGCAGGACGGATTGCCTGTGCGTCGAGGCCAAGGCAGCCCCGCAGCGTTGGGGGACAGACTTATCAGGGTCGGGCGTGTGCAGTTGTCAGAAGCCTTATACGGGCGGCACGCCTTCTTCGACCAGCACGGCGACAGGCAGGGTCGTGAGTGCGTCGTGCAGATGCAGCAGCCCTGAGTCGTCGACCTTGGGCGCGGCAGGACTCAGGCAGTCGAACAGGGCGCGCGAGGCGAGTGCCTCCGGCATTTCGATGGCGGTGTCCTCCCACCGGGCGGTGTCGACTAGCGGCAGCTCGCTGCGTGCGTCGAGCAACGAAGCCGCGAGACGCGTCGCGATCACGACGGCGTAGGCATTTCCATAGCGGCGCGCGAACGCGATCACATGTGCGGCCTGGCGGCCGCGTACCTTGAGCGGCAGATACACGCCGTTGCCGAGCAGCGCCGGCTGGAGCTGCCGCAAAGCGAGCAGCCGCTGCACGACGGCGAGCTTCACGTGTCCATCGCGCCAGTTGGCAAGCTGTTCCGACGGAGGCGTCGTGACGAGCCATTCCTGGCGTCTCGCGAAATCGACAGGCCGGCGGTTGTCTGGGTCGACCAGGCTGAAATCCCACAACTCGGTGCCCTGATACAGATCGGGCACGCCCGGTGACGACAGCCGCAGCACGGTCTGCTGCAGGCTGTTGATCGCCCCGGCCCGGCTGATCCGTTCGACGAACGCATGCAGTTCGCGCAGGAAGCCGTCACGCCGCCGCGGCGCGACGATATCGAACAGAAAATCGCGGCAGGCGGTCTCGAAGGCCTCATCCGGCGCAAGCCAGTTCGTGCGCAGTTTCGCTTCACGCAGCGCCTTCAGTTGCCACCGTGCGACGCGTTCGGCCAGCGCCTTCACGCCGTCCGCGTCATCCGGCGCGAGGCCCGGCGGCCAGCAGCCCACCAGTGTCTGATACAGCATCGCCTCTGCGTCAGGGCCGGGCGCCCAGTTGCGAGCGTTGTCGTCGGGCACGCGACGACGATGCGGTGCGTTGAGCGTCGACCACGCGTGCAACGTCGCGCTCCAGTCCTCGGCGATCTCGCTCAGGACGGCGAGGCGCGCACGCACGTCTTCGCCGCGTTTGTGATCGTGCGTCGCGGTGGCCAGCATCGCGTGCGGGAAGCGGCGCGCCCGTTCGAGGTTGCCTGCATGAAACTGCTCGACCGTCAGCGCGAATTCGCCCGGATCGGCGCCGACTTCATTGCGTGACAGCAGGCGGCCGTAGCGGTAGCACGCCGTATCTTCGATGGCCTTGGCGGCAACCGGCGCGGTGAGCTGCGAGAAAAGCGTTTGCGCAGTGCGTCGCGACGAGCCTGCATGGTTGGGCGCGGAGTTGGCCGCAGAGTTGGCCGTATTGCCGCCGTTGTGCGATTGCGGCGCGGCTTGTGGCCGTCCTGCGCCACTATCATCGGACGGCGGCCCGCCCAGCCACTCGCCGATCCGCTCCAGTATCCCGTGGTCGGCGCGTGACAGCGTCTGCTTCGCGGCATCGAAGGCCTGTGCGAAGTAGAGGTTATCGACCTCGCTGCGCATGCCGTTCTGCGGATAGATGCGATACACCGGAAAATGCGCGACGAGTTCGCCAAGCACGCGACGGATCGCCGTGAACGTGAAGTCGCGCGTCGAGAGCTGATCGCGCGCGATGCGATGCAACGCACGGGCTGCGCGATCCAGTTCCGCGGGCAGGTTCTCCGCGAGGATCTTGCGCCGCGCCTGCAAGGCTTCATCGGCGAACGACGCACTGCGGCCGGTCAGTTCCGACCACGTCGCCGCCAGTGTTTCCGCGCCCGCCGGATCGTGCAGCAGCGCGCCGACGTCATTCATGAAGTCATAGCCGGTCGTGCCGTCGACGGGCCAGTCGTCGCGCAAAGGCTCGCCGCGCCCAAGGATTTTCTCGACGACGAGATAGGGATTGCCTTCGCGCAATTCGCTCAACCGCTGACGCAAGCGCTGACAGTATTCGCGCGGCTCGGCGAGCCCATCGACATGATCGATGCGCACACCGTCGATGACTCCTTCGGCATACAGCCGGAAAATCAGCGCATGGACCGCGTCGAACACTTCCAGACGCTCGACACGTAAGCCCGCCAGTGCGCTGATGTCGAAGAAGCGCCGCCAGTTCACTTCATCGGCGGCGGTGCGCCACCAGGCCAGCCGGTAGTGCTGCCGTTCGAGCAAACGATGCAGACGGTCGCGCGTGACCGGGTCGCGGGGATCGAAAGTTTCCAGAGCGAACTCGATGGCCGGCGCGCCGTTCTGCGCGACGAACTCACACAGCGCCGCGCGGGCCTCAGCCGCGCGCGGCTGATCGGCGGGCTGGGTGGTCAGCCCTTCAAAGCGCTCGCCGAGCGCGCTGAGATCGGCGCGGTCCGCACCCTTCAGGATGTTCGCGTACTCGATCGGGCAGACCGGGAACACATGATCGTGGTACGCGATGACGAAACGCCCGCTGTCTGCCGAAAAACGCAGCGCGATCTGGCCCGCGGCGAGTTCGTCACCGTACGATGCGCCGAGCACCGGCGCGAGCACCTTGCCGCGCAAGGCCGGATCCGGCGAATGCCAGTCGACGTCGAAGTACCGCGCATACGCGCTATGCCGTCCCCATTCGAGGATGTCGAGCCACCAGGTATTGTGCGAGCCACCGACGCCCATGTGATTCGGCACCACGTCGACAATCAACCCCATGTCGTGCGCGTGCAGCTTATCGACCAGACGCTTGAGGCCCGCCTCGCCGCCCAGTTCCGCGCTGACCTTGCTGTAATCGACCGTGTCATAGCCGTGTGTCGAACCGGGTACAGCGGTGGTAACCGGCGACGCGTACAGATGACTGATTCCGAGCGCAGCGAAGTACCCGACGTGCGCGAGTGCATCGTCGAACGTGAAGTCCTTGTGAAACTGAAGTCTGAGCGTGGCGCGGGGAACGGTCATGGCGTGTCGGGCGATGGAGAGGAGGAGGAAGCGCCGGACGAAGGGGCGCGCACCTCGCCGACCGCGAGCAGGCGGTCGCAGAAGGTCGCGTCGCGAAACAGTTCGTCCATGCTCTGTGCGACGCGGCGGCGCCAGTTCGGATGTTCGTCGATCGAGCCGGGCAGGTTCGGCGAATCCGCAAGCCCGAGCAGGTCTTCCAGCGGGAACGTGACGAGCGTAGCGGGTGTCGCCGCCACAAACGCCAGTGCTTCATCGACGGGCGCATTGTCTGTCGAAGGCGCGGGCACATCGGCTGCGGCGACGCCGGCCTGCTGAAAGGCCCGCCACAACGCATCGCGATCAGCGGCGCGCTCCGCTTGCGCGAGCGCCACAGGATCGCGGCCGTCGGCACGCAAGGCCGTCTGTCCGATGCGGTTGCGCCAGTCGATATCCTCGCCACGCCACCAGCCGGTGACGGTCGGCAGATCGTGCGTCGTGGTGGTCGACACCACATTACGGTCCCAATCCCGCGGGGCCTTGAATCCTCCGCCCCAGCCGCTGCGTTCGAACCACAGCACGCGGATGCCGGAGAGCCCATGTTCGGAGAGACGCTCGCGGAAACCCGGCGGCACCGTGCCGAGATCTTCACCGATGACGATCGAACGATGCCGCCACGATTCGAGGGCGATCAGGCGCAGCAGGTCTTCGAGCGGATAGCGCAGATACGCGCCGTTGCGCGCGGGCTCGCCTTCCGGCACGAGCCACAGGCGTCGCAGGCCGAGGATGTGATCGATGCGTACGCCGCCCGCGTGGACGAACGCCGCGCGCAGCATGTCGATGAACGCGGCGAAACCCTGTGTGCGCATCGCGCGCGGAGAGAAGGTGGTGAGGCCCCACGCCTGACCCGCCTGATTGAACAGGTCGGGCGGCGCGCCGACCGAGACGCCCGTCAGCATCTCGTCGCGATACGACCACGCGTGACTCCCGGCACTGTCGCAACCGACTGCGAGGTCCGCGATCAGGCCGACTGCCATCCCGGCATCACGGGCCGCATGTTGGGCATGCGACAGTCCCTTCGCTGCGAGCCACTGCAGGAACAGATGAAATTCGACTTCATGACGATGCTCGAGCGCAAACGCTTCGACCTCGGGACTGCGCGGGTCGCGCAAGGCTTCAGGCCAGTTGCGCCAGTGGCCGTCGCCTTCCGCTTGCGCGAGCTGGGCCGCCTGCAAGGCTTCGAAGCGTGCGTGATCTTCGAGTGCGCGTCCGCCCCGCGTGCAGAAGCCGTGAAATTCGAGCGCGCGCGGCAGGTCCTGGGCGCGGTCGTGGACGCAGAACTGCTCGAACAGCGTGCGCAGCACCTTGAGTTTCAGCGGCACAGCCTGGGGCCAGTCGATCAGCGGCAACGTTTCGAGCCGGGACCACGCTTCGCTTGCGTGCGCCGCTTCCAGCGCTGCGTGCACGGCCTCTGTGCCGAACACGGCGGCGGGATCGATGTGCGTGACGTTCAGCCACAGACGCGAGGATGGCGAATACGGACTGAAGCGCTGCGGCTGTGCGCTGAACATCGCGTGCGTCGGGCTGATCGCGAGCGCATGCGCGCCGCGTCTTGCGCTTTCGATCGCCAGCGTCGCGAGCGCCGAATAGTCGCCGATACCGCCATCGCCCACGCGGCGCAGCCCGTAGAGCTGAGCCGCAATGCCCCATAGAGGCGGCGTGCCGGCGGCATCTTCGTGCAGGGCGCGCCATGCATCGGCGACGGTATAACTGCGCGCGGGAGCCACAGCGAGTGTGACGCGCTGTTCATTGATGATGAGCGTGTGATAGCCCGTTTCGCTGATCGGTGACAGCAATGCTGCTTCGCCTTTGGGCGCCGTGAACCGTCCGTCGATCAACGAGCCGCTTTCGAGTTCGATCCGGTAGCGGCTACCCGATTTCACCGCCGCAGCCGGCAGGGCGATGCCGCGTTCGCATTCGGCCGTCATCAGCGGCGGGAGCCGGCGTCCCGAGGTTTCGGCGTCGAGCATGGTCACGCTATGCCTTAACTGCGCCGGGTTGCTGCATGGCAGGCCCATGCGTTCGAGCAGTGCGGTGAGCGTGCGCTCGGGGACACGTGCTATCTCGCCGTGCGCGTTGTGCCACTCGACTTCGAAACCCGCATGCGCGGCGAGGCTTTCGACCGTATCACCGGATCGTCTGGAGGCGTTCACGCGTGGGGCTCCCGTTTGGCGACCTTGCGCGCATCGTGCCCAATCGCGTATTCGCTGATGTCGCCCGTCAGCCATGCGACGAACGAGAACGACGGCAATTCCCCGGCTGCAATGGAATCGCGTACCCGCGGCGGCGTTTCGAAAACGACCTTGCCGGCAGGCGCTTCGGTGAGCGGCACGCTGTTGCTCGACAGGTTGAGCGCAATCGAAAGCGTCTGGCCGTCGCCGAGCCGCCAGCGTGCGACGAGCGCATCGGCGTGTGCGCCATTTTGCGCGGACAGCACGCTCGCGCCGAGCGGTTTCGCGTGGGCAAGGCGCGGTGTGATCAGTTTTCCGCGCACGGCGAGCGCCGATTTATAGAAGTGCATCCATTCGAGCCGTTCGTCTGCATCGGGCGCAGGCTCTGTTGCCCTCGGTGGCGACGATGACGCAAACGTTCGCGCATCGTTCGGATCAGGAATGTGCGCGCGACGGCTCTCATCGCTGAATGCGGAGAAGCGCGCGAACTCGCGCCGACGTCCTTCGCGTACGGCGTCGGCGAGTTCGCCCGTATGGTCGGTAAAGAACAGGAACGGCTGCTCCGAACCGTATTCTTCTTCCATGAACAGCAGCGGGATCTGCGGAGACAGCAGCAACAGACCCGTCGCGGCGCGCAGCGCGTCGGGCGGACACAGCGAACGGAGCCGCTCACCGAGCGCGCGATTGCCGATCTGGTCGTGATTCTGCAGGAACATCACGAACGACGTCGGCGGCAGATGGCCACTCGGCTCGCCGCGCGGCCGGCCGTCGTGAATCGGCGACGGGTCGCCCTGGTAGCCGAAGCCTTCGCCGAGCACGCGCGCGAGACGCTCGATCGGCCGGTCGGCGTACGCGCGATAGTAACCTTCGTGTTCGGCGGTCAAGAGCACGTGCAGCGCGTTGTGCGCGTCGTCATTCCATTGCGCGGTGAAATGCGTGTCGAGCAGGCTGGCCGTGTTGCGCTCGTTTTCCAGCACCAGATGCACATGCCGGCCGTGCTGAACCGAGGCGCGCACGTGATCGGAAAAATCGCGCAGCCAGGCGTCGTTGTCGATTGCGTGCACCGCGTCGAGACGCAGGCCGTCGAAGCGGTATTCGTTGATCCAGTATTGCGCGTTGTCGCAGAAGAATTCACTGACTTCGACACGCGCGAAATCGATTGCGGGACCCCACGGCGTATGCGTGCCTTCGCGAAAGAACGACCCGGCATATTGATGCAGATAGTTGCCGTCCGGACCGAAGTGGTTATAGACCACATCGAGAAACACCTGCAGGCCCAAGCCGTGGGCCGTGTCGATCAATGCTTTCAGTTCGTCCGGCCGGCCGTACGATGAATCGGGTGCGTAGGGCAGCACGCCGTCGTAACCCCAGTTGCGGCTGCCGGGAAAATCGTTCAGCGGCATCAGCTCGATGGCGGTGACACCCAGCTCGACGAGCGCCGGCAGGCGCTCCATCACCCCCGCATAGCCGCCCAGCGCGCCGACATGCAGCTCGTACAGCACAGTCTCTTCCCATGGCCGGCCGTGCCAGTGCGTGTGCTGCCAGCGGTACGCACGCGGATCGATCACTTCGCTCGGACCATGCACATCCTGCGGCTGAAAGCGCGAGGCGGGATCGGGCACGCGGACCCCGTTGTCGAGTTTGTAGCGATACAGTGTGCCCGCGCCGCACGCGATCTCCGTTTCGAACCAGCCATTGCAGCTCGACGTCATCTCAACCGATGCAGACGGCGCCCCACCCTCGATCTCGACCGTCACCGCCTTGCAGGATGGCGCCCAGAAGCGAAAGCGCGTGCGCGCCTTCGCGCGGCCGGCGCCGAGCAGCTGGGCGCCAAATGGCAGGCAGTGCGCATGATGGTGCGTATGCGGGTCGACAGGAATTTGAGACATGATTCATCACCATTCGGTTGGACAACCGGGCCCCGCCATCGGGCCTCTCACGCGGTGTCTGCGCTCCGCCTCAATCGTGCGTCTGCGTGCCGGGGTCGGGCGGCAGCGCGGTCAGGAGGCGCGGGCCGTACTGCGCGCCCGCGCGCCAGCCAGCCTGCCAGTCCGCATCACCGACAGGCAGCGCAGCCAGTATGACGAGCGCGTGGGCGGCCAAATCCAGCACGGGGGTCGTCAACGGACGCGGCGGCGCGTCCGGATTAGCCGTGTCGAGGAGCACATTCCATTCCAGGTGCGGCGGAGGCGGGGTAAACGTCAGCGCCTCGCCGCTCGCGTTCAACATCAACAACAATACTTCCGTTTGGTCACTCAGATCCGGACCCGCGCGCCGCAACGTGAGCGCGCGTCCTTCCGGGTCCTGCCACGCTTCGATCGTCAACGGCTCGCCGCGTTCATCGAACCAGCCCACATCGTAGAGACCGGGCAGCACTTCGTGGTCGCCGGACAGAAAGCGCGTCTCGCGCAGCAGCGGATGCTGCTTGCGCAGCGCAATCACGCGCGCGACGAACTCCGTCATCCGCGCGCCGCTCGGCAACGTCGCGCGCTCCCAGTCGAGCCAGGAGATCTCGTTGTCCTGACAGTAGGCGTTGTTGTTGCCCTGCTGCGTGCGGCCGAATTCGTCGCCAGCCGGAAACATCGGTGTGCCGAGCGCCGTGAAGAGCGTCGCGACCATCGAGCGCGCCACGCGGGCGCGCGTTTCGACGATGTCCGGATCGTCGGTCGGACCTTCAACACCCCAGTTCGAACTGCAGTTCTCGTTGTGGCCGTCGTTGTTGTCTTCGCCGTTTATCTCGTTGTGCTTCTGCTCGTGCGAGACCAGATCGGCCAGCGTAAAGCCGTCGTGTGACGCCACGAAATTCACCGACGCCCAAGGCTTTCTGCTGCGCCGGTTGAAGAGGTCGGCGGAACCGGTCAGGCGCGCCGCGAGATCGGGACGCAGGCCGGCGTCGCCGCGCCAGAATCGGCGCACCGTGTCACGGAAACGGTCGTTCCATTCGGAGAAGCCCGGGGGATGGTTGCCGAGCTGGTAGCCGCCCGGGCCGATGTCCCACGGTTCGGAAATCAGCTTGCGGTGCGACAGCACCGGGTCCTGGCGGATCGCATCGAAAAAGCCGGAGCCGGGATCGAAGCCGCTGTACTCGCGGCCGAGCGTCACGCCGAGATCGAAACGGAAGCCGTCGATGTTGAACGCCGTCGACCAGTAACGCAGCGAATCCATCACCATCTGCAGCACACGCGGATGGGGCAAGTTCAGCGTGTTGCCGCAGCCGGTGTCGTTGATGTGATGCCGTTCGTCGCCCGGAATCAGGCGATAGTAGCTGGCGTTGTCGAGGCCGCGCCACGAGACGGTCGGGCCGAGTTCGTTGCCTTCGCAGGTGTGGTTGTAGACGACGTCGAGTATCACCTCGATCCCCGCCGCATGTAGCTGACGCACGGCGATGCGCATTTCGTCGAGACGATGCACCGACAGATACGACGGCTCTGGCGCGAAGAACGAGGCCGTGTTGTAGCCCCAGTAGTTACGCAGGCCGCGGCTCACGAGAAAGCGGTCGTTGAGGAATGCGTGCACCGGCAGCAATTCGACAGCGGTGACGCCGAGCCTCAACAGATGGTCGATGAACTCGGGGGAGGTGAGCGCGGCGAACGTGCCGCGTTCGTGCTGGCGAAGCCCGGGGCGCAGCATCGAGACGCCGCGCAGATGCGCTTCGTAGACGATCGATTCCCCCCAGGGGGTATTCGGCCGCACATCGTGCGACCAGTCGAAAGCTTCGTCGATCACGACGCATTTCGGCATCGCCGGCGCGGAATCACGACGGTCGATCGACAGGTCGAGCCGGTTCGAATGCACGCGGTACCCGAACAGCGCATCCGACCAGCGGAACTGGCCGACGAGCTTGCGGGCGTACGGATCGAGCAGGAGCTTGTGCGGATTGAAGCGGTGGCCGTGCTGCGGCTGATAATGACCGTCCGCGCGAAACCCGTAGACGGTGCCCGGATGCGCGCCGGGCAGATAGCCGTGCCACACCTCGTCGGTATTTTCGGGCAGGTCGAAGCGGGTCAGTTCTTTGCGACCGGTGGGATCGAACAGACACAGTTGCATCCGATGCGCGTGCGCCGAGAACACGGCGAAGTTCACACCGAGACCGTCCCAGCTTGCGCCGAGCGGATAGGGTGAGCCCGGCGACAACCGGTCGGGCAATGCATGCGACATGTTTCCCGTTCCTTGTTCTGATTCGTTCGCTATCGGGAAGTCCCGGCGGGCACGCACCCGAGCCGCGCCGCGCGCGGCGCCTGGCGGGCGGCATCAGTCCGCCCGCAGGATGATCGTGGCGAGCGGCGGCAGCACCAGAGCGGCCGATTGCGGTTTGCCGTGACTCGCGACTTCCTCCGTATAAATGAGCCCGCTGTTGCCGAGGTTGGAGCCGCCATACACGCTCGCGTCGCTGTTGAACACTTCGCTCCAGCGTCCGGCTCGCGGCATGCCGATGCGATAACCGAGCCGCGGCACCGGCGTGAAGTTGCACACCGCCACGAGTTCGCGCCCCGCGCCATCGACGCGCCGGTACGCGAACACACTGTTGCCGCTATCGTCGCCGATCAGCCATTCGAAGCCGCCGGGGTCGCTATCGAGCATGTGCAGCGCGGGCTCTTCGTCGTAGAGGCGGTTCAGGTCGTGCACGACCTTCTGCACGCCGTGATGCAGCGGGTCGTCGAGCAGATGCCAGTGCGGCGACTGATCGTGATCGAACTCGGCCATCTGTCCGAATTCGCCGCCCATGAAGAGAAGCTTCTTGCCCGGATGCGTCCACATGAAACCGAAGTACGCACGCAGATTCGCGAAGCGCTGCCAGCGGTCGCCCGGCATCTTGCCAAGGAGCGACCCCTTGCCGTGCACGACTTCGTCGTGCGAAAGCGGCAGCACGAAGCGCTCCGAATACGCGTAGACCATGCCGAACGTCATGTTGTGATGGTGGTACTTCCGGTGGACCGGATCCTCGTGCATGTAGTGGAGCGTGTCGTGCATCCAGCCCATGTTCCACTTGAAGTCGAACCCCAGGCCTCCGTCTTCGACGCGCGCCGTGACGCCAGGCCATGCCGTCGATTCTTCCGCGATCGTGATTGCGCCATGCACGTCGGGCATGTGGCGGACCTCATGATTCAGGCGCTTCAGAAAGGCGATCGATTCGAGATTTTCCCGGCCGCCGTAGATATTCGGCACCCACTCGCCGGCGGCGCGCGAATAGTCGCGGTACAGCATCGACGCAACCGCATCGACGCGCAGACCATCTACGTGATAGCGCTTCAACCACGCCAGCGCCGATGCCACCAGGAACGCGCTCACCTCGTTGCGGCCGAGGTTGTAGATCATCGTGTTCCAGTCCTGGTGATAGCCTTCGCGCGGATCGGCATGCTCGTAAAGCGGTGTGCCGTCGAATTCGACGAGCCCGTGAGCGTCGTTCGGAAAGTGCGCGGGCACCCAGTCGAGGATGACGCCAAGCCCCGCTTCGTGCGCGCGGTTCACGAAGTCGGCGAATGCTTCTGGCCGGCCGAAGCGAGCCGAGGGCGCGAACTGCGAGAGCGGCTGATAGCCCCACGAGCCGCCAAACGGATGTTCGGCGATCGGCATGAATTCGAGGTGCGTGAAACCCATACCCTTCGCGTACGGAATCAGCCGGTCCGCCAGTTCGGACCAGGTCAGGCCGCGCCGGCCTTCTTCCGCGACGCGCAGCCACGACTCCGCATGCACTTCGTAGACCGAGATCGGCGACTGCGGGGTCTGCTTGCCCGCGCGCGACTGCATCCATGCGCCGTCGGTCCATACGAACTGTTCGACCTCGTCGACGTGCGCGACGACGGACGCTGTTGCGGGCGGCCGCTCGGTCTGCATCGCACAGGGATCGGCCTTCAGCGGCAGCGGGTGGCCATCGCGCGTCAGCATTTCGTACTTGTAGCGTGTGCCCGCGCCGATGCGCGGCACGAACAGTTCCCACACGCCCCCATGATGACGCAGACGCATCGGATGGCGGCGTCCGTCCCAGGCATTGAAGTCGCCCACCACCGAGACCCGCCGCGCATTCGGCGCCCATACCGCGAAACGCACGCCCGGCACGCCGTCGTGCGTGACCGGCCGCGACCCGAGACATTCGAGCACTGCGTACGGATCGCCATGCGACAGCCGCGTCAATGCTTCGTCGGATAGGACGTTGCCGAACGAGTAGGTGTCTTCGATTTCCTGCGGTGTGCCGTGCCAGTCGACGCGCAGCCGGTACGGCACCGCTTCGGTGACGAAGCCCGCGAAGAGCCCGTAGCGGATCTGCGCGAGTTCGCCGAGCGCGCGGCCGTCGTCGCGCGCGATCACCGTGACGTGCGATGCGTTCGGCAGCAGAACGCGCACGACCGGCCCGGCGTCGGTGTGGTGCAGGCCGAGTTGCGAGAACGGATCGGGATGGCGGGCTTCGATGAGCGCATCGATGTCGAGCGGGCTCAGACCGATGGTCGGGTCGCGGTCATTCATCGTCGCCTCCGGCCTTCGGGCCAGCTGCCGGTGCGTCGTGCGGCGTGCCCGTGTCGCCGAGCAGACGGCTCGCGAGCGAGGCCAGTCCGCGTATCGGCAGGCCGAGCCAGGTGGGCCGGTTGGCCGCTTCATAGCGGATTTCGTAGGCGGCTTTTTCGATCAGGAACAGGTTGAGCAAGGCTTCCTCGAAGTCGGGTGCCACGAGTGGTTGCGGGGAGTCCGCCACCGCTGTCCGGTATTGGTCGAGGAACGCCTCGCCGGCAAAGCCGCGGAAGCGGTCGAAAAGGGCACGTTTGCGATCGGCGGTTTGCTGCGGCGCGTTTTCGGTGGTGGATTGCGCCGCGGCACTTGCATACGACAGCGAGCGCAACAGGCCCGCGACATCGCGCAGCGGACTCGACTTCATGCGCCGCTCTTCGAGCGTGCGCGCCGGTTCGCCTTCGAAGTCGATCAGGTAGGCGTCGCCCTGCGCCACCAGCACCTGGCCCAGATGGAAATCGCCGTGAATGCGGATGCGCAGCGCATTCGCCTCCGGCGGCACGAGTTGCGCGACTGCGGCCGTCAACGCGGTGCGGCGGTCGAGCAGGCTCTTCGCGAGTTCGCGGGTGTCGTTATCGAGAGGGTCGAGCCGTTCGCTCAGGACGTCGAGCGCAGCGGCGAGCATCGACTGCGTGCCGTCCGTCCATGCCTTGACCTGTTCCGCCGTTGCCTCCTCAGGGGCGAACGCGGATTTGTCCGAGGGCGACGCCAGCGCGACGTGCAGTTCGCCGAGCCGTTTGCCGATGATGCCGGCAAACGTGCGATAGCCTTCGATGGCTTCTTCCTCGTTAGCGCGGTCCGACGACGCTTCGCTGCCGTCGACCGCCAGCGCGAGTTCATCGACCGAGCGGCGCAGATAGTCGAGCGCCCAGTTCCACGCGTCGCCCTGGTTGTCGATGAAGCCTTGCAGGATCGCCAGCGTATGCGGCACGCCCGCCGGATCGACGCGCACGACTTCGCCGTAGAGCGGGGCGGTGTTCTGATAGCCGATCTCCGTCAGATAGCGGCTCATTTCCGTTTCCGGATGGACGCCGTCGACCAGCCGGCGCACCAGCTTCAGCACGGCCGCATCCGCGATCACGAGCGAACTGTTGCTCTGCTCGGCGGCAAGCCAGCGGATTTCAGGCATTTCGCCCAGCTCGCGGAGTTCGTCGAAGCGCTCGGTCGGCACGAAGCGGATTTCGCTCTTCTGCACGGTCGGGACGGCCGCGCGCTCACGCATCTTGCGCAGCACGCCGTGTGCGAACAGCGGCAGTGAGAACGCGTCCGTCAGGTGCCCGACGTTGCGGCCGCGGCGCACGCGCGCGAGCGCGAGCTGCATGAAGAGCGGCGTCGTGGTGTCGGTGCCCCATGTAATCGCAATGGGCACCACGTAACGCTCGGTATGGTCGCCGACGTCCACCTCGATTTCGGTGAACGCAAAGCCCCCGTTGGGGATCGTGGTCAGCGCGGCAAGGCGCACGGCGCGCATCTTCTGGTCTTTCGATGCAAACCAGCGGCGGCGGCTCAGCCAGGACGGCAGCACTTCCGATTCGAGCAGGCGGACGTTTTCGGGCGTCGGCCCGGTTTGCCCTTCGCGGATCACGATCGTGACGAATTCGGGCAGCGGCTCGGAGTGCGCCTGGCTCCATGTCGGGCGCTGGCCACCCGAGCAGAGCAGAAACCACAGGAAGCCGTACGGCGGGAACGTCAGCAGATAGGTCAGCTGGCCGATCGCGGGAAAGACGGAGTCGGCTGTCATCTCGATCGGCACCGCACCGGCGAATTCCGACAGATCGAGTTCGACGGCCTGCGGCGCACGCGACAGATTGGCGACGCACAGGATTGCCGGTTCGCCCGGCATTTCGCGCAGATACGCGAGGATCTTGCGGTTTTCCGGCTTCAGGAAGCGGATGCCGCCACGACCGAACGCCTGTTTCGCGCGACGGGTGGCGAGCATGCGGCGCGTCCAGTTCAGCAACGAATGCGGATCGCGGCTTTGCGCTTCGACATTGACCGCATCGAAGCCATACAGCGCACCCATCACAGGCGGCAGAACGAGCTGTTCGGGATCGGCGCGCGAAAAACCGCCGTTGCGGTCCGACGACCATTGCATCGGCGTGCGCACCCCATCGCGGTCGCCGAGGTGGATGTTGTCGCCCATGCCGAGTTCGTCGCCGTAATAGATGACGGGCGTACCGGGCATCGACAGCAGCAGCGAATTGATCAGTTCGATCCGGCGACGGTCGCGCTCCATCAAGGGCGCAAGGCGGCGGCGAATACCGAGGTTCAGCCGTGCGCGGCGATCGCTTGCGTAGGTATTCCACAGATAGTCGCGCTCGGAATCGGTGACCATCTCGAGCGTGAGTTCATCGTGATTGCGCAGGAAAATCGCCCACTGGTTGGATTCGGCGAGGTCCGGCGTCTGCCGCATGATGTCGGTGATCGGGAAGCGGTCTTCGCTCGCGATCGACATGTAGATGCGCGGCATCAGCGGGAAGTGGAACGCCATATGGCATTCGTCTTCGTCGCCGAAATATTCCTTCACGTCTTCCGGCCACTGGTTCGCTTCGGCGAGCAGCATCCGGTTCGGATATTCCGCGTCGATGGTCGCGCGGATTTTCTTGAGGACGGCATGCGTCTCCGGCAGGTTCTCGTTGTTCGTGCCTTCACGTTCGACGAGATACGGCACCGCATCGAGCCGCAGCCCGTCGATGCCCATGTCGAGCCAGAAGCGCATGACGTGCAATACCTCGCGCAGCACGGCGGGATTATCGAAATTCAGGTCGGGCTGATGCGAGTAGAAGCGGTGCCAGTAGTACGCGCCCGCGACGGGATCGTGGGTCCAGTTCGACGGCTCCGAGTCGATGAAGATGATCCGCGTCTCGGTGTATTTCTGGTCGGTGTCGGACCACACGTAGTAGTTGCGCTGGTTCGAACCGGGTTTCGCGCGCCGCGCGCGCTGAAACCACGGATGCTGATCCGACGTGTGGTTGATGACCAGTTCCGTGATCACGCGAAGGCCACGCGCATGAGCTTCCTGGATGAAGTGCTTGACGTCGGACAGGCTGCCGTAATCCGGATGCACATTGCGGTAGTCGGCGATGTCGTAGCCGTCGTCGCGGCGCGGCGACGGATAGAACGGCAGCAGCCAGATCGCATCGACACCGAGTTCGGCGATGTAGTCGAGCTTCGCAATCAGCCCCGGAAAATCGCCGACGCCGTCGTTATTCGCGTCGAAGAACGATTTGATGTGCACCTGATAGATGATCGCGTCCTTGTACCAGAGCGGATCGTCGTGCAGGGCCGACGGTTTGCCGCGCCGCGCGGTGCTTTTGCCCGCTCTGGCGCTGCCGCCAGACGTCGCGGCGCTCGTGTGCGCGTGCGAGGTGCCTTCGGGAGAATCGTCGCGTTTCATGTCGCACCTTCATTCGGGAAGTCGAACCCGCTGTCCGTCTCGCTGGCGGGCTCGGGACCAGGGCGTGGCAGCCCGCCGGTGGGGGCGATGCGCCAGATCGCAAACGGCCGCACACCGGGGTCGAGCCGTATGTGCTGCCATCGGCCGTACCATTCGAAACGCTCGCCGGTCATCTGGTCGACGACTTCGATCGCCGCCTGATCGTGCAGATGCCAGTGCGCGAACGTCGCCCATGACAGCTCGATATCCGCGCCCTGTTCGTTGAACGGATCGAGGTTGACCGCGACGATGATCACGTTGTCGCGCGCTTCGGTCGCTTTCTCGAAGAACAGGATATGTTCATTGTGCGCGGGCAGGAACGTGATATTCAAATGGGTGTGCAGTGCGGGGTTCGCGCGGCGGATACGGTTGAGCGCCGTAATCTCTCCGATGATGTTGCCTGGCCGGTGCCAGTCCCACGCACGCAGCTGGTACTTCTCGGAGTCGAGATATTCCTCGCTGTTCGGCAGCGCTGCCGCCTCGCAAAGTTCAAAACCGCTGTAGACACCCCACAGGCCAGACAGCGTTGCGGCGAGCGCCGCGCGAATCACGAAGCCCGCGCGCCCCGACGACTGCAGATGACGCGGATTGATGTCCGGCGTATTGACGAAGAAATTCGGCCGGTACACCTCGCGCGCGTTGCTCTGCGTCAGTTCGGTCAGATAGTCGGTGAAATCGCGCTTCGATTCGCGCCACGTGAAATAGGTGTACGACTGCGAGAAACCGACCTTCGCGAGGCGATACATCATGCGCGGCCGTGTGAACGCTTCCGACAGGAAGATCGTGTCGGGGTGGCGCGCGCGCACGTCGGCGATCATCCACTCCCAGAACGGCAGCGGCTTCGTGTGCGGATTGTCGACGCGGAAGATCCGCACGCCCGCTTCGATCCAGAACAGGATCACGTCGCGCAACGCAAGCCACAGGCCCGGCTTCGCGTCGTGTGCGTAGAAATCCGGGTTCACGATGTCCTGATACTTCTTCGGCGGATTTTCCGCGTAGCGCAGCGTGCCGTCGGGGCGCCACGCGAACCATGTCGGATGCTCCTTCAGCCACGGGTGGTCGGGGGAGCATTGAATGGCGAAGTCCAGCGCGATCTCGAGACCGTGCTCATGCGCGGCGGCAAGCATCGTCCTGAAGTCGTCGAGCGTGCCCAGTTCCGGGTGCACCGCGGTGTAGCCGCCTTCCTTGCCGCCGATCGCGTACGGGCTGCCCACGTCGCCAGGCTGGGCGTTCAGCGTGTTGTTGCGGCCCTTGCGGTTCGTGACGCCGATCGGGTGGATCGGCGGGAAATAGAGCACGTCGAAGCCCATGTCGCGGATGCGCGGCAGTTTGGCGATGACGTCCGCGATGGTGCCGTGCCGGTTCGGATCGTCGCTCATCGAGCGCGGGAAGATCTCATACCAGCTCGCAAAGCGGGCCGCGGTCCGCTCGGCTTCGATCCGGTAGACGACCGGATCGCGCCCGAGAAACGGCCGATGACGCGCGGCCATGACCGCACGCGCTGTGGCGGGCGCGAGCAGCAGTTCGACGCGGCCGGCTGCATCGGTCTTGGCGAACTCCTTGACGAGATGCGCGAGCGGCTCGGTGAGCGCGCCTTCTGCCGTCTCGACCTCCGCCAGGACGAGCGCGAACAGATGGCTCGCCTCCTCGATTTCGAGTTCGACGGTTTGCCCGGCTTTGAGCTTTTTCTGCACGTGCTCGACGAGCGATGCGTAGTCGTCGCGCCACGCGATCACCGTGAATTCGTGGCGGCCGACGCGTTCGAGTGGAATGCGTGCGGCCCACAGATCGAGGCCGGGAGGCTCTGCCGGGTGCATGGGCGCTTCTTGCCAGGCGGTTTCGTCGGCGGCGCGCCAGATCACGGCGGCCGCGATCTTGTCGTGGCCTTCGGCGAAGATCGCCGCTTTCACCTCGACGCGTTCGCCCACCACCCGCTTGACCGGGAAGTGCCCGCCGTCGCACGACGGGCTCACGCTTTCGATCGCCACGCGCGGCGCGGCGATCGCGTCCAGCACCGATTTGTGGCCGCTAAGCTTGTTGGTCGCCTTGTCGATGGGCGGGGCGAGCACGACAGGGTTCTCCGGCGTCGCGCCGAAGAGGCGGCACGCGCCGGGCTTCAGCGTGAACGGCTGCAGCGAGCCGGGTACGCTGCGGGCATCCGTGTCGAGCGGGACGAAGCGGGTGAAGCTTCCCGGTACGCCGTCGAGGAAACCCGCCGGGTCGACATGCACCGGGATGTCGCGATCGGGATTGACGACGATCAGCACGGCCTCGCTGGCGTCGCGCAGATCGGCGCGGTTGCCGCGCAGCAGCACGGTGGCCGGCGCGCCGGGGCCGCTCAGCGCGCGCAGTTCGCCGACGGTGGCGAGCGGCTCTACGTTGCGCTGGAGCGCGTTCGCGTGTGTGACGTTCTTCGACAGGTCAAAGCGTGCCGACTGCCGCGCGGCCGCGTAGTCGGCTTCGCTGCCGCGCGTGTACGACATCGGCAGCGCGAGGCCGTATTCGAAACCCATCGGCATCAGCCAGCCGGTGCCGACCGCCGCCGAGGTATTCAGGGCGCGTCGGTACGTCCGCTCGACGGCGCCCGCATCGTGTATATCGGCGAGATCGGCCACGAGCCGCGTGCCGTACGGCGGTTCGGGGAACGCGATGGGGGCGGCGATGCGGGTGAGCGTCGCGTGTTCTTCGGTGAGCCAGGCGGCGCGGAAGTCCCACCAGCGTACCGACGAGAACACGCTGTCGAAGCCCGCGCCTTCGAGCGCCAGCAGATCGTTGCGGGCAAGGCCGGGCGTGGCGGCCAGAAAACGCACACCGGGATGCTGCGTGCGCACGGCGCTGCCGAGCCGCTGCCACAGGGCGGCGGGCACGCTATGCGGCGAATCGAAGCGAAAACCGCCGACACCAGCCGCCGCCAGCGACACCAGCTTCTGCGTCCACCAGTCGACCAGTCGCGCCCCGGGTCCATCGGCCGCGAAATTCGCATACGCGACGTTGTCTTCCCGGTGCCCGTGGCGCGGGTCGAGCCGGGCTTCTTCGGGCTCAAACGGGTGAAACCAGTCTCGATGCTCGCTGAAGAGCTTGCCATCGGCGGCGACGCGATCGGGCACGATGTCGAGCAGCAGCTTGAGACCGTGCTCGCGGGCAGCTTCGGCAAGCTCGTGCAGCGCTTCGCTTGCCGGTTGCTGCGTGTCGAAGACCGGATGCAGGCGGTCATGATCCGCGACGATCTGACCGTGACCAGCCCGCCCGGGCTGGAACGGCGCGCCAATCAGCACATGATCGAAGCCGAGCGACGCAGCATGCCCGAACTGGGCGGCCCAGGCCTCGATCGGCCCGACGAGAAGGGGGTGAAGGAAATAGATCCGCGGCGCATACGCAAGGGAAGCGTGTGGAGTTTCCATCGGTCGTGTTCCAGGTTCGTCCTGCTGCGCTGTGGATGCACGTGCTGTGCGATCACATCGCTCGTTGGGCTTCCAGGGCCGGATGCCGTGTCTTCGCCTGACCGGGATGCGTCAGGCGAGGGCGCGTACAGGTCAATGTAGTGCAAAGATCGACATGTCGCCTGACAGGAATTCGCAAGGCCATGCTGGACGGCGGTGGCGCGGGTCCGGCCTGGGTCGACCAAAGGTCTCCAGCAAACGCTGTGCCAACCGGGAGAGACGGGAGAAAGCCGCGCCTGTGAGTATGGCGCGGATGGGGCGGGAGTGGGTCCGTGTAAAACCTGCGGTCGATGCGCGGCTTTTACACGGATGCAGGGAAATGAGCGGGGGCACCGCCGCTTGAACAATCGCGGCGGCCACGATGCCGCGCCTTTACGTCAGGTCAGGTTGTCACGAGCCAAGCAGCCCGGCGGCGATATTGATGCACAGGCCGAGCACCGCGACGTTGAAATAGAAAGACAGGATCGACTGCGCGCGCGCCGCGCGCCGTATCGAGCGCGAGTGCAGCACGACGTCCGAGGTCTGCGAGGCCACGGCGATCGTGAACGAGAAGTACAGGAAGTCCCAGTAATCCGGTTCGAGCTTGTGGTCGGGGAAGCGGAGCGGCTTGAACCGGGCGTCGTAGTCGCTGACTTTCCTGCGCAGTCCGGCCAGGCCATGTTCCCGGTAGCTCGACGCCCAGCGCCGGATCACCGTGCGCCCAACCCCGTGACGCGCGGCCAGCGTTCGCGTGCTCGCACTACCTTGCAGATATTCCTGAACGACCTGAAGACCGAAACTGCTCGTCGTACTCGTGAATGATCTGCTGCGCGAATCCTGGCCAGAAATGAATGTTAGTGTTCCAACGCTCGTCGGCTCTTTGACCTGCAACGGCGCCAGATTTTCATGATCATCACATAGAGAACGATCGCCACAATGAGGTCTATGGTTATCACTGCTCCGATATAAAGCAGCTCGTAATCGGTCACTCCGAGTTTGTCGGAAATTTCGATCAATAATTGCTGCTGCTCCAGCGTCATGGATGATGGGTAAGTGTGGACATATCGCACTGATAGCAAAAACAATGCGAAAAGGAGAAGTAGCTTGCAAAGTCTGCAGGCAAGTGTCGTCAATTGCATGGCGACTCAGCTCGGGAAAGGGGCTGGACTTCTCATTTATGGTATGGATGCATTTTTGCGTTTTGCTAGATGGCGCTGATATAATTTCATTAGTGAAATATAGATAGAGATGGCAATAAGCAGACTTATGGACATTCCAAATATAACATCGAACATCTCAATATCATGAAATCCTAATAATTCGGAGACAATGAGTGAGTAATGCTCGTTCCATATAGGAATGAGTGACAAAGGGGCATATATAAACCTTATGGAGAACAATAAAATTATAATAAATGCAATGCTTTTAAATGATCTACGGGCAAGAGTTACCATATGTGACAACCTCAATCCAGCCATATGATTTCAGTCCGGAAGTGCCGACAGAAATCTTACTCGTATGTAACAGTGCCGTCCGGATCTTTTGAAAATCTGCCTTGCTCGGTAGCGTGATACAACCCAATGAACGTCCTTGACCGCCTGCTGGATGAAGTCGAAAATTTCCGCGTCTGACTCCGTTGATCCACATATAGTCGTCAATTTTCTTACCATCGTGGTACAGCGCAAACCACTCGTCATGATGTGTCGGTGCTCCCCACACGCTATTCCATGTATCTTTGACAAGCGCTTCTGTTTGAGATCGAAAGGCGCCGCTTGGTCGATCAACGATCCAGTATTTCCCGGACGGTATTGGGCCGTTATCTTGGAGGGCCGTACATCCACCCCGGTTGCGGTAAATGCCGTCACCCGAGAAAGCTGGGAATCTCCCTACACCAAACATAACTAACGTCAAGGTCGGAGTATTATCGACTACGAATTTCCCTTGTAGCGCCATGATCAGGACCGCTCGCTCCAACTGTCCGTGAACTTGATGTTGCCGTCGGTGTAGTGCCATGTAATGCGCTCATACATTAGCGAGACCGACTCGGTATGATTGAGTTGTGACATTCCGGCGAGCTTGGTGTTTGCCATTCCGGGATTCACTCCGACCACCTTCACACTCTCCATCAGCATGACGAAATACAGTTCCTCCTGGCCAGCGTCGTTAATTCGATACCACTTCAGCTCTGCCGATTGCAACGATTGCCCTCTGGATACGGCCTTATACAGGTAAGGACTGGAGGCGTCGAACTCCTTTTCGAGGTACATCGGGGAATGGGTGCGAGAGCCGGTAATCTCCCCGGATTTGTTATCGACCGGGAGATTCACGCCGTGACCGAATCCGATTACTTCGATACTTCCCTCACGTCCCTGAACCGTAACGGAGCCTTTGATATCTGCTCCGCCGTCGTCCTTAAGCCACATGTATGCAGGAATAGGCATGCTGGTTTGCGCCCTCTGTTGAATGGTTGGTTAACGATTCCCTACGGAAAGAAGGCGTATACAAACACGGAAGGCGGAAAGGTAGGTGTAAATCAATGTCAAGAATTCGTCGCCGACTGTTTGATAGCGCGCGGGAAGGAATATGAAAAATGCCCGACGCATCAAGGGGTGCAATGCGGCGGGTGTAGACCAGAGTCGGGAAGCGCAGCGCGTATGCGGCCATGCCTTCGACCTGCTGTTCCGAACCCCTTGGTAAGTGCCTGATTTGCCTGCGAGTGTGACGGAGATGGGGCGGGAGGGGGAGCGTGTAAAACCTGCGGTCGATGCGCGGCTTTTACACGGATACCGGGAAATGAGCGGGGGCACCGCCGCTTGAACAATCGCGGCGGCCACGATGCCGCGCCTTTACGTCAGGTCAGGTTATCACGAGCCAAGCAGCCCGGCGGCGATATTGATGCACAGGCCGAGCACCGCGACGTTGAAATAGAACGACAGGATCGACTGCGCGAGCGCCGCGCGCCGTATCGAGCGCGAGCGCAGCACGACGTCCGAGGTTTGCGAGGCCACGGCGATCGTGAACGAGAAGTACAGGAAGTCCCAGTAATCCGGTTCGAGCTTGTGGTCGGGGAAGCGGAGCGGCGTCTCCGTCTGTCCGGGGCCGTAATAGAGCCGGGCATAGTGCTGCGTGAAGATGGTCGGAATCATGAACCACGCGCCCATCAGCGTCATGCCGGTCAGCAGGTAGTGCAACACACCGAGGCCGCCCTTCACGCTTTTGACCGTCGCGAGTTCCAGCACGATCGCGGCGATGCTAGCGATCGTCGCGACGCAGATCACGATCAGCACGACGCCCGCATTCTCGTCTTCGCGCGCGGCGAGATCGCGTAGGCTGCTGTGCTCGGCGAAGGCCATGTGGAACCAGATGAGCGCGAGATAGGTCCATACGGCAAGGTCCCAGGCGACGAGCACACGAACCGTGGGGCGCATCGTCATGGGTATCAGCAACGCGCCGAGCACACCCACGATCAGTCCGATGACCATGCGTGGCCGGTTGCGAAGCACCTGCGGATAAAGGTTCATTTGCATTGATGTAAGAGGTTGTCTGCGAAGGATTCGCGTGTCGGCAGCAGGCGTTGAACGGGTGGTCGATTCTACCGTTATGTTCGGACGCGATTTGTCGAATGGTCACGCGACAGCTATAGTCTTTCGCGTCGGCCTGACACTGGCCTTTCGACTGAAAGGCCAGTGTCAGGGATGAGAGATGGATCGGGTTGCAGGCGGGGCGCCTCTCGCCCACCGCGCGTTCGATGTCTGTTCGATGTCTGTTCGATGTCGGTGACATGTGCGCGTCATGCGACCACAAAACCATAGACCGCAAAAAAAAGCGGCGCGGACCGGGTTTGGGGCAGGCGGCCTGCAGGATGGCAGCAGTGGCGGTGACCGGACCGCTGCCGCGTTGCAGGCTGACACATAAACATCATCTGGAGCCCCCATGACAGATGTTCGTCAGAACGACGCACCTGCAGCACCGCTATCGGCGAAGCGCCGCGCCTGGGTCCTCGGTGCATGCGCAGGTGCTGCTGCGCTCACCTTCACGACGGCAGGCCGCTTCGGCCAGCCGTTCGGGATGCCGGGCATTTCTCCCGCGTTTGCCGACGCCCCTGCTGGCGGCGGCCTCGATGCCTTTCTCGCGCTGTCGCAGCACCTGACCGGTCGCAGCAGCTTCGACCCAGTGCTGGGCCAGCGTGTCTACGGCACCCTGTCGAAAGCCGACAGCCAGTTTCCGCAGAACGTCGCCGCGCTCAACAGTTGGTTGCAAACCCACGGCGGCGTGCCCTCCGATACCGTCATTCAAGCCTTGCAGGTCGATCAGCCGCCGCTTGCGAAAGCGGTCGGCGCGATCATGCGGGCGTGGTATCTCGGCCTCGTGGGCGACATGCCTCACGTGCAGGTGGTGGCGTACGAACGCGCGCTGATGTTCGATCCGGTGAAGGACGTGCTGACGATCCCGTCGTATTGCCGCGACGTGCCGTTCTACTGGGCGCAAAAGCCTGGCAATGCCTGAGTCGATCAGCCAGCAGTAAAGGATAGCAATGGCAAATTCAGTTTCCGCTGACATCGTCGTGGTCGGCTCAGGCGTGGCGGGCGGTCTCGTCGCGCATCAACTGGCGCTCGCTGGTGCGTCGGTCGTCCTGCTGGAGGCGGGGCCGCGCATCCCGCGCTGGCAGATCGTCGAGAACTTCCGCAACTCCCCCACGAAGTCCGATTTCGCAACGCCCTATCCCTCGACCCCTTACGCGCCGCATCCCGAGTACGCCCCCGCGAACAACTATCTGATCCAGAAAGGCGACTACCCCTACAACTCGCAGTACGTGCGGCTCGTCGGTGGCACGACGTGGCACTGGGCCGCGGCGGCGTGGCGCCTGTTGCCCTCGGACTTCAGGCTGAAGAGCCTGTACGGCGTCGGCCGCGACTGGCCGATCCCGTACGAAGCGCTTGAGCCGTGGTACTTCGCAGCCGAGGTGCAACTGGGTGTGTCCGGTCCTGAGACGTCGATCGATCTGGGCTCGCCGCGCTCGAAGCCCTATCCGATGAGTCAGTTGCCGCTGTCGTATATGGACCAGCGTTTCTCCGACGTGCTGAACCCGCAGGGCTTCAAGGTTGTACCCGAGCCGGTCGCGCGCAACAGCCGTCCGTACGATGCGCGCCCGACCTGTTGCGGCAACAACAATTGCATGCCGATCTGCCCGATCGCGGCGATGTACAACGGCGTCGTGCATGCGGAAAAGGCCGAGCAGGCCGGCGCGAAACTGATTCCGCAGGCGGTCGTGTACCGGATCGAGTCGGACGAGAAGGGGCTTGTTACGGCAGTGCACTACAAGGATCCGAACGGCAACAGCACGCGCGTGACGGGCAAGCTGTTCGTGCTGGCGGCAAACGGCATCGAGACGCCGAAACTGATGCTGATGTCCACGTCGGACAAATTTCCCCATGGTGTCGGCAACAGCTCCGACCAGGTCGGCCGCAACCTGATGGATCATCCGGGTACCGGCGTGACCTTCCTCTCCAATGAGCCGTTGTGGCCAGGGCGCGGGCCGATGGAGATGACGTCGATCGTCAACTTCCGCGACGGCGCGTTCCGCTCGAATTACGCAGCGAAGAAACTGCACCTGTCGAACGGTGTGCCGACGATGTCCGTCACCGCCGACCTGCTGCAGAAAGGTCTGACGGGC
Source organism: Paraburkholderia sp. GAS448 (assembly GCF_050435685.1). Taxonomy (NCBI): domain Bacteria; kingdom Pseudomonadati; phylum Pseudomonadota; class Betaproteobacteria; order Burkholderiales; family Burkholderiaceae; genus Paraburkholderia; species Paraburkholderia sp. GAS448. The sequence goes on from NZ_JBNDKT010000001.1 coordinate 732,169, forward strand.
GCCGAACTCGACCGGCAGATTCGCGACCGGGCATCACGCACGTTGAACATCAACAGCTTCCATGAGCATCTTGCGGAGCCGCAAAACCGCATCGTTCCGTCGGCCGATCACAAGGACCCGCTCGGCATTCCGCAGCCGGAGATCTATTACTCGATCAACGATTACGTGAAGAAGAGCGCGGCGAACACGCACGAACTTTACGCGCAGATCGCGAACCTCTTCGGTGGCACTGAAGTGTCGTTCGACGATACTTTCGCGCCCAACAATCACATCATGGGTACGACGATCATGGGCAGCGACGCAGCGGATTCGGTCGTCGACGCGGATTGCCGCACGCACGATCACCCGAATCTGTTCATCGCGAGCAGTGCGGTGATGCCCACTGCGGCGTCGGTGAACTGCACGCTGACGATCGCGGCGCTGTCGTTGAGGCTTGCCGACAAGTTGAAGCGCGAAATCTGACCCAACCCCGACGGAGAGCCACCATGACGAAAAAAACGTCTCGCGTGCAGCCGGCCGGGCCGGGTGCGCAGATGCAAATCCAGATTCAGCGTCGCGACCGCTTGCGCATCGCTTCGCTGGCTGCTGTTTTCTCTGTGTTTGCCTTATACCTCGCGTGGCATGCATCGAACGATCCGGATGAGCAACGTGAAGCATCGGTCACGGCTGTGTTCGCGCAGGATGCATCGCAGGGCGGCGCGGCGTTCGCTTCGCCGGGTCTCGTGAAGCGCGGCGAATATCTTGCACGCGCAGGCGACTGCATCGCCTGTCACACGTCAGACAGGAGCCGCCCGTTTGCGGGCGGACTGCCGATCAACACGCCGTTCGGCACGATCTACACGCCGAACATCACGCCCGATCCGGACACGGGTATCGGCCGCTGGACGGATGCCGATTTCCTGCGCGCGATGCATGAAGGCATCGGCAAGGGCGGCGAACGGCTGTATCCGGCGTTTCCTTATGCGGAATACACCAGGGTCACCGAGGATGACGTGCTCGCCATCCGTGCGTATCTGAATACGCTCGTACCGGTCCACTACACGCCCCCGCGCAATGACCTGAAGTTTCCGTTCAATCAGCGCTGGCTGATGCTGTTCTGGAATCTGTTCAACTTCACCGAAGGGCGCTTCGTTCCCGATCCGAAAGAGAGCGCTCAATGGAATCGCGGCGCGTATCTGGTTCAGGGGCTCGCGCATTGTGAGGAATGTCACACGCCGCGCAATTTCACCCAGGGATTGAAGACGAGCGAGCGCTTTGCGGGTGCGACGCAGGCCGGCTGGCATGCCTTCAATATCACGTCTGACAAGACGGGCGGCATCGGCAACTGGAGCGATGCCGATCTGGTCAGCTACCTGTCCGCCGGCGTTGTACCGGGACGGGCGGGCGCGGCTGGGCCAATGGCGGACGTTGTCGCGGATAGTACGCAATACCTGAACGCCGAAGACCTTCGCTCGATTGCTATCTACATGCGATCGGTGCCCGCGATCAGCGGCGGCGAAGTGCGTCGGCGCGATACGTGGGGGCAGCCCGCCAACGACGTCATCAGCCTGCGCGGCACAAAGATCAGCGGCGTCAACGGAGCACAACTGTTCGTCGCAAACTGCGCGACGTGTCATCACTGGACCGGCCAGGGGATTGGAGCGAGTGCGCCGGGTGCGTATCCATCGTTGATCCACAACAGCACGGTGGGCGCGGCGACCGCGAATAACCTCGCGATGGTCATCCTGCATGGCGTCAGTCGTACGACGAAAACCGCCGATGTGCTGATGCCATCATTCGCCGGTGAACTCACCGATGATCAGGTGGCAGCGATCACGAATTATGTGACGAAACAGTTCGGCAATCCGCAGTCGACGGTCACCGTCGATCAGGTTTCGAAGCTGCGTGCAGCGCCACAATGACCTTTGATGCGCGAGCGTCGGGTAGAGATTGCTGGATGACTTCCGTCCGGCTCGCGGGCCGCTTACGAATCCTTTGCCGCAACGATGTTCAGCGGCTGTGCGCAGATCTGGAACGATAGGCAACGCGCATACGGGAATTGCTCATGGCACTATCATTGTGCTATGGACTCAACACTCGTCACTGACGTTTGCCATCACTCGACCAACCGGACGGGTCGCGACTTTATCGTTGGCGATCTGCATGGCTGCGTCGATGCGTTGCGCTATCTGCTGCACGAAATCGAATTCGATCCGGCGCGTGACCGTCTGTTCTCAGTGGGCGACCTGGTCGACCGTGGCGCGCAGTCCGAGGAGGCGCTGGCGCTGCTCGAGAAGCCATGGTTCCACGCGGTGCTCGGCAATCACGAGGACACACTGATCGCGGTCGCCGAAGGCCGCTTGCGGCGGCAATGGTGGTATGGAATCGGCGGCTCGTGGGCTGCAGCGCTGCCTGACGAACGGTTGCGGCACTACGCGGAGAAGTTGCGCACGTTGCCGCTCGCGCGGGTGGTCGGCAGTGGTAGTGAGCGCTTCAATGTTCTGCATGCGGAGTTCTTCGGCTCCGATGCCGATCTCGACGCGGGCGTCTTTTCCGACGAGGCTCGCCAAAGACTGTTGTGGGGCCGCGAACTGGCGATCGGCAATGGCGACCCCGAGCGGCAGCGCGGGCTCTCGCTCACCTATTGCGGTCACACGCCGATGCGCGAATTGCAGCAGATCGGCTCGCAGGTGTTCATCGACACCGGCGCGTTCGGGCCGGGTGGCAAGCTGACCATCGTCGAAGCGCGCAGGTCCCGTCGCTGGCAGGTGACGGTCGATGCCGCGCGTGCCGAAGGCGCGGCTGCGCTGGCGCTGCCCTGACCTGTTCCGTCCTTTCGGCTGTGCGAGAGGTGGCGTTCAGCCGACCTGATTCAGTTCGAAGACCATGTCGACGGCGCTGCCGTTCCAGTTGTATTCCAGATACGCCGCATGACGGCAGTCGCGCAGCAGCGTCGTCCTGAACGCAGCGAGACACTCGCCTTCGCTGTCTCGTACCGACGGGTACACGATGCCCGCTACGCCCGCCGTTCGCACCGCGCGGCCCAGCGACTGCCCGGCGACATAGTCTTCCGGCGACAGCACCGCAGGATCGAGCGACGGGTCGTCGCGCAGATCGGCCACTTCCCCGCGTGCGATCACCGTGTACAGACGCATCTGTTGCCGCAGTGGCGGTTCGTTCGTCGCCGCGAGGAAGTTGCCCGTGTGATAGCGGGTTTCGGCGATCGCCGTCGCGCGCGACCGGGCGCAATAGAACACCCCATACGTGCCGTCGGAAAAGCGGCTGCCGAGCGGATTCAGATGCGTGAACGCCGCCATGATGGGCCCCCAGCCGGGGCCGAAGCGTCGCTCTTCGGGCGGCACGAGATCCAGTTCGCCGACTTCGGTGCGCAGCCGGTCGTTGGTCATTGCTTCGAGCGCATAGAGCGCCTCGAAATCGTCCGGCGATGCGACGCGGTCGAACAGGTTTACAGCCGGAAAACGTGTGGGAATCACCCGATACGCGGGCGACCAGTCGAGCGGCGCGGCGCGCCAGCGGGCCTGCCAGTGCGGAGAAGTCACGCCCAGCCGCCTCGCATGGCGTCGAGATACTGGCGCACGGCCACGAGATCGCTGATATTGCCTGCCAGCATGCGGTCGAGCGCGCGCCGGCCGCCAAACGGCGGCGCGCTATTCGGGCGCTTGATCCAGGTATCGGCTGCGGACGGCTGCGGCAGCAGAATTTGCAGCGCCTTGTAGATACCCAGCAGCAGCGACAGGCGTTCGAGCGTGTCGCGGCCAAGCCGCGCCGTCTGCGGTTCGGCTTTCCATTTGAAGAAGGTGGAGCGGCCGGGCGACCCTAGCAGGACGATCTGCTCGTCGGCGCTCAGATCCCAGTCGCGCGCGATCCTGAAGAAGGCGCGCAGGCCGGCCGCCGACATTTCGGTCAGCGACGGCTCTCCAGCGGGTCGTGGTAGCGGTCGCTCGTTGGGAAGGGCGCGGGCAGCGTTGGACATGGCTTTAGTCCTTAATTGAACTCTAGGCCAATATTAGTCCATTTATGGATTTATGCAAGGATTGACGGAATCACTTGCGGGTCTACGGGGCGGTTTTGCACCGGCACGAACCGGGCGCGGTGTGCTGGCCGCGCCCCCGGTTTTCTGTCTTCCTGTTGCCGGCCCCGCCTTAGTGCGGTGCAGCGCCTACTTCGAACGCGAATTCCGTCACGCCGTCCACGCCGCCCGTCACTTTGTCGCCCGGTTGGAGAGCGCCGACGCCAGCGGGCGTACCCGTGAAAATCAGGTCGCCAGGCTTGAGCGCCACCGACTGCGAAACGTAGCTGATAATGTCGGCCACCGGCCAGATCATTTCGTTGAGATCGCCTTGCTGACGGACTTCGCCATTGACCGACAACCAGATGCGGCCCGTGCCCGGATGGCCGGTTTTCTCAACCGGAAGCAGCGGCGTAACCGGACCCGACGCGTCGAAGCCCTTGGCCCAGTCCCACGGACGGCTCTGTTTCTTGGCGATGGCCTGCAGGTCGCGGCGCGTCAGGTCGACGCCGACGCCGTAACCCCAGACGTGATCCAGCGCCTTGTCAGGCGAAATCGACTGTCCGCCCTTGCCGATCGCGACGACCAGTTCGATTTCGTGATGCAGGTCCGACGTCAGCGGCGGATAGGGAACCACGCCGCTTGCCGCGACGACTGCGTCAGCGGGCTTGGTGAAGAAGAACGGCGGTTCGCGGTCCGGGTCCGCGCCCATTTCGCGGGCGTGGTCGGCATAGTTGCGGCCCACGCAGAAGACCCGGCGCACGGGAAATCGGCTCGACGAGCCGGCGACTTCGACGGAAGGCTGTTCGGGTTGAGGTACGACGTAAGCAGTCATCTTCTGGTCTCGATTGGGATGAACGACGCGTGCTGGCATGCGTGGCGGCAACCGGCACGTCCATGAGACAAAGATAGCAGCCCATCGCCCGCCGACCGGCGAAGGATGTGTGGATTTTCTGGACTGGATTACGCTCGCGCCCGACGTGGCGCTGGCCTCGCCGGCGGGTCCCGCCTCGCCGGATGTGCCGCATTTGCCGGGTTTGCCGCCGTCGATGGCTGCGTATCGGCCGTCGCATGGTGCGCGTTGCGGTAGTCGCTCGGCGACATGCCCGTGGTTCGCCGGAAACGCCGGGAAAAATAGGCTTCGTCGCGAAATCCGACCGCCTGGGCGATCTCGCCCACCCGTTTGGTGCTGTGCGCAAGCAGCGATTGCGCGAGCGCCATTCGCCGGTCGGTGACGAGTTCCGTGAAGGTCCGGCCGGTTTCCTTCTTGATCAGATGCGCGAGATAGTTCGGCGACAGGAACGCGGCGGCGGCCGCGCTGGTCAGCGAAAGCTCGTCGCTCGCGATCTGCGCGCGAATGTGCCGCATCACGCGGGCCAGCGCATCGCGCCGGCCGGTGCGCTGCTTTTCGCTGTCGGCGAGGCGCTGCAGCGGTTCGGCGTGTCGCGCGCAGACGATACCGATCAATTGCAGCAGATAGCCGCGCAGCAGCGCCGTGGCGCCGAAACCGCGCGCGCCGTCGACTTCGAGCATGCGCGCAAGCAGTTGACGCACTTCGGCCAGATCTGCGTCCGTCAGCACGAAATCGAGGTACTCCTGGAAGCGGAACGGTGCGAGTTCGACGGCGCGATGCACGGATACGTCTTCGAGATCGAGTGGATCGTCTTCCAGGTCGGCACGCAGGAACTGCTGCGAGAAGTTGATGACCATGAAGCGCGATTCCGGCGGATGCGGGATCAGATGCAGCCGGTACGGCAGGATAAAGGCGACTGCGCCGCGCGGAAACGGGCGCCTTGCGCCGCCGATCCGTTGCACCGTGTCGCCGCCGAGGTTGATCTGGATCTGGAAGTAGTCGTGACGGTGCGGCTCGGTGATCGCCGGGCGCGTCGTCTGATCGCGGATATAGAAATCGAGGCGGTCGCTGCGTTCGGGCATCCCGTAGGTACGGGTCGGTTCACTGGCTGCCGGGTGCATGGCTGGTCGGGAGGGACGGTTCAGATGTCATGGTACATGCGCGCGCGCTTTTTCGACGGGCAGGCCGGCGGCCGTGGCCGGTGGGTGCGACGCTATTTCGACGAGATTCGAGCTTGATGAGTTGTCCGTTTCAATTTCCGCCGTGGGTATAATCGCGCCCCGACATTCAATCGAAGATCAGGAGATGGGTGTGCGAGCAGTCATGGTAGCAGTGGCCGTCGGCTTGTTTTCCAGTGCGGCGATGGCGGCGGGCCAGTACATCGAAGTCTGGAATCCGCCTGAAACCAGTCAGCATTCGATGAACGTGAAGAAGCGGAAGCCGGTCGTCAAGGCGCCGAAGCATGACGTCACGCAAACGCGGAGGCAGTTGGCGCAGTGCGAGGCCGGCGGGGTGCACAAAAAAACGCTTAAAGTTGCATCGAAACCGGCACCAGAAAAGCCCAAACCGCGGCGGGTTTCTGTTGTGATGGTGCCGTCGAAAGACGCACAGCAACGTCAGCCGAAAGCTCAAAGCTTCGCAGCGAAAAGCAGCCGCCCGCAAGCGACGACAAAGGTCGCCGACACATCGGGCTCCGCCAGCGTCAGGACGACACCTTCCGCGTCCGGCCGCGAGTTGCCGCCGATCCTGCGCTGACGCCGGCTAGCGCCGCGCGTCAGGCGGCTCAAGCGCTTTCCAGGCCGTTCACCACCAGCTTCAACGTCTCCAGCGAGCGCGCGTCGCGCACTCGCGAATGCAGCGTCACACGGGACGCGGGCAACGCAGGCAATCCAAGCCTTGCGCCGACGTCGACCAAGCCGCGCGGCGCCACCCGCCGCGCCAGCGGTGAAACCGCAATTCCCGCCGCCGCCGCAGCGCCGACGGCGGCCACCCCGCCACCGATAAACGCCTCGTTCCACGCGATACCGGCTTCATTCAGCGCCCGCAGCGCCGCCGCGCGGACGGCGCAGGGTGGGGCGAGCAGCGCAAGCGGCAACGGTTCGTTCACGCGCGGCAGCCAGTCAGGCGTGGCCAGCCATGCGATCGGTTCGGTGAAAAGCGCTTCTCCGTCGTGGCGCGAGGTTTCTTCTGGCTCGTTGCGGATGATCACGGCGTCGAGCCGCCGCTCGTCGAATTGCTCCAGCAAGGCCGCCGACATGCCAAGATGCAACTCCAGTACCAGCGCCGGATCGTACGCCTTTAGTCTCGCGAGCAGGTCGGGCAGGTTCGGTCCAGCCACATGCTCGCTCAGACCCAACGCCAGCCGCCGATTTCCGACCGACAGCGAGCCCAGCGCCCGCTCATGGGCGTTCAGCAGATCGCGTGCGGCCTTGAGGAATGCCTGACCCTCGCCGGACAGGCGCACCAGCCGAGGCGTGCGGTCAAGAAGCTGCTTGCCGAGATGTGCTTCCAGCCGTTTCAGCTTGAGGCTGACGGCGGATTGGGTGGTATCGAGCGCGTCGGCGGCGCGGGTGAAGCTGCTCAGGTCGGCCACCAGCACGAACGCCCGCACGGCATCGAGGTCGAGAACCTTCATTTCAATTGAAAATTAATGATATATGCATTGATATCTATTGATTATTGTCCATGAGGCCTATTCTGGCTACGTAAACTTTTTCCCGATGGAGATTTCTCATGCCGCTCACCCGAATCGCACTCCGTACCGGCAAGCCGGCCGAATACCGCAAGGCGCTGACGCAAGGCATCCAGCGCGCACTGATCGACACATGCAACGTGCCGGCGGACGACATTTTCATGCTCATCAACGAGCACGACGAAGCTAACTTCGTATTCGACCGGCAGTACCTCGGCGTCCAGCGCAGCGACGACCTGGTGGTCATCCAGATCACGTTCAACAACACGCGCACGGTCGAGCAGAAGAAGGCGCTTTACCGGCAGGTGGCCGATAACCTCGCCGAAAGCCCCGGTTTGCGTCGAGAAGATGTGTTCATCAATCTTGTCGAGGTGCTGAAAGAGAACTGGTCGTTCGGCAACGGGATTGCGCAGTACGCGCTTTGACATCCTGCGGTGACGTGCCGCCGCCCGAAAACCGCACAACGAAACGGGCCGCGGGTCTTGCGACACCACGGCCCGTTTTTCGCTGACGCCTATTCGAGAAATGCTCAGGCGAGCCTGGCGACCACCTCGCCGCCTGCGCACAGTGCCGCGCCCGAGGCCGCGCGGCCGGTGGCGAAAGCTGCGTTCAGGGCTATGGCAGCAAGCCGTTCAGCAGGCTCGTCTTCGTAGGCGAGACGGCGCAACTGCTGGTGCCGATAGAAAACGTGTTCGATCCGATTACCGGCGCAGGGCCGCTGTCAGTCCACCGGACGTTGCAGGAGCCGGGTTGTGCGGTTTGCAACGAAGCGTCGCCGTCCGGTTGTTCGACGACCTGCGCGAAGGCATTGGCGCGCAGGCTGACTTTTTGCGCATACGCTTTCGAGCCGCCGTAGTTCTTCAGCGCCGCATTCACATCGCCGCCCGCAGACCGCACGTAGCCGTACAGGATCGCCGATCCCACTTCGATATTGGTGTCCGGCTCCGTCAGATCGCTGACGTTTTTCAGGAGCCCCTTGTGTGCACTCGGGACCACCTGCATCAGTCCGGTCGCGCCGTGCGCGCCTTTGGCCTTTTCCTTGAAACGGGATTCGATGGAAATGATGGCGAGTAGAAGTGCAGGCGGAAGGGAATATTTCGACGCCGCCGACGTGACTGCCACCGAGATCTGCTCTGCCTTTTCCTTTGCCACGCCGAACTTCTGCGTCAGGTAGGCGGAAATCTGGTCGCTCGTTTCGGCCATCGCGCTTTGCGCGAGGCCCAGCGAAAGCACGATCAGGCAGAGTAAGCGGCTCATGGTCGGTGGACGCGCGGGGAAGCTTCGATTATAGCTGGCGGGGAAGTAGCGGGCAGATTGATCAGATGAAACCCACCCGCAGCCCACAGACAGGCCACCCGCACCCGCCGATATTCGCGCCTAGCTGCCCCCGAAATACACGTCGTCCCGCGAAGTCGAATCCAGCGGAGCTGGCGACACCTTCGGTGCCTGCACGCTCGAAAATGCGTCCGATAGCGACCGCATGATTTGCGCCGCATACTTCCCCGCCTGAACCGCGTCACCGCTCATGGGTGGCCCGAGCGGATTCGGCTGCACGACCGTTTGCAGATGCTGCTCCACCGACACGCCCGGTTGAGTGAGCGGCGCCAACCTCGCCGCGATGTCGTGAAACAGGGTCTGCAAGCCGTTCGGCACAGCATTTTGCGCCGCCTGCAATTCGGCGCTGGTGGTCTGCGGGGCCGTGACATCCAGTTGCGCCGGCGCACGATCCAGATTCAGAGAATCGTTGAGCGCCGCGCTCAGATCAGGCGCGGATGCCTCGCGGGCCGACAACGGCGTTTGCAGACCGAAACACGCTCGTACCGTGCGAATGATCGACGTGTGATCGAACGGTTGCGGGCCCGTTGAGCGCAGGATCGTTTCCGGCTTCGTGTACGGCGAGATGATCACCGCCGGCACGCGCACGCCGTAGCGGTCGAAGTTGAACACCTGGCCCGGACGGGGCGTCTCGGGCGGCACGGCGGCAGGCGGCGGAACATGGTCATAGCAGCCGCCGTGTTCGTCACAGGTGATGATGAGCATCGTCGACGCCCAGTTCGGCGAGTTGCGCACCGCGTTGTAGACCTGTGCGACAAGCGCATCGCCATATGCCACGTTGTGGGGCGGATGCAAGTCGCTCGGCATCTCGAGGCCCGGAAAATATTGAGGTTCCAGAAAGGAGTACGCAGGCATGTCGGTGGAATTCACGTCGGCGAGGAACTCGCAAAATGGCCGGAAATACGCGAAGTAAGGCCATAGCCGCTGCAGCAACGCCGCCTGGGCGAAATCGTGGAAATAGATGCGCCATTTATACGTGGGCGCCAGTTCGTTGAAGATGGTCTGCATCGGGAACGGGAAACCGGCCTTGTCGTTGTTTTCGTAGCCGTTCGCCGTACCGGTGTGTGCGAAGAAGCGATTCGGCCAGGTCTGGCATGGCGCGGACGCGAACCACATGTCGGACACCGCGTAGCTCTTCGCGAGTTGCGTCAGCGCGGGCAGTTCCTCTGGGCTGAAGCAATGCATGATGTCGCGCGCGTTGCCGCCGTGCCGGACGTAGTTCGCGGTGAAACCGTTCATCGGCGGAACGCCGTTTGCGGGACCATTGCCGAACAGCTGCTGCGTGATGTCGACAAAGAGTTCGCCAGGATCAGGCGTAGGCAGCGTGGCGGCGACGGCGCTGCCAGGGTCGGTCCATGGCGGAATCGGCGTGCCGTCCGGTCCGGGATTGCCCGGGTTTTGCACACTCGCGAGGCCCTTGAAGTCGCGGCCATCGGTGTACAGGTGGCCGAACACGTTGTCGAAAGAACGGTTCTCCAGCATCAGAACGACGACATGCTTGATGTCGGACAGCGTCGCCATCGCGAACTCCTCGGTAGGACGCCGGGACTTGTGAAACGCGTCGCCCGGCGTAGATCGTCTGAAAAGGCAGCTGCTATTGCCGGCACAGCCACATACAGCCATGGACGCTGCCATACAGGCAGGGACGATTCCATGGTCCGGAAATTGAAGCCCGCAATTGTGTGCCGCCGTGCGTCCGTAGTCGATGAACGCGTTTCGCAGGCAAGCCATCAGAACATAGGACACCCGGCTGCAAGAGGCAAACAGATCATCTGTCCCCCGAGAGAAGTTGCTTGTCACGTGTGGCCGTGTACCATGAAAAAGTACATCCGCCGATTCGGCGGGCGCGCTACACCGGTTGACCGCGTGCTTTTATCGGAGCGCATATGGGCCGTGTTGTCGAAGTCGTGCTGGATATTCCCGTGTCGGTCGCGGACGAGGGGCTCGGCCAACGGGAGCGCGAAGGTGATGCTCAAACACCAGACCGGCTGGGTGCCGCGCTGATCCAGGCGCTCGACGCCCTACCGGAAACCACATGTGCCCGCACCGGTGAAGGCCGCCTCGAAGTGTGCTGCTTCGACAACGGGCAGGCGATGTCGAATGCGGGCTGGCAGATATCGATCGAAGGTTCGCCCGAGGGACGGCAGTTCGTCGCGTCACGGGTTGAATCGTATTCGCCGGGTGTGACGGTGCGCGAGACGATGTACGAGACTTCGCTTGCCACGGCCGAACTCACCGACGCGGCTCTGGACGACGCGCCCGAGGCGCTCAAACGGGCGCTGGCCCGCGCCGGCAAACTGGAAGCCGTTGCAAGGCTCGAATTCGACCGCACGCGCTGGCAATGGCGCGCTTCGGACGACGTGCGGATCGACATCGTGCTCGATTGCGTCGCTGGTCTGCCCACACCAACCCGTCTGTACGAACTGCGCGTGAGCGCGCCCTGGCCGGAACCGGGCGAGGCGGCCAAACCCGTGCTGGACGCGCTCTTCGCCACGGCGCGAGAGCTGGTCGGCACGCTGCCTGCGTTTCCGGTCCTCCTGAGCGCGACGGAGCGGGCTTGCCGGAGCGAGGCCGAGCGCGCTGACGAACCTGTGCGTGCAGCGCCGATCGATCTCGCCGGCGTGGACACGCCGCATGAAGCCTTGAGGGCGATCGGGCACAACATTGCGCAGCACTGGTTTGGCAACGAGGCTGGCGTGCGCGACGCAGCCGTTCCCGAGAGCGTCCATCAGATGAGGGTTGCGCAACGCCGCCTGAAAACGGCGCTGAGGATTTTTCCGCATTGGGTCGACGAGGCCTGGTCCACGCGCATTGCGCCCGACCTCACCTGGCTGGGCGGGCTGCTCGGCGAGGTGCGCGACCGCGACGTCTTCACCGATTCGACGTTGCCCGCGCTCGCCGCCGCCGACACTGATCCCGAGCGCTGGGACACTGCGTGCGACGCGGCGTCCGCGCAGCGTCTCGAAGCCCGCACGCGTGCACAGGAAGCGCTGCGTTCGCGTCGTTACGCGCAGCTTTCGCTGGCGTGGATGGAATGGCTGTCGGCGCTGGCATCGCGGGACACTCCGGCTGGCGTCAAGGCGCGCACGCTGCGTGGTTACGCCAGAAAGCGCGTGCGCAAGTACTACCGGCGCGTGACGAGTGCACCCAGGCTGACGACGCTCGATGACGCGACGCGTCATCGTGAACGCATCCAGGCCAAACGCCTGCGTTATACGCTGGAATTCTTCGCGCCGATTGTGTCGCACAAGACCCGCTCCGAGGCCGCAAAGACCGTCTCGCGGATCCAGACCGTCCTCGGCGAAGGCAACGATGCGGTCGTCGCGCTGCGCTATCTCGAGCAACTCGATCTGACGCCGTACCAGCAGGGATTCACCCAGGGCTGGTCGGCGGCGACGCGGCTCTACACGGCAAGAGAGGGCGAGCGCCTGCTTCGTACGCTGAAGAAGCCGAAGATCAGCGGCGGCGAGTGACGGAGCGGCGTCGATATAATCATTTCGCCTCTTTCCCTGCTCTCTTGATCCCGCCACGATGACCGGAAAAAAACCTTCCGACGATGCCGTTAGCGAACCGCTCGAACTCGGCGGTTCAGTGTGGTTTCAGGCCGGCGAACAGACGCTCGGCGGCGCGTCGCGTATCGCGCTGCTTGCGGCCATCCGCGAGACGGGGTCGATCACGGGGGCGGCGCGCGCGGTCGGCATGAGTTACAAGGCGGCGTGGGACGCCGTCGACACGATGAACAACCTCGCGGGCGAGCCGCTCGTGGTGCGCGCAACAGGCGGCAAGGGCGGGGGCGGCACCACGCTCACGGCGCGCGCCGTGCGTCTGATCGACACGTACCGCGCCGTGGAGCGCGAGCACCGCCGGTTTCTCGAGCGGGCCGGCGCTGCGATCGAAGGCTTCGCGAACGACTGGGAACTGATCGGGAGAATCGGCATGAAGACGAGCGCGCGTAACCAGCTATACGGCACGGTGTCGGCGATCACGCGCGGCGCCGTCAACGACGAAGTCTCACTGGTTTTGCCAGGCGGTCAGACGGTGGTTGCCGTGCTCACGCACGAAAGTGCCGAGACGCTCGGTCTCGCCGTCGGCGCGGCCGCGTTTGCGCTCGTGAAGGCGTCGTGGGTCATGTTGATGGTCGATGACAGCGGCGGCGCGTCCGTCAGGCTGTCTGCCCGCAACCAGTTGCGCGGCACCGTTGCGGCTATCAAGCGCGGGGCGGTGAATTCGGAAGTGTCGCTGGCACTGGACGGCGGCATCGTCGTGACTGCGGTGATCACGAACGAAAGCGTCGATGCACTCGGTCTTGCCGACGGCACGCCGGCGATTGCGGCGTTCAAGGCGTCAAGCGTGATTCTTGGTGTGAGCGACTGAGAAAGCGCGGGGCTTCTTCGCATGCGACGTGGATCAGCTGGCGGCGCTTCGCGCGGCGCAGATGCGCGCGTTCAGGACAAGCTGCGCGCGTAGCCCGCGAAGGGCGTTTCCGGCTGAACCCGGCCGTCGATGATCTGCACGACCTGGTCGCCAAATGCGGCGACGTCGTCGGGGTCGTGCGTGATCAGCAGCATCGGAATATCGAGCCGCGTCTGCAGATCCGACAGCTCGCGGCGCATGCGCTGGCGCAGCGCGTGGTCGAGCGCGGAGAACGGTTCATCCAGCAGCAGCAACTGAGGTTGCGCGACCAGCGCGCGAGCCAGCGCGACGCGCTGTTTCTGCCCGCCCGACAACTGCGCGGGGTGATTGCCCGCGACGCCGCGAAGATCAAGCGCGTTCAGCCAGTAGTCGACTTCTGGATGCCGGAACCTTGCCCGCGGATTGAGCCACCCAGGATGCAGCCCGAACGCGATGTTCTGCCGGACGTTGAGATGCGGAAACAGCGCGTAGTCCTGAAACAGATAGGCGAACCTGCGCAACTGCGGCTTCAGGTCGATGCCGCGCGCGCTGTCGAAGAGCGCGGCACCGTCCAGTGTGATCGTGCCTTCGTCGGGGTGCTGGAGGCCCGCGATCGCCTGCAGCGTCAGACTCTTGCCTGCGCCTGACGGGCCGAATAGCACGACGCGCTGATTCGTCGTCGCGAACGAGACGTCGAGCGTAAACCGCCGTTCGGCGCTGACGAAGGTCTTGCGGATGTCGACGGTGAGCGGCATGTCAGCGGGACGTGAGAAGCGAATGTTGCGGCACGAGCCGTCCCGCGGCGAGCAGGATCACCACGCAGGTCACCGACGTGACGAGCACGAGGAAATTGGCGGTGCTGTCGTCGCCTGCCTGCACGGCGGCATAGACGGCCACTGAAAGCGTCTGCGTGCGTCCTGGCAGATTACCCGCGATCATCAGCGTCGCGCCGAATTCGCCGAGCGCGCGCGCGAACGCGAGCAGCGTGCCCGCGAGGATGCCGCGCGTGGCGAGCGGCAGTGTCACGCGAAAGAAAATGGCCGTCTCGCTGACGCCAAGCGTGCGCGCAGCGCGTTCGAGTTGCGGGTCAACTGATTCGAACGCGGCGCGAGCCGATTTCAGCACCAGCGGGAAAGCCACGACCGTCGACGCAATCACAGCGCCCTGCCAGGTGAACACGAGCTGGATGCCCAGGCTGTCGAGCCAGCCGCCGATTACGCCGCGCCGTCCAAGCAGCACGAGCAGGTAGTAGCCGAGCACGGTGGGCGGCATCACGAGCGGCAGCGTCAGCAGCGAATCGACGACGTCGCGCGCGCCGGAGCGCCAGCGCGACAGCCCCAAGCCGGCGGCAACGCCGAACACCAGATTCAGCGCAGTCGCCCAGCCGGCCACCTTTAGCGAGAGCAGGAGTGGAATCCAGGCCTGTTGCATCGTCGTCGAATTTCCTGTCGGTGCGGTGGTGGGAGGCGCGGCCTAGTGGCCGGCGCCGGCCGGCTTGAAGCCGTATTTCGCCAGTACCGCCTGGCCAGCCGGCGACACCACGAACGCAATGAATGCCTGTGCGTCCGCCGCGTGGCGGCTGCCTTCGACCAGGGCAATCGGGTAGGTGACGGGAGTCTGCGTCGGCACGGTCAACGCGACCTTGACACGGTCGGGCATGATCGCGGCATCGGTGCCAAACACAAAGCCGGCGTCCACTTCGCCGCGCGAAACGTAATCGAGGCTCTGGCGGACGTTCGCCGCCAGCACGCTCTTCGCGCTGACCGCATCCCATACGCCTGCTGCCCTGAGCGCACCTTCCGTATAGCGGCCGACCGGCACCGAAGCCGGGTCGCCGAAGGCAACGCGTTTCACGCCCGCGTCCGTCAGGTCACGCAGCGACGCCGGTGCGAGGCGGCTGTCCGCCGGCACGATCAGCACCAGCGAATTGGCCGCGAAATCCTGCCGCGTCGAAGGCACGATCACCTTTTCGGCAGCAGCCTTGTCCATCGCCTTCTGGTCCGCCGACGCAAACACATCCGCCGGTGCGCCCTTCACGATCTGCTGCATCAGCACGTCGGATGCCCCGAAGTTCAGCAGAACCTTGGTGCCGGGATGCTGTGCCTCGAAGGCATCGCTGACCGACTTGAACGCATTCGTAAGGCTGGCCGCCGCCGACACGATGAGTTCATCGGCGCGGGCATTCGTGCAGATCGCAATGGAGACGGCGCTGGCAGCGAGCAGCGCATGCTTCAGCAGACGACAGAAGGCGAGCGACATGGGTTTCGAGGTCCGGCGAGGCCGGCATAGGTGGCGAAACCGCTATCGTAATATAGCCGCGGGTATAACGCTCGACAGGGTGAACACCCGGGCGCTTACAGGTACGCGCGATCAGACGTCGCTTGAGTGGGGAGGAGCGGGCTGGAGCGTGTTGAGGGTCTGCGAGAGCGGCGCGGCGGCCGGTCTATGGTGGCCGGCCTTCCAGCGTGCGCGGACGAACGGGCGATCGTGGCCCGAGACCTTGAGCGCAATATGGGTGACCCAGCGTTGCGTCGGCACGCGCACGTCATGCAGCGCGATGGACAGGGCCATCAGGCTCACGGCGACGGGCAAGGCCGACAGCCGGCCCGGCTGCAGATGCCAGGCGGCGCGCACGAACACCAACGCAGCCAGGGCGCCGACGATACACCCGGTGATCGCTTCAGACGGCGAATGGGCTACGAGCACGACGCGCGACACCCCGACCACCATGCCGGCGGCGATACCCAACAGCACCCCCACGAGACGGACTGACGGCCGGGCAGACAGCAGCACCAGGAACAGCGCGACAGGGTAGACCGCCGTCGACAGCATCGCGTGACCGCTGGCGCCTGTGAAATCCAGTTCCCGTATCCCAACGCCCCAGCCAAGAAAAGCCAGCTTCGTGATGGTAACCAGACCTATCGCCGCGCCAAGCGTCGCGAGCCAGAGTAGAGCCATGCGCCATGTATAGCCGAGCGCCAGCCACAACGCGATGGCGATCGCGAGCGGCAGCGTCAGACCGGCGCCGCCAAGGCTGGTAATCGAATACCAAAGGTGAGAAGGTAGAGCGGGCATGGACAGAACGCGTCGCGGCAGCCGGTGGCAAGCCGCAATGGTGAGGATGTTGGATTAACGCGTACGCTGCCCGAAGGGCTGACACAACTATCAGATAGAAGCAATCAACGACCAGGCCACGCGTCGCGGCTTACTTACCAGTATAGAGTGACTGAAGGGACAGTGGGCCGTGACATGCCGTCTTATGCGGGTAGGCGTACCTTTGCCACGCGACCAGCGTCGCATCCAGATTGGTGTTATTGTGCATTGCACAAGAATCCGGCAATTTATGGCCGGGAACGGTCCCCTTTTTGCGAGGTTATGCAATGGCAAAAAGTCTGACGAAACTATGGCTAGGCGGCCTCAAGCGCCTGTTTGCCGCCCAGACTAAACAAGCGAGCGACACACTGAAACGCGCTGCAGCACGCCCGGCTGCAAAACCCTCGGCCAAGTTGCGCACGAAGACCAAGCGCGAAACGCCTCGTCCGGGCGCGCGCGAATCGCGCGTGCGCCCGCGCGCCGCGGCATGGGCGAGCGGCAACTGGGCTCGTTCGTTCCATTCGGCGCCTGCGGCGCCGGGGCGTCTGGTCAATCACCTCTCCTATGGTCTGTACGTCCCGTCGGGCCATGCGCTTGCCGGCATGCCGCTCGTCGTGATGCTGCACGGCTGCAAGCAGTCCATCGACGAATTTGCGGAAGGCACGCGGATGAATCTGCTGGCCGACCGCTACGGCTTCGCTGTCGTCTATCCGGAGCAGTCGAAGCACGTTCACGCTCATCGCTGCTGGCACTGGTACGACTTCAGCGACCACGCGGGAGGTGCGGAGGCGCGGGCGGTCGTTTCCCTCGTCGATGCGCTCGTCGCCACCTATGAATTCGACGCCGGGCGGGTGTATCTGGCGGGTCTGTCTGCGGGTGCGGGACTGGCTTCGTTGCTGGCTGTTCACTATCCGAACCGGTTCGCGGCGGTCGCGCTTCACTCCGGACCGGCGTTTGGCGAGGCCCGCTCCGGCATTGCCGGTATGGATGTGATGCGGCGAGGCACGCGCCACGAACCGGCGGCGTTGATCGACGCTGCCGTCGACGTGAAAAGCTATCCGGGCATGCCGGCAATCATCTTTCAAGGCGACGCAGATCACGTCGTGTCGCCCGAGAACGGGGAGCAGCTGGCCCTCCAATTCGCGCGCCTGAATGGGCTGGTCGATGCAGAAGGTGCGCGGCGCAGTGGCGAGGTTCGCGAAGAACGAAAGGCTGGCGTGGTGACACGCGACTACATCAAGGGAGGCCGGCGCGTCGTGCGGCTGTGTCGCGTGCAGGGACTGGGCCACGCATGGAGTGGCGGCGACGATGCGGTGCCGTTCCACTCATCGAAAGGGCCAGATGCCAGCGCGCTGGCCTGGGAATTCCTCCGGCATCAGCGGCGACAGGGCGCAGCCGAGCCACTTGAGGTCGCGCCGGTGGCGGCGCGGCGGGCGTAGCGCGCAGCGTGTCGGAATGTCGCAACAGCAGGACTGAATAGAGTTGGCAAGTTACTAGGGTTTTCCCTATAATAAGGGTTATCCACTAGGCGAAAACGCCTGGTCACTCTATCCGGAGGTTGATCATGTACCTGCTGAGCCGCTTGTTCCTGTTTCTGACGAAATCCCCCGAGCAGATCGCCAAAGAGCGTAGCGACGCCTATTTGTCGGAAGCCACTGATCTGTACGATCTGGAATTCCGCATGCGCAAGCTGGATCGCGAAGCAAACGCGCTCCGCCCGTCGTGGATGATCCAGCGCTAAGTCCACTGGGCTCGATACTGAGCAGCACCACGCAGTACGCAGTAGTACAACAGCATCAGTCACTTACCGAAGCGGGCCAGCGTTGGTGCCGCGCTTCGGCATGGTCGACGCGTGTCGAACTCGGGTTTGAATGACGCGCAATCGGCCAGCCGCGGATGATGGTGCAGCACCATGAAGTAAAAATCCCGCCAGATCAGTTCCGAAAGTCGCGTCGCCGCGCCAGCCCTGAGGCTTTTGAGAAGCGTTCCCGCGCTTCCAGCCATCGACGCCGCCGGTCAGCGTTGCCTGCTCAGGCAATACATACCGGCGTGTTGCGTGTCTGATGCGCGTCTACCAGGCGTGACCGACCGTCCCGTCCGGCAGCCTTAGGCGACCTGCAGGCGCACGGCTACGTTGTTGCGCGTGGCATTCGAGTAGGGGCAGACCTGATGAGCTGCATCGACCAGTTCGCGAGCTGCTTCAGCCGAAAGACCCGGCAGCGAGACGCGCAGTTCGATGTCGAGTGCGAAGCCACCCTTGTCGTTCGGACCCACGCCGACGTCCGCCGTTACGGTCGTGTCAGCGGGAATGGCCTGCTTGCGCTGTCCAGCGACAAATTTCATTGCACTGAGAAAACATGCCGAATAGCCGGCTGCGAACAGCTGTTCCGGATTCGTGCCCTCTGCGCCGTTGCCGCCAAGTTCGCGCGGGGCAGCCAGTTTCACATCAAGTACCTTATCCGACGAAACCGCACGTCCATCACGCCCACCGGTGCTGGTTGCCGTTGCCGTGTAAAGAATGCTCATGCTGTTGCTCCTTTTTCAGTAAATGCCACACTTGTGGCGGACGCCGTTGAATCGGCATGCCGTTAAGATAGTACACAAATAATTTGTGTGCAAATGAAATTACGCATCGCTTCAATAGCGGGCTCTGCGAGGTTGTGACTTCTACTGGTCGATGTAGTCGTTGAGGGTGGTACGCAGGCGCGTCAGATCGTCGCGTAATCTGAGGAGGAACTCGGGCGTCTGCTGGGTCGCGCACAAGATTTCCGCGGGCACTTCGCGGGCGGAGCGTTTGAGCGCCGCGCCGGCCTTTGTCAGCCGGATATAGACGATGCGTTCGTCATCTGTGCCTCTTGCGCGTTCTACGTAGCCCTGTGCCTCGAGCCGTTTGAGCAGCGGCGTGACGGTGGCGGAATCGAGATTCAGGCGCGCGGCCATGTCCTTCACGCTGATGTCGTCACTCTCCCACAGCACCAGCATCGCGAGATATTGCGGGTATGTCAGCCCCAGTCGCTCGAGGATGGGCTTGTACGCCTTCGTCATCGCAAGCGACGTCGAATAAAGCGCGAAGCAAAGCTGTTCGTCTAGCGTGAAGGGGAGAGCCGGGCGTTGGGTCATGGTGCGTGTCGTCCAGAAGATGCGTGCAAATGAATTGTGCACTAACCATTGTGCGCCAATTGCAGCGCGTTGACGAGGCGCAGGAGCGGTTGCGTCGATGCGAAGGAAAGCCGGCGAACAGAGAGGAGGGAGCGCAGGCGGTGCGAGTACGTTAATGCGCCGCCTGCGCCGGATCGCAGGCGTCAGTCGACCGGCTTGGTCGGTGCGTCTGTCGTTTCGGGCGTCTGTACGCCGAAGCATCCGCGATAGGTCGCGTAGAAGGAGCAATAAAGCATCGTGGTGACAACGATTGTCGCAGGCATCAGCACCACAAACGAGTAATCGGTCGCACCGAGCGCCTGCATCAGCGCCGACAGGCCCAGCGAAACCGTAATCGCCATCGCAAACCACAGGGCGCCGAAGACAATGAAGGCGCCGCGATTCCGCCAGCAGCTGACGAAGCTGAAAAACATCGCTTTGGCCACCGGCACGTCGTGCCACGCGGCGAGGACCGGCGAGAACCAGAACAGCATTGCAACCGGGATGTAGAACGCAAACGCCGCCAGCACGGCGAGCGGGATGTCGCTGTTCGCGATCGCTTCCGGTTCCATTGCCGCGCTGCCGATCATCGCGCGTAGCAGCATGCCGCCGTCGGCGAGCGCCGAGCCAGCCAGCACGAGGGCCATCGCGACCACGTACAGCACGCCGAGTATCGCGAGCCGTTTCGCCACGCCGGTGCCGTACGAGCGGAAACCGTCGACCAGGATGGTCGGAAACACCGGCTTGCCGGCGATCGTGTCGCGGCACGCCGCCATGAAGCCGACTGCTACGCCGGGGATGAACACGAGCGGCAGAAACGCGCCGACCACGGGGATCTGCGAGACGAGCATCATCGCGAGCAGATACGTGAAGAACAGCGTCAGGAAGGCCAGCGGGTTCTTGCGAAACAGCCAGATTCCCTGCCGGAACCACACAAAGCCGGTTTTCGCGGAGACTTCGATCAGTTGCATGGGGTATGAATGCCGGGGAGTGCAACGCCGGACAGGCGTTCGCGCAGGATGCGCTCAAAATGGCCTGGATCGTGTGGCTTCAGCAGTTCGGCCGCACGGGGCATGTAGAAGTCATAGAGGCGCGATACCCAGAAACGGTAGGCGCCCGCGCGCAACATGTCGCCCCAGTGGCGGTTTTCCTCGGGGGTGAATGGACGGACGGTCTGGTACGCGCGCAGCATCGCTTCGACACGCGGCATGTCAAGCTTGCCCGTCGCAAGATCGACGCACCAGTCGTTGACCGTCACGGCGACGTCGAACAGCCACTTGTCGCAACCCGCGAAATAGAAATCGAAAAAGCCGCCGAGACGCACTTCGTGACCGCTGCCTGGTTGCGCATGCGCGAACAGGACGTTGTCGCGGAACAGATCGCAGTGACAGGGGCCCGCGGGCAGCGCAGCATAGTCGTCGGACTCGAAGAAGGCTTGCTGATGCGCGAGTTCCGAGGTCAGCAGTTCGCGTTGGGCGTCTGTCACGAACGGCAGCACCGTCGGCACGGTTTCGCGCCACCACGCGAGGCTGCGCAGGTTCGGCTGGGAATGCGGGAAATCGCGGCCCGCCAGGTGCATGCGGGCCAGCATCTGGCCGACTTCCACGCAGTGCTCTTCGCGCGGCGAAAGATCGGGCGCGCCTTCAAGGCGCGTGACGATCGCGGTGGGCTTGCCGTGCAGCGTGCCGAACAGCGCGCCGTCGTCGCGGGGCATCGGGTCCGGCACTGGCACCCTGTGCGCAGCGAAATGGCGCATCAGATCCAGATAGAAAGGCAGTTGTTGCGCTGTAAGCTTTTCGAAGATGGTCAGGACGAATTCGCCGCGCGTGGTCGTCAGGAAGAAGTTGCTGTTTTCGATTCCAGACTGGATGCCCCGAAAATCGACGACTTCGCCGAGATCGTAATGACGCATCCAGTGCGCGAGTTGGGTGTCGGTGACAGCGGTAAAGACGGCCATGCGGGAAAGGTCGAATCAGGTTGGTTGGGCTGGCGCATGCGGCCAGCGCTAAAACAACTGCGGCAAACACGGCGATCACCGGCGCGCGCAAGGCACGCGCGGCATGCACGCAGGTGGCGTAGCAGCTGCGCGCTACACCACGTCATCGGATCAATAGTGCAGATTCACCGACGGCAGGCGCGTGCTCGGACGGCCGTTGTCGCGCACGGTGGGCGATGTGTCAACCGGCGCGCTCATCTGATAGTGCGTGCCGAAGTTCGAACGCACGTCGATTTCGACGGGCTTGCCCTTGTCGCGGTATTCGGTGATTTCCGTGCCATTGGCGCTGCGCTCGTAGAAGCTCGGCGTGCGAGGCTGATTGATTTCGACTTTCGAGCTGACTTGCGCAGCCGGACGGTTGATCGCTTTCAGATCCGGCAGGCCTGCCCGTTCGTTCGCGGATTGGGCCTCGGCGGCAGCCTGTGCGTCGTCGGTGGGCTGCGCGGCCAGCGCGACGCCGCCGAAGGCAAGCATTGCCGCGACGGCGACGGGAAGGAGCGGCTTCATGGTAATTCTCCGATTGGGTGCCCAGATTCTAGCAAATCCGACCTTATAGAAGGGCGTCATCGCCTTATTTTGCGCTGCTTTCGCGCCGGCTGCAGCGAAACACCGTGCCGCTGATGTGTGCGCGCCACCCCATCAATGCGTCGTGGTTCCGTGGTAATGTCGTTTCATCGAATGAGGCGATTGAAGATGAATTACGACACGAAACAGCGCACTGTGCAGACGCCCGCCAACGACTTCCCGACCGAGGCCTTCGACGACGCCACCGACGCCGTCACGCGCCTGTCCGCCATCTACGAAGCGAACACATCGTTCCTGCGCGACGCCTTTGCGCGCTACCGCCGCAACGAGCCGTTCGAGCGCCGGGTGCGCGCCTGCTATCCCTTCGTGCGCGTGCGCACGGATGTCAACACGCATGTCGATTCGCGCCGCTCGTATGGCTTCGTCGCCGGTCCGGGCGTGTTCGAGACCACGGTGACGCGTCCCGACCTGTTCGGCAATTACTATCGCGAACAGCTGCGGCTGCTCGCAAAGAACCATCATGTCGCGATCGAAGTCGGCGTCTCGGACCAGCCGATTCCGATTCACTTCGCTTTTGCAGAAGGCATCCATCTGGAAGGCGACCTCGACCGCGACCGGCTGCTCGCCATGCGCGATGTATTCGACACGCCGGATCTCGCGCTGCTGGACGATCGCATTGTCAACGGCACGTACGAACCGCCGCCGGGCGAGCCGCATCCGCTGGCGCTCTTCACGGCGGCGCGGGTCGATTTCTCGCTGCATCGTCTGCGGCACTACACTGCGACGTCGCCGACGCACGTGCAGAACTACGTGCTCTATACGAACTATCAGTTCTATATCGACGAATTCGTGAAGCTGGGCCGCACGATGATGGCCCACACCGATGACGAAGAGTTGCGTGCGTATCGCAGCGAATACACATCGTTCGTCGAGCCGGGCGACGTGGTCACATACAACGCGAATCTCGGCGAGCAGCAGGACGAGGGCCATGCGCCCCCGCGTCTGCCGCAGATGCCCGCCTATCACCTGAAGCGCGCCGACGGCAGCGGGATCACGATGATCAACATCGGCGTCGGGCCGTCGAACGCCAAGACGATCACCGATCACATCGCGGTGCTGCGTCCGCATGCGTGGATCATGCTCGGTCACTGCGCGGGTCTGCGCAATACGCAGCGGCTCGGCGACTACGTGCTTGCGCACGGCTACGTGCGCGAGGATCACGTGCTCGATGCCGATCTGCCGCTGTGGGTGCCGATTCCGGCGCTCGCCGAAGTGCAGGTTGCGCTCGAGCGCGCGGTCGCTCAGGTGACGAGGCTCGATGGCGTCGAACTGAAGCGGGTCATGCGCACGGGCACGGTCGCGAGCGTCGACAATCGTAACTGGGAACTGCGCGATCATCGCGAACCGGTGCAGCGCCTGTCGCAAAGCCGTGCGATTGCGCTCGATATGGAAAGCGCGACGATTGCGGCGAACGGCTTCCGCTTCCGCGTGCCTTACGGCACCTTACTTTGCGTGTCGGACAAGCCACTGCATGGGGAACTCAAGCTGCCCGGCATGGCCGACCAGTTCTATCGCGCGCAGGTCGATCAGCATTTGCAGATCGGCGTGAAGGCGATGGAGATTCTGCGCACCAACGGGCTGCATCGCTTGCATAGCCGCAAGCTGCGCAGCTTTGCCGAGGTGGCGTTCCAGTAAGGCCCGCGCGCGGCCGCGACATCACTGTCCGAAGCCGGTCAGGCCGATCAGGCTGCCGGCCGCCAGCAGCCAGAGCGGATGAATCCGCGTGCGCCACGCCAGCAGTGCGCACCCGACGGTGATTAGCCAGGCGATCCACGTCGCGTCCGATGCGCGAGCGATCAGCACCGCGCTTGCCGTGACGATCCCGGCGGTCACCGGCACCAACGCTTTCTGCGCGATACGTCGCCAGGGCCGGTCCTTGAAGCGCTCCCACGCGTGAAGTGCGAGGATCGTCACGATCGACGACGGTCCGAACTTCGCCAGCGACGTCACCAGCATCCCTGCCCAGCCGGCCACATGCCAGCCGACCAGCGTCACGACCATCATGTTCGGTCCAGGAGCTGCCTGCGCCAGGGCAAAGAGCGCGCTGAACTCGCTGGCGGGCATCCAGCGATGCACGTCGACGACCTGCCGCTGCATCTCCGGAAGAATTGTGTTGCCTCCGCCGAACGCCAGCAACGACAACTGGCTGAAGATCAGCGCAAGTGAGACCAGCGTGTCACTCATCGTGCGGCCCTCGCGGCGACGACGATGCTAAGCGGCGTGAGGACGAGCATGGTCGGCAATAACGGAATGCGCAGGATCGCGATTGCGATGAACCCGATCGCGGCGATGGTCGCAGCGGCCGGATCGCGGCGCAGCGGCAGGAGGATCTTTAGCGACATCGCGACCAGCAGCCCGGCCGCGGCTGCGGCGAGGCCAGCAAACAGGTGTCGCACGTGCGGATCGTCTTGCGTGCGCTCGTAGAGCACACCGAGGCCGATGACGACGAGCGAAGGCCCGGCGATCAGCCCGAGAATGCCTGCAAGTGCCCCGGGCAAGCCGCGAAAACGCATGCCGACGGCAACTGAAAGGTTAATGACATTGCCACCCGGCAGAAACTGGCACAGACCCAGCAGGTCCGTGAATTCGGCAGGGGAAAGCCAGCGCCGCTCTTCGACGAGTGCGCGCCGCGCATGTGGCAGTGCGCCGCCAAACGAGATCAGGCCAAGGCCGAGAAAGCCCCGGAACAGTTCGCCGAGGCTGGGTGCCCGCGCCAGGTCTGTGGCGGTGGTGTCGTGATCCATGTTCGAAAGTCGTAGTGATTCCAGGCTGTCGAGCGTAGCGCCGATCCGTTGCGCGGCAAAACGATTTTTTCGGCGACGGCTTGTGATCTAGAATCACAAGGATGAAGCGTAAACTTCCTCCTTTTCCAGCGCTGCGTGCTTTCGAAGCCGCTGCCAGGCATGAGACCTTCACGGCCGCGGCCGACGAACTGCATGTGACTCACGGTGCAATCAGCCGTCAGGTCGCGGCTTTCGAGGCGTGGGTTGGCGTGCAGGTGTTTCATCGCAACGGCAAGCGCGTGCGGCTGACCGACGACGGCCGCCGGTACCTGGCGACCGTTCAGGCGGCCTTCGACAGCATCGCCGTCGCCACCGAGCAGTTGCGCGATACGGGCGTGGTGCACGTGCTGCGCGTCAACGCGCTGCCGACGTTCGCGATGAAGTGGCTGCTGCCGCGTCTGAGCCAGTTCCAGCGCATGGTCCCAAATGTGGAGTTGCGGCTGGCGACGTCGAACGCGCCGGTGGAGATGCTGGATAGTTTCGATGTCGCGGTCAGGCGCGGCCCCGCTCACTGGCCCAACTGCGCGACCGGCCACTTTCTGGATGAGACGGAAATTCCGGTGTGCAGCCCCGCCTTGCTGCAACGCTCTCCAATCGTCGTCGCGGACGATCTCGCGAAACACGTGTTGCTGCACTCGGACACGCGTCCGGACGCGTGGCGCAACTGGCTGGCCGCGGCAGGTGTGAAGGCGAAATGCAGGAAGAAGCAGTCGTTCGACCACTTCTATCTGGCATTACAGGCCGCGGTGGATGGTCTCGGCGTAGCCTTGGGGCCGCTCCCGCTCTTGTCTGACGAGCTGGCTTCCGGGCGGCTCGTGTTGCCGCTGGATGGCCCACGGATCGATGCGCGCGGCTACTGGTGGGTGGCTCGGCGTGAAGTGGCCGAGGCGCCGCTCGTCGCACAATTTTGCCGCTGGCTGGAGTCGCAGGCAGGGCCTGTCTGACCGGCATCTGATACCGGTCGGGTATCAGCGAACCGGGCGGCACGAGAGCCGCCCGTCGCAGGATCACAGATAGAACATCCGGTCTTCGTCGGACTTCGTTGGCGGCTGCTCGCCTTCATCGCGGTCTTCGTAGAACGCGAGGACGGCTTCGAGCACCTGGTCCGGATCGTCGATGACCTGCATCAGATTCATGTCGCCGGGATTGATGAGGCCCATCGGCACCAGCGATTCCTGGAACCACGCCAGCAGGCCTTTCCAGAACTCGGCGCCCACCAGAATGATCGGCACGTGGCGCGACTTCTTCGTCTGGATCAGCGTGAGGACTTCAGCGAGTTCGTCGAGCGTGCCGAAGCCGCCCGGCATCACGATCACTGCATCCGAGTTCTTGACGAACGTAACCTTGCGCGTGAAGAAGTGGCGAAACCGCAGCGAGATGTCCTGCCACTGGTTGCCCGATTGCTCGTGAGGCAGTTCGATGTTCAGACCGACCGACGGCGCCTTGCCTGCATGAGCGCCCTTGTTGGCCGCTTCCATGATGCCGGGGCCGCCGCCGGAGATCACGGCGAAGCCTGCATCGGAGAGCTTGCGTGCGATCACCGTGGCGAGTTTGTAGTACGGCGAGTTCGGTTTCAGACGTGCAGAACCATAGATGCTGACAGCCGGGCGGATCTCCGAGAGGTACTCGGTTGCCTCGATAAACTCTGCCATAATCGTGAACATTTGCCACGATGCGCGAGCCTTCTTGGCCGTCGCGCGCTCTTGATCTGCGAGTGATCGCAGACTCGGAATCACTTTTCTCTTGTTCATAATGCCTGAAGAACTAATCGTGGGAAACGAGCTGGAAGGGAAGACCCTGCTGTTGGTCGACGGTTCGAGTTATCTGTACCGGGCCTACCATGCTATGCCTGATCTGCGCGGTCCCGACGGCGGACCGACGGGAGCGCTTTACGGAATCATCAACATGCTGCGCCGCATGCGCAAGGAAGTCACCGCAGAGTATAGCGCGTGCGTGTTCGATGCCAAAGGCAAGACGTTTCGCGACGACTGGTACGCGGAGTACAAGGCCAACCGGCCGTCCATGCCTGACGATCTGGCGAAGCAGATCGAACCGATCCATGTCGCCGTGCGCGCGCTCGGCTGGCCGCTTCTGATGATCGAAGGCGTGGAAGCCGACGACGTGATCGGCACGCTCAGCAAAGCCGCCGAAAAGCGCGGCATGAACGTGATCGTGTCGACGGGCGACAAGGATCTGGCGCAACTCGTGACGGATCATGTCACCCTCATCAACACGATGACGAACGAAACGCTCGACGGCGCCGGCGTGCTCGCCAAGTTCGGCGTGCCGCCGGAGCGGATCGTCGATTATCTGTCGTTGATCGGCGATACCGTCGACAACGTGCCGGGCGTCGAGAAGTGCGGGCCCAAGACTGCGATCAAGTGGCTCACGCAATACGGGACGCTTGATGACATCGTCGCACACGCGGACGAAATCAAAGGTGCGGTAGGAGACAATCTGCGCCGCGCGCTCGATTTCCTGCCGCTGGCGAAGAAACTCGTCACCGTCGATACGAACTGCGATCTGACCCAGCATGTCGCGTCGATCGAGGAAACGCTCGCCACGCGCGATGAATCGCGCAACGAACTGCGCGATGTCTTCGCGCGGCATGGCTTCAAGACGTGGCTGCGCGAGGTAGAGGTTGCGGACGTGGTCGAAGGCCCGCAGACCGACGTGCCGCCTGCGCCGACCATCGACGGCGGCCACCAGTACGACACCGTGCAGACGTGGGAGCAGTTCGACACATGGCTCGCGAAGCTCGACGCAGCGGACATAACCGCGTTCGATACGGAGACCACCTCGCTGGATCCGATGACGGCGCAACTGGTCGGGCTGTCGATCGCCGTCGAAGCGGGGCGTGCCGCCTATATCCCGGTTGCACACCGCGGCCCGGACGCGCCGGTGCAACTGCCGCGCGACGAAGTGCTTGCGAAGCTGAAACCCTGGCTCGAAAGTGCCGACAAGAAGAAGGTCGGTCAGCATCTGAAATACGATGAACAGGTGCTCGCGAACTACGGCATCGAAATGAACGGCATTGAGCACGACACGCTGCTTCAGTCGTATGTGCTGGAGTCGCACCGCACGCACGATATGGACAGCCTCGCGCTGCGCCATCTCGGCCTGAAGACCATCAAGTACGAAGACGTCGCAGGCAAGGGCGCGGCACAGATCGGCTTCGACGAAGTGGCGCTCGCGCGGGCGGCAGAGTACGCGGCGGAAGACGCCGACATCACCCTGCGTCTGCATCAGGTGCTGTATCCGCAGATTGCAGCGGAGCGAGGGCTCGAGCACGTCTATCGCGACATCGAGATTCCGACCTCGCGCGTGTTGCGCAAGATGGAGCGCACGGGTGTGCTAATCGATGCTGAAAAGCTGCGCGTGCAAAGCAGCGAGATCGCCACGCGTCTTATCGAACTCGAAACCGAGGCCTACACGCTGGCTGGCGGCGAATTCAATCTTGGCTCGCCGAAGCAGATCGGTCAGATCTTCTTCGAGAAGCTCCAGTTGCCGGTCGTCAAGAAGACGCCGAGCGGCGCACCGTCCACCGACGAAGAAGTGCTGCAGAAGCTCGCCGAAGACTACCCCTTGCCGAAGCTGCTGCTCGAACATCGCGGCTTGTCGAAGCTGAAATCGACCTACACCGACAAGCTGCCGCGCATGGTGAATGCGCAGACCGGCCGTGTGCATACGAACTATGCGCAGGCTGTGGCCGTCACGGGACGTCTTGCATCGAACGATCCGAATCTCCAGAACATTCCCGTTCGCACGGTGGAAGGCCGGCGCATTCGCGAGGCGTTTATCGCGCCGCCTGGCCACAAGCTCGTGTCAGCGGATTATTCGCAGATCGAATTGCGCATCATGGCGCACATCTCCGGCGACGAATCCCTGTTGCGCGCGTTCGCGCAGGGGGAAGATATTCACCGGGCGACTGCCGCGGAGGTGTTTGGCGTCACCCCCCTCGAGGTATCGAGCGATCAGCGGCGTATCGCCAAGGTCATCAACTTCGGCCTGATCTACGGGATGAGTTCGTTCGGTCTCGCGCCGAACCTCGGGATCACGCGCGATGCGGCCAAGCTCTACATCGACCGCTATTTCCAGCGCTATCCGGGCGTCGCGCGCTACATGGACGAAACGCGCACGAGCGCGAAGGCGAAGGGCTACGTCGAAACCGTATTTGGACGGCGTCTGTGGTTGCCTGAAATCAACGGCGGCAACGGACCGCGCCGTCAGGCTGCCGAACGGGCCGCCATCAACGCGCCGATGCAGGGCACGGCGGCCGACCTGATCAAGATGTCGATGATTGCGGTGCAGGACTGGATCCAGAAGCAGCGCATCGGCACGCGGATGATCATGCAGGTGCACGATGAACTGATCCTGGAAGTGCCGGACAGCGAACTATCCGATGTTCGCAAGCGCTTACCTGAGTTGATGTGCGGCGTGGCCCGGTTGAAGGTGCCGCTCGTCGCCGAAGTGGGCGCGGGTGCGAACTGGGAAGAAGCGCATTGAGGTCAAGCAAGTCATCCCGTTGACACGGGTGGATATCGTCGTGCGCATGTCACACATGCGTATTGATGACTTGTGAGAATGCGCACTGCTCGCTGACAATCTGTGAGGGACGGCAGATACGCGTGCAATCGATGCCGTCCTGACGCACAACCGATCGTCAACTACGGAGAGTCTCGATGCATCGTTTTATCGTCGTTGGTGGGGGCGCAGGTGGGCTGGAACTGGCGACACGTCTAGGCAATCGCTATGGACCGCAAAGGAACAAGGGTGCGGCGCGTGCACAGGTAACGCTCGTCGACCGCAATCCTACTCATATCTGGAAGCCTCTGCTGCACGAAGTCGCGGCGGGCAGCATGGACCCGTTCACGCAGGAACTCGAATACGCGGCTCAGGCACGCTGGCATGGCTTCGAGTTTCAGCAGGGCGAACTGGCGGGCCTCGACCGCGCGGCAAAACGCATCTCGCTCTCGCCCGTCGTCGACGATGACGGCGCCGAACTCCTTCCTCAGCGCGAGCTCGAGTACGACACGCTCGTGATCGCGATCGGCAGCACGACTCACTTTTTCGGCGTTAAGGGCGCCCCCGAGTATTCGCTTGCGCTTGATACGGTCGGCCAGGCCGAACGCTTTCGCAAACGTCTGATTGCGGCCTGCATGCGCGCGGAGCATCAGGTGCACGAGTGCGTCGAATCCGAATCTGATGGGGCGGTTTCGACCGAGCCGCGCATCCAGGTTGCCATTGTCGGCGGGGGCGCGACGGGCGTCGAACTGTCGGCGGAGTTGCGCAACACGGCGCAGGTACTGTCCGCCTACGGGCTGCACAAGCTCGACCCGCGTCATGACGTGGGCATCGTGCTGATCGAGGCGGGTCCGCGGATCCTGCCGGCGTTGCAGGAACGCGTGTCGACGGCTACGGCCGAACTGCTGACGAAGCTCGGCGTCAAGCTGATGATCGGCGAGACGGTGGCGGAAGTCGCGCCGGGCCTCGTGCGCACGGCAAGCGGCAAGACGGTTCGCGCCGACCTGACCGTGTGGGCCGCCGGCATCAAGGCGCCGGAAATTCTCAGCCAGCTCGACGGACTGCCGGTCAACCGGCTGGGTCAGTTGTCAGTGCGCCGTACGCTGCAAACCGAGATCGACGACAACATCTTCGCGCTGGGCGACTGCGCCGCGTGCGCGTGGCCCGGCAACGAACGCAACGTGCCGCCGCGTGCCCAGGCGGCGCATCAGCAGGCGAGCTTTCTGCTCAAGGCGTTCGCGGCGCGACTCGAGAACCGACCGCTGCCTGAATTCACCTATCGCGACTTCGGCTCGCTCGTGTCGCTGGGGCATTTCAGTGCGGTCGGGAATCTGATGGGCGGCGTGATCGGCGGCAACATGCTGATCGAGGGGCTGTTCGCACGCTTCATGTACATGTCGCTCTATCGTCTGCACATTGCTGCGCTGCACGGCTATGCGCGGATGGTGCTCGATACGTTCGCACACTGGCTGCGTCGCTCGACGCTGCCGCGCGTCAAGCTGCATTGATTCAGCCAGGCGGTTCGGGTTCTGCGGAGCGGCGGTGGGCAGTCGTATCATGTTGCCTCCGCCTCACCGTTCATTCAAGGAGCCCGCATGTTGAAACCTGAAGTCGACAGTCTGGTGCCTCACATCCCTTTTGATCGCCGCAAGTTCATCAAGGCGGCTCTCGGCACCGGTTTTGCCGCGGCCGTCTTACCGGTCTCCGCGCAAACCATCCACACCGATACAGAAGGGCTCGAAGCGGGTGAGATCGCCGTGCATTCGGGTGGCACCATCGTGCCTGCGTATCGCGCGCAGCCCATGGGCAAGACGCATTTGCCGGTGATCATCGTAATCCACGAAGCGTTTGGCGTGCACGAGCACATCGCCGACGTATGCCGGCGCTTTGCCAAGCTCGGCTATCTTGCCATCGCGCCGGATCTGTTCGTGCGGCAGGGCGACCCGACGGTGTACCCGACCATCCAGCAACTGAGCGATCAGCTGCTCAGCAAGGTGCCCGACCAGCAGGTGATGGCCGACCTCGACGCGACGGTTGTGTGGGCCGGCGAGCATGGCGGCGACCTGAATCGTGTCGGCATCAACGGTTTTTGCTGGGGCGGGCGTATCACCTGGCTCTATGCGGAGCACAACCCTCGCGTGAAGGCAGCCGTCGCATGGTATGGCAGGGTCGTTGGCCAGCCTACGGCGACGATGCCCACTAATCCGTTCGATCATGCCGCTGATCTGCGTGTGCCTGTCCTTGGCCTCTATGGCCGGCAAGACCCGGGCATCACGCAGGACTCGCTCGAACAGATGAAGCAGGCGCTCGCGAAGGATCCGCCGCCAGCAAGCGGATCACAGTTTGTCGTGTATGACGATGCGGGACATGCGTTTTTTGCGGACTACCGGCCGAGCTACCGCAAGGCCGATGCCGAGGACGGCTGGCGCCGGGCGCTAGTCTGGTTCAAGCAGCACGGAGTTGCCTGAGCGGCGTAGCGACCTGGCCTTGCCGCTATGGTGAGGTCGAACCCAGGGAAATCGCCGCTGCTGTCAGACGATGGCGATTTCCCGTTGGTAGCTTACGGGTTGGGTCCCGTCGCTACCGGGCGTGACGGATCCGCGCTCCATTCGCTCCACGAGCCAGAGTAAAGCGCTGCGCCGTGCAGCCCGGCTATTTCCATGGCCAGCACGTTGTGGCATGCCGTCACACCCGAGCCGCACTGCAATACCACGCGATCAGGCGCAGTGCCTGGCAGCAGTGCGCCGAATTCCTCGCGCAGCGAGTGCGCCGGCTTGAAGCGGCCGTCGGCAGTCAGGTTGTCCTTGAAGAATCGATTCAACGCGCCGGGAATGTGTCCGCCGACCGGGTCAAGTGTTTCGTTTTCGCCGCGATAGCGATCCGGCGCGCGGGCATCGACTACGATGCGTTCTCGTGTCGTCAGGTTGCGTTGCACGGCAGCCGCGTCAATGGTCACCGATAGCGGCGCGCCCGCAGCGAAATTCCCTTTTGTATTTGCCGGAACATCCTGCGTCAGCGGCTGGCCCGCGGCCTGCCAGGCTTGCAGGCCGCCGTCGAGCACGGCGACCGAGTCATGGCCGAGCCAGCGCAGCAGCCACCACAGGCGCGCCGCGTACATGCCGCCCTGTGCGTCATAGGCAACGACCTGCTGGCCTTGCTGCAGCCCGTATCCAGCCAGCGTTTCGACAAGCTTCGCGCGATCCGGCAACGGATGGCGTCCGTTGCTGCCGGTCTTCGGTCCGGACAGGTCACGGTCGAGATGCAGGTAATGCGCGCCGGCGACATGCCCATCGGCATAGGCCGTTTGGCCCGCGCCGGTATCGGCCAGGTCGAAGCGGCAATCGAAGATCAGCACACTGCCCGGCGCAGCGGCGAGCCGCTCCGCGAGATTCGCGGCAGAGATCAGCGTGGTGTAGTGAGTGTGGGGCATGACAACTCCTGATGCAGGCGTTTCCGGCGCGGCCGGGTGATATTGTTAGTCTAAACAAAAAAAGACGGGCCGAAGCCCGTCTTTCCGTCTATTCGCTGCGCACCGCGCGACGCGCGAGCTTTGCGGCTTATACCGCCGATGCCCGCGGCCCCAATCAGATAGTGCCGAGTTCGCGCCGCAGAAACTCGTGGAAGTGCTGCATGCCGTCTTCCATCGGACTTTGATACGGCCCAACCTGCGATTCGCCACGCTGCATCAGCGCGCGGCGGCCGGCGTCCATGCGTTCGGCGATTTCGTCATCTTCACGGGCGGTTTCCATATAGGCCGCACGCTCAGCCTCGACGAATTCCCGCTCGAAGAGCGCGATTTCCTCGGGGTAATAGAATTCGACGACGTTCGTCGTTTGCTGCGGACCTCGCGGAATCAGCCACGACACGACCAGCACATGCGGATACCACTCGATCATGATGCCCGGGTAGTACACCATCCAGATCGCACCGAATTCGGGCGGCTCGCCGCCCCGGAAGCGCAGGACTTCGTCGTGCCACTTGCGATACGTCGGGGTGCCTGGACGTGCCAGATCGTTATGGACGCCCACGGTCTGCACGCTATACCAGTCGCCGAACTCCCATTGCAGGTCATCGCACGAGACGAAGCTGCCGAGGCCCGGATGGAACGGCACGACGTGGTAATCCTCCAGATAGACCTCGATGAAGGTCTTCCAGTTGTAGTTGCATTCGTGGACTTCGACGTGATCGAACATGAAGCCCGAGAAATCGAAGTGCTGCTTCGTGCCGAGGCGCGCGAGATCCTTCGCGACATCGCGGCCCTGTGCTTCGAACAGCAGGCCTTGCCAGTTCTGCAGCGGCGTGGCGCCGAGATTCAGGCAGGGATTATCAGCAAAATGCGGGGCGCCAAGGAGTTGACCGTTGAGGTCATACGTCCAGCGATGGAGGGGACAGACGATGTTCTCCGTCTGGCCGCGGCCGTTGAGCATGATCGCCTGACGGTGCCGGCAGACGTTCGACAGCAGTTCGACCTGCGACTGCTGGTTACGCACGAGCACACGCCCCTCGCTCTCGCTGGGCAAGGCAAAATAATTCCCCGCTTCCGGCACCATAAGTTCGTGCCCGACGTAACGAGGACCTTTCTTGAAAAGGGTTTCGAGTTCGCGCTCGAGAAGCGCCTGGTCAAAGTAAGCCGTGACTGGCAGCTGGCTGTGGATGGACTTCAGCTGCAATGCATTGCTCAGATTGGACATTCCCACTCCCGATGAAGACGTGAAAGCAGTGAACAACCCAACCATCGAAGATTCGATTTAGGGAGCCCGCGATTATACCCGTTTCCCCCTGCTTGGGGCGCTTAAGTGCCTGATTTGGGTCAAAATTGTTGCGAAAGTTCGCGTTTTGCGGGCGGAGTCGACAGCTTTCTTTCTGGCGGGTGCAAGCTGGCGGATAGTGAAGGTAAGTCCACTGGCGGGTCGGGAATTGCGCTTTTGCCGTAGAATGTCCGACTTGTTTTAATTTTGCGACGACCTCATGGCGAAGACCGCATCGAAGGATACCGCTGCCGTACCCGGGCAGGACGCCGCTGGTGTGCCCCTGCCGGAAAACTACGAGGCGGCGGTCGCGGAACTGGAAGGCCTTGTCGGGCGCATGGAAGGCGGCAGTCTGAGCCTCGAGGAATCGCTGTCGGCCTACCGGCGCGGCGCGGCTCTCGTGGCTTTCTGCCAGCAACAACTGGAAAAAGTCGAGCAGCAGGTGCGCGTACTCGATGGTGAGACGCTCAAGCCGCTGCCGACAAATGCCGCAGGCACAGCCGCTGGGGAGAGCGGAGACGACCTATGACTTTCGAACAATGGATGCGATCGGTGCTCGATCGCGTCGAGACGGCACTCGAAAACTATTTGCCGGCGCAGACGACCGAACCCGCGCAGCTCCATGAGGCGATGCGTTATGCCGTGCTCGGCGGTGGCAAGCGGGTGCGCCCGTTGCTGGTCCATGCGGCGGGTGAGTTGACGGGCGCGCGCGCGGAATGTCTGGACGCGGCTGCGGCTGCGCTGGAGATGATCCACGTCTATTCGCTCGTGCACGACGACATGCCCTGCATGGACGACGATGCGCTGCGGCGCGGCAAGCCGACGGTACACGTCAAGTACGACGAACCGACGGCGCTGCTGGTTGGTGATGCGTTGCAGTCGCAGGCTTTCGTCACGCTGACGTCGGATGTGCTGGCCCCCGCTCGGCAAGCCGCGCTCGTGCGTGAGCTGGCGATGGCGAGTGGCTCAATCGGTATGGCGGGCGGCCAGGCGATCGATCTGGCGAGCGTCGGCCACACGCTGACGCGGCCGCAACTGGAAACGATGCACCGGATGAAGACCGGCGCGTTGCTGCGTGCTTCGGTACGCATGGGCGCGCTGGCAGGCGAAACACCGACGGATGACGCGATGAAGTCGCTCGACGCGTATGCCGCTGCCGTGGGCCTCGCGTTTCAGGTCGTCGACGATATTCTCGATGTGACGACCGATTCCGCCACGCTCGGCAAAACCGCAGGCAAGGACGCGAAGGACGGCAAGCCGACCTACGTGTCCATCATTGGGCTCGAGGCGTCGCGTGCACTGGCTGCACAGCTGCGCACGGACGCACACAACGCGCTCGCGCCTTTTGGCGCGCGTGCGCAGCGTCTGGCAGAGCTTGCTGACCTGGTTGTAGACCGGGTTAGTTGAACGCGAAAGCCCGCCGCCGTGCACGATTCACAAGGGGTGTGCGCGAATGAAGTGCGGGCGCGTAAGTTTTCCTACAATGGAACGACGATGTACGACTTGCTGAAAACCATCGACGACCCGGCGGCCCTGCGCCGCCTCGATCGCCGCCAATTGCAACCGCTCGCTGACGAGTTGCGTGCCTTCGTGCTCGACAGCGTGTCGCAGACGGGCGGCCACCTGTCGTCCAATCTCGGGACGGTCGAACTGACCATCGCGCTGCACTACGTGTTCGACACGCCGCGCGACCGGATCGTCTGGGATGTCGGCCATCAGACCTATCCGCACAAGATCCTCACGGGCCGTCGCGACCAGATGCATACGCTGCGTCAGTACGGCGGCATCTCCGGCTTCCCGCGCCGCGACGAGTCGGAGTACGACACGTTTGGCACCGCCCACTCCAGCACGTCGATTTCCGCGGCGCTCGGCATGGCGATCGCGAGCAAGCTGCAGGGTGAGAACCGCATGGGCATCGCCGTGATCGGCGATGGCGCGATGACCGCCGGCATGGCTTTCGAAGCGATGAACAACGCGGGCGTCGAAGATGACGTGCCGCTGCTCGTCATCCTCAACGACAACGATATGTCGATTTCGCCGCCGGTTGGCGCGCTGAATCGACATCTGGCGCGCCTGATGTCGGGTCGCTTCTACGCCGCCGCGCGTGCGGGCGTCGAACGCGTGCTGCGCGTCGCGCCGCCGATGCTCGACCTCGCCCGCAAGCTCGAAGAGCACGCCAAGGGCATGATCGTGCCGGCCACGCTCTTCGAAGAGTTCGGCTTCAACTACATCGGGCCGATCGACGGTCACGATCTCGACTCGCTGATCCCGACGCTGCAGAACATCAAGGAACTGCGGGGTCCGCAATTCCTGCACGTCGTGACGAGGAAGGGGCAAGGCTACAAGCTGGCCGAAGCCGATCCGGTGCTGTACCACGGCCCGGGCAAGTTCAATCCGGCCGAAGGCATCAAGCCGTCGACGGCGCCCAGCAAGAAGACCTACACGCAGGTGTTTGGCGAATGGCTGTGCGATGCGGCGGAACTGGACGCGCGCGTGGTCGGCATTACACCGGCGATGCGCGAAGGCTCGGGCATGGTCGAGTTCGAGAAGCGCTTCCCGGACCGCTACTTCGACGTGGGTATTGCAGAGCAGCACGCGGTGACTTTCGCCGGCGGTCTGGCGGCCGACGGCATGAAGCCGGTCGTCGCCATCTACTCGACGTTCCTGCAACGCGCCTATGACCAGCTGATCCACGACGTGGCGCTGCAGAACCTGCCCGTTGTGTTCGCAATCGATCGCGCGGGTCTGGTCGGCGCTGACGGCGCGACGCACGCGGGCGCGTACGATCTCGCGTTCATGCGCTGCATCCCGAACATGACGGTGATGGCCGCATCGGACGAAAACGAGTGCCGTCAGATGCTCTATACGGCGCTGCAACAGCCGAATCCGACGGCAGTGCGTTACCCGCGCGGTGCGGGCACTGGGGTCGCGACGGTCAAGCAGATGGCCGCAATTCCGCTCGGCAAGGGCGAAATCCGCCGCGAAACATCGCAACCGGTTGGCAAGCGCATCGCGATCCTCGCGTTTGGTACGATGGTTGCGCCGTCGCTCGCCGCTGCTGAGCAACTGGACGCCACGGTGGCGAACATGCGTTTCGTGAAGCCGCTTGACGAGGAACTCGTCCGCAAGCTGGCGGAAACGCACGATGCGCTCGTCACGGTTGAAGAAGGCTGCGTGATGGGCGGCGCGGGTTCGGCGTGCGTCGAATCCCTGCTGGCGAGTGGGGTTATTAAGCCCGTACTACAATTGGGTCTTCCCGATCGCTTCATAGACCATGGCGACCCCGCCAAGCTTCTCGCGCAGTGTGGTCTGGACGGCGCTGGAATCGCGAAGTCCATTCGCGAGCGCTTCGTGGATCAAGCTGCCGGCGCAGCAGGCAAGTCGGTCAAGCGCGTCGCGTGATGCTGTTGCCATCCTGAGGATGGCAACTCTCCAATTTGAATGAAGGGTCTTCGGGCCCGTCAGGCAGCGCCGGCGTGAGCCGGCGCTTGCGGTTGTGCGCATCGTCCGGCGCAACCAGTAAGGATAACAAGATGAATCAGATGAATCCCGCCTTTGTGATGCCCGAC
Organism: Paraburkholderia sp. GAS448; assembly: GCF_050435685.1. Taxonomy (NCBI): domain Bacteria; kingdom Pseudomonadati; phylum Pseudomonadota; class Betaproteobacteria; order Burkholderiales; family Burkholderiaceae; genus Paraburkholderia; species Paraburkholderia sp. GAS448. The sequence continues at coordinate 769,886 of NZ_JBNDKT010000001.1, forward strand.
GTGCAAAGCACGCCCGATACGCGTCAGATCCCGATCCAGCGCGTCGGCGTGAAGGCGGTGCGGCATCCGTTGACGGTTCGTACCGGTGACGGCGAAGTGCAGCCCACGATCGGCACCTGGAACCTGGACGTTCATCTGCCCGCGGACCAGAAGGGCACGCACATGTCGCGTTTCGTTGCCTTGCTCGAAGAGAACAAGGCGCCGCTCGAACCTGCCACGGTCCGCAAGATGCTGGCTTCGATGCTCGAAAAGCTCGAAGCGCAAGCCGGCCGCATCGAGGTCTCGTTTCCGTATTTCGTGAACAAGACGGCGCCGGTGTCGGGTGTGCAGAGTCTGCTCGACTACGAGGTCACGTTGACGGGCGATACGCGCAACGGCGCGACCCGCGTATTCCTGAAGGTGCTGGTGCCGGTAACGAGCCTGTGCCCCTGCTCGAAGAAGATCTCGCAATACGGCGCTCACAATCAGCGTTCGCACGTCACGATCAACGCCGAACTGGCCGACGACGTGCCGGTTGAAGACCTGATCCGCATCGCTGAAGAAGAAGCCTCTTGCGAACTGTGGGGTCTGTTGAAGCGCCCGGACGAGAAGTTCGTCACCGAGCGCGCGTACGAAAATCCGAAGTTCGTCGAGGATCTCGTGCGCGATGTCGCGCAGCGTCTGAATGAGGATGCGCGAATCGTCGCATATGTGCTCGAGGCTGAGAACTTCGAATCGATCCACAATCACAGCGCCTACGCCGTGATCGAACACGACAGGCGTCTGGCGCAATAAGCGCCATATGCTTCGCAGGAAAACAAACGGCCGCTGATGCGGCCGTTGCTGTTTTTACCGTGCGAAGGTGCTGCGCTTCATCGTGCCAACGAAGAAAGATCCCAGCGCGGCTTGACCGTGAATGCGTAGTCCTTGCCGGCCTGCTCGGGCCAGCGCTGCAGCCGCAGTGCGCCGGCGAGCGCGATCATCGCGCCGTTGTCGGTGCATAGAGACAGGTCGGGATAGTGGACGTCGAAGCCCCGTTTTTCTGCTGCGGCGGAAAGCGCTTCGCGCAGTTGCCGGTTCGCGCCAACACCGCCCGCCACCACGAGACGTTTGAGTTTCGTCTGCTTGAGCGCCGCCAGCGATTTGGCTGCGAGCACGTCGACAGCCGCATCGACGAAGCCACGAGCAAGATCGGCTTTCGCCTGTTCGCAAACGTTTGAACCGAGCTTCTTCACCTGCGTGAGTACGGCCGTCTTCAAGCCGCTGAAGCTGAAATCGAGGTCGCCGGAATGCAGCATCGGACGCGGCAGCGATACCGCGCCGGGGGTGCCGAATTCGGCCAGTCGCGACACTTCCGGGCCGCCCGGATAGCCGAGGCCGAGCAGTTTGGCGGTTTTGTCGAAGGCTTCGCCGGCGGCGTCGTCAAGGGTCTCGCCGAGCGTTTCGTACACGCCGACATCTGTGACACGCATCAACTGGGTGTGGCCGCCCGACACGAGCAACGCGACAAACGGAAACGGTGGCGGCTCATCGACGAGGAGCGGCGACAGCAGATGCCCTTCGAGGTGATGGATGCCGATCGTGGGTTTGTCCCACGCCATCGCGAGCGAGTTGGCAATGCTTGCGCCAACCAGCAGCGCGCCTGCGAGTCCCGGACCTTGCGTATAGGCGATCGCGTCGATCGCCGTGCGCGCGGTGCCGGCCCGCTCCAGCACTTCTTCAAGCAGCGGCAGTGCACGACGGATGTGGTCGCGTGACGCCAGCTCCGGCACTACGCCACCGTACTCGCGATGCATGGCGATCTGCGAATGCAACGCGTGCGCGAGCAGGCCGCGCTCCGTGTCGTAGAGCGCGAGACCGGTTTCGTCGCAAGAGCTTTCGATGCCGAGAATGAGCATGATCCGGGAGGCTGGACGGACGCCTTCGAGGCATCCGAAAGGTAAAGGCAAGCTTGAAAGTATAGCAGTGCGGCCTTGGGGCCGCAGGTACAATGCCCGCCATGGAATCCTTCGATATTGCGGTCATCGGCGCGGGCGCGGCCGGGATGATGTGCGCGGCAGTGGCGGGCCAGCTTGGCCGGCGCGTCGTGCTGATCGATCACGCGCCTCGTCTGGCCGAAAAAATCCGCATTTCCGGCGGCGGCCGCTGCAATTTCACGAACCTGTACGCCGGGCCGGCCAATTTCCTGTCGGCGAATCCGCATTTCTGCCGCTCGGCACTCGCGCGCTATACGCCGCGCGATTTCATGGCGCTGCTCAAACGCTATCGTGTGACATGGCACGAGAAGCACAAGGGGCAGCTATTCTGCGACCAGTCGAGCGAGGCCGTCATCGACGTGCTCAAGAGCGAGTGCGACGCCGGCGGCGTCACATGGCGCCGGCCGCTGGTGGTCGAAGAGGTGAGGCGCGAAGCCACCGACGGATTCACCCTCGAAAGCCATGCCGGTCCGATCCGGGCGCGCGCCCTTGTGGTGGCGACGGGGGGATTGTCGATTCCGAAGATCGGCGCGACCGACTTCGCCTATCGCACGGCGAAGCAGTTCGGCCACAAGCTGATCGACACGCGTCCGGCGCTTGTGCCGCTGACTTTCGCCGCTGACGACTGGGCGCCGTTCTCGGCGCTCTCGGGCGTGTCGCTCGAAGTCCAGTTGGCGACCGGGAACAAAAAGACCGGTGGTGCGTTTGTCGAAGATCTGCTGCTCACCCATCGTGGACTGTCGGGACCGGGCGTGCTGCAGATTTCGAGCTACTGGCATCCAGGCGAGCCGATTCACGTGAACCTGCTGCCGGAACGGGACGCCGCGACCGCGCTGCTGGAAGCCAAAACCGGCACCCGGCGACAGATCGCGAACCTGCTGGCCGAATGGGTGCCGACGCGGCTCGCGCACGTCTGGCTGGAGACACATGCCATTCCGGCCGAGGCGCGCGTCGCGGATCTGCCCGACAAAACCCTGCGCAAGATCGGTGAGGCGTTGTCGCGCTGGTCGCTCACCCCAAACGGAACCGAAGGCTACCGTAAGGCCGAGGTGACGCGCGGGGGGATCGACACGCGTGAGCTGTCGTCTTCGACGATGATGAGTGCCCGTGTGCCGGGGCTGTATTTCATCGGCGAAGCCGTCGACGTAACCGGCTGGCTAGGCGGCTACAACTTCCAGTGGGCGTGGGCATCGGGCGTGGCGGCCGGACAGGGGGCGGCGGATTACGTGCTTGGGGCTTGACGGCGCCGTGCCTTTGTGCGAAACGTCTGCTATACTCCCCAACCTTTACAAAGTTCCCGTTGTTGAAAAATGACGATCATCCGCGTAAAAGAAAATGAGCCCTTTGAAGTTGCGATGCGCCGGTTCAAGCGCACGGTCGAAAAAAACGGCCTCCTGACCGAACTTCGCGCGCGCGAATTTTACGAAAAGCCAACGGCCGAACGGAAGAGGAAGAAGGCAGCAGCGGTGAAACGCCATTTCAAGCGCCTGCGCAGCCAGCAACTGCCAAAGAAGTTTTACTGATTCTGGCGTCGTCGCTACTTCTTGCGGAGCGGCGGCAACCCAACAGGTGATGGCATCCAGTATTCGATGCCACCATACGCGGAAAAACCTGGCCTGCGAGGCCATCCCCGGTGAGGCCGCATCCATTACGCGAATCCGCGACGACCCGCTTGAGGAAAGTGTCCCAAGCGGGTTTTTGTCTTGAGGCGCGTGCCTTGCCGGATGGTTTTCAGAGCCTGTTTCGTCAGGCTTGTTCAAATTCAACGCATTCGGGTGAGTGATGAGTCTCAAGGATCAGATCAACGACGACATGAAAGCGGCCATGCGGGCGCGCGAGACCGAACGTCTCGGCACGATCCGCCTGCTGCTCGCCGCAATCAAGCAGCGCGAAGTCGATGAGCGCGTGACGCTCGACGATGCCGCCGTGACGGCCGTCATCGACAAGATGATCAAGCAGCGCAAGGACTCGATCAGCCAGTTCGAAGTGGCTGGTCGCAATGACCTCGTCGAAAAGGAAGCCGCCGAACTGGCTGTCCTGAGCGCCTACATGCCGCAACAGCTGTCCGAAGCGGAAATCGCGGCGGAAGTGCAGGCCGCGGTTGCGCAGACGGGTGCTGCTGGTCCGCAGGACATGGGCAAGGTCATGGGTGTACTGAAGCCGAAGCTCGCTGGCCGTGCCGACATGACGGCTGTGTCCGGGCTCGTCAAGGCAGCACTCGCGAAGTAACTCCCTTATCAGGAAGCGGCCGGCCCGCACATTGGCGGGACGTGCGGTTTCCGTGTATTCAAGGCTGCGCCCCCCACTGTGATTCCGCATTCGTTCCTGCAGGATCTGCTGAACCGCGTCGATATCGTCGACGTGGTTGGCCGCTATGTGCAGTTGAAAAAGGGCGGCGCGAACTTCATGGGGCTCTGCCCGTTTCACAACGAAAAGAGCCCTTCGTTCACCGTTAGTCCGACTAAGCAGTTCTATCACTGCTTCGGCTGCGGCGCGCATGGAACCGCGATCGGTTTTCTGATCGAGCATGCAGGTCTGACATTTCCCGAGGCAGTCAACGAGCTGGCGCAGTCGGTCGGTCTGACGGTGCCGCAGGAGCCATCGCCGATGCGCGGCGGCGGTGCGGGCGGCGGTGGCGAAGGTTACGCGCCGGCCGTGTCCAGGGCCGTCACGACCGCACTCTCCGATGTGATGCAGACTGCGTGCGACTTTTATCGCAAGCAGTTGCGAGGTGCGACGGACGCGATTCAGTATCTGAAGAAGCGTGGCCTCACGGGCGAGATCGCCGCGCGTTTCGGACTCGGCTATGCGCCCGATGGCTGGCAGAACCTCGAAGCCGCGTTCCCCAACTATCGGGACGACGCACTGGTCGAATCGGGGCTCGTTATTGTCAGCGAAAAATCGGACGCTCAGGGTCAGAACCGCCGCTACGACCGGTTCCGCGAGCGGATCATGTTCCCGATTCGCAATATGAAAGGGCAAGTAATCGGTTTCGGCGGCCGTGTCCTCGATGGCGGCGAGCCAAAGTATTTGAATTCCCCGGAAACGCCGCTATTTAACAAGGGCAGTGAGTTGTACGGGCTGTTCGAGGCACGCCTCGCGATTCGCGAACAGCGTGGCGTTCTGGTGGTCGAAGGCTACATGGATGTGGTCGCGCTGGCGCAACTGGGGTTCCAGAACGCGGTGGCGACCCTCGGCACGGCCTGCACACCGATTCATGTGCAGAAACTGATGCGCCAGACGGATACGGTGATTTTCAGCTTCGACGGCGATTCGGCCGGCCGCCGCGCCGCGAGGCGCGCCCTGGACGCCTGTCTGCCGCACGCGGCGGACAACCGGACCATCCGCTTCCTGTTCCTGCCGACGGAGCACGATCCGGATAGCTACGTGCGCGAATTCGGCCCGGATGCGTTCGCTGAGCAGGTCGAGCGGGCGATGCCGCTGTCGCAGTTCATGCTGAACGAGGTGCTGAGCGGCAAGGAACTGGATCAGCCGGAAGGCCGGGCGCGTGCGCTCTTTGACGCCAAGCCGCTGCTGCAGGCGCTGCCCGCCAATGCGTTGCGCGCCCAGATCATGCATATGTTTGCCGACCGGCTCGATGTGCCGTTCGACGAGGTGGCCGCGCTCTGCGAGGTCGACGCCCGGATTGCCGCGGCGTCCCGCGCCGCGCCGCCGCGCAAGGACCGGCGCAGCGTGACGGGAATCGAGCAGCGGGCGCTGCGCAACCTGGTGATGCATCCGCGCATCGTCAGCGTACTGGATGAGGACGCGGAACAGGCGCTGCTGACGGTTACCCGGCACGGTGAACTCTTCGAAGAAGTGACGACGCATGCGCGTGCACTGGGCGAGGCAGCCGAGTTTCAGTTGCTGTCGGACCTGCTCAGAAACGGCGCAAACGCCCCGACTTTCGAAGAAATTTTCCGCGATATTCTGGACTATGATGAAAACGTGAGGGATTTGCTGCTAAAGAATCCGGAGGACCAGACCGTCATCGAAGAGCGTCGCGAGCAGGAGCGGATCGTCGGTGAGGAACTGAAGGCCGCGATCCTCAGGATGAGTTACGACGCATGCTGTGACAGGCTTGAACAGCTGTCCCGGCAGTCAAGACATACGCCGGAAGAATTCACGGAACTGGCGAAGCTGAATCAGAAGCGGGCCGACATGAAACGTCAGCTCGGGCTGTAAGCAGGGAGGGGCTGAAAACCGGGGTGCTATAATAAAAGGTTTTCAGCGGTTTGTTTTCCAAGCAAGAGGGCGAATTGCGATGGTAAAGACTACAGGCGGAAAGAAGGCGGCAGGCACAGGCTCCAGGGAGCCGACCAGAACGGTTACGCAGGCCAGGTCCACTTCTTCCGCGAAAAAAGGGTCTGCCACGCGCGTCACGCCCCCCCCGAGGGGAAAGTCCTCGACCGTTTCTGCCGCGCGAGCGGCGCCGTCTCTGGCGAAAGCCTCAAAGGCCTCTCAGCCGGCAGCGAAGCGATCGGGTTCTAGAAGTGCAAGGGAAGCGGCTGCCGCCCAGGACGATGCGGTGGTACGCGAGACTCCAGTATCCACGGTTCAACCGGCTGTCGTCCAGCAGCCGCGAGTCGAGACTACAGCCGGTATGGCGAACTCCATGACGAAAAAGCTGAACGAAGTATCCGTCGATGACGACGCAGCCCAGAGCGAAGAAGCAACTCCGGTCGCTCCGGGAAAAGGCGAAAAGGCCAAGGCACGCGACCGCCGCGCGAAGGAAAAAGCGCTGCTGAAGGACGCTTTTGCCTCCTCGCAGCCGGGCACCGCTGAAGAGCTCGAAGAGCGTCGCTCGAAACTGCGCGCGCTGATCAAGCTGGGCAAGGAGCGGGGCTTCCTGACGTATGCCGAAATCAACGACCACCTCCCGGACAACTTTGCCGAGACCGAGGCGATCGAAGGCATCATCAGCACGTTCAACGACATGGGCGTGGCCGTCTACGAGCAGGCACCCGACGCCGAAACGCTGCTGCTGAACGACAACGCGCCGGCGGCTTCGTCGGACGACGAAGTTGAAGAAGAAGCGGAAGTGGCCCTCTCCACCGTCGACTCCGAATTCGGCCGCACGACCGACCCGGTCCGCATGTACATGCGTGAAATGGGCACCGTCGAGCTGCTGACGCGCGAAGGCGAAATCGAGATCGCGAAACGCATCGAAGACGGCCTCAAGCACATGGTGATGGCGATCTCCGCGTGCCCGACAACGATCGCCGACATCCTCGCGATGGCCGAGCGCGTCGCGAACGAGGAAATCCGTGTCGATGAGCTCGTCGACGGTCTGATCGATGCCAACGCGGAAGACGCAGATGGCTTCTCCGAGCAGGAAGCGGAAGCGATCGAGAACGAAGAAGAGGAAGTCGAAGAGGAAGAAGAGGAAGAAGACGACGACGACGGCACCGCGCAGGCGACCGCCAACGCGGCCCAGCTCGAAGCGCTCAAGCGCGCTGCGCTCGAAAAATTCGCGTCCATCAGCGAATGGTTCGACAAGATGCGTCGTGCGTTCGAGAAGGAAGGCTACAAGTCGAAGTCGTATCTGAAGGCTCAGGAAACGATCCAGAACGAGCTGATGACGATCCGCTTCACGGCACGTACCGTCGAGCGCCTGTGCGACACGCTGCGTGCGCAGGTGGATGAAGTACGTCAGGTCGAGCGGCAGATTCTGCATACGGTCGTCGACAAGTGCGGTATGCCGCGTGCTGAATTCATCGCCCGCTTCCCGGGCAATGAGACGGATCTCGAGTGGGCTGACCGGATCGTCGGCGAGAATCATCCGTATAGTGCGATCCTCACCCGTAACATTCCGGCGATCCGCGAACAGCAGCAACGTCTGCTGGATCTGCAGGCACGCGTTGTGTTGCCGCTGAAGGACCTGAAGGAAACCAACCGCCAGATGGCGGCCGGTGAACTGAAGGCGCGTCAGGCGAAGCGCGAGATGACCGAAGCGAACCTGCGTCTCGTGATCTCGATCGCGAAGAAGTACACGAACCGGGGCCTGCAGTTCCTGGATCTGATTCAGGAGGGCAACATCGGCCTGATGAAGGCCGTGGACAAGTTCGAATATCGCCGCGGCTACAAGTTCTCGACTTATGCGACGTGGTGGATCCGTCAGGCCATCACGCGTTCGATCGCGGACCAGGCGCGCACGATCCGGATTCCGGTTCACATGATCGAAACGATCAACAAGATGAACCGCATCTCGCGTCAGATCCTGCAGGAAACTGGTCTCGAGCCGGATCCGGCAACGCTCGCCGAAAAGATGGAGATGCCGGAAGACAAGATCCGCAAGATCATGAAGATCGCGAAGGAGCCGATCTCGATGGAAACGCCGATCGGTGACGACGACGATTCGCATCTGGGCGACTTCATCGAAGATACGAACACGGTCGCTCCGGCCGACGCCGCTCTGCACGCCAGCATGCGCGATGTCGTGAAGGACGTGCTCGACTCGTTGACGCCGCGCGAAGCTAAGGTGCTGCGTATGCGCTTTGGTATCGAGATGAGCACCGATCACACGCTGGAAGAAGTCGGCAAGCAGTTCGACGTGACGCGTGAACGGATCCGTCAGATCGAAGCAAAGGCGCTGCGCAAGCTGCGTCACCCGAGCCGCTCGGACAAGCTGAAGTCGTTCCTCGAGGGGAATTGATCGGGCGACGTGGCCGTTAGCGATTGAAGGGGCTTCGAGATCGTTTTGCTAGAGCAGGACGGTCCCAGAGGCCTCCTTTTTCGTGTACTATGTCGGCCAAATCAGCGAACGGGCCCGGCCTTCAGACCGGGTCTTTTTATTGGGCCGGACGCCGTGCTGGTTGCAGGCAGCGGACTCATAATCCGCCTCCGAAAGGACATCGTGGGTTCGACTCCCACCCGGCCCACCAATCTTGACAAGGGTTTCGGCGAATTGCCCTTGTCAGGATGAAATCAGGGGTGTGGACTTTTCTGCCCGAAACCTGATTTCAGGCACCCTGTTTCTTCTGTCCAATCTTTCCTACGGCATCTGCCAACCGCGCCGTCACAAGGTGCGAATAGCGCTTCGTCGACGCGACCGACTTGTGCCCCAGCACGCCGCCTACAGTGAACAGGTCGATGCCTGCGTTGATCATTTCCGACGCCGCCCCGTGTCTCAGGTCGTGGAATTTCGTGTCCGGATGACCGGCCGCCTCTCGCGCCTTGATCCATTCCATCTCGAACTGTTTCAACGTAACAGTGAAGTGTATCCGGCGCGCCAGCACGGCGATTCTCGGGTGGACCGGGACAATACGCGGCCGGCCATTCTTGGTGTCCTCCAGCGAGTAGCCGTACCGCGTCACTTTCGCCCGCAGGATTTCCCCGCGCCGCATCCCTGAATAAAACGCGATCCTTATCGCTGCACGCACCTCGCGGTTTTCGCATACCCGCGCGATCTCCAGCATTTCTCTGCGCTGCGGGTAATGGTGTCGCTCGTTTTTCACCGCGGGTATGACCAGCTGGGCCGTTTGGTCCGTTTCCAGTCGACCGACCTTGTGCGCGTATTTGATGGCGGCCCGCAGGTAAGCGAGTATGTTCCTTACCGATCCATCAGAAAGCTGCGGCTTGGGACGCCCGTGGTGGTCCCGCGCAGCTCTGAGATAGCCTACGAAATGCTTCGACCACTCGTGCAGGTCGGTCGCATCCTGGTTCGCATATTCCGGTGCCCACTTTTCAAGGATCTGTATCCTCTTTCGGGCGTCCTTCCAGTGCCGGCTCCTGTCGGCGACATGCGCTTGCACGCATTCGCCGATGGTCACAACGGGTTTTCTTGCGCCACTTGCGATCGCATAGATCTCGTGCTCCCATTTTCGCGCTAGTTCGTCCGCCTCCCTGGCAGAAATTCCCGCAGGGAGAAGCTTGGTTTTTCGAATGCTTCGATTGTCGATGACACGCTTGAACGACCAACGGTAGCGCTTGCGGCCGGCTTTGGTAATGGTGTCGATTGGCATGATGCGAGAAACCTGTAAAGCGACTCAAGTTCGTAGACGTGCGTTTTGTGACCGAGCTTGTAGCGCTGGATGATTTCGCCAGCACGGTCTATGCGGCTAATTGCGTATCGCGGCACGCCGAGAATTTCGGCGGCTTCCTTCGCGCTCACGCGCTTTCCGTTTGCAATGCCCATTTCCTACCTCATGCGTTGCGCCGATCTCAGGTTCTCCGTATGTAGCTTCGGTCATGCTGTGAGTGCGAATGGTTCTGGCCGCTTGTTCGCGGCGATATACAGCGGGTGTTTCGGGCTGCCGTCGATGTTCAGTCCGAGATGGAACAGCTTCCCGCTCATGTTGGTGATCCCGAGCAGGTGCAGCACGTCGGCCGCGCGCGTCGCCGCCGCTTCATGTGAGCCCCACGCACAGATAACCATCGACGCAAGGTCGACCGCTTCCAGGATTGCGCTGTTGGCCCGGCTACGCGGTCCAAGCGGGTCCGGATGCATAAGGAGCTCATCAGGGTGGGTCGCCCGCAGTGGGAACAGGTTGGCGACTTCAAGCCGGCCGAAGTTATCCGCGACGGCGCGTGCAAAGCACCGGGTGACAGTCGGGTCGTCGACGAGGTGATCGGCTGTTGACGGGTTCAGCATCACGAACGCCACCGTTGGACGTGAGGCGTTCCATTCGCGCCAGAGCCGGTACCGGTACGCGCCGCAGTCGCTTAATTGCGCGCCGCGCTCTCCAGCGAGGTCTGTGTCGGTCAGGCGTTTCATCGTTCCACCTCCCTTTCCTGTCGGCCAACGTTTGGCTCTATTTGCCTCTGACTACATGCATGTCCGTCGTATTACCAATGCCTGTCATACACCTGCGGCACGTCAAATCTTCCGTGCGCCGGCGCTGTGCACCGGGCAGTGTCTGTTCAGAAAGGCGCCCCTTGCGGGGCGCCCTGGGTCGAACGTAAGTGAATGAGCGGCGACAGCACGATCGGTCAGTCAATGGCGGCGAATATCGATGCCGCTTCCGCGTGCTGCGCAGCGAAGTCGCGCAACTGGTAGAACAGCTCACCGAAGTGCGCCACGCGGGTCTGGCAGGCAAGGGCACTGAACGCCATCAGACAGGCCACGATGCCGGCGGCGTCGCACGACATCTCGCCATCGAAGCCATTGCCCTCGTTGTGGATACGCAGTGGCTCCTCCAGGCGAGGGGCCATGTAGAAACCTCCGTTCGACAGTTCGAAGAAGTCCCACACGCCGCCTGAATAGGCGTCACAGACGGATTGCAGCGACTGGTACACCCACGCATCACCTGTCATGTGCTGCCGCCCGAAATAGCGCGGCAGCGTGTTCGTACGCTTTGATTCAGGGACACGCACGGCCTTGATGGTGGCGTTCGAGGTCAGGACTTCACGATCAGGTTGCATGATGTTCTCCAGCAAGAAAGCGCGGAGCATGCCCCCTGGCGGGGAGGCATCCCGCGACGGGTAAATAAAGCAGGTCAATGCAAGTGAATGGCAAGTGCGGGGCAAACAATCTCGCCGTTGCCGTTACAGATGTGGCTAGTCCTGATCGGGCAGCAGGATCGTGGCGACCGGCCGGTCAGTGGTTCCCGCATCGATGACCAGTTTCAGATGAACCTCGGCGGCCGGTGCTGCACTGGCGTCGTCAGGATCGAGGCGCGCACTGAAAAAGACCGTCCTGTCTTCGTGTCGATGCATGACTTCGGCGGCCGCCCCCCACAGAACGGACCACAGGCGTCTCGCCGTACACGCCGCAACGCACGATGGACACGGGTCGCGAATGGCATCGGGAGCGACGTCGGGCAGACCGGCGAGGCACAGGTGCAACGCCTCTTTCGAAATCGCCACAGGCGCCCTGAAGCCGGTCTCGCAGGCGAAGCGTGACAGGTCCACCAGGCTGCCGTCACGCAGACGTTGCTCGCGTGATGCCGGGGCGAAGCGGCGACAATTGTTCTGTCCAGTCGGCGACAACTATCTTGGCCGGTTGGTGAACGCGTAGGTGGCGTAGCCGCCGTAGCGTTCGCCAACCGGCGGCGGTCGGGTTGAGGGTTTTAGGATCGACGTCTTTGCAACTGCAGAGTGCGTCGTGCCAGGAACTCGAATAACAGACCGTCAGGTGCATCTGTATATGCAAGACCGCAAAACGCACACGCAAGAAGTCGCTGCCGCCAAAGCCGGCATCAGTGTTCGCAGCGCGCGCCGGATTGAATCGGCGCCAACTCTTCCCTCACAGAAACCCGAGCGCTCGTGGCGCACGCGCGCCGACCCGCTCGCCGACGTGTGGGACACAGAGATCAGGCCGCTGCTTGAGCGCGAACCCCGTCTCATGGGCATCACCTTGATGCGCCGTCTCCAGGAGGAGTATCCCGGTCAGTACCCGGATTCCATGTTACGTACCTTGCAGCGCCGTATCCGGATCTGGCGCGCGACCAGTGGGCCGCCACGTGAGATGTTCTTCGCACAGCAGCATGTGGCTGGCCAGATGGGCCTGTCTGACTTCACCGACGTTTCCCCGCTAGGCGTATCGATCGCCGGCGTGCCGTTTCCGCACATGCTGTATCACTTCGTGCTGGCGTTCTCCCGATGGGAGTACGCCGAGGTCAACGAGGGGGGCGAGAGTTTCGAGGCGCTGACCAGTGGCTTGCAAAGCGCTTTCTGGATGGCAGGTGGCGCTCCTCGTGAACATCGCACCGACAGCCTGTCGGCGGCCTATAAGAATCTGAATCCCGATGACGATTGGACTTCGCGCTACAGCGAGCTGCTCGATCACTATGGCATGGTGGGCACGCGCAACAATCGCGGAGTGAGCCACGAGAATGGCAGCGTCGAAGGCTCCCATCGGCATCTGAAGGACGAGCTCGATCAGGCCCTGCTGTTAAGGGGCTACCGCGACTTCGACAGCCGGACGGACTACGAGCGGTTTGTGCGCGATATCGTCCTGCGGCGTAACCGGCGGGTCAGCAAGGCGTTTCAGGTGGAGCGGGAGGCCTTGCGTGCGCTGCCGCCACGTCGCACCACCGACTACACAGAGGAAGACGCGCTGGTGACCCGCAACGGTACCTTTACGGTGCGCAACATCCTGTACAGCGCGCCTTCGCGCCTGATTGGTCATCGTCTGAAGGTGCGCCTTTACCGGGACCGGCTTGAGTGCTTCGTGGCTGGCACACGGGTTCTTGAAGTGCCACGCGGTCAACGCGATCCGGGAACGAGCCGGGGCCGCGTGATCGACTACCGGCACTTCATCGAGAATCTGCGTCGCAAACCGCAGGCATTTGCCGGTTATCAGTTCCGCGACGCGCTGTTTCCCCGTGAGGCCTATCGCCGGACCTGGGACGAGCTGAGCTTGCGTTTGCCGCAACGCCAGGCTTGCAAGACGATGGTTACGTTGCTCGACTTGGCTGCCCGCGACGGCGTCGAGGCCGTGCTGGCAAGCCGGCTGGAACAGATCCTGGCTGCCGGCGAGCTGCCCGATCCGATCGCCTTACGTACTGAACTGGCGCCGCCAGAACCTTCATGGCCTCAGGTGGTGGTGCAGATTCCGGATAGCCGCCTGTACGATTCGCTGCTGGCCAGACAGGTGGCAGCATGAACGCGCCCGCCACCGACCCGGCACGCCTGAGCCTGATGCTCGGCGAATTGCGCTTGCCGATGATCACCCGGCTATGGCCCGAGTTCGCCGAGCGCGCCGATAAGGAAGGCTGGCCAGCGACGAGATTGCTCTCGGCGCTGGTCGAGCACGAACTGGCGGACCGCTCGCGCCGGCGCATCGAGCGCCACCGTGCCGAGTCCCATCTGCCACCAGGCAAGACGCTGGACTGCTTCGACTTCAGCATGGTACCCATGCTCTCGAAGCCACATCTGCAAGCGCTCGCGGCAGGCGATGCGTGGCTGGAGAAAGGTGCCAACCTGTTGTTCTTCGGGCCACCCGGCGCGGGGAAGTCGCATGCCGCAGCAGGTCTCGGGCATGCGCTGATCGACGCCGGCTATCGCGTGTTCTTTACACGCGCCGATGAACTCGTGCAACGGCTGCAACTCGCACGGCAAAGCCTGCAACTGACATCGGCGATCAACAAGCTCGATCGATTCGACCTGTTGATCGTCGACGATATCTCTTACGTGCGCAAAGACCAGGCGGAAACCAGCGTCCTGTTCGAACTCATTGCGCAAAGGTATGAGCACCGGTCGGTCCTGATCACCGCGAATCAGCCGTTCTCCGGGTGGAACTCCGTGTTCCCCGATCCTGCGATGACCATCGCGGCGATCGACCGGCTCGTGCACCACGCCACCGTGTTCGAACTGAACGTCGAGAGCTACCGCCGCCGGACCGCACAGGCAAACGCTCTCGAGCGCGACAACTATGTGCCGCCACCCGACGCTCAGCGACAACTACCGGAGAACCCGTTCGATTGACGACAACTACCCGCGACAACTACGCCGACGCGGGTAACAAAAGACTTGAGGCAACGACTTGGGAGTCGACAACTATGCCCTAACAACCGGAGCAATTACCCCTCAACCGGCCAGAATAGTTGTCGCTGGGCGGACACAGTAGTTGACGCCGTACATCAGAGTCAGGTTGCATGATGTTCTCCAGCAAAAAAAGCGCGGAGGATGCCCCCTGGCGGGGATGCATCCCCACGACGGGTAAATAAAGCAGGTGCAACGCAAGTGAATGGCAAGTGCGGGGCAAATAATCTGGCCGTTGCCGTGGCAGATGTGGCTAGTCCTGATCGGGCAGCAGGATCGTGGCGACCGGCCGGTCAGTGGTTCCCGCATCGACGACCAGTTTCAGATGAACCTCGGAGGCCGGTGCTGCACTGGCGTCGTCAGGATCGAGGCGCGCACTGAAGAAGACCGCCTTGTCTTCGTGTCGATGCATGACTTCGGCGGCCGCCTCCCACAGAACGGACCACAGGCGTCTCGCCGCAACGCACGATGAACACGGACCGCGAATGACATCGGGAGTGACGTCTGGAAGACCGGCGAGGCACAGGTGCAATGCCTCTTTTGAAATCGCAACAGGCGCCCTGAAACCGGCCTCGCAGGCGAAGCGTGACAGGTCCACCAGGCTGCCGTCACGCAGGCGTTGCTCGCGAGATGCCGGGCGAAGCGCCGGTGACGGCGCAGCTGAAGCAGGGACTTCGTAGTAGTAGACGGACATGACATGCTCCTTGAATGGGTGAAGGGGCATGCGCATCCCCAGGAGGAATGCAATGCCCCAAGGGGTGAAATATCGGGATGGCCGGGGCGTCGTGCTGATGTGCGCGGTTGCCTATAAGGTCAACGGCGGGTCAACTGCAGATGACACGTGGCCTAACAGATGCGGAATCCACCGCACAGTTGAAGGAATTCGACGAATTCGCGGACGTTGTCCTCGTCGAACGGGTAGTGCGTCTCAAAATCGGGTACTTCGCCCTTGCCATCGCAGGCGTTACACAACAAGGGTCCGGGCCCGGTTGCAGGCGGCTCGGCGCGATGACCGGTGGCGCCGCACACCGTACACGGTTGATACGGCAAAGAGCGCAGCCGCTGGTGGTACAGCTCGGCGTATCGGTGCGTATGACCCGACCGGAGGGCAAGCTTTAGTCGCTCTGCAAGCGCGGTGGCCCCGTCATCGTCCAGACCCCAGCCATTGTTCGAATGACCGAGGTTGCCGGGTGGGATGATGTCGGCCGCAACCGTTTCGCAGTACTGCCAGAGCGGATGCCACCACCAGACGTTGTTGCGAAAATAGGTACCCCTGTCCGAACGGGGGGTGTTTCCAAAGACGTCCATGCCCATTTTGAAAACTCCAGAAAATGAGGAGACGCCTCCTGAGGGACGTATCCCCTCGGGGTGGAAAAACTGGATGATCAGATCGCTGGCCGCCTGGCGTCTGCCATTGAGCCCGATCTGAACCAGCCGGGTCAGAGAACATTCCGAATGCCGATCCAGCTGGCACGCAGCCGCGCAGAAACAACGCGCCGGAAAAAAACTGCAGATACTGCAGGCATGGTCACAGTGACGCCGCAACCTGACGGATCCGCAGCCGGCGGATCAACGGTAAAGCGTCCATGGGCAGGTGTCCGGACAGCAGGGCGCCTGCCAATGTCCCCTGGCCGCGGGCGCGCGACCAGGGGCGTTTAGCGCAGTGAGCGCAAACGGCACGGCGTTTCGAGGCCGCCGTCGGCCCGGGAGCTCAGGGGAATCGGTACACGAAGAGGGAAGCCACGGGTAGCCAGCTTGCCGCAGCGAGACAGGTGGTCGCGCTGGAGCAAGCTGACTGACGACGCAGCTCAGCACAGATCGCCCCGCGGTGGCCGGGGGCAGGGAAAGGAGAAGTCGCAGCCGGTTTCGCGGCTGCGACGGGCATCCTGTGACTCCTCAGGAGAGAAAAGCGCCAAGGCGCCTGAGGCAGGGATCAGGAAACCGCATGTTGATGCCGGCGAACCGGCATCGCACCTGGCCTTTTTAAAGCGGACGAACCAGGGATCGAGGCGTGTTTTAGAAGGGCGAACACGCAAACGCCCGAAAAACGGGAAAAATTAATCTAAATATAGAGGATACCGAATCAACTAGTTTTCTCCTGCTGCATGTGAAAACCCGACGGCCAAACACACGGAGTGACCTTGCGCAAAGCAGGGAGGCTGACAACAACGCGACAACAACCCGACGTCAACCTGCAGTGCCGGTCCGACGGACAGCGCGTCGCAGGAAGCCGGTCCCGCGTCGATACCCGGCAGGGTTTCCTGCGGGGCGTCGATCGCGGAAGCCATCCTGTTGACGTTCCGACCGCTGAACCTGTGTCACGTCGCGACTAGCGGCATGGCTTGCGGAGGCATCGGGTGTTTCGACTTCGGCGACCGGGTCGTCGAAGGCAGCATCATCCGTTGCCGGCGCATCCAGTTGCTGATGCCCGTCAGGCAAGACAACGTCGTCAGGGTGATCGACCGGATCTTCGGACGGGTCTTCGGCCTGGTCCTCGTGACGCTCGTCCTGCCGTTCGTCCTGGTACACGACCACGCCGTCGACCTTGATCCAGAAGACCTTGAGCAACCGGCCTTTCAGGACTGTGCCCATCTGGCCGGCACGGTCACCCTGCCTGATCTCATAGGTGCTGATGTAGTGATCACCGGCCCGAAAGCCGACCAGCACCTTGACGTCGTGGTCATTGGCGTCGTTCATCACCGACAGGATCGCATCCCTGGCCTTTTCGCCCGAGACGATCAGATCGAGATTCAGGTAGACGATCCCGTTCTGAACCTCGGGGTCTCCGTGGAACGCGGCAATCGAACAGGCCAGAAACGGCCTGGCCCGGGCGCGACCCTGCCCGGCCGAGGTCACTTCGCGCACGCGCGAGAGATAACCGAGGCCGGTCAGATGGAGGTCAAAGTACTTTCTGGGTTGCTCAGTCTGGTTCATGGCGATTCTCCTAAAGAAAAAGGGGAATCGCGGATCCCCGGTCGGGAATCGTTGATTCCCCAACCGGGCAGACAGGAAACTCCGGGTCTTTGTCAGACCTGCGGCCATCCAGACATGGGACGGAGCCAAGCCGCAAGGGCACTACAGTGCTGCAAAGGGCGCTGGATACGCTCCAGCGGGCGACATCAGTTTCCTATGATAGTCACCCGTCAAAGGAAATCAAGCCGGTCATCGGGTCGATTCCGATTCCGCGTGAAGCGCCGCACGGACCCGGAAGCGGGCAGACCGGTTATCGGCATGAGGTTGCGAGCCGGTGTGCCGGCACAGACTGAGGTGCCGGCGAGGCTGACCAGCTCACGACAGTGTCGCCGGCTCCGGCGGCATGATGTTCCGGTAACACGCCTTACCGCTTCTTACAATCGCGCGCGACGGCCGGGCACACGACGCGGCGTTTAAGGATGCAGGTGGGGCGACGTCGCCCACA